>NZ_JBVIDR010000001.1:0-980775 GCF_055572275.1 Streptomyces sp. NPDC030798 | reverse complement strand
GTTGACTTTTGGCACGCTGTTGAGTTCTCAAGGAACGGACGCTTCCTTCGTACTCACCCTCTCGGGCTTTCCTCCGGGCGCTTCCCTTCGGTGTTCCAAACTCTATCAGGGTTTTTCCGTCTCTCTGACCACCCTCCTGCAGACATGCAGAAGAGGATCCTGAAAGAGGATCTGACCGAGTTTGGGTCCCTGCCGAGCGGTGACGCTTTCGCGTCTCCCCGTCCCAGGCAGGAGTACGACTGTACACGCGGCGTTGAACCACGTGCAAATCCGGGGGGTTGGTGGTCTAGACCACTTCCTGGTAGCTTCCATACGGAACCGCCACTTCACATGGCATACGCTGCTGCTCAGTGCGCCGTCCGGGACAGGCAGTGACGGCACATTGCAGCTCCACTCCTGGGAGGCTTCCCATGACCACCGTGACGTCCCCGCTCGCTGGACGCGCCATCGGACTGGCCGCCGTGCCCGACCCGGTCTTCTCCGGAGCCATGGTGGGCCCGGGCACCGCGATCGACCCCGTGCGTGAGCCTTCCGAGGCCGTGGCGCCCGTGGACGGCGTCATCGTCTCCCTGCACCCGCACGCCTTCGTCGTGGTGGACGGCGAGGGGCACGGTGTGCTCACCCACCTCGGCATCGACACCGTCCAGCTCAACGGCGAGGGCTTCGAGCTCCTCGTCAGCAAGGGCGACACCGTCACGCGTGGCCAGAGCATCGTGCGCTGGGACCCCGCAGCGGTCGAGGCGGCCGGCAAATCCCCGGTGTGCCCCGTCGTGGCGCTCGAAGCCACCGCCGAGTCTCTCTCCGACCTCCGTGACAGTGGTGACGTGAAGGCCGGCGACAGCCTCTTCTCCTGGAACTGACGACAGTGCCGCCGCGCGGCGGCGTACCGGACAACCATCGCGGCGGCGGGACCCGCCGCACTATCGGAGACGGGTGAGATGGAGACAACGCTGCGAGGCGTCGGCGTGAGCCACGGTGTGGCGATCGGCGAGGTTCGGCACATGGGAACGGCGGTGCTCGAGCCGCCTGCCAAGCAGATCCCTGCGGAGGAAGCGGAGCGCGAGCAGGGGCGGGCCCGTCAGGCCGTGGACGCCGTGGCGGCCGACCTGATGGCGCGGGGCAACCTGGCGGGCGGCGAGGCCCAGGCGGTCCTCGAGGCGCAGGCCATGATGGCCCAGGACCCCGAGTTGATGGCGGACGTGGAGCGGCGGATCGCCGTCGGCAGTACGGCCGAGCGCGCCGTGTACGACGCGTTCGCGGCGTACCGCGAGTTGCTGGCCGGTGCCGGGGAGTACCTGGCCGGGCGTGTGGCCGACCTGGATGACGTGCGGAACCGTATCGTCGCCCGGCTGCTCGGCGTCCCCATGCCGGGTGTCCCGGACAGCGACGAGCCCTATGTCCTGGTGGCGCGCGATCTGGCTCCCGCCGACACCGCGCTGCTGGACCCGGCACTCGTGCTCGGTTTCGTGACCGAGGAGGGTGGGCCGACCAGTCACAGCGCGATTCTGGCGCGGGCGCTGGGCGTGCCGGCCGTCGTCGCGCTGCCGGGCGCCGGTGAGCTGGCCGAGGGCACGGTGATCGCCGTCGACGGCAGCACCGGTGACATCTTCGTGAACCCGAGCGAGGAGAAGAAGGCACAGCTGGAGGCCGCGGCGGCCGAGCGGAAGGCGGCGCTGGCCGCGTCGACCGGTCCGGGTGCCACGGCCGACGGGCACAAGGTGCCGCTGCTGGCCAATGTCGGTGGACCCGCCGATGTACCGGCCGCCGTGGAGGCCGGTGCGGAGGGCGTCGGTCTGTTCCGCACGGAGTTCCTGTTCCTGGACGACAGCAAGAGCGCGCCGTCCGAGGAGAAGCAGGTCGAGGCCTACCGGCAGGTGCTTGAGGCGTTCCCCGAGGGCCGTGTCGTCGTGCGTGTCCTGGACGCCGGCGCGGACAAACCGCTGGAGTTCCTGACGCCGGCGGACG
Source organism: Streptomyces sp. NPDC030798 (assembly GCF_055572275.1). Lineage (NCBI taxonomy): Bacteria > Bacillati > Actinomycetota > Actinomycetes > Kitasatosporales > Streptomycetaceae > Streptomyces > Streptomyces sp. NPDC030798. The sequence goes on along the minus strand of NZ_JBVIDR010000001.1, from coordinate 978,810 downwards.
AGCCGAACCCGGCGCTGGGCGTGCGTGGTCTGCGGACGCTGCTCGACCACCCGGAGGTCCTGCGCACGCAGCTGACCGCCCTGGCGAGGGCCGCCGAGGGCCTGCCCGTCTACCTCGAGGTCATGGCGCCCATGGTGGCGGACCGGACGGACGCCAAGGCGTTCGCGGACGCCTGCCGTGAGGCGGGGCTGCGGGCCAAGTTCGGCGCGATGGTGGAGATCCCGTCGGCCGCGCTGCGGGCGCGTTCGATCCTGCAGGAGGTCGAGTTCCTGTCCCTGGGGACGAATGACCTCGCCCAGTACACGTTCGCCGCCGACCGGCAGGTGGGCGCGGTGTCGCGGCTCCAGGACCCGTGGCAGCCGGCGCTGCTCGACCTGGTCGCGCTGTCCGCCGAGGCGGCGAGGGCCGAGGGCAAGAGCTGCGGTGTGTGTGGTGAGGCCGCGTCCGACCCGCTGCTGGCCTGTGTGCTGACCGGTCTGGGTGTCACCTCCCTGTCCATGGGTGCGGCGTCGATCCCTTACGTCCGGGCGACGCTGGCGAAGTTCACGCTGGCGCAGTGCGAGCGGGCCGCCTCGGCCGCGCGTGCCGCGGACACCGCCGAAGAGGCACGCAGCGCGGCTCAGGCGGTGCTGTCCGGCGAGTAAGCCGGACCGAGCCGCGCCGTATGCCGGGTCGAGGGGCGTCCCGCCGCCGGGTGGGGCGCCCCTGGCGCGTTCAGTGCCGGTGCTCCTGGTCCGTCCGCTCCTCTCCGAGGTCGGGTGGTGCGCAGTAGTCGACGCCCGATTCCGGGGAGATGAGGTCTCCGGACTCGACGTCGGTGCAGTAGGCGTCGAAGACCTCGGCGGCGGTGAGGGGCGCGAGACCGCCGCCGCGCATCCGCCAGCCGTAGACGCGGTCGGGTGCGCCCGGGGCGCTGATGCGCATCACGAGTCCGCCGGGGCTGTGGGTGGCGAGGCCGAGGGCGAGGACGCTGGTGAACTCGAGGGCTTCGGCATCGTCGAGTTCGACGGTGCCTTCGGTGTCCTCGTCGGCGTGCAGGACGGAGACGAGGGTTTCCGGCGTGCCGGAGACGCTGCAGACGAGGTGCCGGTCGCCGAGCGGGGCGGTGTCGAGGATGCGGACGACGAGGGCGGAGGCGCGGGTGAAGGCCGAACGGCCGATGTCCTCCCCGCAGGTGGGGCAGGGGCCGAGTCGGGTGAGCAGGGTGGCGGCGTACTCCCAGGTGGCCTGTCGCACGGCCTCGTCGACGAGGGCCGGCAGGAGCGTGGCGAGGGGACGGCCGTCGTAGGGAATGGTGGGGCCGGTGGCCGCGAGTTCCGCGGTGAACCGGCTGCGGCTGGCCGGCGCTTCCGGGTCGAGGCCGGCGTCCGCGCAGAACGCGGCGTAGTCCTCGGGGTCGAAGAGGGCCAGCGCGGTGTGGCTGCCCTCGGCCGCGCGGCTCTTGAGGAGCGCCTCCATGTGCCGGAGGTAGGTGGTGTGGTCGTCGAAGAGGAAGCTGCGGTAGCGCCGCATGGCGCGGAAGTCGTGCTCGTCGGTGAGCAGGCCGATGGTGCCGGCGATCTCGCGGCGCAGGACGCGTCGCAGGGTCTGACGGTTGGTGTGCACCATGATTCCCCCAAGTGCGCAGTCGATCAGTGCTCACTCACAGTAACCAGCGGCACTGACAACGGCCTCGGGCTCCGCCGCCGTGCTCCGCGAAGTCCGAGGCCGTCTGCAGGGGGGCGCGGTCCGGTCAGGCGCGCTTGCGGGCGAGTTCCTCGTAGAAGCCCAGCAGGGCGAGGTTGTCGATGGATCCGGGGTTGACGGCCTTCTCCAGGGGCGTTCCCTGCAGGAGTCGCTTGACCGGGACCTCGATGCGCTTGCCGGTGAGGGTGTGCGGGATGCCCGGGACCTCGAGGATCTCGTCGGGCACATGGCGGGGTGAGAGTTGTTCGCGGATGGCCTGCTTGATGCGGTTCAGGAGCGCCTCGTCCAGGACGGCTCCCGGGGCGAGGTGGACGAAGAGCGGCATCCAGTAGCCCCCGTCGGGCTGTTCGATACCGATGACGAGGGACTCCTTGATCTCGGGCAGGCGTTCCACCACTTCGTAGATGTCGGCGGACCCCATGCGCACGCCCTGCCGGTTGAGGGTCGAGTCGGAGCGGCCGTGGATGATCACGGAACCGCGGGAGGTGACGGTGATCCAGTCGCCGTGCCGCCAGACGCCCGGGTAGGTGTCGAAGTAGCTGTCGTGGTAGCGGCTGCCGTCGGGGTCGTTCCAGAAGCGGATCGGCATGGACGGCATGGGGTTGGTGACGACCAGCTCGCCCACCTCGTCGATCACGGGCTTGCCGCTCGGGTCCCAGGACTGCAGGTCGGTGCCGAGTCCGGGGGCCTGGAGTTCACCGGTGTACACGGGCAGTGTCGGAACGGCTCCCGCGAAGCAGGAGCAGACGTCCGTGCCGCCGCTGACGGAGGCGATCCACAGGTCGTCGCGGACCTCGTCGTGCAGCCAGCGGAATCCGTCGGGGGGCAGCGGAGAGCCGGTGGTGGCGACGCACTGCACCCGGGAGAGGTCGAAGTCGCGGGAGGGGTGCACGCCGGCCTTGCGGCAGGCCATGACGTAGGCGGCCGACGTGCCGTAGAGGGTGGCTCCGGTGCGCTCGGCGACCCGCCACTGGGCGCCGGTGTCCGGGTAGCCGGGGCTGCCGTCGTACAGGACGATCGTGGTGCCCGTGAGCAGGCCGGAGACGAGGAAGTTCCACATCATCCAGCCGGTGGAGGTGTACCAGAAGAAGCGGTCCTCGGGGCCGAGGTCGCAGTGCAGGCCGAGCTGTTTGAGGTGTTCGACGAGGATGCCGCCCTGGGACTGCACGATGGCCTTGGGCAGGCCCGTCGTACCGGAGGAGTACAGCACCCACAGCGGGTGGTCGAACGGGACCTGTTCGAAGACGGGCTCGGTGTCGGCGGCCGTCAGCGCCGACCACTGGAGCGCACCCTCGGGTGCCTCGGTGCCGAGGAGCGGGATGTGGACGACGGCGCGCAGGCTGGGCAGCTCGCGGCGCAGCTCCGCGACGATCTCCCGGCGGTCGTGCTGCTTGCCGCCGTAGCGGTAGCCGTCGACCGTGAACAGGACGACCGGTTCGACCTGCTGGAAGCGGTCGAGGACGCTGCGGGCGCCGAAGTCCGGTGCGCAGGAGGTCCACACGGCTCCGACGGCGGCCGTGGCGAGGAGGGCGACCACGGCCTCGGGGATGTTCGGGAGGTAGCCGCTGACGCGGTCGCCGGGGCGGACGCCGAGGGCGCGCAGCTCGGCGGTGAGGGAGCCCACCTGGCGGCGCAGTTCGGACCAGGTCACCGGGCGCGGTTCGTGGGTCTCGTCGACGTACAGCAGCGCGGGCTCGTCCGCGCGGTCGGCCGCGGCGCGCAGGGCGTGCTCGGCGTAGTTGAGGGTGGCTCCGGGGAACCACTGGGCGCCGGGCATCGAGCGGTCGCCGAGCACGCGCGCGTAGGGGGTGGAGAACCGTACGTCGAACCACTCGGTGACGGCTTTCCAGAAGGTGTCCAGGTGCTCGACCGACCACCGGTGGAGGGCGGGGTAGCCGCCCTCGGCCGGGGCTGCGTGGTGTTCGGCGGCCCATGCCTGGAACCGGGTGATGCGGGCCTGGGCGATCCGCTCGGGATCGGGCTGCCAGAGCGGCTGGGTGTTCGCTGTCGACATGGGTGCTGCTCCCGGGCTGTGCGCGTCGTGTGCGTCGGTCCGCGCACGGGCTGGGGTGTGCGCGTGACGCGGCTGACAGGGACGATGCCATGTGATCGACTTCTGCACCAGGGTGCGCCGCACACAGTACGTGTCGTGTAGATGTGGTCCGGCCACGGGTGAACGGCAGTTGAACGACACGCGCGCGAGGGGCGGTCAGTGGCAGGGTGAGCAGCATGAACGGTCGTGACCTGGTGCGTTCGGTGAGTCTGGTCGGTTCGGGGAGGGCGGGTCAGGGGTTGCGTACCGTACGGGCAGCATGGCGCAGGAGGCGGATCGACGCCGCCGGACTGCCGCCGCGGGGTGCGGAGCGGGCGCGGGTTCCGGGGCAGGTGCGGGACGTGGAGCCGGGGCCGGGTGGCGGTGTGATCCGGTTCGGCCGTTCGGAGCTGCGGATCACCGTCGCGGTCAACGGGGCCGTCTTCTGGGGCTGGGACGGGTCGGGGCCCGAACCGTCGTACGCGCTCGCCGGCCGCGCTCCGGAGCCGGATCCCCGGGTGATGCTGGAGCCGGACAAGGACGGCGGCTGGCGGGTGGTGGCGGAGCGCGTGACGGTGGTGATCTCCCGTCACGGCGCGCTGGAGGTGTGCACGCCCGGCGGTGTGGTGCTGCGGCGGGATCTGCCACCGCGCTGGTGGGAGCCGGTCGGCGGGGGGACGGCACGGTGGATGCAGCGGTCGGAGGTGGCGGCGGACGCCCGGTTCTTCGGGCTGGGCGGCCGGGCGGCGGGCCCGCGGTTGCGGGACGGCGTGTACCGGCTGTGGAACACCGATCGTGGCCGGCCCTTCGGTCCCGGGGACGATCCGCTGTACGTGACCATGCCGGTGCAGTTGGTGGTCGCCGATGCCGGGGTTCATCTGCTGTTCCACGACAACACGTGGGACGGCACGGTGACGCTGCGGGAGGGCGCGGAGGGCGCCGGGTCCGGACACGACCGGGCGGGCCGCTGCGAGGTGCGGATGGACGGCGGTCCGCTGCGCGGCTGGGTGATGGTGGGCACCCCCGCGCGCGTGCTGCACACCTGGGCGTCGCTGACCGGGGCGCCCGCGCTGCCTCCCGCGTGGGCGCTCGGCCACCATCACGCGCGCTGGGGCTTCGGCAGCGAGCAGGAGGTGCGACGGATCGTGGCGGGCTACCAGGAGCGGGGCCTGCCGCTGGACGCGGTGCACCTGGACATCGACCACTACGAGGACCATCAGGTGTTCACGGTGGACCGGGAGCGTTTCCCCAAGCTGCCGGTGCTGGCGGAGGAGCTGCGCCGGGACGGGATCCGGCTGGTGTCGATCGTCGATCCGGCGGTGCGGGCCGCGGCGGGCAACGCGGTGCACGACAGCGGGTCGGTCGTGGACGCGTTCGTCCGGGACGCGTCGGGGCGGACGGTGCGGGGCGAGGTGTGGGCGGGTGAGTCGGTGTTCCCTGACTTCACGCACGCGCGCGTGCGCGCGTGGTGGGGCGGGCTGTACGAGGAGCGGCTGGAGCAGGGCTTCGCGGGGTTCTGGCACGACATGAACGAGCCGACGGCGTTCAGTGCCTTCGGGGAGACGACGCTGCCGCGTTCGGCCCGGCATGCGCTGGAGGGGCGCGGCGGTGACCACCGCGAGGCGCACAACGTGTACGCGCTCTGCATGGCCCGGGCGGGCTACGAGGGGCTGCGCGAGTTGTCGCCCAAGGAGCGTCCGTTCCTGTTCTCTCGGTCGGGCTGGGCGGGCATGCAGCGCTACGGGGGCACCTGGTCGGGGGATGTGGCGACGGGCTGGCCGGGGTTGCGGGCCTCGCTGTCGCTGGTGCTGGGGCTGGGGCTGTGCGGGGTGCCGTACTCGGGGCCGGACGTGGGCGGCTTCGACGGCCGTCCCTCGCCGGAGCTGTATCTGCGGTGGTTCCAGCTCGGCGCCTATCTCCCGCTGTTCCGTACGCACGCGAGTCTGCGGGCGGGCCGCAGGGAGCCGTGGGAGTTCGGTCCCACGGTGTTGGAGCACGCGCGCGCGGCGTTGCTGGAACGCCGGCGTCTACTGCCGTACTTCGTGACGCTGGCGCATCTGGCCCGGCGTACCGGCTCGCCGTTCGTGCGGCCGCTGTGGTGGGGTGCGCCGGAGGACCGTGCGCTGCGTAGCTGCGAGGATGCGTTTCTGCTCGGCGACTGCTTCCTGGTGGCGCCGGTGCTCTCGCCGGGTGCGGACCGGCGTGCGGTGCAGCTGCCGCGGGGGCGCTGGTACGACACGGTGACGGAGGAGGCGTACGAGGGTCCGGGGCAGGTGCTCGTGGACGCGCCGCCGGAGCGGATTCCGGTGCTCGCGCGCGCGGGTGCGGTCGTTCCCGTACGGGGGGAGGACGGCGGGGTGGAGCTGGAGGTGTGGGCGCCCGCCCGGGGACGGACCGGGGGCGGGCTGGTCGTGCCGGATGCCGGCGACGGCTGGGACGTACCGGAGATCGAGCGCTATGCCGCCCGCCGGCAGGGCCGGCGGGTGGTGGTGACCCGGGAGCGGGAGAACGGTGCGAGCGAGCCGCCGTACCCGGTGCGGGTACGGGGGCTCGGCTGACGCGGGCGAGCGGCTCGGCGCAGGTGCCGGTTCAGATGTAGCGGCCTTCGAACCAGGCGCGCACGGCGAGAGTGTGCAGCGGGAAGGCGAGTTCCTCGGGCCGGCGCAGGAGCTTGCGGGCGTCGGTCTCGTCCGTGGTGTCGTAGGCCGGAAGGCTCTCGGCCGGACGTTCCGGGAGGAGTCCGAACAGCAGCAGGTGCCCGTCCGGCGAGCTCATGGCGTCCACGAGCCGCACGTCACGGGCGGCGGCGTCGATGCCCGTCTCCTCCTTGAGCTCGCGCACGACGGCCTGTTTCCAGTCCTCCCGGTCGTCGATGTAGCCGCCGGGCAGGGCGACGCCTCCGCGCGCGGGGGCGATGGTGCGGGTGATGACGACCAGGGCCGTGCCCTTGGTGTCGTACACGGGCTGGAGGGCGATCGCGACCGGCAGCGGGTTGCGGTAGGCGACGGTGCCGCAGGAGGGGCAGGTGCGCGGCCAGCCGGAGACGCCTTCTCCATAGGGCGCTCCGCAGCTCGAACAGTGGGAGTCGGGCGCGGAGTTGGCAGTTGAGTGCTGAATTTCGGACACGCGCGGACTGTATCCGATCAGAGGAAGGCCGTCTTCCGCCAAGGGCGCACAGCGGGACGACGAGGGCGGGGAGGAGGCCACCGGAACCACCCCCGTCGGCCCCGGCAGCCCCTCCTGTCACCACGACGCAGGAAGGAGCGATCCGGTTCACCGGTACGCCCTGCCCATTCCCGGTGGCCCGTGGCACACTTCTGACGCTTCGTCAGTTCACTGCGCCAGGAGGAACGTTGACGCGTACACGCAGACCCGTGGTCTCCGGCTGGTTCACCGGCGAGGGGGACGGCTTCCGGCTCCTCGGCACCCGGTGCGCCTCCTGCACGACGGTGTTCTTCCCTCGCGAGGACCTCCACTGCCGCAATCCGCACTGCCCGGGCGACGGTGCGCTGGAGGAGGTCCCGCTCTCACGGACGGGCCGGGTCTGGTCGTACACCGACAGCCGCTACCGGCCGCCGTCACCCTATGTGAGCAATCCGGAACTTGTCTGGGAGCCGTGCGCGTTGATCGCGGTGGAGCTGCCGTCCGAGCGGATCGTCGTGCTGGGACAGGCGGTTCCCGGGGTCACCGTCGCGGAACTGGCGGTGGGCATGGAGGTGGAGGTCGTCCCCGGAGTGCTGCACGAGGACGCGGACACGACCTGGACGACCTGGCAGTGGAGGCCGACGGGGGTGACGGCATGACGGCGGACGTGGCGGTGCTGGGCGTGGGCATGCACCCCTGGGGCAAGTGGGGGCGCGGCTTCGTGGCGTACGGGACGGCGGCGGCCCGCGCGGCGCTCGCGGACGCGGCCCTGGGCTGGCCGGACGTCGGTTCGGTCGTGGGCGCGGACACCGTGCGTGGCGGTTATCCGGGGTATGTGGCGGGGGCGACGTTCGCCCGGGCCCTTGGCTGGCAGGGCGCCCGGGTCGCCAGTGTCTACGCCGCCTGTGCCTCCGGGGCGCAGGCGATCGCGACCGCGCGGGCACAGATCCTGGCCGGGCTCGCGGACGTGGTGCTCGTGGTGGGAGCGGACGCCGCTCCGAAGGGGTTCTTCCGGCCCGCCGGCGGGGATCGCCCGGACGATCCGGACTGGCTGCGATTTCGTCTGCTGGGAGCGACCAACCCGGCCTACTTCGCGCTGTACGCGCGCCGGCGCATGGCGGTGCACGGCGACACCATGGAGGACTTCGCACTGGTCAAGGTGAAGAACGCCGCGCTGGGAGCGCTGAATCCGTACGCGCGCTACCGCAAGCGGGTCACCGCCGAGGAGGTCGCCGCTTCCGCGGTGGTCGCCGATCCGCTGCGGCTGCTGGACATCTGCGCGACCTCGGACGGCGGGGCCGCGCTGGTCCTGTGCAGCCTGGAATTCGCCCGCCGGCAGGGGGTGGCGCGCCCGGTGCGCATCCGGGCGGTGTCGACGGTGACCCCGCGATTCCCGAACGCGGTGCTGGATCTGCCGGACATCGCCACCGACTCGGCCGTCGCCGTGGCGCCCCCGCCCGAGACGTTCCGGGCGTCGATCGCCCGTACCGCCTACGAGGAAGCGGGCATCGGCCCGGAGGACCTCTCCCTGGCCGAGGTGTACGACCTGTCCACCGCGCTGGAACTGCAGTGGTACGAGGATCTGGGGCTGTGCGGCGAAGGGGAGGCGGCGAAGCTCCTGAGGGAGGGCGCGACCGCGCCGGGCGGCCGCATACCCGTGAACACCAGTGGCGGGCTCGCCTCCTTCGGCGAGGCCGTGCCGGCCCAGGCCATCGCCCAGGTCTGCGAGCTCACCTGGCAGTTGCGGGACGCCGCGGGTGACCGGCAGGTCGCCGGGGCGCGCGTGGGGATCACAGCCAACCAGGGGCTGTTCGGACATGGATCGGCGGTGGTCGTGGTGCGGTGAGCGAAGCCCCCAGCAGGCGGGGCCGGGAAGCCGCTGTCACCGTTGCCGTCGGCGACCTTGACGGCCCCCGGGTGCCGGTGAACACTTCCCGGTGTCAGCCGACATCGTCGTACATTCCCTGCGTAACCAGGCACTGCACGCGGGCTCCTTCCTGCTCGGCGGCCCGTCCCCCAGGGCGATCCGGCTGCGACGGCACGCATGTCACGGACGCCGTGCGGGGCACGGGACTCTCTCCCTGTCTTCGGCCGGCGTAGCCAAGGAACCGTTCCTGCACGGAGGCCGGGGCAGCGCGCCCGGGCCGGCGCCAAGGGAGCCGCCATGAGCAACGGAGACATTTTCGTCGGCGAAGTCATCGGCACCGCGATCCTGATCCTCTTCGGTGCCGGTGTCTGCGCCGCCGTCACCCTCAGATACTCCAAGGCGCGGGCCGCGGGGTGGGTCGTCATCGCGTTCGGGTGGGGCTTCGGCGTGCTGGCCGGCGCCTACACCGCCGCTCCCCTGTCCGGCGGTCAGCTCAATCCCGCGGTCACCATCGGCATCGCGGTGGACACCGGCAAGTGGGACAAGGTGTGGGTGTATCTGCTGGGCGAGACCGTCGGCGCGATGCTGGGCGCCGTCCTCGCCTATCTGGTGTACCTGGCGCAGTTCCAGGCCAACGTCCGCAAGGAGGGCACGACCGAGGGCACCGCTGACGAACCGCTGCCGACCCTCGGCATCTTCGCCACCATCCCGGAGATCCGGAACCCGGTCGCCAACCTCATCACCGAGATCATCGCGACGATGGCGCTGGTCCTGCCGGTTCTCGCCTTCGGACTGACCAAGGGCCTCGGCGAGTCCGGCACCACGGTGCTGATCGTCTCGCTGCTCGTCGTCGGCATCGGGCTCTCCCTCGGCGGCCCCACCGGCTATGCCATCAACCCGGCGCGTGACCTCGGACCGCGCATCGTGCACACCTTCCTGCCGATCCCGAACAAGGGCACGTCCGACTGGGGTTACGCCTGGATCCCGGTCGTCGGCCCGCTGATCGGCGGGGCGCTCGCCGGCCTCGTCTACAACGCGGCCTTCTGACCAGCGACCCGACCCCAGCCACCCAGGGACAGCCATGACGGACACCGCCGAGAAGTACGTCGCCGCCATCGACCAGGGCACCACGTCCAGCCGCTGCATCATCTTCGACCACGGCGGCGGGATCGTCGCCGTGGACCAGCGCGAGCACCGCCAGATCTTTCCCCGGCCGGGCTGGGTGGAGCACGACGCCACCGAGATCTGGTCCAAGGTGCAGGCCGTCGTGGCGGGAGCGCTCGCCAAGGCCGGGCTGCGCCCCCACCAGCTCAGCGCGCTGGGCATCACCAACCAGCGGGAGACGACGGTCCTGTGGGACCGCGCCACGGGCAAGCCCGTGCACAACGCGATCGTCTGGCAGGACACCCGTACCGCTGCCCTGTGCCACGAACTGGGCGGAACCGACGGGCAGGACCGCTTCCGAGAACCGACCGGGCTGCCGCTGGCAAGCTATTTCTCCGGCCCCAAGGTGGTCTGGCTGCTGGACAACGTGCCGGGTCTCAGGGACCGCGCCGAACGGGGTGAGATCGCCTTCGGGACCATCGACTCCTGGCTGATCTGGAACCTGACCGGCGGCACCGACGGCGGCCGCCACGTCACCGACGTCACCAACGCCGGCCGGACCCTGCTGATGAACCTCGAGACCCTGCAGTGGGATCCCTCCATCCTGTCCGCGATGAACGTGCCCGAGGCGGTCCTGCCCGAGATCCGGTCCTCCGCCGAGGTGTACGGCACCGCCGTCGGCGGGCTCGCCGGGGTGCCCGTGGCCTCCGCGCTGGGCGACCAGCAGGCCGCCGTGTTCGGGCAGGCCTGCTACGACGTCGGCACCGCGAAGAACACCTACGGCACCGGCAGCTTCCTGCTCCTCAACACCGGTGGCCGGCCGGTGCCGTCCAAGAGCGGGCTGCTGACGACGATGGGCTACAAGATCGGCGGCGAGGCGCCGGTGTACTGCCTGGAGGGGTCCATAGCGATAACGGGCGCGCTGGTCCAGTGGTTCCGCGACCAGCTCGGCATCATCCGCACCGCCGACGAGATCGAGACACTCGCGGCGAGTGTCGAGGACAACGGCGGCGCCTACATCGTGCCCGCCTTCTCCGGCCTCTTCGCCCCCTACTGGCGCTCCGACGCGCGCGGGGTCGTCACCGGGCTGACCCGCTACGTCACCAAGGCTCACCTCGCGCGCGCGGTGCTGGAGGCGACGAGCTGGCAGACCCGGGAGGTGGTGGACGCCATGTACCAGGACTCCGGGGTGCGGATCACCACCCTGAAGGTCGACGGCGGCATGACGAAGAACAACCTGCTCATGCAGCACCAGGCGGACGTTCTCGGCGTGCCGGTGATCCGGCCCCGGGTCTCCGAGACCACCTGCCTGGGCGCCGCCTACGCGGCCGGTCTGGCGACCGGCGTGTGGAACGACCTGGACGAGCTGAAGTCGCACTGGCAGCGGGACGCGGAGTGGACGCCGACGATGGAGGCGTCGGTACGCGACCGCGAGTACCGCAACTGGCGCAAGGCAGTGGAGAAGAGCCTCGGCTGGCTCGAGGGCGACGACGCTTAGCCGTTGCATCCACGCGCGCGTGGACGCGTTTCTCGCGGCACACGCGCGTGGCACCGGCCACCGGACCACGGCCCGTACCCCGGTCGGCGGGGGTACGGGCCGTGCGGACGGGTCAGCTGGTGAGGGCCTCGCGGTGGCCGGCCGCGCACTCCATGGCGTGCTGGACGACGCCGATGAGCACCTCCTTGGCCGACTCCCGCTCGCGGGCGTCGCACAGCAGGACCGGCACGTTCTCGTCCAGGTCGAGGGCCTGACGGACGGCTTCGGCGGGGTAACGCGCGGCCCCCTCGAAGCAGTTGACGCCGACGAGGAAGGGGATGGAACGCCGCTCGAAGTAGTCGACGGCGGCGAAGCAGTCCTCCAGGCGGCGCGTGTCGGCGAGAACCACGGCACCGAGGGCACCCTCGGACAGCTCGTCCCACATGAACCAGAACCGTTCCTGACCGGGCGTGCCGAACAGATACAGCACGAGGTCCTCGCGCAGGGTGATGCGGCCGAAGTCCATCGCCACGGTGGTCGTGTGCTTGCGCTCCACACCGGCGGTGTCGTCGACCGGGCGCCCGGCCTCGGTGAGCAGTTCCTCGGTGCGCAGTGGCCTGATCTCGCTGACCGTGCCGACCAGCGTGGTCTTGCCCACGCCGAAGCCGCCGGCCACGAGGATCTTGAACGTGACGGGCTCGACCGGGGGCTTGCCGCGCTCAGAACGCCCGAAGATCATCGGTCTCTTCTCCTGCTTGATGAGGGGGGTCGGTCGACGGCCGGCCGTAGCCGCCGCCACCGGGGGTCTCGATGACGAGCACGTCGCCGGGGCCGACGTCCGCGGAGCCGCTGCCGCCGAGGTCGGTGACCGTGCCGTCGGCGCGCTCCACCCGGTTGGCACCGAGCGCGCCGGGTGCGCCGCCCGCCATGCCGTAGGGCGGCACGCGCCGGTGCTGGGAGAGTGTGGAGACGGTCATGGGTTCCAGGAAGCGGATGCGGCGCACGGCCCCGTCGCCGCCCCGCCGGTGCCCGGTGCCGCCGCTGCCCCGCCGGACGGCGAACTCCTCCAACCGGACGGGCAACCGCCACTCCAGCACTTCGGGGTCGGTGAGCCGCGAGTTGGTCATGTGCGTCTGGACGACGTCGGCGCCGGGGAAGTCCGCGCCCGCGCCGGATCCAGAGGCGACCGTCTCGTAGTACTGGTGGCGTTCGTTGCCGAAGGTGACGTTGTTCATCGTCCCGGAGCCCTCCGCCTGGACGCCGAGCGCGGCGTAGAGCGCCCCGGTGATGGCCTGGGAGGTCTCCACGTTGCCCGCGACGACGGCGGCGGGCGGCTCGGGGGCGAGCATCGAGCCGGGCGGGACGACGATGTCCAGCGGGCGCAGGCAGCCGTCGTTGAGCGGGATGTCGTCGGCCACGAGGGTGCGGAAGACGTACAGGACCGCGGCGTTGACCACGGAGAACGGGGCGTTGAAGTTGGTGGGCAACTGTGCGGAGGTGCCGGTGAAGTCGATGGTCGCGCGGCGCTCGGCGCGGTCGACGCGTACCCGGACCCGGATGACGGCACCCGAGTCCGTCTCGTAGGCGTACTCGCCGTCGTCCAGGGCGTCGATGACCCGGCGGACCGCCTCCTCCGCGTTGTCCTGGACGTGCCGCATGTAGGCCTGGACGACGTCGAGTCCGAACTCGTCGATCATCCGGCGGACTTCGTCGACTCCCTTGCGGTTGGCGGCGATCTGGGCGCGCAGGTCGGCGAGGTTGGTGCGCACATTGCGGGAGGGATGGGGCGCCTCGGTGAGCAGGCGGCGGGTCTCCTCCTCGCGGAGGCGGCCGTTCTCGGCGAGCAGCCAGTTGTCGAAGAGGACGCCCTCCTCCTCGATCGTGCGGCTGTGGGCGGGCATGGAGCCGGGGGCGATGCCGCCGATCTCGGCGTGGTGGCCGCGGGAGGCGACATGGAAGAGGATCTGCGGCTCACTCTCCGTGTCTGTCGTGGAGTCCGAGTCGAAGACCGGGGTGATCACGGTGACGTCGGGCAGGTGGGTACCGCCGTGGTACGGGTCGTTGACCGCGTAGGTGTCGCCGGGCCGCATGGAGCTGCCGCGGCGGCGGATCACCTCTTTGACACTGGTGCCCATGGAGCCCAGGTGGACGGGGATGTGCGGGGCGTTGGCCACCAGGTTTCCGTCCGGGTCGAACAGGGCGCAGGAGAAGTCCAGGCGTTCCTTGATGTTGACGGACTGGGCCGTGGACTCCAGCCGGGCGCCCATCTGTTCGGCGATCGACATGAAGAGGTTGTTGAAGACCTCGAGCAGAACCGGATCGACTTTCGTGTCGAGATCGGAACTCTGCGTAATCGTGGTGCGTTCCATGAGCAGATGCCCGTCGTCGGTCGCCACGGCTCGCCAGCCGGCGTCGACGACGGTCGTGGCGCCGGCCTCGGCGATGACGGCCGGGCCGGTGACGGTTTCGCCGGGAGGAAGGGCCTCCCGGCGATGCAGGGGTACGTCGCGCCAGGCGCCGTCGGTGTGGAGGCGGACGGTGTCCGGCGCGGAGCGGTGGCCCTGGTACGGGGCGAGGGCGGAGAGATCGGGGGGCGCGGTGAGGCCGGTGGCTTCGACGGAGAGGGCTTCGACGACGATCGGGCGGTCGAGGGTGAAGGAGTACGTGGCGCGATGACGCTGTTCGAAGGCCTGCCGCATCGCCTCGGGCTCGGTCAACTCGACGGTGAGCGTGGTGTCGGTGCCGTCGTATCGGAGCTGGGCGCGGCGGGTGACCTGCACGCGGTCCTCCGGGACGTCCTCGGCGCGGAGTTCCGCCCCGGCCGCGCGCTCGAGGTCGTCCGCCGTCTTGTGGATGCCGGGCATCGAGCCGTCGGTCAGGGGAGCCTCGACGGACTGTTCCCGCATGGCGGTGGTGTCGGCGAGGCCGATGCCGAGGGCGGAGAGGAGTCCGGCCATGGGGGGTACGAGGACGGTGCGGATGCCGAGGGAGTCGGCGACCCGGCAGGCGTGCTGGCCGCCGGCCCCGCCGAAGGTGGTGAGCGCGTAGCGGGTGACGTCGTGGCCCTTCTGGACGGAGATCCTCTTCACGGCGTTGGCGATGTTGGCGACCGCGATCTGCAGGTAGCCCTCGGCCACCTGTTCCGGGGTGCGGTCGTCGCCGGTCCGTGCGCGGATCTCGCGCGCGAGGGCGGTGAAGCGGTCGTGGACCAGGGCGCCGTCCAGCGGCTGATCGCCGTCCGGGCCGAACACGGCGGGAAAGTGGTCGGGTTGGATGCGCCCGAGCATGACGTTGGCGTCGGTGACGGTGAGCGGGCCGCCGGCCCGGTAGCAGGCGGGGCCGGGATCGGCGCCGGCCGAGTCGGGGCCGACGCGGTAGCGGGAGCCGTCGAAGTGCAGCACGGAGCCGCCGCCCGCGGCGACGGTGTGGATGTCGAGCATGGGGGCGCGCAGCCGGACGCCCGCGATCTGCGTGGTGAAGACGCGCTCGTACTCGCCGGCGAAGTGGGAGACGTCGGTGGAGGTGCCGCCCATGTCGAAGCCGATCACGCGGTCGAAGCCGGCTCGCTGCGACATGCGGGCCATGCCGACGATCCCGCCGGCCGGTCCGGAGAGGATGGCGTCCTTGCCGCGGAACTGTCCGGCCTCGGTGAGCCCGCCGTTGGACTGCATGAACAGCAGCCGGACGCCCTGGAGTTCGTCGGCCACGTGGCGTACGTAGCGGCGCAGCACGGGCGAGAGGTAGGCGTCGACGACGGCGGTGTCTCCGCGCGGGACGAGTTTCATCAGCGGGCTGACCTCGCTGGACAGCGAGATCTGAGGGAAGCCGGTGCGGGCCGCGAGGGCGCCGATCGCGCGCTCGTGGGCGGGGTGGAGGTGGCTGTGGAGGCAGACGACGGCGACCGCGCGGATCCCGTCGTCGTACGCCTGCCGGAGCGGGCCGGCCAGGGCGTCCAGGTCCGGGGCGCGCAGGACGGTGCCGTCGGCGGCGATGCGCTCCTCGACCTCGATCACCCGTTCGTACAGCAGCTCGGGAAGGTCGATGCGGCGGGCGAAGATCTCCGGACGGTTCTGGTAGCCGATGCGCAGGGCGTCGCGGAACCCTCGGGTGATCACCAGCAGGGTGCGTTCGCCGTTGCGTTCGAGCAGTGCGTTGGTGGCGACCGTCGTGCCCATGCGTACGGCGTCGACGGGCCCCGCCGAGCCGCCGAGCAGTTCCCGGACGCCGGCGACGGCGGCGTCCGCGTACCGGGCCGGGTTGTCGGACAGCAGCTTGTGCGTGAGCAGCCGGCCGTCCGGGCGACGCGCGACGATGTCGGTGAACGTGCCGCCCCGGTCGACCCAGAACTGCCAGCCTGTCACGTCACTTCTCCGCTTCCGCGCCGGTCACAGCGCCCGGAGGCCGTTGATCACGTCGCGCAGAATACTCTCGTCCGGCAGCTCGGCCGGGGGGACCGGCCGCGTCACATGGACGAGTTCCGCGTGCACGAGATCGCCGATGAGCACCCGCACCACCCCGACGGGCAGGTCGAGTTCCGCGGCGAGTTCGGCGACCGACTGCGGTGCCTGCCTGCAGAGGCCGACGATCTCCATGTGCTCCGGGGCCAGCGACGGGTCCGCCTCCGGCGTCTTTGCGTGGGGCTCGGTGACGACCACCGCGATCAGATCGAGCCGGTGCTGGCCCGGGCTGGTGGTGCGGCCGCGTGTCATGGCGTACGGACGCACGACCGGTCCGGCCTCGTCGTCGAACCAGTGACTTCTTCCCTGACCGTCTGCGCTCATGTCATCCCACTACCCGCCTGCGGGCAGATCGGTGCGCGGAGCGGCGGCCAGATGCACACCGACCCGCTTGACCAGGAGCGTCATCTCGTAGGCGACCTGCCCGACGTCGGAGTCGGCGTCCGAGAGGACGGCGAGGCAGCTGCCGTCGCCGGCGGCGGTGACGAACAGGAAGGCGTCGTCGAGCTCCACCACCGTCTGCCGGACGCTGCCCGCGTCGAAGTGGCGGCCCACGCCCTTGGCAAGGCTGTGGAAGCCGGACGCCACCGCGGCCAGGTGCTCGCTGTCCTCCCGGGAGAGGTCCTTGGACACCCCGATGGGCAGGCCGTCGCCGGACAGGACGACGGCCTTGCGGATGCTGGCGACCCGGTCCACGAGGTCGTCCAGGAGCCAGTTCAGCTCCCCCTTGTTCGGTTCCGTGTGGCCGGTGGCCTTCGGTGCGGTCATCGACCGTCCCCCTTTGTCGTTCCTCGTGCTGTGCCGCGGCGGTCCTCTTCGCCCTCGGCGTTCTCCTCACGGCCACGCTGCCAGCCGCGCTGGAGCGAGGCCATCCGGCTGCGGACCTCATCGGCGTCGCGGTCGGCGGGCTGCGCCGCGGATTCGGGGCGCCGTTCGGGTTCCTGCCTGAGCTGGGGGGCCAGGTTGGCCTGCCGTACGCGCCGGGGCAGGGGTCCGGCGCCGGTCGCCGGCTCCTGGGCCGCTCCGTCGGCGGGCAGGGCATCGTCGCCGTGGCCGCCGCCGGGGGCGGGTTCCGGGCGCCGGATCCGCCTCGGCAGCGCCGGCGCCCCCGGGATGTCCTCCGGGCCGCCGCTCGCCGGTGCGGCGGTGCCGTCGTCCACGGGGCCGCTGCCTTCGGTGGCCCGCCGGGCCGCGTCACCGCGGCGACGCGTGGGCAAGGGGGCGGGCCCGCCGATGCCGGTGCGGCGCGGGCCGGCCGTGGGCTGCTCGTCCGGGTCGCCGCGCCGGGTGCGCTGCTCGGTGACGGGCCTGCCGTGGGAGCTGACCAGCTTGGGTGCCTGCCGCCGGGGCAGCGGTACGGGACCCGGGCGATCGCCCGGTCGGCCGGCTGCTGGGTGCGGGGAGGCCGGCTGCGGGGGCTCACCCGGTCGGGAGGCCGCCTGGTCGTCGCCGCTGCCGCGGGTGCGGCGGCGGCGGAACAGGCCGCCGCGCTCGCTCTCCTCGTCCGGCAGGGCGCCCGGGAAGTCGTCGATGGCGTCCAGGTCGACGGGGGCCTCCAGCTCGACCGGCCCGTCCAGCAGGGAGGTCGGCAGGCCGGGCAGCTGCGCCGGCGCCGGCGACCGGGCGGGGCCGAGGCCCGCCGGCCGCTCGGCCTGCCTCGAGCGGTCGCGGTCGAGACGGAAGCCGGTGCCGTTGGTGTCCGGGACGTCGTCGCTCAGCAGCGCCTCGGCGATGAAGACGACGGCGGTGGTGCCCCCGTAGGGGGACGGCTGCAGGGAGACCCGGATGTTCTGGCGCTGGGCCAGGCGGCTGACCACGAACAGGCCGAGCCGGTCCGTGTCCGAGAGCTCGAACTCGGGCGTTTCGGCGAGACGGAGGTTGGCGTCCAGCAGCGCCTCGGCCGTCATACCGAGGCCCCGGTCGTGGATCTCCAGCGTGAAGCCGTTGGCGACCCGCTCGCCGACGACCTGGACGGCGGTGTGCGGCGGGGAGAACACGGTGGCGTTCTCCAGGAGTTCGGCCACCAGATGGGTGAGGTCGGCGACGGCCGGCCCGGTGACGGCGACCCGGGGCAGGCGCCGCACCTCGATGCGCTCGTAGTCCTCGACCTCGGCGACGGCGGCACGGACGATGTCCATCAGCTGTACCGGGCGGCGCCACTGCCGCGAGGGTGCGGCGCCGGACAGGATCACCAGGCCTTCGGCGTGCCGGCGCATACGGGTGGTCAGGTGGTCCAGGCGGAAGAGGTCGGCGAGCTCGTCGGTGTCCTCGGTCCTGCGCTCCATGGTGTCGAGCAGGGTGAGCTGCTTGTGCAGGAGGACCTGGCTGCGGCGGGCCAGGTTGACGAAGACCTCGGAGACACCGGCCCGCAGTTCCGCCTGTTTGACGGCGGCCTCGACGGCGGCGCGCTGGAGGGTGTTGAGGGCCTGGCCGACCTCGCCGATCTCGTTCCTGTCGTACTCCAGCCGGGGCACCTCGGTCTCGACGTCGACCTGTTCGCCGGCGGAGAGGCGGCGCATCACGCCGGGCAGCCGCACGCCGGACGCCTCGTGCGCCTCCAGACGCAGTTGCCGCAGGTCGCGGATGAGGCTGCGGCCGACGCGCACGGACAGGACGAGGGAGACCAGCAGGGCGAGCAGGCCGAGGACGCCCGCGACGGCGGCCCGCACGATCACGGCGACGGCCACGGGCCGCATGCGGTCCTGGAAGCGGTCGCCGACCTGGTCGTCGAGGGTGCCGAGTCGGTCCAGGACACTCGCCGCGGTGGAGTCCCATCGGCCGGCGGTGACATCGCGCGGGGTTCCCGATCCGGTGTTGATGACGGATCGTTCCGCCGTGCGCAGCGGGGCTGTGGTGGCGTCGTTCCAGAAGCGTTCGTACCGTTCGCGTTCCGCGGTGGGCAGCAGCGGCAGGCTGATGTCGTACAGCAGGGTGCGCTGGGCGACGAGGTCGGAGATCTCGCGGGTCTCCGCCTGGGAGAGCCTGCCGACCACCAGGGAGGAGCCGAGCAGGGCGTCCTCCCGGGAGAGCATCTCGCGGGCGCGGGTGACATCGACCAGGGCGCGGGACTGCTTGTCCATCTCCACGTCGTCGATGCCGTCGAGGCTGGCCAGCAGGGAGTAGCACGGGTCGACGACCCGGTTGTAGGAGTGGAGGGCCTGGGCGCGGTCGACGGTGCGCTCCTCCACGCCGCGGCGCAGGTTGTCCAGGCCGTCGAAGGCGTCCAGGACGGTGGTGAGGCGGTCGCTGCCGTCCCCGTCCATCCCGTCGAGGACGTCGTCGTCCCGGGCGTTCTTGCGGATCTTGGCGACGGCCCGGTCGGTGGCGGCGCGGGTGCGGTGCAGCGCGGTGAGGGCGTCGGCGGCCCGGGGGTCGGCCAGGTAGACGAGGCTCTGGCGGCGCTCCTGCTGCAGGGCGCGGACGGTGTCCTCGGTGGGATACCCGAGGTCCTGCACGACGTCGGTGACCCGGAAGAGCTGGGCCACTTCACGCCCCGTGAGCACCGTGGCGAAGCCCCAGACGGCGGTCAGGGAAACCAGCGGCACGAGAAGCAGCGCCACGATCTTCCGGCGGATGGACTTCCCGCGAAAGCGCATGGCCTCCCCCAGCTCGACCCCCGCGGCCGGGGGTACACATGTCCGTCAGCAAACGGCGCGAGCCTACTACCGCCCCACGGAGATCTCGAAGGCATGTCCGGAGGGCGAACTTCCGCTCCGGTGACGAGAGATGGCGAGTTGTCCGGGCATTACGGGAGATTGCCACCAGCATGCATATGCCAGGACGGAGACGATCGAGACGGTACGAGCGGCCGGTTGGCTGGAAACTTTCACAAGTGGGGAATCTTCGCAGGCTGTTGTTCGTCCTTCTCAGTGGGAGATGGGGGCGGAATCGGCCACAGGAGCCGCATCCCGCACCCCGGCGGCGTAAAACAGCGCAAGCCGGGCAGCCACTGGGGAGTCGGGGTCTTCGGATACCGGAGCGAGCGGTCTGCTGGCGGTGGGGAGTGACAGGGTGATGGGCACGGCGGAGCGGGTCGAGGCGCCCGGGGAGAGCGTGGCGGAGCGCTCGATGGCGCGGCGGGGCCACGAGGCGCCGGATCGCGACATTCCGGCGCCTGGGCGTGCCGGGCGGAGTTTCGGCGAAGAGCGGCAGCCGTACCGGCCGTTGTGGGTGGAGGAGCCGGCGAAGCGGCGCCGGATGCCCGATCCGGTGCGTACGGCGGCGGTGCGGGCGGTGCTGATCACCGCGGTGACGCTGATCCAGGCCATGGTGGCGTTCCTGTGCACGATGGCCGGGTCCTGGCTGGCGTTCCCGATGGTGATCAGCAGTGTGGTGAGTACGGTGGTGGCCACCTGGGCCGTGGTCGACGTGTGGGTGACCCGCCAGGTCTGGAACCAGCGGTACGGCGTGCTCTCCGAACCGAGCAGCACGGCCCGGTCGCTACGCCGCGAGCGCCGCGCCCGCCGCCGGGAGGAACGGGCCGCCGTGCGGGAGCAGGAGCGGATACGCCGACGGGGCGGCGCGAGCCGCCTGTCGCACCCGTGACCCCGGCGCCGGCCGTCTGTCCCACCCGTGACACCCAGCGTCGGCCGTCTGTCGCCCCCTGACCCCGGCACCGGCTCCTGGCCGCGTACGCCCGCTCTGCAGGGCTGGTCCGGCCGACAGCCAGAGGAGTCCGCTCATGACGACCACCGGGCGATCGCCAGGCCCCCATCACCACGACGACGCCGAACTCGCCGAGTTCGGCTACCGACCCGAACTCGAGCGTACCCTCGGCAACTTCCACACCTTCGCGGCCGGGACCGCTGACGACTACGCCGGCTTCTTGAACATCCGCGTCGCCGTGATCTCGCTGTGCACCGCCTCTCCGGCCCGGGGCTGCTGCGGCAGTCCCGGGCGGAGGTGTTCCTCCACGCTGATGTACTTCAGGCCCGCCCTGAGGTCCGCGTCGTTGCGCAACCGGATGACCAGGGGGAACTCGGCCAGTGCGGTCGTGTCGAACAGGCCGGTGGTGTACAGCAGCTGGACGCCGAGCGCGTCGGACACGGCCCGCTGGAGCTCCAGCAGGTACGTCGCGTTGGCGCGGCCGATGGGGTTGTCCAGGAACAGCGTGCCCGCGTGCCGGTGCCTGTCCCGGCCCCGGTCGTTGCTGCGCAGCGCGGCCATCGTGCAGTACAGGGCGATGGCCGCGGTGAGCAGCTGACCGCCGGAGAACACGTCGCCCATCTGGCCGACGGGCACGCGTTCGGCGCGCAGGACGGCGTCCGGCTTGAGGATCTCGACGGCCACGCCCTTGGGCTGCAGTGCCGCCGCGACGCCGCGCAGCAGCAGGGACATGCCGTCGCGGCGCAGGTCGGAGTTCTTCTTCACCGCCGCGCGCGTGGCCTCGTCGATGACCTCGCCGAGCCGTTCGGTGAGCGTGGCCTGATCGGGCTCCTCGAAGCGGATGCGCAGGAACTCCTGCCCGGACCACTCGCCGAGCCCCTCGGGCAGGCGAGAGAGCCGCTGGGCGGAGCGCAGGGTGGCGAGGGCGGACTCGACCAGACCTCTGAGCCGGTCCACGATCGAGTCGCGGTTGCGCTCCAGCTGGGCCAGTTCGTCGGTGAGGACGCGCAGGCGGGGGGCGAAAGCGTCCGCCCACTTCTGGGCGTGGTCGGGCAGTGCGGAGGCGGGCAGCTCGCGGATCTGCTGCCGGGCGGGGGTGCGGACCTGTTCGTAGCGCGTGGAGTTGGCGTGGCGGACGAGCACGTCGCCGGCCTCGCGCACGGCCGCCTCGGCGGCGGACAGGTCGGCGGCGCAGCCGCGCAGCGAGCGGCGGGTCTCGGCGGCGGAGTGCCGGGCCTCCTCCAGAGTGCCGGGATACGGCTCGGGCTCCTCCTGGTCCTCCTCGGGGGTGTGCTCGCGCAGCAGGTCGCGGAGCATGGCGGCGATCTCGTCGAAGCCACCGGCGGCGTCCTCGGCGGCCCGATGGGCCGCCAGCAGTTCGGCGTGCGCCTCGCGGGCCTCGGCCAGCGCCTCGGTACGGGCGGCGAGTTCGGCCGTGGCGGTGCGCAGCAGGGCCTGGGCGTGCTCGGCGTCGCGCGGGAGGAGCTCCTCGGGCAGCTCGGTGTGTGCCTCGCCGTCCTCGGGCGCGTGCCGCTCGGCCTCGCCGCGCAGCCGGCCGAGCTGCTCGCTCGCCGTCGACATGCGGGTCTCCAGGAGCTGGACCAGCTCCTCCGCGCGCGCGGCGGCCGCCTGCCGGGAGGGGCCGTCGGAGCCGTCGGGTGACTGCAGCAACTGCTCGGCGCGGGTGCGCACCTTGTTGCTGAGCCGGTCCAGTTCGGCGCGGGCCGCGCTCTCGTCGCTCTCCGCGCGGGCCTGCTCGGCGCGCAGATCGGCGCCGACGCCGACCTTCTCGTACACCTGGGAGGCCGCCCGGTAGGCCTCGCGGAGGGCCGGCAGGGACGCCTTCGAGGTGTCCGTCTCGGCCACCGGTACGTCGTCGGGCGCGCCGGCGATCTCGGAGCGCTCGGCGCGCAGCGCCCGCGCGGTGCGTCGGGCGTCGTCGGCGGCGCGCTGGGCGGCGCGGCGGTCCTCGTCGGCGGTGCGGGCGCGTTCCAGGCAGGCCTGGGCGCGGGCCTCGGACTCGGTGGCCTCGTCGGCGAGTTCACGGAGCTTGGCCTGCCAGCCGGCGCGTTCGCGCAGCCGGTGGGCGAGTCCGGCGAGGGCGTCGGCGGCGCGGCGGGCCTTCTGCGCGGCCTCCTGCCGCTCGTCGCGCACCTGTGTGGTCTCGGCGGCGGCCTCGTCCGCCTCGGCCCGGGCGGTGCGTGCCTCGGCCAGTTCGGCCTCCGCCTCCTCGGCGAACGCGCGGGCCTCGCGGGCGGCCTCGGCGAGTTCGGTGAGCCGTCCGGCCGGGCAGCCGGTGCGCCAGGAGGCGAGCCGGGCGGCCAGTTCGCGGTCCTTGCCGAGGCGGGCGGCGAGGGTGCGGATCTCCTCGTCGCGCTCGGTGGCCCGCGCGCGCAGCGCCTGCCGCTCCTCGTCGGCGGCGTGCTCGTCGTGCATGGCCGGGTTCGGCGGTACGAGGAAGACGTCGCCCGGGGTGTCGTCGGGTGCCGGGGTGGGTGCGAGCAGGGCGGCGGCCGTGCCGACGGCCACGGCGGAGCGCGGCAGCAGGGCGGCGTCGGTGAGCGCCTCGCGGGCACGCGCGTGCGTGTCCGGGTCGGTGATGACGACGCCGTCGACGAGTTCGGGGCGGGCGGCGAGCACCCGCGCGTGGTCGGCGGGGTCGACGGCCTGCGCCAGGTAGCGCCAGCCGGGCAGTGCCGGGATGCCGTGCTCGCCGAGGAACTCGACGGTGGCCAGCACGTCCGGGCCGGGCGGCAGCAGTCCGCCGTCGCCGAGGGCGCCGAGGATGCGGGCGTCGTCGGCGGCGGCGGTGCGCAGCTCGAAGAGGTGCCGTTCGGCGGCTGCCACGGCGTCGTCGAGGAGGGCGCGCAGTTCGTCGGCGCAGCGGTCCAGTTCCTCGGCGGTCAGGGGGCCTTCGGCGGGCGGGCGCGGGGTGCCGTCCGGGCCGGGGCCGGCCGGTTCCTCGGGGCCGTGCGCCCGGCCGCGTGCCCCGCCGCCGGTGCTCGTGTCGGACGCCGAGCGGGGAGCCGGCACCGCCGCCTGCCCGGTCCCGGGGGCGCCCGGGAGGCTCAGCAGTTCGGCGAGCCGCTCCTCCGTGGCGAGCGCTTCGGCGAGCCGCCGCTCCGCGTCGTGGGCCCGCTCCGCGGCGGTCGCCGCGTCCGCCGCGCGGGCCGCGGTCAGTTCGGCACGGGATTCCGCGGAGGCGGCCTCGCGCGCGTGCTCGGTCGCCCTGCGGGCGGCCTCCCGGGCGGCGTCCCAGGCGGCGACCGCGGTCTTCTCGGCGTCGCTGGCGGCGAGCGCGGCACGGGCCGGGTCGGCGTCCGGCGCGCTGTCGTCGAGCCAGCCGGCGCGGACCGCCTCGGCCGTCTCCTGCTCGACCTCGGTGAGCCGCTGGCGCAGATGTCCGGCCTCGCTGCGGGCGCGCTGGGCCTCGGTGGCGGCGGCCGTGGAGTCCCGGTAGGCGGACTCGCCGGCCTCCTGCAGGGCGGCGGAGCGCTCCTCCTCCTCGTTGGCGAGGGTCTCGGCACTCTCGGCGGCGGCGTGCAGGGCCCGTACGAGGTCCACGGCGGCCTTGGCGCGGGCGGCGAGAGCGGGCGCGGCGTCGCGCTCGGCCTCCTGGATGGCGGCGGACACGCGCGCGACGCGGTCGGCGGCGGCGCGGTGGCGCAGCACGGCCTCGGCGGCCTGCCAGGCGGAGTGCAGGGTGCGCGCGTCGGCCAGTTCGCGCTTCTGCGCGGCGGCGGTCTTCTCGGCGGCGGCGAGCGCCAGGGAGGCGTGCCGGTAGGCGAGTTCGGCGGCGATCAGGGCGCTGCGCTCGCGGGCGCCCTCGGAGTGGGTGACGGCGTAGGCGGCGGCCGTGACCCGCTGGGCGAGGTCGGCGGCCCGCACCCGCTCCCGCACGGCCCGGGCGGACAGCCGCCGGGCGAGCGTGCGGGTGCGGCGCTCGGCGCCGGCGTGGATCTCACGCGCGCGGGAGCGGGCGTCGGCGGCCTCGACGATCCGCCCGAGCAGGTCGGCCGAACCGGCGGTGAAGTCCCGTTCGGCGATCAGCTCGGCGCGTCGGCCCAGCTTGTTGCCGAAGCCGCTGACGAGGTCGGCGAGCCCGTCGGTGTCACGGGTGTCGGTGACCGCGCGCAGCAGCAGGTCGGTGAAGTCGGAGTCCTTCTTGACCGCGAAGAGACCGGCGGCCTCGCCCTCGTCGGCGTTCATCTCCCGCTGGTAGCGGAAGAGTTCGGGGTCGAGACCGAGGTCGCCGAGGTGCTCGATCCAGCGGTCGTGGATCTCCTCCCAGTGCACCTCCAGGTGCGGGTAGGCCTTGCCGGCCTCGGTGAGGGCGTCCCGGAAGCCCTTCATGGTGCGCCGCCGTCCCTGGGCGCCCGAGGTGCCCTCGACGGGCGGCCGTACGGTGGTGGACTCGGCGACGGGCAGGTTGTCCAGGCTGAGGCCGGGGCCGGGCCGGAAGGAGTACCAGGCCTCGGCGAACTTGCGCGGGTCGTTGGAGACCTGCCGTCCGCGCCACTCGCTGACCTTGCCGACGACGACGCACTCGCCGGTCTGCACGTGCTGCCACTCCAGCGCGACGTGTCCGCAGTCGTCGGCGAGCAGGAACTTGCGCAGCACGCCGGAGCTGGCGCCGCCGAGTGTGTTGCGGTGGCCCGGCAGCATCACCGAGAAGATCAGCTTGAGCAGGACGGACTTGCCGCCGCCGTTCTCCAGGAACAGCACGCCCGCGGGCGCGGGGCGGCGCGGCGGGCCGGCCGGCTCCTCCTCGAAGAACTCCGCCTGTGCGGGCGCGGGGTCGGGCACGGGCTCGCCCACGCCCCGCAGGTCAAGCACGGTGTCGGCGTAGCGCGCACCGGCGGGCCCGATGGAGTAGAGGCGGACCCGGGACAGCTCGTACATGGCGGACTCTCGTCAGTCTTCTTGCAGTTCGGGGCGGTGGTCAGGGATGCGAGGGCGTGTGGAAGGGCAGCCCGGCGTCGGCGACCAGGTCCAGGTCGTCGGTGTCCTCGGCGGCCATCAGCGTCGGTGTGCCGTCGGTGACGGGGACGACCCCGAGGTCGAGCAGCTCGGCCATCGCGGCGCTCCCGGCCATGTCACGGACCTGGAGCTGGTAGCGCGCGGTGGTGCGGTAGGTGCCGCCGTGGTCGTCGCCGGTGCGCTGCAGGAATCCGGAGTCGGTGAGGAAGGCCAGGGCCTTGGCGACGATGCCCGTGGTGGAGGCGGCCGGGCGGCGGGCGTCCTTGGTGGCGCCGGTGGCGCTGCGTCTGGCCCAGATCCGCCAGGCGGCCTCCAGGCCGGGCGCGTCGGTGGCCGGGTCGGTGTTCTCGCCCTGTTCCTCGGCGCGCTCCTCCAGCCGGCGGCAGGCCTGCCGGACGAAGGCGTCGACGCCGTTGACGGTGACCCTGCCGATGTAGGAGTCGTCGGCCAGGTCCTCGGGACGCGGGAACGCCAGGGCGGCCACGGCGAGATGGGCCAGTCCGTGCAGGAACCGGTCGCCGGAGTCGGCGGCGGTGCGACGCGCGTAGTCGCCCATGCGGACGGCGAACACCGAGTCCTCCGCGGCGGTCACGGCCATCCCCGCGCGCGGGGACACCTCCAGGACCACGAGCCCGAGCCCCGTGGCGACGGCGTCCGCGAGTCGCGCGAACACCGGGTCCTCGCGGTAGCGCCGCAGCAGGTCCGTGTACTCCTGGTCGCGGGCGGGCTGCAGTTTGGGCTGCAGCCCGAAGGCGACGAGCCGGGCCGCGTCGGCGGCGTCGGCGGGGGTGACGGCGGCGGTTGCCGGCGGCGGCGGGGCCGGAGTCTCACTCCACTCGGCGTGCTCGCTCACGGCTGGGGCTCCTTGTCGCGTTCGTGCTCACTCATGCTGCTTCCGTCCGGTCGGCCGCCATCCCGGCCGCGTCCAGCAGGGCCGTCCCGACGATCAGGTCGGCCCCGCCGAACTCGGGGTCGTCCAGTTCCGTGCCGTCGTCCACGGCGAACAGCAGCTTCTCCTCGCCCTGGCGGTAGGCCGTGCCGACCGGCGGGCTGGCCGCGTGGACGGCCAGCAGTGCGACGAGATAGGGCAGATCGGGGTCCTGCCGGCGCGCCTGCGCCAGCAGCCCGGACAGTCTGCGGGGTGCGTCGGCGGGCAGGTCGAGGAGCTCCATGGCGGCGGCCAGCTGCTCCTCGCTGAACCGGCTGTCGTCCGGGGTGGCGATCAGGTCGGGCTCGGGCATCTCGGCGCCCAGGTGCTCCCGCTCCACCGGGGGCGTCAGCAGTATGCCGACGAGGTCGGCCACCCGCACCGACACCGGGGTGCGCAGCCCCGTGCCGTGCGCGAAGAAGGCGTCCGTGACCCGGATCGCCTGCTCCAGGGGCAGCGGCAGCACCGGCGCGACCAGGTGGCCGTACAGGTCCATGCCGGCAGTGGCGGTCGGGGTGGCGAAGGCCTGCCGGTCCTGCTCCGCGCGGAAGAGCGGGCCGGCCTCCAGCAGGCGCGACTGGAGCTGGGTGTGCCGGCGGATGCAGTCCTTGACGATGTCGACGAGTTCGGCGGCGCGGCGCTTGTGCTCGGGGTCCTCGGTCTCGTCGCGGGCCTTGCGGATGTTGGTGAGGATCGCGTTCTCGTGGCGGTACCGCTCGGCGACGTGCTCCAGCGCCTCGGCGATCATGTCGGGCACGGCGCTCAGCCAGTCGACCGCGCGGACGTTGCGCCGGGTGGCGTCCAGGGCGCGGCGCAGGGTCTCGGAGTACTGCACGGTGCGGTAGCGGGCCTGTTCGGCGGCGAGCTGGGCGTCGGCGAGGCGGCCGCGGTTGATCAGCACCTCCAGCTTGACCTCGGCGGCGATCTGCGCGCTGGTGACGTCGGTGTCCAGGGCGCCGACCAGGACGTTGACCGCCTCGTCGGTCGTGCGCAGGTAGACCGTGCCGCCGGGGCCGGGGACCTCTTCGATCAGCTTGAAGTCGTAGTCCCGGCGGACGTACGTGCCGTCCGGCGCGAAGGTGCCGTAGACGGCGCGGAAGCCGCGGTCGACGCTGCCGACGTTGATCAGGTTCTCCAGGACCCAGCGGGCCACCCGCTCGTGCTCGGCGACGGGCCGGTGCGGGGCCTGGGCGGCGATGCGCGGGATGAGCCGGGCCACGATCTGCTCGTGGTCGGCGCCCGTGTCGAAGTCCATGTTGAGCGTGACCAGGTCGATGGCGGCCAGGGCCACCTCGGCCATGCCGTACACCGTGTACTCGCCGGCCAGGTTGGCCTTGCGGGCGTCCAGGTCGTGCAGCGGCGCGGTGCAGGCGAGCGCTCGCAGCCGCCGCGCCAGACCCTCGTCGGCGGCCGGGCCCGGTGCCGGGCGCGGCCCCGCGCTGAGCTGGGGCGGAACACGGTCCGTCGATGCAGGCGAAGTCACGGTGCACAGAGTAGGTCCTCGGTCTGACAACGGCCCAAACGAGGCAGAAGCCACGGCCGCCACCCCCGGCAGGCGCCCGGAGTCAGGAAGTGCCGTCCTCGCCGACCCGCCGGCGGTACACCTCGACGATCCGCTCGCGCGAGTCGGAGAGGTAGGTCTCCAGCAGCCGCTCCGCCTCGCGCCGGTCACCGGCCTGCAGGGCCTGCAGGATCTGGCGGTTGCGGGCGAGGTACGGCTCGTGCAGCCGCTGCGGGTCGTCCACGACGTGGAAGGCGAGCCGCAGTTCGGCGAAGACGCTGCGCATCAGTTCGTCGGTGCGCTCGCTGCCGGCCAGTGCGACCAGTTCCCGGTGGAAGTGGATGTTCGCCGTGCCCAGCGCTTTCCAGTCATTCTCGTGTGTGGCGAGCTGTCCCTCGGTCACGGCGGCGGCCAGCCGCTCGAGCCCGTACGGCGGCTCGCCGAGGCCGCGGACGACCGCGCACTCGACCAGGGCCCGGGTGCGGTAGATGTCCTCGACGTCCTCCACGGTCAGGACCCGCACGAACACGCCGCGGTTGAGTTCGTGCACGAGCAGGCGTTCGTGGGTGAGCAGCCGGAACGCCTCGCGCAGGGTGTTGCGGGAGACGCCGAGCGCGCCGCCGATGGCGTCCTCGGACAGGCGGGTGCCCGGCGGGAAGTAGCCCTCGGCGATACGGCTTCTGAGGATGTCGGAGACCCGTTCGGCGGTGCTGGTGCGCCCGAGGAGGGCGCGGTCGTCGGCCAGTCCCGTCAGCTGCTCTGCCATGCCCGGAATTCAATCGCAGACCCAGGAACGAGACAACACGGGTGTTGAAGGATCGTTGAACAATCCTCTACGGTGCTCCCCACGGCGCAGCGCGCTCCCCCACCGCGCAGCCCCTCGCTTTCGCACGGCACGGCACTGCTCAGTTCCCCGCACCCTCCGTTCCCTCCCTCTGCGAGGTGCCCATGAGCACGACCCCTTCGCCCCGCCCCGCGACTCCCGGCACACGGCCGGCCCAGGGTGAACGCCCCGTCGCCGGCGGCGCGTTCGGCTGGCTGCGCGCCCTCGGCCCGGGCGGCCGGCGCGCCTTCGCCGGAGCTTTCGGCGGATATGCCCTGGATTCCTACGACTACTTCACGCTGCCGCTGAGCATGGTGGCGCTCGCGGCGTACTTCGGCCTGGACAGCGGTCAGACCGGCCTGTTCACCACGGTCACGCTGGTGGTCTCCGCGATCGGCGGTGCCGTGGCGGGCGTGGTCGCGGACCGGGTGGGCCGGGTCCGGGCGCTGATGATCACGGTGATCACGTACGCCGTGTTCACCGTGGCCTGCGGCTTCGCACCGAACTACGCGACGCTGCTGGTCTTCCGCGCCCTGCAGGGCCTCGGCTTCGGCGGCGAGTGGGCGGTCGGCGCGATCCTGGTCGCCGAGTACGCGAGCGCGAAGCACCGGGGCCGTACCCTCGGCGCGATCCAGAGTTCCTGGGCCGTCGGCTGGGCGCTGGCCGCGGTCGTCTACACGCTGGTGTTCTCCTTCGCCGGCGACGACCTTGCCTGGCGCATCATGTTCTGGACCGGGGCGCTGCCCGCGCTGCTCGTGGTGTGGCTGCGCCGCCGGGTGCACGACGCGCCCGAGGCGACGGCGGCCCGCGAACAGAGCCCGGCGCGCGGCTCGTTCGCGGCCATCTTCCGGCCCGGCAGGGAGGGCGAGCCCGGCCTGCTGCGCACGACGGTGTTCGCGGGCCTGCTGTCCACGGGCGTCCAGGGCGGCTACTACACGCTGGCGACCTGGGTGCCGACCTACCTGAAGACCGACCGGGGCCTGTCGGTGGTGGGCACCGGCGGCTATCTGACGTTCCTCATCACCGGCGCCTTCCTCGGCTACCTGACCGGCGGTCACCTCACCGACCGGCTCGGCCGGCGCCGCAACATCTGGCTGTTCGCGCTGCTGTCGGCGGTCTGCATCCTGGCGTACGCGAACATCCCGCACGGCGCCGACACCCTGCTGCTGGTGCTCGGTTTCCCGCTCGGCTTCTGCATGTCGGCGATCTTCAGCGGCTTCGGCTCCTACCTGAGCGAGCTGTACCCGACGGCGGTGCGCGGCACCGGACAGGGCTTCACGTACAACACCGGCCGCGCGGTGGGCGCGGTGTTCCCGACCGTGGTCGGCTTCCTGGCCGACAGCTGGGGCGTGGGCGGTGCGCTGGTGTTCGGCGCCCTCGGCTACGGCATCGCGGCACTCGCCCTGCTCGGGCTGCCGGAGACGCGCGGGAAGGAGCTGGTGTGATGCGCGTGCACCGTACCGAGGACCGGCCGGTGACCCTGGCCGACCCGCACGCGCACGCGTGGAGCCCGAAAGCCGCGCGCCTGCGCTTCCGTGAGGGCCTCGCAGGCCCCACGGCGGGCGTCGCGGCGGGCCACACGCAGGCCAACCTGATCTCGGTGCCGGCCGACTGGGCGTACGACATGCTGCTGTTCTGCCAGCGCAACCCGAAGCCCTGCCCGGTGCTCGACGTCACGGACGCGGGCTCGGTGACGACCGTGCTCGCGGGCGGCGCGGACCTGCGCACCGATCTGCCGCGCTACCGGGTGTGGCAGGACGGCGAGCTGGTCGAGGAGCCGACGGACGTGCGCGCGCACTGGCGCGACGACCTGGTCACGTTCCTGCTCGGGTGCAGCTTCACCTTCGAGTGGGCGCTGGCCGCGGCGGGCGTCCCGATCCGGCACGTCGAACAGGGCCGCAACGTGCCGATGTACGTGACCGGCCGGCAGTGCCGCCCGGCGGGCCGGCTGCGCGGGCCGATGGTGGTGTCCATGCGGCCCGTGCCGCCGGAGCACCTGAGCACTGCGATCCGCGAGAGCGGCCTGCTGCCGGCCGTGCACGGGGGCCCGGTGCACTGCGGCGACCCCGGGGCCCTCGGCATCGAGGACCTCGGCCGGCCCGACTTCGGCGACCCGGTGGCCGCCGCGCCCGACGACATCCCGGTGTTCTGGGCGTGCGGGGTGACCCCGCAGGCGGCCGTGATGGCCTCGCGGCCACCGTTCGCGATCACGCACGCACCGGGCCAGATGTTCCTGACCGACGCCCGCGACGAGCAGTACCGCGTGGTCGGCGTCGACTGACGCCGACCACCCGCAACCCACCGCACAGGACCGGAGACACGGAAACCACCATGACCGCGATCGATCTGAACGCCGACCTCGGCGAGGGCTTCGGCCGCTGGCGGCTGACCGACGACGAAGAGCTGCTGTCCGTCGTCACCAGCGCCAATGTGGCCTGCGGGTTCCACGCCGGGGACGCGGCCACCATGCGCCGGGTGTGCGAGCTGGCCGCCGCACGCGGGGTGACGATCGGCGCGCAGGTGTCCTACCGGGACCTCGCCGGGTTCGGGCGGCGCGCGATGGACGTACCGCCCGACGAACTGGCGGCCGAGGTCGCCTACCAGATCGGCGCCCTGGAGGTGTTCGCCCGGGCGGCCGGCGCGCGCGTGGCGTACGTCAAGCCGCACGGCGCGCTCTACAACCGGGTGGTGCACGACGAGGAGCAGGCCCGCGCGGTGGTCGACGGCGTGCTGCTGGCCGACTCCTCGCTGCCGGTGCTGGGCCTGCCCGGGTCGCGCCTGCTGGAGCTGGCCGCGAAGGCGGGCCTGCCGGCCGTCACGGAGGCGTTCGCGGACCGCGCCTACACCGACGAGGGCACGCTGGTGCCGCGCGGCCGGGACGGCGCCGTGGTGACCGACCCGGCCGCCGTCGTGGAGCGCTCGCTGGGCCTCGCGCGCTCCGGCGCGGTCACCTCCCACTCCGGCGCGAGGATCCGGGTGCGCGCCCGCTCGCTGTGCCTGCACGGTGACACGCCGGGTGCCGTGGAGCTGGCACGCCGGGTGCGCGAGCGGCTGGTGGCGGCGGGCGTGCGGGTCGAGGCCTTCGCATGAGGGCGCTCCCCGTCGGCGACGACGCGCTGCTGGTGGAGGTCGCCTCGGGCGTGGAGGCGCAGGCCCTGCACGCGGAGCTGCTGCGGCGCCGCGCGGAGGGCTCGCTGACCGTCCGGGAGATCGTTCCGGCGGCCCGCACGGTCCTGCTGGACGGCCTCGACGACCCGGCCCGCTGGGCGTCCGAACTGACCGCCTCGGACGTGCCGGCCGCTCCCACGCACGCGCGGGAGCTGGTCGAACTTCCCGTGCGGTACGACGGCCCGGACCTCGCCGAGGTCGCCGCCCACTGGAACGTCTCCGCGCGCGAAGTGGCCCGGATCCACGCGGAGACCGAATTCACGGTGGCCTTCTGCGGGTTCGCGCCCGGCTTCGGCTACCTCACGGGGCTGCCCGCCCGCTACGACGTGCCGCGCCGCGCCACCCCGCGCACGGCGGTCCCGGCCGGTTCCGTCGCGCTGGCGGGGCCGTACACGGGCGTGTACCCGCGCTCCTCGCCGGGCGGCTGGCAGCTGATCGGGACGACGCCGGCCGTGCTGTGGGACCACGCGCGCGTACCGGCCGCGCTGCTGTCGCCGGGCACGCGCGTGCGCTTCGTACCGGTGGGGGACGCATGACCGGCCCCCGGCAGCCGGCTCCGGCCCGCGGCGGCCGCCGCCGCGCGCGCCCGCGCCTCGTACGGCGGGAGGCCGCATGAGCGACCGTGCGCTCGTCGTCGTGCGGGCCGGGGCGCTGACCACCGTGCAGGACCGCGGTCGGCCCGGGTACGCGCACCTCGGTGTGCCCCGCTCGGGGGCGCTCGACCCGCATGCGGCGGCCCTGGTCAACCGGCTGGCCGGCAACGCGCCGGACGCGGCCGTGCTGGAGACCACGCTCAACGGCTGCGCGCTGCGGCCGCGTTCGACGGTGACCGTCGCGGTCGGCGGCGCGCCCTGCCCGGTCACGGTGGACGGCCGCCCGGTGCCCTGGGGCGCCCCCGTGGTCGTACCCGCCGGTGCACTGCTGGAGGTGGGGGCGGCCGTCGCCGGCGTCCGCGCCTATGTGGCCGTCTCCGGCGGGATCGCCGTGGAGCCGGTCCTCGGCAGCCGGTCGACGGACCTGCTGTCCGGCCTCGGCCCGCCGCCCCTCACGGACGGCGCGGTCCTGCCGCTCGGCACGCCGGCGGGCCCTCCCGCGCGCGTGGACGCCGCCCCGCAGCCGCGCCCGCCGGCCGAACTCGTGCTCCGGGTGACCCTGGGACCGCGCGACGACTGGTTCACCGCGCGCGCGGTGCAGGACCTCACCACGCACGCGTACCGGGTGTCCTCGGCGAGCAATCGCATCGGGCTGCGCACCGAGGGCCCCGCTCTGGAACGGGCCCGGACCGGCGAACTCCCCAGCGAGGGCATGGTGCTCGGCGCGGTCCAGGTGCCGCCGGACGGCCGCCCCGTGGTCTTCCTCGCCGACCATCCCACCACCGGGGGCTACCCGGTGATCGCCGTCGTCCGGGCCGTCGACCTCCCGGCGGCCGCGCAGGCCGTTCCTGGCACCCCGGTGCGGTTCGTGGCGGTACGGCGCCGCTGAGCCCCGGGGCCGCAGTTCGCCTGTCGCCGGCCAACGGGAAGGGCTCGTGCGGCGGGTCGCGGTGGCGCGAGGACCTCGGTCTCGGCGCGGGCGGTCTGCAGCGCGCAGTGGACGACGCCGTTCATGCCGGGGAGGCGATCCGGTCACCATGACGATGCGCATACGGGCGGTTCGGGCCGCCGCCACGCCGGGCGGGCCTCCTGGTCACTCCGGGCTCACCCCGGGGCGGTCCCCCGCCCGCCACAGGTGCGCCCTGTCGGGTCACAGGGACTGCGCGTCCGGCCCGAAGCGGCTGCGGACCGCCGTCTGTACCTCGTCCTCCTCGGCCGGATCCGCGGCGAGGCGGCGGAGCCGTTCCACGACCCGGGCGTCACCGGTCTCGGCGTGCCGGGCCGCCAGTTCGCGGGTGGTCTCCTCGCAGTCCCACAGGCACTCGACGGCGAAGCCGGTGGCGAAGGAGGGGTCGGTGGCGGCCAGGGCGCGGGCGGCACGGCCGCGCAGATGGGAGGAGGCCGTCTCGCGGTAGACGTGGCGCAGGACGGGGGCGGCGCAGGCGATGCCCAGGCGGCCGGCCCCGTCGACGAGGCTCCAGAGGGTGGGCGCGTCCGGGCCCTCCCCACGCACGGCCTCGCGCAGGGCGCCGAGGACCAGGTCGCTGTCCTGGGCGCCGCCCCTGCAGGCGAGCACGCGGCCGGCGGCGGCGCCGAGCGCGTCGGGCCGCTGGGCCCAGCCGCGCGCGTGATCGATGGCGGCAATACTGCGCATCCGTTCGAAGGCGTCGACGGCGGCCTCCACGACGACCGCCGGTCCGTCGGCGACCGCGGCCTCGATCAGGGCCAGGGCGTCGGGGTCGTTGCAGTCGGCGAGATAGCGCAGCGCCGCGCAGCGGGCGCCCTCGGTGCCGTGCCGGGCGGCCTGGAGGATCTCCGGCCGGTCCTCGGGGCCGGCCACGGCGGCCAGACAGCGGGCGGCCGGCACATGGAGCACGGCGCCGCGCTCCACGCCCTGCTGAGCCCACTCCAGTACGGCTCCCACGCTCCAGCCGGGGCGTGGCCCGGTGGGCCGCATCTGGCGCTGCCAGCGGTCGAAACAGCCGGTCTCCTGGGCGGCACGCACGCGCGTGGCGATCGACTCCCGGGAATCCTCGGCCCACAGCCGCCAGGGCCGTGGCTCGAAGGCGTCGCGTACGGCGGCGGCCAGTTCGGCCTCGCCCTCCGGGTCGGCCGGGAAGCGGGCCAGGACGGGGGCGGCGAGGGCGCGCAGACCCGCGTCGTCGTCCCGCAGGGCCAGCTCGTCCAGGGCCCAGGCCCAGTTGGCGCCGTGCGCGGCGTACCTGCGCAGCAGGGCGAGTGCGTCGCGCCTGCCGTAGGAGGCGAGGTGCCCGAGGACGGCCAGGGCGAGGCCGGTACGGGACTCGTCGTCGTCGAGGACGTCCTCCGGGGAGAACAGGTGCGCCTCCACGGCGTCCAGCTCGCCGTTCAGGTCGAGGTAGAGCCGGGCGTAGTACAGGGAGCGGTTCTCCACCTGCCAGTCGTGGCGAGGGTCGCGCAGCACACAGTGGTTCAGCGCCGCGAGCGCTTCCGCGCGTGGGGCGGTGAGGGCGTGCAGCGTGCCGTCGCCGCGGCCGCGCTGGAGCAGGCCGAGCAGCGTACCGCTGGGCGCTATGACCGGATCGAACATGGGAAACAGCCTCACATCAAGCGTCGACGCAACCGGGAAACACGCACTACCTGGCCGCGTGACACAACGTCGGAGCGCCCGCCGTCTCTTGCTTGCTGTAGACCATCTCTCTCTGCCTCTCGTCGGTGGCCCATGCGGACCGCATCACGGCCCGCGCGGTGCGGCAACACCTGCCCAGCCATCGCGTCCGTGAATCACGACGTCATGATGACCCGCGGTTTGTGCTGCCGCGACCGTATTTCCGGCGGCCCCGTACCGCCTCCCCCGTTTTCCGTGTCGTAGCTGATCAGGACATGCGTATCAGTGTGCGTCGAACAGTTCCAGAAGTGCGGTCCGGCCGAACATGCGTGCGGTGTCGACGGCCGAGGGGGTGCCCGCGGCCGGGTCGGCGCCGCCTTCCAGGAGGGCCTTGATCACGTCCGTCTCGCCCTTGAAGACGGCCCCGGCGATCGGGGTCTGACCCCGGTCGTTGATCCGGTCCGCGTCCGCGCCCCGGGCGAGCAGGGCGCGCACCGCGTCGGCGTGGCCGTGGTACGCGGCGAGCATCACCAGACTGTCACCGCGGTCGTTGGTGAGGTCGGCCGGAACGCCCGCGTCGACGTACGCCACCAGCGCCTCGGTCTGCCCCTGCCGGGCCAGATCGAAGATCTTGGTCGCCAGCTCCACGACCTCGGGGTCGAGGGCTTCGCTCATCGGCCGGACCGCCTCTCATTACAACCGTTCAGGTGAATCGCAAGGGTACTGGCTCGCGCCTCACATGACCCGAAGTGCCCGAGGTAAAGATCACTGCAGACCGCGCCGGACGCAAGCGCCCTGCTCAACCGGCCTACCGGCGACTCCATCGCGAGGGTGAAAAGCACCGGAATTCACCCAGTTGCACCTTTTATCGTATAGACACATCCTGTGATTCTGGAAGTACTCATGGTGACTGTCCCCTCTCGACACCAGGAGACCCCAAATGATCCTCTCCATGTCAGGCGTGGTCCTGCTCGGCATCATCGTCTTCCTCTTCTTCCGCAAGGACGGGCTCAAGGGCTCGCACGCGTGCGTCTCCGCCCTGTTCGGCTTCTACCTGGCGAGCACCGCCATCGCACCGAGCATCAAGGCCGGCGGCGAGAGTCTGGCGAGCCTCCTCGGCGGCATCAAATTCTGACGCCCCACCTCCCGCCCGTACGCACCGTCAGGAGACAGCAGTGGCCCGGCGCCCTCTTCCCCGCATTCTGAGCAAGGACAGCGCGCAGATCGCCCGGGCACAGATCGCCCGGAGCCGGGAGCTGGCCCGGACGGCGGCCGACAGCGCCACCGACGTCCTCCACCCGCTGATCACCATCTCGCGCGGGCTGCGCCGGCTGGCCTCGGCCGGGCGGCGCAGGTGGGCCGAGACACCCAAGGACAAGCGCGGGCCGCTGCTGTTCCTGGCGGCCTCCGTGGTCCTGGTCGTGGCGCTGATGCCGTACGGGCCGCTGCTCGCCGCCATCGCCCTGATGGCGGCGGCCGCCTGGCAGGGCCGCGACCGCACGCCACCGGAGCCCGAGGGGCCGGACGCGTCGCAGACCGAGCGGCTCCGGGCGCTGTACGAGGCACTGGTGCCGTACTTCTCCGTCCCCGAGGACCCGGCACCGCTGTACGCCCACGGCGGGGAGTGGGACAAGGCGATCGAGGAACACGGGTTCGACGACGCCGGGCGCGTCGGGCACCTCGTGATCCGCTACCCCGCGCACTTCCCGGACGGCGAGAGCGCGGCCCGCGCGCGGATCGAGCAGCTGCTCACCGCCAAGGCCGGGCGGGGCCGTGAGTACCACTTCGAGTGGGACGAGAGCGGCAACCGGCTCACGGTCACCGCCCTCGCCCCGCTGCCCACGGACATCGCCGCCCAGCGCTTCGTCACCGCGCCGGGCGAGACGGTCCTCGGCTTCACCGACCCCACCGAGGTGCAGCGCACGCTGCCGCTGTCCTACGGGGAGGACCGGCGTGACGTCCCGCCGGTCGTGTGGCGCACCGGCATGCGCTCGACCGAGCCGCATCTGCTGGCCATGGGCCATCCCGGCAGCGGCACCTCGACCCTGCTGCGCTCGATCGCCCTGCAGGCGCTGCAGCACGGTGACGTCCTCATCGTCGACGGCGGCGGCACCGGCGAGTACGCGTGCCTGACCGGCCGGGACGGCGTGCTGGCGGTGGAGTGCGCGCCGGCCGGGGCCCTGGCCAGCCTGGAGTGGGCCGCCCAGGAGACCGAGCGGCGGCTCATCGCCGTCAACCGGGCCCGGCAGGCGGGCGACCCGCCGCCCGACGACACCCGGCGCCCGCTGTGGCTCCTCCTGGACCGGCCGACCGTCTTCACGCACCTCGCCGAGGCCGAGCACCGCAAGGACCCGCAGGTGCTGCTGCAGATGCCGCTGCGGCACGGGCGCGCGGCGAACGTGACCGTCGTGGTGGCGGAGCAGTTCGACAGTGCGGAGGTGCTGTGCGAGGCGGTGCGGCAGCACACGCGCGCGCGGGTTGTGCTGGGGCCGGCGGC
This sequence comes from Streptomyces sp. NPDC030798, assembly GCF_055572275.1. Lineage (NCBI taxonomy): Bacteria > Bacillati > Actinomycetota > Actinomycetes > Kitasatosporales > Streptomycetaceae > Streptomyces > Streptomyces sp. NPDC030798. The sequence continues at coordinate 941,361 of NZ_JBVIDR010000001.1, read as the reverse complement.
GCCCGAACAGGTGGAGGCCGTACTGGGGATGCCGCCGCACACGACGCCGCCGGCCCAGGTGCCGGCCGGGCGCGGCTACGCGCGGCTGGGGTCCGGACCCGTGCACCGCCTTCAGGTGCCATGCACTCCGGATCCCTACGACGACGCGACGAGCGAGGGCGACCGGGAGGCGGTGCTGGCGTTGCTGCCGGCGCGGACGACGCCGGTGGAGGCGGTCGACGTCGAGGCGGTCGAGACGGCGCCGCACGCCGCGGAGGCGGTTGCCGCCGAGCGCTCGTAGGCACCCGGTGCCGGGCCCGCCGGGGCCGGCGCCGCTCCCCCGCGCGCGTGTGCCGCCGCGCCCACCCGGGCCGCCCCACGGCCCCTGTACCCCTGAGGCGCCCACGAGCCCACCCGTGGCGCCGCTACGCCACGAACGTGCGCGGTGCCTCCGTGCCCCCCGTCGCTCCCGTCGCGACCAGGCGCGCCGCTGCCGCGAGGCGGGACGCCGCCTCCTCCGCGACCGCGCCCGACACCGTGAAGGGCAGACGCACATACCCCTCGAAGGCGCCGTCGACGCCGAAGCGGGGTCCGGAGGGGACGCGCAGGCCGACGCGTTCGCCCGCCTCGGCCAGCCGAGAGCCCGAAAGGCCGCCCGCGCGGACCCACAGGGTCAGGCCGCCCTGGGGCACCTCGAACTCCCAGTCGGGCAGTTCCCGGCGTACCGCGGCCACCAGGGCGTCACGGTTCTCCCGGGCCTGCCGCCGCCGCAGCTCCACGGCCTGTTCCCAGCCACCGGTGCTGAACAGCCAGTTCACCGCCAGCTGCTCCAGGACCGGCGTTCCGAGATCGGCGTACGCGCGCGCGGCGACCAGGCTGCGGATGATGTCCGGTGCCGCCCGCACCCAGCCGATGCGCATGCCCGCCCAGAACGCCTTGCTGGCCGAGCCGACCGTGATGACGGCGGATCCGGCCGGGTCGAAGCCGCAGACCGGACGGGGCATGCCGGCGTCCCCGAGGGACTCGTCGAGCCACAGCTCGGACATGGTCTCGTCGGCGACCAGCACGGTGCCGGCCGAGCGGGCCGCGTCGACCAGCCGGCGCCGCTGGTCGTCGTCGGCGAGCGCGCCGGTCGGGTTGTGGAAGTCGGCGACGACGTACGCGAGCCGGGGCGCCGCCTCGCGCAGGACCTGGCGCCAGCGGTCGAGGTCCCAGCCGGTCAGTCCCTCGGCCATCGCGACCGGCACGAGCCGCGCGCCCGCCTCCCGCATCAGCTGCAGGATGTTGGCGTAGGACGGCGACTCGACGGCGATGCGCTCACCGCGGCCCGCGAAGAGGTGGCAGATCGCGTCGATGGCACCCATCGCGCCGGTCGTGACCATGATCTGCTCGGGCATGGTGGGGATCCCGCGCGCGGTGTAGCGCTCGGCGATCATCGAGCGCAGGGCGGGCAGGCCCGCCGGGTAGTCGCCGTGCGTGTGGGCGTAAGGAGGCAGCTCCTCCAGCGCGCCCTGCACGGCCCGGGTCAGCCACGGCTCCGGGGCCGGGAGCGAGGCGCAGCCCAGGTCGATCACCGAGCCGAGGGCCTCCGGGGGCAGCGGTTCCAGGCCCCGGGCGGGCAGCGGGTTGCCCGCCGGTACGGCGGTCCAGCTGCCGGCGCCGCGCCGGGACTCCAGGAAGCCCTCGGCACGCAGCGCCTCGTAGGCGGCGGCGACCGTCGTGCGGCTGACGGACAGGCCGAGGGCCAGTTCCCGTTCCGCGGGCAGACGTGCGGCCACCGGAACCCTGCCTTCCAGCACCAGCAGCCGGATGCCGTCGGCGAGGGCGCGGTAGGCGGGCGGACGGCGCGTGCCCGGCGCCGGGCGGTCCTGCTGGGAGGTGAGCAGCCGGGCGAGCTGCGCGGCCCCCACGGCCGAGGTCCATTGCGCCATGACGATCAGTCCACCTTCCCCGAATTGGCCATGGATGGCCTTCCATCCCAAGCCACAGAGTGTCATGCGTCAGGCCACCGCCACCACCCAGGGGGGAATCTTCGTGTCCACTCGTGGCCATCTTGCAAGACGGTTGATCCAGCTGTACTCCGGGCTCGCGCTCTTCGGCGCGAGCTCGGCGCTTCTCGTGGAGGCGGATCTGGGGCTGGAGCCCTGGAACGTGCTGCACCAGGGGCTCGCGAAGCTCACCGGGGCGTCCATCGGCGTGGTGTCGATCGTCGTGGGGGCGCTGGTGCTGCTGCTGTGGATCCCGTTGCGCCAGCGGCCGGGGCTCGGCACGGTCTCCAACGTCTTCGTCGTCGGTCTCGCCATGGACGGCACCCTGGCCCTGGTCCCGGACGCGCACAGCCTCGCCGTACGGATCCCGGTGCTGGTGGCGGGCATCGTGCTGAACGGTGCGGCGACCGGGCTGTACATCGCGGCGAGCTTCGGTCCGGGGCCGCGCGACGGGCTGATGACGGGGCTGCACCGGCGCACCGGCCGTTCGATCCGGCTGATGCGGACGGCCGTCGAGCTCGCGGTGGTGATCACCGGCTTCGCCCTCGGTGGCACCATCGGCGTCGGCACGCTGCTCTACGCGCTGTCCATCGGCCCGCTGGCCCAGCTCTTCCTGCGCACGTTCGCCACCCCGCCGGCAGCGGAGGGGAGCACCGTCGTTGCCGCGGGGACACCCGGGCGCGCGATACTGCGTCCGTGACCACCTTGACGCCGCCCCTGCGCCACCCGTACCTGGAGCACCCCGGCCCGATCGCCTTCGCCCACCGCGGCGGGGCCGCCGACGGGCTGGAGAACACCGTGGCGCAGTTCCGGCGCGCGGTGGACCTCGGCTATCGGTACATGGAGACCGATGTGCACGCCACGGCGGACGGCAGGCTCGTCGCCTTCCACGACGCGACCCTGGACCGGGTCACCGACGGGGCCGGCCGGATCGCCGACCTGCCATGGGCGGACGTGCGGCACGCGCGCGTGGGCGGCAGCGAGCCGGTGCCGCTCTTCGAGGAGCTGCTGGAGACCTTTCCCGAGGTCCGCTGGAACGTGGACGTCAAGGCGGAGCCGGCCCTGCGCCCCCTGCTGGAGCTGATCGAACGCGCGGGCGCCTGGGACCGGGTGTGCGTGGGCTCCTTCTCCGAGGCGCGGGTGCTGCGGGCACAGCGGCTGGCCGGGCCGCGGCTGGCGACCTCGTTCGGCACGCGCGGGGTGCTCGGCCTGCGGCTGCGCTCCTGGGGGCTGCCGGCCGCGGTGCGCCGGTCGGCGGTCGCGGCGCAGGTGCCCGAGGCCCAGTCGGGCGTGCCCGTGGTCGACCACCGGTTCGTCCGCGCCGCCCACGCGCGCGGGCTGCAGGTGCACGTGTGGACCGTCAACGAGCCGGAGCGGATGCACCGGCTGCTGGACCTGGGCGTCGATGGCATCATGACCGATCACATCGACACGTTGCGCAAGGTCATGGAGGACCGCGGCGTCTGGGTCTGAGGGCCCTTCGCGTCCGGCCCCGCTCCTTCGCACGGCACTTCTGCGGGGAAGCGAGGGCACGGGTGGGCACCGACACCGTGCGGGCGGGGACGGCCGACGAGGCCGCGGGACTGCGGCGCGAGCAGCGCGGCTGGTACTTCTACGACTGGGCGTGCTCGGTCTATTCGACGAGCGTGCTGACCGTGTTCCTCGGCCCCTACCTCACCTCGGTGGCCGAGCACGCGGCGGACGCCGACGGCTATGTGCATCCCCTGGGCGTCCCGGTGCGGGCGGGCTCCTTCTTCGCCTACTCGGTGTCCCTGTCGGTGATCGTCGCGGTGCTGGTCATGCCCCTGGTGGGCAGCGCCGCCGACCGTGACGGCCGCAAGAAGCCGCTGCTCGGGGCGGCGGCGTACACCGGGGCGGCCGCGACGACGGGCATGTTCTTCCTGGACGGCGACCGGTACCTGCTGGGCGGGGTGCTGCTCGTCGTGGCCAACGCGGCACAGTCCGTCGCGATGATGCTCTACAACTCCTACCTGCCCCAGATCGCCCCGCCCGAGGAGCGCGACGCGGTCTCCTCGCGCGGCTGGGCCTTCGGCTACGCGGCGGGCTCCCTGGTCCTGGTGGCCGATCTCGTTCTGTACACGGCGCACGACTCCTTCGGGCTGAGCGAGACCGCCGCGGTCCGGGTCTGCCTCGCCTCGGCCGGGCTGTGGTGGGGCGCCTTCACGCTCGTGCCGCTGCGCCGGCTGCGCGACCGGCACGCGCGCGGGGCCGGCGCCGCGGACGCCACCGCCCCCGGGCTGCGGCAGCTCGGGGCCACCGTCCGGGACATGCGCCGGCATCCGCTCACGCTCGCCTTCCTGCTGGCGTATCTCATCTACAACGACGGCATCCAGACCGTGATCTCCCAGGCCTCGGTCTACGGCTCCGAGGAGTTGCGGCTCGGCCAGTCGACGCTGATCGTGGCGGTGCTGCTGGTGCAGGTGCTGGCGGTGGCGGGGGCGCTGGCGATGGGGCGGCTGGCGCGGACGTACGGGGCGAAGCGGACGATCCTCGGCTCACTGGTGGCCTGGACGCTCACGCTGGGCGCCGGCTACTTCCTGCCCGCCCGGGTTCCGGTGGGGTTCTTCGTGCTGGCCGGCGGGATCGGCCTGGTCCTCGGCGGCAGCCAGGCACTGTCCCGGTCGCTGTTCTCCCATCTGGTGCCGCCGGGCAAGGAGGCCGAGTACTTCTCGGCCTACGAGATGAGCGACCGCGGGATGAGCTGGCTCGGCCCGCTGCTGTTCGGTGTGACCTATCAGCTGACCGGAAGCTATCGGTCGGCGATCGTCTCGCTGGTCGCCTTCTTCGTCGTGGGCTTCGCCCTGCTCGCACGGGTTCCGGTGCGGCGGGCGATCGGCGAAGCGGGGAACCCGGTTCCGGAAAAGATCTAGGGCTGATTTAGCACTCAACACCAAAGGGCGGTAGTGTACGCGTTTGGCCTGCCAGGCGGACCGTTACTGCGCGTCAAAGATGCCGAAACGCTGGGTGACATCTGCTATCAGATGTGACAAACCGGGCGCCTGTGGGTAGAACAAGGGGCGGCTACGACGGCGACGCATGACCCGGAACGGGACACGGAACGGGAATCTTTACCGCCGACCGGACGTTGACCGGATGACGACGACAGCGACACCTGTCCTGTGGGCGACAAGCCCGGGAGGCACGATTCATGAGTGAGCGAGCTCTTCGCGGTACGCGCCTCGTAGTGACCAGCTACGAGACGGACCGCGGTATCGACCTGGCTCCGCGCCAGGCCGTGGAGTACGCATGCGAGAAGGGGCACCGCTTCGAGATGCCCTTCTCGGTCGAGGCGGAGATCCCGCCGGAGTGGGAGTGCAAGGTCTGCGGGGCCCAGGCACTTCTGGTGGACGGCGACGGCCCGGAAGAGAAGAAGGCCAAGCCCGCGCGTACCCACTGGGACATGCTGATGGAGCGGCGCACCCGTGAGGAGCTCGAAGAGGTCCTCGAGGAGCGTCTGGCGGTTCTGCGCTCGGGGGCGATGAACATCGCCGTTCATCCCCGGGACAGCCGCAAGTCCGCCTAGCGGGAAGCCGCGAGGCGACGCACGCGAGAAGCCGCGGGCGCCGTACGTGAATCTCACGTACGGCGCCCGCGGTTTTCGCTGTCCCGGGTGAGGGAGAGTCGCCGCGCGCGGCGAAGCTAGCGGGTGAGCGGCGGCCGCTGCTGTCCCGGCTCGGGGCGCTCGTCCCGGACGACCTCGCCCTGGACCACCTTGCCGTCGGGGCGGTGGATGCGGGCCTGCTGGAAGGCGTCGCCCAGGGTCCCGGGGGCGGACCTGCGCAGCCGTCGCTCCAGGGCGCTCTCGGTGGCGCGGCCGACGGCCTTCTGCACCGGCGGAAGCAGCAGGAGCAGTCCGGCGGCGTCGGAGATCAGGCCCGGGAGGATCAGCAGCAGACCGCCGAGCATCATCAGCCCGTTGCCGCCGCCACGGGCCGGGGAACCCCCGCGCTGGAGCGCCTCGTTCAGGTTCCGGAAGGCGCGGCGCCCGGCCCGCTTGATGACCACGGAGCCGGCGACGACGCCCGCCACCAGGAGCAGGAACACCGTGGGGCCGCCTGCGGCGCCCGCGACCTGCGTCAGCAACCAGATCTCCAGCACCAGCCACGCGGCGACCCCGAGCGGCAGGTACCTGCGCAGCCGGGAACGCCGGGGCCGAGCGGTGGTCGCGGAGGTGGGAGCGCCAGTCGTCATGTTCCCAGTGTGCCTGGACCCCCCTCAGCACGGCACAAGGGGCCGCCCCACCCGCGAGCGACGCGGACGGACCCCCGGCTCAGGCCTTGCCCCTGCCGCCCTTCCCCTTCAGCTTGCCGAGGCGGTCCGTGGCGCCCCAGGCGGTGACGCGCCACAGCGCCTCGACCAGGATGTCGCGGCTCATCTTGGAGTCGCCCAGCTCGCGCTCGACGAAGGTGATGGGAACCTCGACCACGTGGTAGCCGGCCCTGACCGCGCGGCGGGCCAGGTCGACCTGGAAGCAGTAGCCCTGCGAGGCCACCTCGTCCAGGCCCAGCCCCTCCAGGGTCTCGCGGCGGAAGGCGCGGTAGCCGCCGGTGATGTCGCGCAGCGGCAGGTCCAACGCCAACCGGGAGTAGAGGCTGCCGCCGCGGGAGATGAACTCGCGGGACTTGGGCCAGTTGACCACGCGGCCGCCGGGCACCCAGCGGGAGCCGAGCACCAGGTCGGCGCCCTTGAGGGCGGTGAGCAGCCGGGGCAGCTCCTCGGGCTGGTGGGAGCCGTCGGCGTCCATCTCGACCAGCACGCCGTAGCCGCGCTCCATGCCCCAGCGGAAGCCCGCCAGGTAGGCGGCGCCCAGGCCCTCCTTGCCCTTGCGGTGCAGCACCTGGACGTGGTCGTCCTCGGCGGCCAGCTCGTCCGCGAGCTTGCCGGTGCCGTCGGGGCTGTTGTCGTCCGCCACCAGGACGTGTGCCTCGGGGACGGCCCTGCGGACCCGGCCGACGATGGTCTTGATGTTCTCCGCCTCGTTGTAGGTCGGGATGATCACCAAGGTCGTGCCGAGCGGACCGAACTGCCTCCCCTGGGCCCTGGCCGCGAGGGTCCCGTCGCCGTCGTTCACTGCTGCCCCTTCATGTCGTACCGCAGGCGTCCACCTTAGTGGCCGCGGCCTGGTCTGATGTGACAGCACGTTCGTACGGTGGTGTCTATTCCACAAGAGTGGGGTAAGAACGCGCTTTTCGGCACCTTCGTCCGCGACGGATGGGGGCCCGGCGCCCTTCGGGCCGACCTGGGACCCGCTGGCTGCGGATCGTCCGAAAGCCGTTGTCTACTGAGCACCCGGGCCCCACCCGGGTCACACCTGGCCGACCGGCTGGAGGGTCCCCTCGCCGGCGCGGGCGCTGAGCCTGGCTCCCAGTGACGGTGCCCCGGTGCGGCACACCGTCCCTGACCCAGCGGCGCTGCGACGAGTTGCGAACACTCCCCGGTCGGGCGTCCGGTGGTGGACGCGGCCGAACCTACCGGCCCCCGGCCGTCGACTGTCAACACCCCTCTGACCTGCACGGACGGCCGCACCCTCACGGTGAGCGCGGAGGATGCGCAGGTCGGGCGACGCGGCGGCGGGCGATGATCGCCCCCGCGCCACCCCGGGAGATCACTCGCCCGGCCGTACGAACACCGTCCGTCCGCCCACGACCGTGCGCAGGCAGACCGGCAGGTCGCTGCCCGGGGTGAGGTCGGGCAGGCCGGGGGTGCCGGAGCGCGGGTCGGTCGACCAGCGGGCCACCCGGTCGTCGGGAGCCTGGACGATCAGGTCGCCGGTGCGCCAGACGGCGTAGTCGGCGGGGGCGCCGGGCACCAGGACGCCCGCGTCGTCGCGGCCGACGGCCCGCCAGCCGCCGCGCGTGTGGGCGGTGAAGGCGGCCCGGACGGAGACGCGGTGCTCGGGGGTGTGGTGGAAGGCGGCGGCGCGGACCGTGCCCCAGGGGTCGAGCGGCGTGACCGGGCTGTCGGAGCCGAAGGCGAGGGGCACACCGGCCCGCAGCAGGGCCGCGAAGGGGTTCAGGGCGCGGGCCCGTTCGGCGCCGAGCCGCCGGGCGTACATGCCGTCCTCGCCGCCCCACAGCGCGTCGAAGGCGGGCTGGACGGAGGCGATCAGGCCCAGCTCGGCGAAGGCGGCCACGGTCTCGGGGGTGAGCATCTCGGCGTGCTCGACGCGGTGCCGGGCGGCCCGTACGCGGGCGAGGCCGGTCTTCTCGGCGGCCGCGCGCACGCCCTCCACGACCGTGGTCACCGCGGCGTCTCCGATGGCGTGGAAGCCCGCCTGGAGGCCCGCCTCGGTGCAGGCGACGACATGGGCGGCGACGGCGTCGGCGTCCAGGTAGGCGGTGCCCAAGTGGCCGCTGTCGGCGTACGGCTCGTGCAGGCAGGCGGTGTGCGAGCCGAGGGCGCCGTCGACGAAGAGGTCGCCGGCGGCGCCGAGCGCGCCGAGTTCGCGGGCCTTGTGGACGTCCTGCTCGGCCCAGTAGCCGACGACGCGGGGCCCGGGCACCTCGGCGGCGAGCGCGAGCAGGCCCGTGAAGTCGTCCTCGGAGGAGATCCGCGGGCCGCCGCACTCGTGCACGGTGCCGATGCCGAGGGAGGCCGCGTGGGCGAGGGCCGTGCGCTGGGCCTCGGCGCGCTGCGCGGGCGTGAGGGCGGCGAGGGCGGCTTCCCGTACGGCGTGATGGTCGTCGGCGGTCAGCGGGCCGTCCACGGGCCGCAGGCCGGGCACCAGGTCCAGCAGCGCGGTGGTGACGACCGCCGAGTGCACGTCGATGCGGGACAGGTACAGCGGGCGGCCGCCGGTGGCGTCGTCCAGCTCGGCGCGGGTCGGCGGGCGGCCGCCGGGCCAGCGGGCGGCGTCCCAGCCGTGGCCCAGCAGGACGCGGTCGCCCGGGCGGGCGGCGGCGAAGTCCCGGACGAGGGCCAGGGCCGCCTCCAGCGAGGGCGCGCCGGACAGGTCCAGGCCGGTCAGGGCGAGACCGGTGGCGGTCGTGTGCACATGGGCGTCGGTGAAGGCGGGGGTCACCAGGGCGCCGTCGAGGTCGACCACCTCGTCCACGCCGTCGGCGAAGGCGTCGGCGGCGCCCTCGGAGCCGACCCAGGCGACCTGCCCCGCCTCGACGACCATCGCCGTCGCGAAGGGGTCGGCGGGGCTGTGGACCTCACCGCGGCGCAGGAGGACGGTCTGGGGGGGCTCGGCAGTGCGCTCACTCATGGCCGACAGTCTCTCTCGCCACGGGGGCGCGGACGCACCTGGGGCGCCGGTGCCGCCGAGGGTTCAGATCCGCGGCGGGCGGGCCTCGTAAGGCGTCGACAGGACCACCGTCGTCCGGGTCGACACTCCGGCCAGGCTGCGCAGCCTGGCGAGCAGTTCCTCCAGCTCGTGCGGGGTGGCGACGCGCACCTTGAGGATGTAGTTCTCGTCCCCGGCGACGCTGTGGCAGGCCTCGATCTCGGGGACGCCGGCGAGACGGTCCGCGATGTCGTCGGGGGCGCTGGGGTCGAACGGTTTCACCGAGATGAAGGCGGTCAGCGGCAGCCCGACGGCCTCGGGGTCGACGACCGCGGCGTACCCGCGGATGACGCCACGCTGTTCGAGCCGGCGCACCCGCTGGTGCACGGCCGACGTGGACAGGCCCGTGGCCCTGCCCAGGTCGGTGTAGCTCATCCGCCCGTCCTTGACGAGCAGCTGCACGATCTGACGGTCCAGCTCCTCCATGGCGCCAAAACCTACAGTGCGGATGATCTCCTCGGATAGCTCGGCAACGCAGGTCACACCACGTTCGGCACAAAAACCACCGCACCGGGCACCTGCGCACGGCATGTGACGAACGCCACAGCGCTCGAACGGGCTCCGTGATGTTCTCGTGATTACCGCCGAGACGGGACGGGAAGTGCTTGCTGTGGTCGAGGCCGCAGCGCCTTCACGGCCCAGCCTTAGGGGGAGAAACCCATGCAGAGTGTCCATCGCCGTGGTCGTTCCGTGCCCAAGCGGCAGCAGCCGGGCGTCGAGCCCGAGCCGGAGGGCGTCGAACCCGAGGCCCTCGAGCCCGAGGAACTCGACGCCTACGACACCTTCGAGATGTACCGGGTGATCTGCCCGGACTGCGCGCAGCCGATCGCGCTGCTGGCGGACGAGGAGGTCCTGCCCGAGCACGCGCTGTGCGCCTCGCCGTGGAACCCGTTCGGGCTCACGGTGTGCGCGGGCACGGGCCGTGCGGCGGCCGAGGCACGCCCCGCGGACGAGTCCGTCGCTCCACAGGAGCAGGACACCGCCCTTCTGCTGACGCTCCCCCAGGGTCTGAACTGGCGGACGCAGCCCTTCTCGCACGTCGGCGGCCCGGGTTCGCGCCCGATGCGCGTGCCGGCGATGCGCCGGGCCGCCTGAGCCACCGCACCGCTGTGACCACCCCTGCACCATGGCGCGCGTCGCGGCCGTGGTGCGGGTTCAGTGCGCCCTACGGAGCGCCGGAGCGGTGATCCGGGCGCGGCGGAACCGGGCGTTGCCCGAGCCGGACGTCCGTGAACTCACGCGCGATTGCGATGGGCGGTGACCTGGGAGGCGTCCTCGCGTTTCCCCTGGTATGACCCCCACGTACTCGGCCATCGGGCGTCAGCGCCGCGTCTTCGTGCCCCGTCCGGCAGAATCGGTTCCGCCGCCGACCCCGCAGGACCCGCCCATCTACCGCGCGCTGATGCGCGCCTGGGCCGACCGGGGCCGCACCGTTCCGGGCCGCCACGACCCGGAGTGGATCAGGCTGGCGGCCCCGACGGTCCTCAGGGGGCAGTTCAGCGACCCTCCGGCCCCGCCACGTGACGGGCGATGACCATCCGCTGGATCTGGTTGGTGCCCTCGACGATCTGCAGGACCTTGGCCTCGCGCATGTAGCGCTCGGCCGGGAAGTCGGCGGTGTAGCCGTACCCGCCGAGGATCTGCACGGCGTCCGTGGTGACCTTCATGGCCGTGTCGGTGCAGTGCAGCTTGGCCATGGCGGCCTGCTTGGCGAACGGCAGGCCGGCGTCCCGCAGCCGGGCGGCCGCGAGGTACAGCGCGCGGCCCGCCTCGATCTGCGTCGCCATGTCCGCGATCATGAAGCGCAGGCCCTGGAAGTCGGCGATGGGCCGGCCGAACTGCCGGCGCTGGGTGGCGTAGGCGACCGCCTCGTCCAGGGCCGCCTGGGCCACCCCGATGGCGCAGGCCGCGATGCCGAGCCGCCCGGAGTCGAGGGCGGCCAGCGCGATGGAGAAGCCCTGGCCCTCCTCGCCGATGCGCCGGTCGTCGGGGACGCGCACGCCGTCGAAGTGGATCTGGGCGGTCGGGCTGCCCTTCATTCCCATCTTCTTCTCGGGCACGGCCGCGCTCAGCCCCTCGGCGTCGCCGGGCACCAGGAAGGCGGTGATCCCGCGCGGGCCCTCCTCGCCGGTGCGGGCCATCACGGTGTAGAAGTCGGCGATGCCGCCGTGCGTGATCCAGGCCTTGGTGCCGGTGATCACCCAGCCGTCGCCGTCCCGGACGGCCCTGGTGCGCAGGGAGGCCGCGTCCGAGCCGGAGGACGGTTCGGAGAGGCAGTAGGCGCCGAGCAGGCCACCGCCGAGCATCGCGGGCAGGTGCTCGACCTGCTGCTGCTTGGTGCCGTGGGCGGCGAGGGCGTAGGAGGCGAGCGTGTGCACGCTGACGCCGAGGCCCACGGTGAGGCGGGCCGCCGCCAGCTCCTCCAGCACCTGGAGGTAGACCTCGTAGGGCTGGTCGCCGCCGCCGTACTCCGCGTCGTACGGCAGGCCCAGCAGGCCCGATTCCGAGAGCAGGGTGAAGACCTCGCGCGGGAAGCGCCCGGCGTCCTCCTCCTCGGCCGCCTTCGGCGCTATCTCGCGCTGTGCGATCTCACGGACGAGCGCGAGCAGATCTCTCGCCTCTTCCGTGGGCAGTTGACGCTCCACCGGCTGCGGGTCGCGGTCGGACATGGCGTCGGTCTCCTCCCTGTTCGGGCACATCGGCGGACGTGCGCCTTGGGTGGGGGCGACTCCGCCTGGTCGTTCGGATCCGGCCGAAGGCATCCCGCTCCCGGGTCTCGGAAGCTGCTGACCAGCGGCTGTGCCGTGAGTATGCCCGATCGGCAACCTCCCGTCACCAGTTAACGACCGCTTACTTCAGGAATCCAGCCGGAAGCCGGCGGGGGCCTTCTCGGGCCCCAGGATTGGTCCGAACCATTGACCTAATGGTCTAGTCCTCCTACTGTGCATGACCAACGCTTTACCGCGTTCATGCCAATCGGCGCGCGTTCCCCTCTCCCCCACGAGGAGACACTGGATGCACACTCCCCACCGTCCCCGCACCCGGTTCCGGGCGCTCGTCGCCGCCGCGTGTTCGGCCGTCCTCGGCGCCGGGCTGCTGGCCGGCGCGGGCACCGCGACCGCGGCCGCGCCCGCCGCTGCCCACCTCAAGGCCGGCTCGAAGGTCGTCGGCTACTTCACCGAGTGGGGCACCTACGACCGCAAGTACTACGTCAAGAACATCGAGACCTCGGGCTCGGCGGCCCGGCTGACCCACATCAACTACGCCTTCGGCAACGTCACCGGCGGCAAGTGCGCGATGGGCGACTCCTACGCCGCCACCGACCGCGCCTACACCGCCGCCGAGTCCGTCGACGGCGTCGCCGACACCTGGGACCAGCCGCTGCGCGGCAACTTCAACCAGCTGCTGAAGCTGAAGAAGAAGCACCCGGGCCTGAAGATCCTGTGGTCCTTCGGCGGCTGGACCTGGTCCGCCGGCTTCGGCGAGGCCGCGAAGAACCCGGCCGCCTTCGCCCAGTCCTGCTACGACCTGGTGAAGAACCCCAAGTGGGCGGGGCTGTTCGACGGCATCGACATCGACTGGGAGTACCCGAACGCCTGCGGCAACACCTGTGACACCAGCGGGCGCGAGGCGTTCCGGAACGTGCTGGCCGCCCTGCGTTCGAAGTTCGGCTCCGGCGCCCTGGTCACCGCGGCGATCACCGCGGACGCCACCGGCGGCGGCAAGATCGACGCGGCGGACTACGCGGGCGCGGCGTCGTCCGTGAACTGGTACAACCCGATGACGTACGACTACTTCGGCGCCTGGGACGCCACCGGCCCGACGGCCCCGCACTCCCCGCTGACCTCCTACGCGGGCATTCCGAAGGCGAACTACACCACCTCGGCCACCATCGCCAAGCTCAAGGGCCTCGGCATCCCGGCGTCCAAGCTGCTGCTCGGCATCGGCTTCTACGGGCGCGGCTGGACCGGTGTCACCCAGGCGGCGCCGGGCGGCACGGCGACCGGCCCGGCGGCGGGGACGTACGAGCAGGGCATCGAGGACTACAAGGTGCTGCGCACCAAGTGCCCGGCGACCGGCACCGTGGGCGGCACGGCCTACGCCAAGTGCGGGAACAACTGGTGGAGTTACGACACCCCGGCGACCATCGCCACGAAGATGACGTACAAGAACCAGCAGGGCCTCGGGGGCACCTTCTTCTGGGAGCTGAGCGGCGACACGGCGAACGGTGAGCTGATCAGGGCCATCGGCTGACGAGGGGCCCTGGCTCCGCGCGCACGGCGCTGAACGCTTCTTCCACGGACCGGGGAGCGGAGGACCACGAGCCTCCGCTCCCTGTCCGTGCCGTGCGCGAGGGGCGTCAGGCGCCGCGGCGGGCCGGCGGCGGCGCGGGGTGGGACGGGTCCAGCTCCTCGATCGCGCGCAGGACCCCGCCGAGGGTCTTCACCAGCAGCTCGCACATGGTGTCGCGGGAGAGTTCGGGGCGGGCGATCCAGTCGAGGGTGGCGCCCTCGACGCTGCACACCCAGGAGAGCAGGCCCATACGGGCGGCCGGGGCGATGGCGCTGCGGCCGTAGGCCCCCTCGGCGATGGTGGTGACGATCGCCTCGCGCACCCTGTCCCGGATGGCGTGCACCTCGGTGTCGAAGCCGACCCCGCCGCTGACGATGGTGCGATAGGCGGCCTGGTGGTGCTCGGCGAAGCGCAGGTAGCCGTCGATGGTGCGGTGGACGCGGTCCACGGCGGGCAGTTCGAGGCCGCTCGCGGCGAAGGCGACCAGGTCGGCGACGGAGTCCTCGATGATCGCCAGGTAGTAGCCGCGCTTGGACTGGAAGTAGTAGTAGATCAGCCCCTTGGCGACATGCGCCTGCCGGGCTATGTCGTCCATGGACAGCGCGTCGTAGGACGTGTCGGCGAACAACTTCCGCCCGATGGCGATGAGTTCGGCGCGACGCGCCAGGGAGCGCTCGGTGCCGCGCGCCCGGGGACGGACGGCGGCACGCTGGTGAGGCATATTCAATTTCGACCCTGGTCTAGGAGGTCGGCGGGACCTCCGCAGTATGTCAGAACATGCCGGGCGCGCGGGGCCGGGTCAGAGCAGGCCGAGCCGGGTCACGAGCATCGCGAGCACCACGACGAGGACCCACCCCATCACCTGCTCGAGGATCTCCGGGCCGTCTTCCCGGGGGCCGCCGGTGCGGACGCGGGTGGCGGTGGCCGAGTGTGCGGTCATGGTTTCTCGCAGAGGTCGGGCGTACGGGCGTGGCCCCCCTTGCGTCCACCTTGCCACCCGCGACGGCGTGTGCGGCGGAGACGTTGCTCACACGGCCTTGGTCAGCGCACCCCTACGGCCGCGAGCGCCCTGCGCTGGCGCCCGGTCGGGCGGGCCGGGAAGTAGAGGTAGCAGACGCCTCCCGTGCCGGAGACGACCTTGCCGGAGGCGTTGTACCGCTTGGTCCGCAGCCAGATGTTCTCGAACTCGCGCCGCAGGTAGACCCGGCGCACCGCCGCGTCGTCCGGCGAGGCGGGGTCGTTGGCGATCACATCACCGTCGGCGGTGAAGCCGATCACCGTCATCAGATGCCCGGAGGTGCCGTATCCGGCGCCGGTCAGCTCGCTCTTGAGGAAGGACTGGGACGTTATGGCCGGGATGCCGGCGGCGATCAGCGTCTCGAGGTCGGTGAGCGAGGCGAGCCGGGTGACCACGCCCTGCAGGCCGTGGAAGGTGGCCGCGTAGGCGGCGTTGAAGGGCCAGTTGCCGCAGCCCTCGTACTGGTGGTCGTAGGTGAACCGGGCCGCGTGGTCGACCTGCGGGTCGGCGTAGGTCGGATCGACCCAGGACAGCTGCTCGGGGGTGAGCCGGCCGCCCCAGTACTCGATGATCATCTGGGAGGAGGTGGGGCTGCACCAGGCCTCGCCGCCGCCGTCGTACTCCGGGTACTGGCCCTTGTGGATCTCCTGCGAGTAGCGCGGTACGACCAGCTCGCGGGCGAGGCCCGGCGCGGAGGCGGGGACGGTGAAGCGGTCCGGGACGTCCGAGCCCATCGCGCCGAGCCGCCAGACGGTCGGGGTGAGTCGGGTGCCCGGTCTGCGGTAGAGAGTGAGGCGCAGTCGGTGGTCCGCCAGGCGCAGGCCCGTGCTCGCGTCGTCGATGGCGAAGGTGTCGGTCCAGATCGAGCTCCTGCCGTCGCTCTGGCCGTCCACCGAGGTCCGCTTGATGTCCTGGTCCCCGGCCGCCCAGCGGCCCATCACGTACCAGGGCGTGGTGGTGCCGTCGGAGTACGTGCCCTGCAGTTCGACCTGGAGCCAGGTGCCGTCGGGCGTGTGCGCGTTCCAGGAGGCGACGACCTCGGTCGCGGGCACGGTGAGCCGGTGGACCGGGGAGGTCCAGGTGGCGTACTCCCAGGTGGCTGTCCGCCCGGTGTGCGGGTCGGTGTAGTCGGTGCGGCCGGTGGGGGCGGCGATCTCGACGCCGGGACGCGCGCCGGGTACGGCCCGCACGCCCTCGGCGGTGCCACGCCGCCAGTCGTGGTACGTCGTCCAGGCGTGGTAGTCGACGGGGCGGGCCGGCGCCTCGGTGAGGTCCTCGGCGTCGGACGCCGCTGCCGGGACGGCGGCCGCGGGCACGGCTCCTGCGGCGACCGCGGCGACCACCGCGGCGGTGAGGACGGTTCTGCGCGACGGCTGCTGGGCTCTGCTCATGGGCGCGGTTACCCCCAGGTGTCCGCTCGTGGCTGGTCGGATGCGGTGCGTGCGCCAACTATGGATCCGGACGGCATGCTCCTGCCAGCACTTCGGCACACGGCGCGCCCACCAATATTGGTCTCGACCACTGGCGGGACCTGCGCGGATTTCGGGACGGCGATGCGGCCACGGCCCGGGCGGGCCGTGGCCGCACGTCGTTCAGATGAGGTCCATGGCCGCGACCTCGTCGGGACGGCCGTAGCTGATCGGGCCCTGGAAGCGGCGGCGGGCGGTGGTGAACCACCAGGCCGTGGCCACGAGGAGGACGACGGCCAGGGCGATCGGCGCGTAGTTGAAGGAGTCGACAGTGATCGGCGAGGCCTGGGGCAGCATGAACAGGACGCTGCTCAGCACGATCCAGACCACCGCGGCCCAGCCGATCGGCCGGCCCCAGCGGCCCAGGTGCCAGGGGCCCGGCTGGAAGTCGCCGCCGAGGCGCAGCCGCAGGAAGATCGGCACGGCGTAGGCGAGGAAGAGCCCGACCACGTTGACGCTGACGATGGCCGTGAACGCCGTGTGCGACCACCAGCCGGGCAGCACCAGGGCCAGCGAGCAGGCCACCGCGAGCCAGACCGCCTTGACCGGCGTGCGGGTGCGCAGCGAGACCGAGTGCCACCAGCGGGAGCCCGGCATGGCGCCGTCCCGGGAGAACGCGAAGATCTGCCGGGTGTTGCTGGTGAGGTTGGCCAGCCCGCAGAAGAGCATCGCGCCGATCACGATGAGCAGCATCACCTTGGCGGTGCCCAGACCGAGGCCGTCGATGAGGATCTGGACGGGCGGCGCAGCCGAACCGGCCACCTTGGCGTAGTCGCCGATGCTGTAGACGAGGGCGAGCATCAGGATCAGCCCGGTGATCGCCGAATAGCCGATGGCACGGGTGATCCCCTTGGGCGCGTTGACCGTCGCGCGGACCGTTTCCTCCGACATGTGGAAGCTGCCGTCGAACCCGGTGAACGTCCAGCTGGTGACCAGCAGGCCGAGCATGCCGCCGTAAAGCCCGCTGGAGAAGCCCGTGTTGTTCACGAAATGCGTGACGAAGGACGCGGACTGGTGATGGTCGGGCATCACGACGAGTGTGCTCACGATCACCACGAGTCCGATGAGCAGCCACCACACGGAAATCCGGTTCAGTACGGCGACGAGTTGGACGGTGAAGGTGTTGGCGAGCCCCTGCACCACGATGATCAGGGCGGTGAGCAGCACCGTCTGGTGCGCGGTCGGCCGGTACGAGGACCACTGCAGGGCGATGAACGCCTGGATGAAGGTGGCGGCCGCGTACCCGGTGGCGGCCGTGCCGCCGATCTGGCCCACGAAGTTCAGCCAGCCGGTGAACCAGGACCAGGCCCCCTTGTGCCGTCGGGCGAGTTTACCGGCGGAGAAATAGAGTGCACCGCTCGTCGGATAGGCGGAGGCGACTTCCGCCATCGCCGCTCCGATGAACAGCACCATCACGGAGACGCCTATCCAGCCGAACACGAGAATGCGCGGGCCGCCCGCATTCATGCCGTATCCGAACGACGAGAAAATACCCGAGAGGATATTGATGATGGTGAAGGAGATCGCGAAGTTGTCGAACGCCTTGAAACGCCGGGTCAGTTTCCGTGGATAACCCATCGCATGCAGGGTGGCGTCGTCGTCCAGCATGACCGGGTCCTGTTTCCTGTGGGCCTTCGCCCGTGAGGTCGACATCCGTTCCGACACAGATCGGCCTTTCTCGGTGGGGGGTGGGGCAGGTGCGGGTCAGGCGGGCCCCGGGACGGGCAGGCCGCAGGCGCGCCGGGCCCGGGAGAGCTGTTCGGCGGGGTCGCCGAAGGCGCTCCAGGGCATGCGCGAGGCGTACGGGCCCATCGCCGCGAAGACCGCCCGGGCCTCGAACTCGCGCTGTGCCATGACCAGCGCGTGCGCGAGGTAGGCCAGGTCGAGCACCGGGGTGAACCGGTAACCGGCCACCGTGGGCAGCCAGTTGCGGTAGATCGCCAGGGCGGTGGAGCGCCACTGGGGCTGCTCCCAGACGTGGTCGGCGAGCAGCTGGGTGGGGTTGTAGCTCTCCACCAGCGCGACCAGGGGCAGCAGCCGCAGCGCGGAGTCGGCGGGCGCGCGCTGGCTGAGGAAGGCGGCCACGTCCCAGGCCGCGTTGACCGAGCCGCCGTGGCGCGCGAAGAAGAACGACAGGAAGCGGTGGTGGGCCTCGCGGTGCCACGGGTCCAGCGACAGGATGTGCGCGAACAGCCGCCAGGGTCCGGGCGGGGCGGTGAGCAGCCCCTGCGGGGCGGGGTCGCGCAGCCGGTGCAGCCGGGCCATGGCCAGCTTGGCGACCCAGGGGGTGGGGTCGCCGGGGGCCAGCGCGGCGGCCCGGTCGCAGGCGGTCAGCGCGATCCGCTCCAGCGCCTGGACGTGCTCGCCCTGCGCGTCGGCGGCACGGATCGCGCGCTGCACCGCGACCCGGGCCCACATCAGCGCGGCCTCGGGGCTCGGTTCCTCGGCCAGCCAGCGTTCGACCAGGTCGGTGCCGGCGGCCTCGGAGGCCAGCACCAGGGAGCGGTGGGCGCGCAGCGCGAAGTCGGAACGGGTCTCGGCGAGCGCCTCGTACGCGCTGCGGGACCGGCCGGCGCGCACATCGACGCATACGCTCGCCAGGACGCGGTCGTCGGCCGCCGGATGCCATACGTAGTGCCCTTCGAATAACTCCGCGGCCATGTTCCCCTGTCCGTCCCCGTACGAAGCCTCGCGGTTGCGCAGGAGGCACCTTACTCAGCACCCGGCGCACCGGGAACGCCTCATTTCGCATTTCGGTCGGCGATTCGCAAGTTAAATCGGTTGATTGACCGGCGGTCAGCCAGTGGTTCAAGAAGTGACTTTTTCCGGACCCGCCCGCACGGCCCCCACGGGCCACTACTAGACTGTTTCCGGAAAACTCCCCCACACCGCACCACACCTCGGGATTCGCCATTCACGACCTCGCCGCCCGGCTGCGCGGGCTCCCCCCTTCCTGCGGCCCGGTCCGGCTGATCGGGGTCGACGGGCACGCCGGCTCCGGCAAGTCCACCTTCGCCGGACGGCTGGCGGCCGCGCTGGGCGGGGCGCCGGTGCTGCACCTGGACGACATCGCGAGTCACGAGCAGCTCTTCGACTGGACGGACCGGCTGCTGGCCCAGGTGATCACCCCCTACTCCCGCGGCGAGCACGCGCACTACACGCCCTACGACTGGCGGACCCGGGTCTTCGGTGCGCCGCTCCCGCTGCCGCCCGCGCCCGTGGTGCTGATCGAGGGCGTCGGCGCCGGACGCCGCGCGCTGCGACCGCATCTGGCGCTGCTGCTGTGGATGGAGTTGCCGGCGCAGGAGTCCTGGACGCGGGGCAGGCTGCGGGACGGCGCGGAGCAGCGGGAGTTCTGGGCCGGGTGGGTCGAGGCGGAGCGCGCGCACTTCGCCGCCGACCCCTCACGCCCCCGTGCCGATCTCCTGGTGCGTCAGACACCGACGGGGTACGAGGTGCTGCCGGGGCCGGCGGTGACACCTGGACCGGACCGGATCGTCACCGAGCGTGAGGGGCCGTCGGCAATGTGCTGAACCCGTGAAGACCCTTGCGGGGGAACTTCTCGGAGTGCCTCAACTCCGCTTGACCCGGGGGCCGTACAGGGCTTACGTTCCCAAGTGCGGCCCTTCGGAGTCGCCCGCAGACGCGAAGCCCCCGGTTGTTCCCCCGTGATCGGGGGCTTCGTTCTGTCCGCGGCCCGTTCTCCGGCCGCCGCGCGCACCTCTCCGATCACCCTCGGTCACCATTTTCCGCGCGCCCCGTCCGTTCCCTCCTCGTCGAACGGCCCGTGCGGCACCCTTCGGAGCGCGCGTGCCCCCGGGTACGATGCCCTCGGTGCGACCATCGGGCGGCTGCCTCGCGCACCTGCAACTCCGGTCCGCGGCACAGCGGTTCGACCGCGGCGGCCACCGGGCGCCTGCCCGGCGGTGAACCAACGGGGGCACGGTCTGTGGGGGACGTGATGGACTTCGGCACGCAGGGCCCCGAGGCCCCGGCCGACCTCGCCTGGCTGCGAGGTGTGGACGCCTACACGATGGGTGCCTATCCGCAGGCGGAGGAGGAGTTCCGGGTCGCGGTGCGGATGGACCCGGGGATGGCCGACGCCTGGCTGGGGCTGCACGCACTGCGGATCGACACGACGACCGCGCTGCTGCGCATGTTCCGCCACCGGGACCGTTTCGGGGAGCAGCGCGCCCGGCACCGCCGGACCCTCAACTCCTGGTACTGGCTGGGCTGGTGGGTGCAGCCGGTGCTGGAGAGCCCGCGCGATCTGCTGCTGGCGCACGCGTCGCACTGGCTGGACGGCCGGCACGTGCCCGAGCTGGACCGGGCGCTCGCCGGGCTGCCCCCGGTGGACACCGACCCGCAGGTCCGGTTCCTGCACGCCTGCCGCGCCTACCTGGTCAAGGACTGGGACCAGCTCGTACGGCACACCGATCCGCTGCTCGACGATCCCATGCTCGGCATCGAGGCCGGCCTGTTCGGCGGCATGGCCCGGGTCCGGCTGGAGATGTACGGGCAGGCAGAGCCGCTGCTGTCGGCGGCGCTGATGCGCTGCCGCAGCGAACAGCCGCAGCGCAAGGAGTTGCGGTACTGGCTGGCGCGGGCGCACGAGGGCACGGGACGCAGCGCGGCGGCGCTCCCGCTGTACCGGGCGGTGCACCGGGTCGATGCCGCCTTCATGGACACCTCCGCGCGGCTCGCCGCGATCGCCGAGGGGGACGGGTACGACGATCCGGCCGGGCTCGCGGCGATCACGCTGAGCGGTGCGGGCGCGGACACCGTGGACGGGCCGGACACGCTCGATCCGCTGTTCGGTGTCGAGGGCCGTGATCTGCGGCTGCCGGAGCCGGATCTGCCGACCGGGCCGCTGCCGTCGGTCTCCGACCCGGCGGTCCGGGTGAAGAACGGGTACGCGTCCTCGCCGCTGCCCACCGGCCCGACCGACCCCGCGTTACTCGAGGAGGCGCTCGCCGAACTGGAGCGCATGGTGGGGCTCGAGCCGGTCAAGCGCCAGGTCAAGGCGTTGTCGGCGCAACTGAACATGGCGCGGCTGCGGGCCGGGCAGGGGCTGCCGGTGCAGCCGCCGAAACGGCACTTCGTCTTCTCGGGGCCGTCGGGGACGGGCAAGACCACGGTCGCCCGCATTCTCGGACGGGTGTTCTACGCGCTGGGGCTGCTGGGCGGCGACCACCTGGTGGAGGCGCAGCGGGCCGACCTGGTCGGCGAGTATCTGGGGCAGACGGCCGTGAAGGCCAACGAGCTGATCGACTCCGCGATCGGCGGGGTGCTGTTCGTGGACGAGGCCTACTCGCTGTCCAACTCCGGGTACGGCAAGGGGGACGCGTACGGCGACGAGGCGCTGCAGGTGCTGCTGAAGCGGGCCGAGGACAACAGGGACCACCTGGTGGTGATCCTGGCCGGCTACCCGGAGGGCATGGACCGGCTGCTCGCGGCCAACCCCGGCCTCTCCTCGCGCTTCACCACGCGCGTGGACTTTCCCTCGTACCGGCCGCTGGAGCTCACCGAGATCGGCAAGGTGCTCGCCGCCGAGAACGGGGACCTGTGGGACGAGGAGGCGCTGGAGGAGCTGCGCTCCATCGCCGGGCACGTGGTCGACCAGGGGTGGATCGACGAGCTGGGCAACGGGCGGTTCCTGCGGACGCTGTACGAGAAGAGCTGCGCGTACCGGGACCTGCGGTTGTCGGCGTATCCCGGTGCCCTGTCCCGAGAGGACCTGGCGACGCTGCGCCTGCCGGACCTGATGCAGGCGTACGGGGAGGTTCTCTCGGGACGGGGGCCGCAGGATCCGTCGGCCTTGTAGGGGCCGCCTAGGTGGCCAGCGCCTCCTCCGGTTCGCCGCTCGTCCTGGGTTCGGTCAGCCTGACGTCGGCCGTGTCCCGGTGGGCCGGGTCGCGGACCTCGCCGACCAGGAGTTCGAGTACGTCCTCCATGGCCACCAGGCCCAGCACCTTGCCGCCGGCGTCCGCCACCTGCGCCAGGTGGGTGGCCGCGCGGCGCATCACGGTGAGGGCGTCGTCGAGGGGGAGTTCCGCGCGCAGCGTGGTCATGGGATGCCAGATGTGCTGGGGCACCGCCCGTTCGGAGTCCTCCAGGTCGAGGACGTCCTTCACATGCACGTAGCCCATGAAGGCACCCTTCCCGGCCGTGACCGGAAAGCGGGAGTAACCCGTGCGCGCCGTCAGCGCGACGATCTGCCCCGGCGTGACCGACGGTGTCACCGTCACGAGGGACTCGCGCCGCAGCAGCACGTCCGTCACCGGGCGGGAGCCCAGTTCCAGGGCGTCCTCCAGGCGCTCCTGCTCCTCGGGGTCGAGGAGGCCCGCCTGGCCGGAGTCCTCCAGCAGGCGGTTGAGCTGCTCGCTGGTGACGACGGCCTCGACCTCGTCCCTGGGCTCGACGCGGAAGAGCCGCAGGATGCCCCGGGCGCAGGCGCCGAGCGCCACGGTGATCGGCCTGCACAGGCGGGCGAAGGCGACCAGGCCCGGGCTGAGCCACAGCGCCGCCTTCTCGGGTGCGGCCATGGCCAGGTTCTTCGGCACCATCTCGCCGATGACCAGGTGGAAGAAGACGACCGCGGCGAGCGCGATGACGTAGCCGAGCGGGTGGACCATCCCGTCGGGCAGCCGGGCGGCCTGGAACACGGGCTCCAGCAGATGCGCCACCGTCGGCTCGGCCACGGCGCCGAGTGTCAGCGAGCACACCGTGATGCCGAACTGGGCGGCGGCCATCATCTGCGGCAGCCGCTCCAGCCCGTACAGCACCTGCCGGGCCCGCGCGGTGCCGAGCGGTTCGATCTGGCTGCGGCGGACGGAGACGAGCGCGAACTCGGCACCGACGAAGAAACCGTTGGCGAGGACGAGCAGTGCGGCGAAGAACAGTTGGAGGACGCTCATCGGGCGGCCTCCATGACGTTCACGGCCGGGACCGTGCGGACCAGGCGGACCCGTTCGGCGCGGTAGTGGCCGACCTGGCGGACGGACAGCCGCCAGCCGGGCAGCTCGGCGCGGTCACCGGGGGCCGGGATGCGGCCGAGCAGGTCGGCGACGAGTCCGGCGACCGTCTCGTACGGTCCCTCGGGCACGTCGAGGCCTATGCGCAGCAGGATGTCGACCCGGCAGCTGCCGTCGACGTCCCAGGCCGGCCTGCCGTCCTCCGGCGGTGCCGGGGCCAGCTCGGGCACGTCCTTGGCGTCGTGCTCGTCGCGGACCTCGCCGACGAGTTCCTCGACGATGTCCTCCAGGGTGACCACGCCGGCCGTGCCGCCGTACTCGTCCACGACGACGGCGATGGGCTGCTCGCTGCGCAGCCGGGCGAGCAGGGGCTGGACCGGCAGCGTCTCGGGGACGAGGAGCGCCTTGCGGGCGATACGGCCGACGGGGGTGCGCAGCCGGTCGTGCACGGGGACGGCCAGCGCGTCCTTGAGGTGGGCCATGCCGACGACCTCGTCGATCTTCTCCCGGTAGACGGGGAAGCGGGACAGGCCCGTGGCACGGGTCAGGTTGACCACGTCCTCGGCGGTCGCCGTGTCCTGCAGGGCGCTGACCTTCACGCGCGGGGTCATGACGTGCTGTGCGGTCAGGTCACCGAGGGACAGGGTGCGCACGAACAGGTCGGCGGTGTCCTGCTCCAGGGCGCCGGCCTGGGCGGAGTGCCGGGCCAGGGACACCAGTTCGCCCGGGGTACGGGCGGAGGCCAGCTCCTCGGCGGGTTCGACGCCGAGGGCGCGCACCAGGCGGTTGGCGACGGTGTTCAGCACGGCGATGACCGGGCGGAACAGGCGGGAGAAGTGGGACTGCGGGCCCGCGACGAAGCGCGCGACCTGCATCGGCCGGGACACCGCCCAGTTCTTCGGCACGAGCTCGCCGATCACCATCTGGACGGCGGAGGCCAGCAGCATGCCGACGACCACGGCGACACCGGAGACGGCGCCCCGGGGGATGCCGACCGCGGCGAACGGGCCGCGCAGCAGCTCGGCCAGCGCCGGTTCGGCGAGCATGCCGACCACGAGGGAGGTGATGGTGATGCCGAGCTGGGTGCCGGAGAGCTGGAAGGACAGCTCCTTCAGCGACTCCACGACCGTGCGGGCGCGCCGGTCGCCGTCGGCGGCGGCCTCCTCCGCCTCGGGGCGCTCGACCGTCACCAGGCCGAATTCGGCCGCGACGAAGAAGCCGTTTGCCAGGATCAGCACAAACGCCGCTGCGAGCAGCAGCAGGGGGATGCTCATGATGCCGCCGCCTCCACGTCCGCGCGGACACGGTCCGCGGTATGTCGGGAGGGGGCGGCGCAGGTACTACAGGACGATCCGTCCATCGCCGGAGAGGGTCACTCCTCGGGTAGCAGGAACCCCTGTGCGCCGGGCGGCACGCAGGGGCGGGGGCGCAGCGAAAAACGCCTCCGCCACCAGATTAATCAAGACAGGGCCCGCCGCGGCAGGGTGGACGCCCCGGAGTCAGCCCTGATCCTCGCGGCCGGGGGACGTCGTGTGGGCCTCGGCGAGGGCCCGCAGGGCGCGCGCGTCGGCGATGGCGCGCTGTTTGGCCAGGCCGGGCTGGATGCCGAGGGCGGGCAGGCTGGTGCCGTCGCTGAGGTCGAGGTACACCCACGGGTCACCCGGGCGGAGGTTCACCCGGAGGATCTCCGCCCAGGCCAGCCGCCGCTTGCCGGCGATGTTGACGACGGTGACGCCGGACTCGTCGGCGACGACCTTCACCCGGGCGAGCTGGGCCAGGACCCAGAAGATCAGCGCCCCGGTGACGACGAAGCTGAGCCGCTCCCCCGGGCCGAGCTGCTCCAGCAGCATCGCTATCCCGGAGATCACCAGGAAGATCACGACACCGGCGGTGAGCAGGATCACGCGGGTGTGGCCCGGCCGGAAGGTGACGGGCAGGGCGGGAAGGTCGGACATGGTCGTGCGGCCCTCAGAGACGGCAGGCGTGGATGGCCGTGGTCAGGATGGCGCGGGCGCCGATCTCGTACAGGTCGTCCATGATCCGCTGGGCCTCCTTGGCGGGGACCATGGCGCGCACGGCGACCCAGCCCTCGTTGTGCAGCGGGGACACGGTCGGCGACTCCAGACCCGGGGTCAGCGCGACGGCCTTCTCGAGCTGCTCGACGCGGCAGTCGTAGTCCATCATCACGTACGTCCGCGCGACCAGGACGCCCTGCAGGCGGCGCAGGAACTGCTGGACCTTCGACTCGGCGGCCTCGTCGGCGGCGGCGCCGGTGCGGCGGACGACCACCGCCTCGGACTTCATGATCGGCTCGCCGAAGACCTCCAGGCCCGCGTTGCGCAGGCTGGTGCCGGTCTCGACGACGTCGGCGATGACCTCGGCGACGCCCAGCTCGATCGCGGTCTCGACGGCGCCGTCCAGGTGGACGACGGAGGCGTCGATGCCGCGGTCGGCGAGGTGACCGGCGACGATGCCCTCGTAGGAGGTGGCGACGGTCCTGCCCTTGAGGTCCTCGACGCCGTCCGCGGTGCCCGGCTTGGCGGCGAAGCGGAAGGTGGAGCGGGCGAAGCCGAGCGGCAGGATCTCCTCGGCGTCGGCGCCGGAGTCGACCAGCAGGTCGCGGCCGGTGATGCCGATGTCGAGGCGGCCGGAGGAGACGTAGATCGCGATGTCGCGGGGGCGGAGGTAGAAGAACTCGACCTCGTTCACCGGGTCGACGATCCGCAACTCCTTGGACTCCCGGCGCTGCTGGTAGCCGGCCTCATGCAGCATCTCCGCCGCAGGGCCGGACAGGGAACCCTTGTTGGGGACGGCGATGCGCAGCATGAGGTCGGCTTCCTTTGCTCGTTCTCTACGGGACTGTGGGCGGGTACGGATCAGAGGTGGGCGTAGACGTCGTCCAGGGAGATCCCGCGGGCGACCATCATCACCTGGACGTGGTAGAGCAGCTGCGAGATCTCCTCGGCGGCCGCCTCCTTGCCCTCGTACTCGGCGGCCATCCAGACCTCGGCGGCCTCCTCGACGACCTTCTTGCCGATGGTATGGACGCCCTTGCCGACCAGCTCGGCGGTGCGGGAGGTGGCGGGGTCGCCGTGGGCGGCCTTGTGCTGGAGCTCGGTGAAGAGCTCCTCGAACGTCTTCTTGGACATGGTGATGCCCACCCTACGCGGTGCGGGCGACTCCTCAGTGCCAGGGTTCGGATACTGAGCGGAGCGTGGCCGCGGTCGCGACCGCCGCCGTCACCGCCTCGTGGCCCTTGTCCTCGCTGGACCCCTCGATGCCGGCCCGGTCCAGGGCCTGCTCCTCGGTGTCACAGGTGAGCACGCCGAAGCCGACCGGGACGCCGGTCTCCACGGACACCTGGGTGAGGCCCTGGGTGACGCCCTGACACACGTAGTCGAAGTGCGGGGTGCCGCCGCGGATGACGACGCCGAGGGCGACGACCGCGTCGTAGCCGCGGCTCGCCAGGGCCTTGGCCGCGACCGGGAGTTCGAAGCTGCCGGGGACCCGGATCAGCGTCGGCTCGTCGATCCCCAGCTCGTGCAGGGCGCGCAGCGCGCCGTTCACCAGACCGTCCATCACCTGCTCGTGCCACTGCGCCGCGATGACGGCGACCCTGAGGTCGCTCGCGCCTCGTACGGACAGCTCCGGTGCACCCTTGCCGCTCACGTCTCTCCTAAGTGCGTTCTTGCTTGTGCTACTGGTTGCCGCAGGTGGCCGCGGGGGCCGGCACGGCCGGTGTGTCGAGCCAGGGCAGGTCGTGCCCCATCCGGTCCCGCTTGGTGCGCAGGTAGCGGAGGTTGTGCTCACCGGCCTGGACCGGCATCGGCTCGCGGCCGGTGACCTCCAGGCCGTGGCGCAGCAGCGCCTCGGTCTTCTCGGGATTGTTGGTCATCAGGCGGACGCCGCGCACGCCGAGGTCCCGCAGGATCTGCGCGCCGGCGCCGTAGTCCCGGGCGTCGGCGGGCAGGCCGAGTTCGAGGTTGGCGTCGAGGGTGTCGTGGCCCTGCTCCTGCAGCTCGTACGCCCGCAGCTTGGACAACAGGCCGATGCCGCGCCCCTCGTGGCCGCGCAGGTAGACCACCACTCCCCTGCCCTCCTCCTGGATGCGCCGCAGGGACGTGTCGAGCTGGGGGCCGCAGTCGCAGCGCAGGGAGGCGAAGACGTCACCGGTGAGGCACTCGGAATGGACGCGGACCAGGACGTCCTCGCCGTCGCCGATCTCGCCGTGGACGAGGGCGACGTGCTCGACGCCGTCGACCGTGGACCGGTAGCCGTACGCCCGGAACGTGCCGTGCCGGGTGGGCAGGCGGGTCTCGGCCTCGCGGCGGACGGTGGGCTCGCTGCCGCGCCGGTAGGCGATCAGGTCCTCGATGGAGATGATCGTCAGGCCGTGCTTGCGGGCGAACGGGATCAGCTCGGGCAGCCGCAGCATCCGGCCGTCCTCGCCGGCGATCTCCACGATGGCGCCGGCCGGGCGGAGTCCGGCGAGCCGGGCGAGGTCGACGGCGGCCTCCGTGTGGCCGTTGCGGACCAGGACGCCGCCGGGCCGGGCGCGCAGCGGGAAGATGTGGCCGGGGCGGACGAAGTCGGTGGGCCCGGCCTCGCCGCTCGCGAGCAGCTGGAGGGTGGTGGCGCGGTCGGAGGCCGAGATGCCGGTGGTCACCCCGTGCGCGGCGGAGGCGTCCACGGAGACGGTGAACGCGGTCTTCATGGACTCGGTGTTGTCCTCGACCATCTGCGGCAGCCGCAGCCGGTCGAGTTCCTCCCCCTCCATGGGGGCGCAGATCAGGCCCCGGCATTCGCTCATCATGAAGGCGACGATCTCGGGGGTCGCCTTCTCGGCGGCGATGACGAGGTCGCCCTCGTTCTCCCGGTCCTCGTCGTCCACGACCACGACCGGGCGGCCGGCGGCGATGTCCGCGATGGCCCGCTCGACCGGGTCGAGGCCGAAGTTCTCGATGTCGTCCGTGCTGTAGAGGATCGGTGCCGAGGTCATGCCGGCGCTCCTTCCAGGACGGGCTGCGTGCTCCGGCGGGAGCGCAGCCACCAGTCGCGCATGCCCCACAGGACGAGTGCGCCGTAGATGACGTAGACGAAGCCGGAGAAGGCGTAGCCGTTGGCGAAGTTGAGGGGCACGCCGACGACGTCGACGAGCAGCCAGGCGAACCAGAACTCGACCATGCCCTTGGCCTGGGCGTACATCGCGACGATGGTGCCGACGAAGATGTAGGCGTCCGGCCAGGGGTCCCAGGACAGGCTCGGGTAGGCCTTGAAGAGCAGGGCGACGGCGACCGTGCCGGCGGCGGCCCCGGCCACCATGGCCGCACGCTCGCGCCAGGTGGCGAACCGGGGGACGATGTGGCCGTCCGCGGCGCGGTCCTTGTTGCGCTGCCACTGCCACCAGCCGTACAGCGCCACGGCCATGACGACGGCCTGCTTGCCGGCGCTGCCGGTCAGATGGCCGTAGAAGGCGGCGAAGAGGACGAGGCCGGAGAGGAACTGCACCGGCCAGGTCCACAGCGAGCGGCGCCAGCCGAGGGCCAGGGTGATGAGGCCGAGGATGTTGCCGGTCATGTCGGACCAGATGATGTGCTGGCCGAAGAGTGTGAACGCCTCGGAGTTGAGCCAGTTCACCGGTCGGCCCCCTGACCGGCCGCGAGCAGCCGCTCCACGTACTTGGCGATGACGTCGACCTCGAGGTTGACCGGGTCGCCGGGCTGCTTCACGCCGAGCGTGGTCAGGGCGAGGGTGGTCGGGATGAGGCTGACCGTGAAGTAGTCGGGGCCGGCCTCCACGACGGTGAGGCTGATGCCGTCGACCGTGATGGAGCCCTTCTCCACGACGTAGCGGGCGAGGCCGGCCGGGAGCGAGACCTTGACGATCTCCCAGTTCTCGGAGGGCTTGCGCTCCAGCACCTCGCCGGTGCCGTCGACGTGCCCCTGCACGATGTGCCCGCCGAGGCGCGCGCCCACGGCGGTGGGGCGCTCGAGATTGACGCGGGAGCCGACGGTCAGCGCGCCGAGGCTGGAGCGGTCCAGGGTCTCGGCCATGACGTCGGCGGTGAACTCGTCGCCCTCGTGGTCGACGACGGTGAGACAGACCCCGTTCACGGCGATGGAGTCGCCGTGCTGCGCGCCCTCGGTCACGACGGCGCCACGGAGCCGGAAGCGGGAGGCGTCGCCGAGGTTCTCGACGGCGGTGACCTCACCCAGCTCTTCGACGATTCCGGTGAACACTTCCCGGGTCCTCCTGCCTCATTCGGGCACGGACTCCGGGGCTGTCGATGACGACAGAGATACGGGTGAGCGCATGCGGGGCGACGCCGAAAAGGACCCGTCCGATGCGGACGAGCCCAGAGACGCCGGCGCGCATACGTGCATGCTCGCCCGCCGCGCACTGCCTCCCATCCGGACTTTAACCGTCGGTCCAGGAATTTCACCTGGTCAACCGGCCGCTGGAAGCGACCGGGTCGCGGACTGTAACCGCCGGTTCGGACTTTCACCGACCCCGGAGTGCGCTGCTTCTGGTACAGGGCCAGTGTGCCACGGCCGCCAGCCGTCCATGCGGGCGAATGCTGTGGGGTGGCTCACAGCTCGCGTCACTGGACTTTTCCGACGACCCGTTAGTCCGGACCATTGACCCGCTGGTCTAGTCCTTTTATGGTGCGGACGGACCCGGCGGCGGTGACGAAGGCCCTTGCCCGCCGCCGGGCCGCCAGGATCCCGCCCGGCCCTGTCACATTTCCGGTGGCTGCGCTGTCCCATGGGACACAGGGGCGCCCCGGCCCGGGGCGCACAGGTTTGGAGGGACGGAGAACGCATGACCACGATCCTGGTGACCGGCGGGACCGGCACGCTCGGGCGGCTCGTCACGGAGCGGCTGCAGGCGGACGGCCACGAGGTGCGGGTACTGAGCCGGCACAGCCGGCCGTACGCCGTCGATCTGCGCGAGGGCGGGGCCGGCCTGGACGCTGCCCTCGACGGGGTCGAGACGGTCGTGCACTGCGCGAGCGGCCGGCGCGGGGACGAGCAGGCGGCCGAGCATCTGATTGCGGCGGCACGGCGGGCCGGGGTGGGCCACCTGCTCTACATCTCGATCGTCGGCGTCGACCGGGTGCCGCTCGGCTACTACCGGACCAAGCTCGCGGTGGAACGGCTCGTGGAGGGATCGGGGCTCGGCTGGACCGTGCTGCGGGCCACGCAGTTCCACGATCTGCCGGTGACGCTGCTTCGGGGGCTGGCCCGGCTGCCCGTCCTGCTGCTGCCGGCCGGGGTGTCCGACCAGCCCGTGGAGGTGGCGGAAGTCGCCGACCGGATGGCCGAGTTGGCGGTCGCCCGGCCGGCCGGGCGGGTGCCGGACATGGGCGGCCCGGAGGTCCGCACCTTCGAGTCACTGGCCCGCGCGTACCTGCGGGCGACCGGCCGGCGCCGCCCGGTCCTGAACGTCCCGCTCTTCGGCACCACCTACCGCGCCTTCCGCGCGGGCGGCCATCTGACCCCGGAACAGGCGGTGGGCAAGGGCACCTTCGAGGAGTACCTGGAGCGGCGGTTCGGCTAGGGCCTGATCCGCCGGACAGCTCCTAGCGCTGCTCGGCGGGGGCGAAGAGGTCGTCCTGGGCCCGGTCCCGCGCGGTCAGCAGGGCTCCGCGCAGGACCGCGGCGCCGCCGAGGCTGCTGGCCCGCACCTCGGTGGCCAGCGGCGACATCCGCCGCAACCGCTCCTCCACCAGTCCCGCGAGCACCGGTCCCCCGGCCTGCCCGACCTCCCCACCGAGCACGACGCACCCGGGGTCCAGCACAGCGACGACGGAAGCGGCCCCTACGGCGATCCGATCGGCCAGAACCGCGAGAAACCGCCCGGCATCGGAGAGGGATCCGGCCGACCCACCGTCGGTCCGGAACCCGCCGCTCGTCCCGGCCGGCCCGCCGGGGGTACGAGGGCCGGGGCCGTCGCGCGTGGCGCGGTCGCCGCCGGGGCACAGATCGGCACCCGCCGGTCCGACGGGCCCGGTATCGGCACGCACGCGCGTGCCGGGGTCGGCCGCCGCACCGTTCGCACCCGCTCCGCCCACGGGAGCCACCGCCCTCGACGGCCCGGCTGCGCCACCCCCGGCCGCCCCGGGAGCCGCCGCCGCACCGGCCGCCTGGGCCGTCGGCAGCAGCCCGGCATCGCCACCCCCGCCGGTCGCGAGGTCACCCATCACGGCACCCGCGCGGGCCACCGAGGCCGGCCGCCCGCCATCACTGCGCCCGCCGACCCCGGTCTCGCGGGCTGCGCCCTCCGTGCGTGCGTCGGCCGCACCGCCTGCCGCCCTCGACGGCCCGGCTGCGCCACCCCCGGCCATCCCGGGAGCCGCCGCCGCACCGGCCGCCTGGGCCGTCGGCAGCAGCCCGGCATCGTCACGCCGGCCGGACCGGTCCTCGGCGACCGCGGAGCCCGACCCCTCGCCGGACCACGCCGCCACCGCCCCGCGGACCACCTCCGCAACCCCGGGTCCGTCCGGCACATCCGCCGCCGGCAGCCCGAACCTCCTCGCCAAGTCCCCGATCGCCGCAGCCGCAACCAAGGAGTGGAAGCCGCCGTCGCAGTCGCGGGACGTGGGCAGGGATGCGGTGCCGGGGACGGGGAGGAATCCGATTTCGCCGGTACCGCCGGAGGCGCCGCGGCGCAGGGTGCCGTCGAGGACGACCGCCGCGCCGACGCCGTGCCCCAGCCAGAGGAGGACGAAGGTGTCGCGGTCGCGGGCGGCACCCTCGCGCTGTTCGGCCAGGGCGGCCAGGTTGGTCTCGTTCTCGACGGTGACCCGTGCCTCCGGGAGCCGCTCCTGCAGGGTCGTGGCCAGCCGGCGGTGCCAGGCGGGCAGGCCGCCGGAGTCGCGCAGTTCGCCGCCGGCGGGATCGACGAGCCCCGGCGCTCCGATGCCCACGGTGTGCAGCCGGTCGGCGCCCGCCTCCTTCAGGGCCCGCTCCACCGCCCCCACCGCCCGCTCCACGGCGGCCCCGGTCCCGGTGTCCCCGCCGATCGGCACCGACGCCTCGGCCAGCACCCGCCCCACCAGGTCCGACACCAGCACGAAGACGCCCCCCGTGCGCACGTCGAGCGCCGCCAGGTGGGCGCGGTCGGCGACGATGCCGTACAGCCGCGCGTTCGGCCCCCGGCGCTGCTCGCCGGACTCCCCGACCACCGTGATCAGGCGGGACGCGGTGAGCCGTTCGACCAGATCGGCGACCGTCGGCCGGGACAGTCCGGTCAGCTGCTTCAACTGCCCGGCCGTCAGCGGGCCTTCCTGCTGCAGAAGCCGCAGGGCCAGCCGGTCGTTGATGGCCCGGGCGGTGCTCGGTGATGCGGGCATGACGGGCATCCTCCCAGACGCGGAGTGCCGGGATATCCACTATCTATCAGGCAGGCTCCCTGATAGTTTACGGCGGTACTGCGGGGGCGCAGCGGGGCAACTCCTCGGGAGGGACGGGACCATGAGTGACGCGGGCTTCTCGCACGAGGAGGTCAGGCGCGCCCGGTACGCCGTGGCGGCCGTCTTCGCCGTGCACGGCGCCGTGACCGGCTCCTTCGCGACCCGCGTGCCCTGGATCCAGGACCACGCCTCCCTCAGCGCCGGCCAACTGGGCTTCGCCCTCGCGTTCACCGCGTTCGGCGCCTCCTGCGCGATGCCGCTCGCGGGACGGATCAGCCACACCTTCGGCAGCCGCACGGCCCTGCGCGGGCTGATCGCGCTGTGGACGCTCTCGCTGATCCTGCCCTCCCTCGCGCCGAACCTGTACACGCTGTGCCTGGCGATGTTCGCCTACGGCGCGAGCGCGGGCATGGCCGACGTCGCGATGAACGCGCTGGGCGTCGAGGTCGAGCGGCGGCTCGGCAGGTCGATCATGTCGGGCCTGCACGGCATGTGGAGCGCGGGCGCGCTCATCGGCTCGGCCGCCGGCACGCTCGCCGCGCACCTCGGCTCGGACGCCCGCCTGCACTTCGCGCTCGCGGCGGCCGTCCTGACCGTGCTCGGCGTGCCGGCCTGCGGCTGGGTCCTCGACGTCCAGCCCGCCGAGCACGAGGAGCCACCGCCCCGGTTCGCGCTCCCGCCCCGCTCGGCCCTGCTGATCGGCGCGGTCGGCTTCTGTGCGGTGTTCGCGGAGGGGGCCAGTCTGGACTGGTCGGCGGTGTTCCTGCGGGACCGGCTCGACAGCTCGGCCGGCCTGGCGGCCGCGTCGACGACCGGGTTCATGCTGACGATGGCGCTGGCCCGGATCGCCGGCGACGCGGTGGTGAACCGCTTCGGCGCGGTCCGTACCGTCCGGGCCGGCGGCGTCCTCGCGGTGCTGGGCGGCCTCTTGATCGTCGCGGCGGGTCGTCCGGCGACGGCGATGGCCGGGTTCGCGCTGATGGGGCTCGGCATCGCCGTGGTCGTGCCGCTGTGCTTCGCGGCGGCCGGGCACGCCGGGCCCAACCCCAGCCAGGCCATCGCGGGCGTGGCGACGATCACGTACACCTCGGGCCTGGTCGCGCCCAGCCTGATCGGCGGGGTGGCGCAGGTGACCAGCCTGATGGTCTCCTTCTGCGTGGTGACCGCGCTGGCGTGCGGCCTCGCCCTGTTCGCGGGCGTGCTGCGCACCGCCGAGCGCGGTTCCCTGGGCGAGGTCAGCCGGCAGGACGCAGCAGTTCCCGACCCACGGCCCTGAACGCCTCGCTCCACGGGGCCGGTCGCAGCGTGGTCGCGTCCAGCCGGACCAGCACCCGGGTGCCCTGCGCGTACGTCCGCATCCCGTCGGCCGAGCAGAAGCGGAAGCCGTAGGTGAGGCCGGTGGTGCCGAGCCGTTCCAGCCAGAGGTGGACGGCGTAGGTGCCCGGGCGGGTCACCGGCGCCTCGTAGCTGATGCGCAGCTCGCGGACCGCGTTGCAGGCGTCGCCCGCGGCCTGCCAGTCGCCGTCGAAGCGCACGCCGTGCCCGCTCCACAGCTCGGTCCAGGCCCGCTCGACCATCAGCGGATAGCGGGCGTTGTGCAGCAGCCCGAGCGCGTCCAGGTCGTCGAAGTGGACGGTGACGGGGATCAGCCGGCCATGGGAGACGGGGGGCGCGGTCGGTGCTTCGGCGGTCACAGGGGGCTCCTGAACATCACGGTGGGGCCTGCGCCCCGGGCGAACCATTCTAAGCGACCGCTCAGACGCCCCCGGCGGGCGAGATCACTTGCATGAACACCGTTCACCGTCCGGACCGGGTGGGCGGAGAGCCGCCTGGTGCCCCCGACAATGGTGCGGACCCCCTTCACGTACACAGAAAGCGAAACCCCACCATGGACCTCGGCGTGCGCTGGAAGCTGCACGGTGACGGGCGCACACCCGCGCCCGGTGCGGTGGTACGCCCCGACGAACGGCTGTCCTGGCCGCGCACGGTGGGCCTGGGCGCCCAGCACGTGGTGGCGATGTTCGGGGCGTCGTTCGTCGCCCCCGTGCTCATGGGCCTCGACCCCAACCTGGCCATCATGATGTCGGGCGTGGCGACGGTGATCTTCCTGCTCGCCACCCGCGGCCGGGTGCCGAGCTATCTGGGCTGCTCCCTGTCGTTCGTGGGCGTGGCCGCCGTCATCCGCGCCCAGGGCGGTACGAGCGCGACGGTGACCGGCGCGGTCCTCGTCGTCGGTGCCGCGCTGTTCCTGGTGGGGCTCGCGGTGCAGCGGTTCGGCGCGCGGATCATCCATGCCGCGATGCCGCCGATCGTCACCGGCGCGGTCGTCATGCTGATCGGCTTCAACCTGGCCCCGGTGACCGCGTCGACGTACTGGCCGCAGGACCAGTGGACGGCGCTGCTGGTGATGCTCTTCACCGGGCTCGCGGTCGTCTGCCTGCGCGGCTTCTGGTCGCGCATCGCGATCTTCCTGGGGCTGATCTTCGGCTACGGCATCTCCTGGGCCTTCGACCGGATCTTCGGCAAGATCCACTCCGTGGGCGCGGACGGTCGGCTCACCGACCACTGGCGGCTGGACCTGTCCGGCGTCTCCAAGGCCGACTGGATCGGCCTGCCCTCCTTCCACGGGCCCTCGTTCCAGTGGTCGGCGGTGCTGGTGGCGCTGCCGGTCGTCATCGCGCTGGTCGCGGAGAACACGGGCCATGTCAAGGCGGTCGGCGAGATGACCGGCGACCCGCTGGACGACAAGCTCGGTACGGCGATCTCGGCGGACGGCGTGGCCTCGGTGCTGTCGACCGCGGTGGGCGGCCCGCCCAACACCACGTACTCCGAGAACATCGGCGTGATGGCCGCGACCCGCGTCTACTCCACCGCCGCCTACTGGGCCGCCGCCGGCTTCGCGCTGCTGTTCGGCCTCTGCCCCAAGTTCGGTGCGGTCGTGGCCGCGATCCCGGGCGGCGTGCTCGGCGGCATCACCGTCATCCTCTACGGCATGATCGGGTTGCTCGGCGCGCAGATCTGGCTGAACGCCAAGGTGGACCTGCGCAACCCGCTGAACCTGGTGCCTGCGGCCGCGGGCATCATCATCGGCGTCGGCAACGTCACCATGAAGTTCACCGACCACTTCTCGCTCAGCGGCATCGCGCTCGGCACCCTGGTCGTCATCACCGGCTACCACGCGCTGCGGGCGTTCGCCCCCGCACATCTGAAGAAGCAGGAACCGCTGCTGGACGAGGGCACGTCCGCCTACGACGACAAGTCCCGGCGGGCCGAGTCGTAGGCGGACGCGGCGGTGCCGTCGCGGCCGGCCTCGGACGCCGCGCCGAGGCTCGCGGGACCGCCGCCCGTTCCCCCGTTCCGGCGAAGCGGCGGGCTCGTTGCCGTGCCGGGCGGGACGGGACTGGGACCCTTCCCTCCATGGCGCAGTTGGAGCATGTCACCGCCCCCGTCGAGACCGTGCTGGCACGGATGCGGGCGCTCGACGCGGAGTTGCCCGAGCGGGACGGGATCGCCGTGTTCAACCGCGTCTATCTCGCCGTCACCGAGGAGGTCGGCCGGCGGCTGGCAGCCGGGGAGTTCACGGACGCGCGGGCCGCGAGCGCGCTGGACGTGCGGTTCGCCGAGCGGTACCTGGCGGCGGTCGACGCGGAGGCCGAGGGGCACCGGCCGCCCGCCTGCTGGCGGCCGCTGTTCCAGTTCCGCCGCCACCCCGGCGTACGCCCCCTGCAGTTCGCGCTGGCGGGTGTCAACGCGCACATCGGGCACGATCTGGCGCTCGCCGTGGTGGACGCCTGTCGGACGCTCGGCTGCGAACCTGCCGAGCTGGAGGACGAGTTCGAGCGCGTGGGCGACCTCCTCGTCGCGCTGGAGGAGCACGTCCGCGAGGAGCTGATGCCCGGCCCCGACCTGCTCCAGATCGCCGACCCGCTCACCCATCTGCTGGGCTCCTGGAGCCTGGAGCGGGCCCGGGAGGCGAGCTGGGCGGCGGCCAGGGCGCTGTGGGCGCTGCGCCACTGCGCGGACGTCGCCGAGGAGTTCGCCGAGCGCCTGGACGCGGCGGTCGGCTTCGCGGGTCGCATGCTGCTCACTCCGCTCCCCGACTGAGCGCGCCCGGCCGGCCCGCGCGGGCTCCCGGGAACCCGGCTCTGCTCTCGCTACGTTGATGCCGCACCCGATCGCGAAGGAGCTCAACGCACATGGCGACCCGGCTCGGACTCGGCCTCCCGCAGAATCGGCAGTACGACCTCGGCAAGGACGTCCCCGACGTGGCGCGCGCCGCCGAGCGGATCGGATACGACAGCGTCTGGGTGTACGAGCGCGCCCTCTTCCCGGAACCCGCCACCCAGGGCCTCTACGGCATCCCCGGCCTGCCCTGGCCCGACTCCTACCGGGCGGTCGCCGACCCGCTGGTCACCCTGACCCTGGCGGCCGCCGCCACCGAACGCGTCGGGCTGGGCACCAGCGTGCTGGTGGCGCCGCTGCACGCGCCCTTCCGCCTCGCCAAGTCGCTGGCCACGCTGGACGCGGCGAGCGGCGGCCGGGTGATCGCCGGGTTCGGCACGGGCTGGTCCCACGACGAGTACGCGGCGAGTGGCGTAGCGCCCTTCGAGGAGCGCGGCCGGGCACTGGACGAGGTGATCGACGTGTGCCGGGCGGTGTGGGGCCCGGATCCGGTGGTGTACGAGGGCCGGACGACGAGGATCGCCTCGGCCGTGGTCGGCCCCAAGCCGGCCCGGCCCATCCCGATCCTGCTGGCCGCGAGCGGCGGGCGGGCGCAGCGGCGGCTGGTCGACCACGCCGACGGCTGGCTGCCGGTGGCCACGGGCGTCGAGCAGGTCGCCGCCCAGTGGGCCGAGCTGCAGGACCTGGCCGCCGAGCGCGGCCGGCAGCAGCCGATCCGGACGGTGCTGCGGGTGAACGCGGAGCACGCGGCGCGGCCGTACGAAGGCGGGGACCGCCGGCCGTTCCGGGGCAGCGCCGACCAGATCGTGGCGGACCTGGTCCAGCACGCCGAGCTCGGGCTGGACGAGATCATCCTCGACCTACAGACCGCTCCACGCGACGCCCAGGAACTCAAGGACATCGCGACGGAGCTCTACGAGAAGGCCCGCTCGGCGGGGGTATGACCCCGCCGGCGGACTCCTTCGCCGTCCGCCCGGTGGCACTCCCTCGGAACGCCCAGCAGGGCCCACCGCGCAGGGTCAGTCCTCGGGGAGTTCCACCGGTGCTATCTCGTCGTAGACGTCGCCCGGACCAGGGTTGGACGGGTCGGTCGTGCCGCCGAGGTGGTGCATGACGCCCCAGACCGCGTTCAGCGCGGTCTGGACGGCGCCCTCGGCCCAGCCGGCCGTCCAGGAGATGTCGTCGCCGGCGAGGAAGATGCCCCGCTTGTCCTCGGGCAGCCGGTCCTGCATGAAGTGGGTGAACAGGCGCCGCTGGTAGCGGTAGTGGCCGGGCAGGTTGGCCTTGAACGCGCCCATGAAGTAGGGCTCGTTCTCCCAGGAGACGGTCACCGGACTGCCGATGATGTGCTTGCGGATGTCGACCTTCGGATAGATCTCCGACAGCGACTTCAGCATGACCTCCATCCGCTCGTTGGCGGACAGCGGCAGCCACTTCAGGCTGTCGTCGCACCAGGTGTAGGACAGGCAGATGACGGCGGGCCGGTCCGGCCCGTTGTCGAGCAGGTAGGTGCCGCGGGTCATGCGGTCGGTGAGCGTCATCGACATGACGTCCCGGCCCGTCTCCTCGTCCTTGTCCAGCCAGAACGGCCGGTCGACCGGGACGAAGAGCTTGGAGCTCTCCATGTAGTGGGTGCGCTCGATGGCGGTCCAGTGGTCGATCGGGAAGAGCGAGTCGTCGCAGGCGATCTTGGACAGCAGCATCCAGGACTGGGCGGTGAAGATCGCCGCCTTGTAGGTGCGGATGTCGCCGTCCGCGTCCGTCACGGTGATCCGGTTGCCCGCGGTGCGGTGCAGCCGGGTCACTGCCGGGCGCGGCTCGCCGTCCACGTGCAGGGACTTCAGCGAGGTGCCGTACGGCCAGTGGACGATCTTCTCCGGTTCGCGCTCCCACAGGCGCAGCGGCAGCTGCTGGGAGCCGCCGACGATGCCGCGGTGGTGGTCGTCGGCCTCGGTGTAGACGACACGCAGGATCTCCAGGATGGAGTTCGGGAAGTCGGTGTCCCAGCCACCGGTGCCGAAGCCGACCTGGCCGAAGATCTCGCGGTGCCGGAAGGACTTGAAGGCCTCGGAGTCGCAGAGGAAGCCGTAGAAGGTCTGGTTGTCGAGCTTCTCGACCAGCTTCGCCCAGATTTCGCGGATGCGCGGCACGTCCCGCTCGCGCATGGCGCGGTTCATGTCGGAGAAGTCGGCGCCCTCCTCCAGGCACCTGTTCCAGGCGTCGGCGACGTCCCGGTAGACCTGGGGCAGGTCGTCGATGGTCTCGGCATAGTGCGACTCGCCCTTGAGGTCCACCACCGTCGAGGGGGTGGCCTCGGCCAGCGGGTTGGGGAACGGGCTGGTCTCCAGGCCGACCAGGTCGATGTAGTGCTGCAGGGCGGTGGAGGACGGCGGGAAGCGCATGGCGCCCATCTCGGCGGTCAGCGACTCGTCGCAGCCCTCGAAGCCCACGGTGCGCAGCCGGCCGCCGAGCTGATCGGCCTCGTAGACGACGGGCTTGAGGCCCATCTTCATCAGCTCGTACGCGGCGACGACGCCGGACAGGCCGCCGCCGATGACCGCGACCTCGGTGCCGTGCTCGGTCGCCGGGACCTGGCCGAGGCCCGCCGGGTGGGTGAGGAAGTCGTCATAGGCGTAGGGGAAGTCCGGGCCGAACATGGTGATCGGCGGCTGCTGCTCGTCTGCGTGCTCGACGGCGTTGGGCACCGTGGACGTCATGGGGTACGGACTCCTTGCGCGGGGGTGGTTCGGGGGAAGGCTCGGGGGTTCAGGCGAGGGACCCGTACAGACCGGGGCGGCGGTCCTTCAGGTACGGGTTCGCCTCGCGGGAGGCGGCCAGGAAGTCGGGGTCGGCGTCCGCGAACACCAGTTCCTCGCCGCGTCCGGCGCGGGTGCGGGCGACGCCGTCGGGGCCGGCCAGGACGGACAGCCCGACGAAGTCGAACTCGCCCTCGGCGCCGACGCGGTTGACGTACGCGACGTACATCTGGCTCTCCCAGGCCCGCACCGGCACCAGCGACTCGGCGACGAACTCGAAGGGGTGCATCTGCGCCGTCGGGACCACGAGGAGGTCGGTGCCGGCCAGGGCGTGGGCGCGGACGTTCTCCGGGAACTCGACGTCGTAGCAGATCATCAGGCCCACGGTCAG
Organism: Streptomyces sp. NPDC030798; assembly: GCF_055572275.1. Classification (NCBI taxonomy): domain Bacteria; kingdom Bacillati; phylum Actinomycetota; class Actinomycetes; order Kitasatosporales; family Streptomycetaceae; genus Streptomyces; species Streptomyces sp. NPDC030798. Next base: position 901,587 of record NZ_JBVIDR010000001.1, on the reverse strand, counting down.
GCCGTCCAGCTCGGCCTGGACGACCGGCTGCTCGCCCGGGGTGAAGTGGTCGCGTTCGAAGCCGCCGAAGAGGTGGGTCTTGCGGTAGTTCGCGAGCCGGGTGCCGTCGGCGGAGATCAGCTGGGCGGAGTTGTAAACGGTGTCGCCGTCGCGCTCCGGGTAGCCGTAGGCGATGGCGAGGCCGTGCCGGGAGGCCAGCCAGGCGATCGCGTCCGCCGCGTCGCCGTCGGCGGGCTCGGCGAGGCGGCCGATGTCGTCGCCGATCGCGTACCCGGTCAGGAACATCTCCGGCGCGACGAGCAGCGCGGCGCCCTCGGCGGCGGCCCGGCCCGCGGCCTCGTCGAGGACCTTGAGGTTCTCGACGGTGGAGCCGGGGCGGCCGGAGCTCTGGAGCAGGGCGGTGCGCATGCGTGTCCTCACCGGAAGAGGGTGGTCTGGGGTCAGTTAGACGGTACGGTCGGCGCGCTCTGCCGGACAAGAAGGAGCCGTTGCGCGCCGGTGCGCGGTTTGTTGCGTGGCGAGGGGGCCGGACGGCGATTCGTTGCGCGGCTCGCCCGGCGTGCCGGGGGCAGCCGGGCCTCCGAATGGTCCGATCCGCACGTCCCGGTTCTGCCGGCCGGCGTCCGGACTCTAGAGCTGTCGCAGCCGTTCGACGATCTCGCGGAGCAGGCCGGGGTCGGCGGCCGGGCCGCCGGTGGGCGGGCGGCGGGGCTCGTCGATGCGGATCAGCCCGGCCTCGGCCAGGTCGCCCAGCAGGACGCGGACGACGGTCAGCGGCAGGTCGGCGTCCGCGGCCAGCTCGGCCACGGGGCGCGCGCCGCGGCGGATGAGGTCCAGCAGGGCGGCGCGGGCGTGGTCCAGTGCCGGCTGTGCCCCGCCGCCGTCCGGCTCCAGCGCGGTGACCTGGGACATCAGGTCGATGGCGTGCCGGTCCGAGGGCCGGGTGCGGCCCCGGGTGACGGTGTAGGGGCGCACCATCGACCCGGTCTCGTCCTCGTACCAGTGCTCGTCGCCCACGGGCCGCGTCACGGGGCCGAGCGGGTGGCGGCGTCCAGGTGGTGGCCGAGGCGGCGGACGAGGAGGGCCATCTCGTGGGCGAGCTGTCCGACGTCGGTGCGCGCGTCGCTCAGCACGGTGAGGCGGCTGCCCTGGCCGGCCGGGGTGATGAACAGGTAGGCGTCCTCCAGCATGACCATGGTCTGCCGCACCTGCCCGGCCTCGAACCGCTCCCCCGCCGAGCGGGCCAGGCCGTGGAAGCCCGAGCAGACGGCCGCCAGGTGCTCGATGTCCCGCCGGCGCATCCCCTCCGAGGAGCTGAGGGGGAGCCCGTCGGCGGTGAGCAGCACGGCCTGGCGGACATGGTCGGTGCGCGCGACGAGGTCGTCGAGCAGCCAGCCGAGGTCCGTGCCGGGTGCGTCGGCGGGCGGGGCCTGGCTCTCGGGCCTCTGGTCGTCACCGTGCATCGTCGCTGTCCGTCCCTTCGTCTGCGGTGGCGGGCGTGTCGTGGGCGTCGCCGGTCACGGGCAGCCCCTTGCGGCCACGCTCCAGGCCGCGCTGGAAGGCCCCGAAGACGGCCCGCATCTCGTCGGGGTCCGCCGCGCGCTCCGGGGCCCGCTCGGCGGCCACCGGCTCGTCCCGCAGCTCCCGGGCGAGGGAGGCCTGCCGGGTACGGGTCGGGAGGGCGGGCGCGGGAGCGGCGCCGCCGGGGGCGGGAGAGGGCCGCCGGGGTTGCTGCGGCTCCGAAGGCGGAGCCGGTGCGGTTCCCGGCTCGGCGGCGGGCGGCTCCGGCGCCGGTGGTTTCCCGCGCGCCGGCAGCTGTCGTACCTGCGCAGCCGCGGGCTCCGGCTCCGCCAGGACCTTCTCCGGGAGCAGCACCACCGCTGTCGTACCCCCGTACGGGGAGTCCCGGAGGGTCACCTCGATGGCGTGGCGGGCGGCGAGGCGGCCGACCACGTAGAGGCCGAGGCGGTCGTGGCGGGTGGGGTCGAAGGCGTCGGGGTCGGTGAGGGTGCGGTGCGCCGCCTCGCGCTGGTCGGCGTCCAGGCCGAGCCCGCGGTCGTCGATCTCCAGGACGAAGCCGCTGCCGACCCGCCCGGTGCGCAGGGTGACCTGGGTGTGCGGCGGCGAGAACACCGTGGCGTTCTCCAGGAGCTCGGCGACGAGATGCACGACGTCGGCGACGGCGTCCGCCGCGACGCCGATCTCCGGCATCGGCGGCACCACCACGCGCGCGTAGTCCTCGATCTCGCTCACCGCCGAGGCCACGACGTCCGCGATCGGCACCGGCCCGCGCCACCGGCGGCCGGGGGCCGCGCCGGAGAGGATGATCAGGCTCTCCGCGTGCCGGCGCATGCGGGTCGTCAGATGGTCGATGCGGAAGAGCTGGCGCAGGACGTCCGGGTCGTCGGTGCGCCGCTCCAGCGTGTCGACGAGCTTCAACTGGCGGTGCACCAGCGCCTGGTTGCGCCGCGCGATGGTGAGCAGCACCGCGAACTGCCCCCGCCGCAGGCCGGCCTGCTGGACGGCGGCCTCGACTGCGGCCAGCCTTGCGCTGTTGAAGGAGCGGCCGACCTGGCCGATCTCGTCGTCGCGGATCTCGTCGGCGGCGAGTGGCGGCGCCTCGGCCAGCGCGTCCACCTCCGCACCGGCGCTCAGTCGCCGCATGACGTCCGGGAGTTGCCGCGTGGTGAGCAGGTCGGCGGCGTCCCGCAGCGTCTCCAGGCGGCGCGAGATGCGCCGCGCGCCCCGCACCGCGAACCACAGCGACAGCGCCACGGCGGCCAGTCCGATCGCGCCGACGACGGCGGCCTTGGTCAGCTCGCGGTAGGCGAAGGCCCGGCCGCGCGCCGCGGAGTTCTCGGCGGAGCGGGTGCACAGCCGCATGTAGCGCTGCACGGCCCGGTCGGTGGTGGACCGCCAGGTGTCCGCCGCCACGGCCTCCCCGGCCCGTCCGGCCCCGGCCCGCAGCAGCGCGTCCTCGCCGCGCACCAGGGAGCGGTGCAGCCGGCCGCGCTGGAAGTCCTGGAACAGCGCGCGCGAGTCGGCGGGCAGGTCCGGTACGTACGTCCGCTCGAAGACGCGCCGGTCCTCGATGGTCGCGGTGAGGGCGTCGTACTGCCCGTCGGTCAGGGTCCCGGCCGCCCGCGCCCCGGCGACCAGGGCGTCCTCCCGGGACACGAACTCCCGTACCCGCACCAGCTCGACGACGACCTGGGCCTCGCGGGCGAGCTGCCCGGCCTGGAGGGCGGTGAGCGTGGACTCGACGTCGAAGCCGGGTTCGACGAGCGCGCCGTACTCCTCGACCGCGCGGTCCCAGGTGATGCTCCGGGACAGCACGCGCTCGCGCAGCCCCTCCAGCTTCCCGGTGGCGGCGACCATGGCGTCCAGGGACTGCCGCTGCCGCTCCGTGAGCCGGCTCCGGTCGCCGCCGCGGACCGCCTGCCGCATGGCGTCGACGGCCCGGTCGGTACGGCGCTGCTGGCCGAGCAGATCACCGGCGGCGGTGGTGTCGAGGCGGGCGCCGAGGTAGGCGGCGGACAGCCGGCGTTCGATCTGGATCTGCCCGATGGCCGTGTCCACGGGGGTGCCGAAGTCCTCGTACACCCCCTGCAGCCGGATCAGCGCGCGCAGTTCCGCCGTGACGGACACCATGGCGAAGCTCCACAGGGCCATCAGCGCGACGGCCGGGGCGAGGGCGAGCGCAACGATCCGCGTGCGGACGGTGGTGGGACGGCCGACGGGCCAGCGCATGGATTACCTGCCGGTGTTACCTGCCAGTAGGACCGGCACAACCTACGGGATCGGCACCCGGACCGCAATGGTGACCTGCGGTAACCCGGGGTCACCGCGGCGACGCGCCCGAGGCTGGGGCCAGGGGCGAGGCAGGGAGCGCGAGGAGCGGCGGGGCAAACGTGCCGACCGCCACGCGGGGGCGGAGGTCCGGCCGCCGCGAGCCGGTGGGAGAGTGAACCGAGCCCTGGCGCGGGGAAGGCCGGGGCCGAGTCGAGCGAACGGGGCACGCAGATGGGACAGGCACAGGTCCGGACCGACCCGCTGCCGTACGTGGACACGCACACGACCGTCGTCGCGGCCGACCCGGACGCCGTCTGGCGGGCGATCGGCGAAGTGCTGGACGGATCTGCCGGGGCCACCCTCAAGGACGGCTACGCCCGCGTGATCGGCTGCGCCGACCGCACGGCGTCCGGGCCGCGCCCCCTGAGGGTGGGCTCGACGGTGCGCGGCTTCCGGGTGTCCGCGGCCCGGCCCGGCCGGGAGCTGGGGCTCACCGGCGGCCACCGGCTGTCGAGGTACGCGCTGACCTTCCGCCTGGAGCCCTGCGGCCCGGGCCGCACACGCGTGAGCGCGGAGACCCGGGCCGTCTTTCCCGGTCCGGCCGGAGCGCTGTACCGGATGCTGGTGATCGGCAGCGGCGCCCACGCGTCCGTGATGCGCCGGCTGCTGACGACGGTCGGCCGCCGGGCCGCGTGAGGGCCTATCCCGGAGCCCCCGACGAGAAGCGGCGCAGCAGCGGCGACAGCACCAGCACCGACTTGGTGCGCTCCACGAACGGCTCCCCGGCGATGCGCTCGAGGACCCGTTCGAAGTGGCGCATGTCGGAGGCGAAGACCTGGACGATCGCGTCCGCGTCGCCGGTCACGGTGGACGCGGCCACCACCTCCTGGTAGCGCTCCAGCCCCCGCTGGATGGTCTCCGGAGAGGTGTTGCGCCGGCAGTAGATTTCCACGAACCCCTCGGTCTCCCAGCCGAGCGCCGCCGGGTCCACCCGGACGGTGAACCCGGTGATGGCCCCGGTGGCCCGCAGGCGGTCCACGCGCCGCTTCACGGCGGGCGCGGACAGGCCGACCATCTGCCCGATGTCGGCGTAGGAGCGGCGTGCGTCCTCGGCGAGGGCGTGGACGATACGTTCGTCGAGATCGTTCAGCACGGGGGGTGGTTCATTTCTCCGGGTCGGTCACTTCTCCGCCGCCACCGCGGCGTCGTCGGCGCCGGCGAGGCGGGAACGGCGGTAGCCGTACACGAAGTAGAACACGAGCCCGACGGCCATCCAGACACCGAACACGACCCAGGTGACGGCGGACAGGCTGCCCATCATCCATACGCAGAAGAGGAAGCCCAGCGCGGGCAGCACCGGCGACAGCGGCACGCGGAAGGTGCGGTTCATCTCCGGCCGGGTCCGGCGCAGCACCACCACGGCGACATTGACCAGCGCGAAGGCGAACAGCGTGCCGATGCTCGTGGCGTCGGCCAGCCGGCCCAGCGGGATCGCGGCGGCGAGGACACCGCAGAACAGCGAGACGATCACCGTGTTGGTGCGCGGGGCCCCGGTCTTCGGGTGGACCTTGGCGAAGGCCTTGGGCACCAGGCCGTCGCGGGACATGGCGAAGAGAATGCGCGTCTGGCCGTAGAGCACGGTCAGGACGACGCTCGCGATGGCGATGACCGCGCAGAAGGCCAGCAGGGTGCCCCAGAAGCTCTGCCCGGTGACGTCCTTCATGATCCGGGCGAGCGCCGCCTCGGAGCCGCTGAATTTCCGCCACGGCCGGGCGCCGACGGCGACGGCCGCGACCAGCACGTACAGGGCGGTGACGATGACGAGGGACAGCATGATCGCGCGCGGCAGGTCCCGCTGCGCGTTCTTCGCCTCCTCGCCGGCGGTGGAGGCGGCGTCGAAGCCGATGTAGGAGAAGAACAGCGTGGCGCCGGCCGCGCTGACACCCGTCATGCCGAGCGGCATGAAGGGGGCGTAGTTGCCGGACCTGAAGCCCATGAAGCCGATGGCGCAGAACAGCACCAGCGCCGCGATCTTGACGCACACCATGACGGTGTTGGCCCGCGCGGACTCCTTGGCACCGCCGAGCAGGAACACCATCGCCAGGAGCACGACGATCAGGGCCGGCAGGTTGAAGACGCCCCCGTCGACGCCCGGCGGGTTGGCCAGGGCGTCCGGGATGGTGACGCCGATCGTGCCGGACAGCAGCTCGTTGAGGTACTCGCCCCAGCCGACGGCCACGGCGGCCACCGACACGCCGTACTCCAGGAGCAGACACCAGCCGCAGACCCAGGCGATCAGCTCGCCCATCGTTGCGTATGCGTACGAGTACGACGAGCCGGAGACCGGGATGGTCCCCGCCAGCTCGGCGTAGGAGAGGGCCGAGAACAGCGCGGTGAGCCCGGCGATCACGAAGGAGAGGGTGACGGCCGGACCGGCCTTGGGAACGGCCTCGCCGAGGACGACGAAGATGCCGGTTCCCAAGGTGGCACCGATGCTGATCATGGTGAGCTGCCACAGGCCGAGCGATCGCCTGAGCGCCCCTCCCTCCCCCTGGCCGCCCTCCGCGACCAGCCGTTCCACGGGCTTGCGCCGCATGAGGCGCGCACCGACGCCCGAGGACGCCGGGGCGGCCGCTCGCTGGTTCTGCGGGGGTGCGCCTTGGTCGAGCACGCGCTGGCTCCTTTTCGCTGCCGGTCAGGGTGGGGGAACCGGCGGACGCCCGCGAGGGCAGGAACCCGCCGAGCGGGGTCCCCGCCACACCACGTACAGCGCAGCACCTTACGGGGGCGGCCTTTACGGGCGTAATGCAGCAACCTTGCACATCCACGCAAGATCATTGCGTTCCGGCCGCCCGGGGCGCCCATTCATTGCAGGCCGGCGAGCGCCGCGCTCAGCTCCAGCTGGCGTGCAGCGGCTTGCCCTCGGCGTACCCGGCCGCGCTCTGGATGCCGACGATCGCCTTCTCGGCGAACTCCTCCAGCGAACCGGCGCCGGCGTAGGTGCAGGAGGAGCGCACGCCCGCGATGATCGAGTCGATCAGGTCCTCGACGCCCGGGCGGGCCGGGTCGAGGAACATGCGGGAGGTGGAGATGCCCTCCTCGAACAGCGCCTTGCGGGCCCGGTCGTAGGCCGACTCCTCCGAGGTGCGGTTGGCCACGGCACGCGCGGAGGCCATGCCGAAGGACTCCTTGTACGGGCGGCCGTTCGCGTCCTGCTGGAGGTCGCCCGGGGACTCGTAGGTGCCGGCGAACCAGGAGCCGACCATCACGTTGGAGGCGCCGGCCGCGAGAGCCATCGCCACGTCGCGCGGGTGCCGGATGCCGCCGTCCGCCCAGACGTGCTTGCCGTACTTGCGCGCCTCGGCGGCGCACTCCAGGACGGCGGAGAACTGGGGCCGGCCCACGCCGGTCATCATGCGGGTGGTGCACATGGCGCCGGGGCCGACGCCGACCTTGATGATGTCCGCGCCGGCGTCGATCAGGTCCTTGACGCCCTCGGCGGAGACGATGTTGCCCGCGGCCACGGGGACCTGCGGGTCGAGGGCGCGCACCGTCCTGATCGCGTTGATCATCGACTCCTGGTGGCCGTGCGCGGTGTCGATGACGAGCGTGTCGACGCCCGCGTCGAGCAGCTGCTTGGCCTTGCCGGCCACGTCGCCGTTGATGCCGACGGCGGCGGCGATGCGCAGCCGGCCCCGGGCGTCGACGGCCGGGGTGTACAGCGTGGCGCGCAGGGCGCCCTTGCGGGTGAGGATGCCGGCCAGCCTGCCGTCCTTGTCGACGGCGGGGGCGTAGCGGCGGTTGTGCGCGTCGAGGGTGTTGAAGGCCTCGCGCGGGTCGATGTCGGCGTCCAGCAGCAGCAGGTCCTTGGACATGACCACTTCGAGCTGGGTGAAGCGGTCGACGCCGCTGAGGTCGGCGTCGGTGACCACACCGACGGGCCGGTGGCCGTCGTCGACGACCACGCCCGCGTTGTGCGCCCGCTTGGGCAGCAGGGCGAGCGCGTCGGCGACGGTCTGGTGCGGGGCCAGCACGATCGGGGTGTCCAGCACCAGGTGGCGGCTCTTCACCCAGGAGACGACGTCGGTGACCACGTCGATCGGGATGTCCTGCGGGATGACCACCAGGCCGCCGCGCCGGGCCACCGTCTCGGCCATGCGGCGGCCGGCGATCGCGGTCATGTTGGCGACGACCAGCGGGATGGTGGTGCCCGAGCCGTCCGGCGAGGCGAGGTCCACGCCCTGACGCGAGCCCACCGCGGAGCGGCTCGGCACCATGAACACGTCGTCGTACGTCAGGTCGTACGCGGGCTGGATGTCATTGAGGAAACGCACGTGCTGCACATCCCAGTCGATCAGAGGTGACCCCCTGACGGGTGCGCCAGGGGGAAAGAGCACGTACTTCATTGTCCCATGGCGGTCCCGCCGCCATGCCCCCACAGAACCTCCAGGCCCCCCTCCGCGCCCTAGGAGGATCCTCCAAGGGCGAGGGAGACGGTGAGCGCCGGCATCACGCCCATCGCGTGCTCGAACACCTCCCGGGCGGTCGCCCACTCCTCGGGCCGGGCCTTCGCGTACGCCTGCCAGCCCCGTACGACGAGCAGCAGCCCCCGGCCCTCGGCCTCCTCGGGCCAGACGGAGAGGTCCGACAGGGAGTCGGCGAGCGCGTCCCAGTTGCGGCCGAACCAGTCGGGGAGCCCCAGGGCGCGGGCGGCGCGGTCCATCAGGCCGGCCTTGTCCGTGACGCCGTCGAGGTCGAGCGCGACCACGAAGCGGCCCGTCAGGTCCTCACTCATCTCAGCACCGCCCGGAAGGAGTTGTAATGATCGTCGGTGTAGTAGAACTCCCCGCCCCGACCGGTGACGATGCGCCGCGCCCCGCGGTCGTGCGAGCCGGGTGTCCGCACGGTGTACTCGTGGTAGTAGCCGCGCGGGTGCTTCGGCAGGTGGCCCTCGAGGTTCCCGAAGACGATGCCGTCACGGGCGTACGGGAAGGGGCCGCCCCGGTCGATCAGGGCGAGGGTCTGCCGGGCCTCGGCCGGGAGCCGGGACTCCGGCACGGTGTCCATGCCGTGCGCCCAGGCGGGCGTGGACACGGCCGGGGCGGTGGCCGCGGCGCCCGGAGGGGAGGAGCATCCGGTCAGCAGGACGGCGAAACAGACCAGCAGTCCCGCCAGCGCGCGGGGGACGAACCTCAGCAGCATGCCGACGATGCTGCCACGGCCGCCCCCGCGTCACACGCGTTCAGTGCCCGTCCGGGTCCGTCCGGCCGAGCGCGGACTTCGGCGTCGGGCCTGCCGTCATCAGGTAGTCGGCGGCAGAGGTGTCCGTGACCAGGCTGGTCACCAGCCCGGAGCGGAGCACGGCGTCGATCGCGGCCGCCTTGCGCTGTCCGCCGGCGATCGCCACGACCTCCGGGATACGGCGCAGCTGGTCGGCCTTGACCGTGATGCACCGCTCCCCCAGGTCGCGCCCGATCCGGCGGCCCTCGGCGTCGAAGAGGTGGGCGGCCATCTCGGCGGCGACACCGAGCGAGGCGTAGTGCGCGCGCTCCTCGTCGCTGAGCATGTCGTGCACGGTGGAGATGCCCGGCTCCCAAGAGCCGATGGAGACGCAGGCGACCGTGACCTTGTCGAAGTACTCGAAGGCCCGGGCGATCCCGGTCTGATGACGCAGCGCGGCGGCGGTGGCCGCGTCCGGCAGCAGCATCGGCGCGTAGATGGGGTGGGCGTCACCGCCCGACACCTGGGCGGCGCGGCGCACGGCCTCGACCGATCCGCGCTCGGAGGTGCCGGCGTCGTACACGCCGGTCAGCTGCACCACCGTGCAGGGCGGCAGCCGGTCGAGCGCCGCCGCCATGTGGATGGTGGACCGGCCCCAGGCCAGCCCGAGCACATCCCCCTCGTTGACGAGCTCGCCGAGCAGGTCGGCGGCGACCTCGCCCAGGTTCTCGGGGTCGGGGGTCTCCTCGGCCTCCGCCGGGGACTCGACCACGACGGCGTGCCTGAGGCCGTAGCGGGCGCGGAGCGCGTCGGAGCGCTCGGCGTCCAGCTCGGCCGGGACGCGGATCTCGATGCGTACGAGGTCCCGTTCGAGAGCGGTCTCCAGGACCCGGGCCACCTTGAAGCGGCTGACGCCGAACTCCTCCGCGATCTGGATCTTGGACTTGCCCTCGAGGTAGAAGCGGCGGGCCATGGCCGCCGCCTGCACCAGCTCAGCGGGTCCCATCCGCACTGCTGACCGGCCCGCCGACATACCCGACACGGCGATCTCCTCACTGCTGTTCACACTCTGGATTCGCCGTTCATCCTTGCAGATCCGGCGTTGCTGATCGCCCTGATGGGCGCCGTTCTCTCAACCGTTCACGTTGCCGTGGCTCAGTGGTCGCATGCCCAGGACGCCCGGGCGGTGGCCGCCTCCGCCTGGGTGCGCAGGGCACGCACCGCCTCGGCCGGGTCCTTCGCGCCGTACACGGCCGACCCGGCCACGAACACGTCCGCCCCGGCCTCCGCGCACCGTTCGATGGTGGAGGCCGAGACACCGCCGTCGATCTGCAGCCACAGCTGGAGGCCGTGCTTGTCGATGAGCTGCCGGGTGCGGCGGATCTTCGGAAGCATGATGTCGAGGAAGGCCTGGCCGCCGAAGCCCGGCTCGACCGTCATGATCAGCAGCATGTCGAGTTCCGGCAGCAGGTCCTCGTACGGCTCGATCGGCGTCGCGGGCTTCAGCGCCATGGAGGCGCGGGCGCCCTTGGCGCGGATCTCCCGGGCGAGCCGCACGGGAGCGGCGGCGGCCTCCACGTGGAAGGTGACGGACGAGGCCCCCGCCTCCACGTACTGCGGCGCCCAGCGGTCGGGGTCCTCGATCATCAGATGGCAGTCCAGCGGGGTGCCCGTGGCACGGGCCAGGGACTCCACGACCGGCACGCCGAGCGTGAGGTTGGGGACGAAATGGTTGTCCATCACGTCGACGTGGAGCCAGTCGGCTCCCTCGACCGCCCGGGCCTCGTCCGCCAGGCGGGCGAAGTCGGCGGACAGGATGCTGGGGTTGATCTGCACGGCCATGACCCAAGCCTGCCATGCCGCCGCGCTCGGCCGTAACGGCGGTCCGCCGCGTTGTGTTTTGTCCGCGGGTCCGCGGGAGCCGCGCATCGGCACGGCCCCGCGGCGCTCAGCCCGTTCTGCGGATCAGCGCCAGGTACATCGCGTCCGTGCCGTGCAGGTGGGGCCAGAGCTGTACGTCCGGGCCCTCCCCGAGCGCGGGCACGCCGGGCAGCAGCGGGCGGGCGTCGATCAGTTCCGTGTCCGGGTGCTGCTTGAGGACGTCGGAGACGACCGCCCGGGTCTCGGCGAGATGCGGGGAGCAGGTGGCGTAGCCGACGACCCCGCCGACGCGGACCGAGTCGAGGGCGGTGCGCAGCAGGGCGCGCTGGAGCGGCGCGAAGTTCTCCAGGTCCTCCGGGCGGCGGCGCCAGCGGGCCTCGGGGCGGCGGCGCAGGGCGCCGAGGCCGGTGCACGGAACGTCCACCAGGACCCGGTCGAAGGTGCCGGGCCGCCACGGCGGCCGGGTGCCGTCGGCGGCGACGACCTGGTACGGCCCCGGGTTGCCGTGCAGCGCCTTGGCCACCAGCCCCGCCCGGTGCGGCTGCTTCTCGGAGGCGAGCAGAGCGGCACCGCGCTCGGCGGCGAGGGCGGCCAGCAGCGCGGCCTTGCCGCCGGGGCCGGCGCACGCGTCGAGCCACGTCTCGTCGGGCCCGTCGAGGGGAGCGGCCGCCAGCGCGAGGGCGACCAGCTGACTGCCCTCGTCCTGCACCCCGGCGCGCCCCTCGCGCACGGCCTCGACGGCCCCCGGCTCTCCGCCCTCCGCGAGCCGCACCGCGTACGGCGACCAGCGCCCCGGCACGGCCGCCTCCTCACGCAGCAGCTCCTGCGTGCCGGCCCGGCCCGGCCGCGCCACGAGGGTCACCTCGGGCCGCTCGTTGTCGGCCCTCAACAGCTCCTCGATGCCGGTCCGCCCGCCGCCGAGGGAGTCCCACAGCGCGGAGACGACCCAGCGGGGGTGGGAGTGCACGACGGCGAGATGGTCCTCGGGGTCCTCGTCGTAGGGCGGGGCGACCTTCTCCAGCCACCCGTCGAGGTCGTCCTGCGCCACCTTGCGCAGCACGGCGTTGACGAACTTGGCCCGCCCGTCGCCGAGCACGACCCGCGCCAGCTCGACGGAGGAGGACACGGCCGCGTGGGTCGGGATCCGCGTCCCGAGCAACTGGTGCACGCCGAGGCTCAGCACGTCCAGCACCGGCGGGTCGACCTCCCGCAGCGGGCGGTCGGTGCAGGCCGCGATGACGGCGTCGTACGTCCCCTGCCGGCGCAGCGTGCCGTACACCAGCTCGGTGGCCAGGGCGGCGTCCCGCGGCTCGAAGCCGTCCTTCTCCCGCGCCTTGCGCAGCAGCGGCGGCAGCACGAGGTTGGCGTACGCGTCCCGCTCGTCCACCGCGCGCAGCGCCTCGAAGGCGAGGATGCGGACGGGGTCCTTCTGGGGACGGCGGTAGGGCTTGGCGGGCCGGCGCGGCCGCCGGGACTGCTCGCTCACGAAAAAGGTGCTCCGGATGGGAAGAAGGGATGCGCTTCTCAGCCTACGTCGGCCCCACGCCGGCTCGGCCTCCCGGGTCCGGGGCCCGTCCTAGCCGCCCAGCCTCTCGCCCTCGCCGATGCGCACGCCGCGCGCCCAGTCCGCCGCGCGCATCGGCTTCTTGCCCTGCGCCTGCACCCACACCAGCTCGACGGCGTACGACCCGGTGCCCACGTGCACGCTGTTCTTGGCCACGGCGAGCCGGCCCGGGGCGAGGTCGGTGCGCTCGGGCACGGGCGTGGTCTGGATGAGCTTCAGCCGCTCCCCGCGGAAGACGGTCCAGGCGCCGGGCGCCGGGGTGCAGCCGCGCACCACCCGGTCGACCCGCAGCGCGGGCGCCGCCCAGTCGACCTGGGCGTCCTCGACGGTGATCTTCGGCGCGAGGGTGATGCCCTCGGCCGGCTGCGGTACGGCCTTGAGGGTGCCGTCCTCGATGCCGTCCATGGTCGCGGCGAGCAGCCCGGCCCCGGCGAAGGCGAGCCGGGTGAGCAGGTCGCCGCTGGTGTCGGTGGGGCGGATCTCCTCGGTCACGGTGCCGTAGACGGGCCCGGAGTCGAGGCCCTCCTCGATGAGGAAGGTCGACGCCCCGGTGATCTCGTCGCCGGCCATGAGAGCGTGCTGCACGGGTGCGGCGCCGCGCCAGGCGGGCAGCAGCGAGAAGTGCAGGTTGACCCAGCCGTGCCGGGGGATGTCCAGGGCGGCCCTGGGCAGCAGGGCGCCGTAGGCGACGACCGGGCAGCAGTCCGGGGCGATCTCCGTGAGCCGCTCCAGAAACTCCGCATCGCGCGGCTTGAGGGGCTTGAGCACCTCGATCCCGGCCTCCTCCGCCCGCTCGGCCACCGGCGACGCGACCAGCCTGCGCCCCCGCCCGGCCGGCGCGTCGGGCCGCGTGACGACGGCGGCCACCTCGTGCCGCCCGGAGGCGAGAAGGGCGTCCAGAGCGGGAACGGCGACCTCGGGGGTACCGGCGAAGACGAGCTTCATGGGCGGGATCGGGCCTCTCGGTCGGGGTCGGACGGGCAGCGCACCAGTCTATGGCCCCGGGCCGACAGCCGCCGACGGCGAACGCCCGCTGGGGCCGGCCGGCTTCCCACTGCACGCTGTCGGTGCGCGGCCGGCAGGGCGAGGTGTGCGCAGCGCCGGGCGGCGTACGCATATGCCCGTACGCCCCCACCCCGTGACCAGCGGAGCGCACACGCGTTGGTCAAAGGAGAGTTGACCCCATCGGGCCCCCTTCGCGGCCCAATTCCTTTCAACGCCGGTTCGAGAGGCTTGTTCATGGCCGACCACGCAACCCACGACGCCCAGGCCCGGGCCAGCCTGCACTTGCTGGTGCGGGACATCGAGCGGGTCCGCCGGCAGGTGGACGCGCTGCGCACGCTCACCGCCCAGTTGGGCAACGTCTACCGCCCGCGCCGCTCGGGCCCGTCCACGGGCTTCGTCGTCTACGGGCGCGCCCCCGCCCCGACGGTGCGCCTCGCCCAGGAACTCCGGGACAGTGTCGAGACCCTGGTGACGGCCGCCGTGGACTTCGACCGCTCGCTCGGCTTCTCCTGGGACGCGGTGGGCTCGGCGCTCGGGGTCACCAAGCAGGCGGTGCACCGCCGTTACGGCGCGCGCCGCGCCGCGGCCCAGGCGGCCGCCGAGGCGGACCGGGCGACGGAGCCGTCGGGCACCCGCACGCTGAACGTGAGCACCGCGCTGCCCGCGGTTCCGACCGTACCGGCGGCCCGCTCCATGCCGACGCAGCCGACCGCGGGCAGCCCCACGCTGCGCGACGACGCCCGCCCGACGGCATTCCCCGGCCCCCGCAACGGCTGACCCGGCCTCCCCCGCCCTCCCGAACCTCACCGGGAGGGCGGCCGCGCGCCGAGGCTCCGCGGGGCCGTGCGGGCAGCGGCGATTCCGCCGGCCCTGCCACGGTCGTTGATGCCCGGGAGCGTACGCGCAGCGGCCCCTCACCCCTCCCGGCCAGCCGGTGCCCGGCGGCCGCCCGGCGCTCCGTCAGCCGATGTCCGGCGGGTCGATCCGCACCCGCACCGGGTCCCCGCCGCCCCGGGCCATGCGTGCCGCCTGAGCGGTCTTCAGGGCGGTGGCCAGTGCGGACCCGCTGCCCGGCGGTACCCGTACCAGGGCCCGCTCCCAGTGCTCGCCCGGCGGTGGGGCACCGGGTCTGCGTGGGCGGCCGGGGAGTGTGGGCGGCACCGGGACCGGACCCAACACCTCGGCGTCCGAGGGAAGTTCGACGGCCCGCAGGAAGTCGGCGACCGCCTCGGCCGGCCCCGACACCGCCGCCATCCGGGACACGGGCGGGAACCCCAGCTCGGCGCGCTCCGCCAGCTCCCGCACCGCGTGCCCCACCGGATCCCAGCGCACCAGCGCCTGCACGGGCCGCAGGGTCGGCTCCGCGACGACGACCACGGTCCCCTGCTCGCCCTGCGGCCGCACGAGGGCACCGGCCGCGATCCACCGGCGCAGCGCGTCCTCACCGGCCCGCAGGTCGGGCCGCCCCAGCATGGCCCAGCCGTCCAGCAGCAGAGCGGCCGCATAGCCGCCCTCCGCGACCGGTTCGGCGCCCGGGGTGCTCACCACCAGCGCCGGCGTCCCCGGCACCGTGTCCAGCACATGCTCACGCCCCGAGGTGCGCACCGGCACGGCGGGGAAGGCACGCCCCAGTTCCTCGGCCGTCCGGCGGGCGCCCACGACCTGGGCGCGCAGTCGGAAGCCGCCGCACTCCGGGCAGTGCCAGGCCCCCTCCTCGCGCCCGCACCAGCCGCACCGCAGCGCACCGGCGTCCTGGGCCTCGAGCGGCCCCGAACAGTGCCGGCAGCGGGCCGGCACCCGGCACTGGGCACAGGCCATGCGCGGCACGTACCCCCGCCGGGGCACCTGGACCAGCACCGGCCCGTGCCGCAGGCCCTCGCGGGCCACCTGCCAGGCGAGGGTGGGCAGCCGGGCGGCGCGGGCCGCCTCGTCGCGCGCGAGGTCGCCGTCCCCGACCGTCCGCACCAGCGGCGCGGCCCGCCGTACCTGCTCCCGCCCGGCGACCAGGGGCCGCGCCCAGCCACTCTCCACGAGCTGTGCGGCCTCCACGGTGCAGCTCCAACCGCCCAGCAGGTAGGCGCATTTGTCCTGGGCGGCGCGCAGCAGCAGCACATCGCGTGCGTGCGGCTGCGGGGCGTGCTGCTCGCTGTGGCTGTCGTCCCCGTCGTCCCAGAGGGCGACGAGCCCCAGGTCCCGCACGGGCGCGAACATGGCCGCGCGGGTCCCGACGACGGCGCGCACGGACCCGCGCCGCACCGCGAGCCACTGCGCGTACCGCTTCTCGGGCCCGGCGTCGGCGGTGAGCAGCACATGCCGGCCCTCGCCGAGCAGCGCGGTGAGCGCGGCGTCGACGCGCGCGGCGGCCCGGCCGTCGGGGACGACGACGAGCGCACCCCGCCGCGAGGCGAGCGTCGCGGCGACGGCCCGGGCCAGCTCCTCGCTCCACAGCGGCCCCGGCAGGGCGTTCCACACGGCCCGGGGAGCCCGGCCGGCGGCCAGCGACTCCAGGAACGCGGCCCCGTGCTCGTACCGCGTCCAGGAGCCGGTGTCGGGCGCGGCGGGCGGGGGCAGCGGCGGGGGCGAGGGCCGCTGCTCGGCCCGCGCGTTCCGGGGCGGCACGGCCAGCTGCAGCACGTCGGCGAGGCTGCCCGCGTACCGGTCGGCGACGGCCCGGGCGAGCCCCAGCAGCTCCTCGCTCAGCACGGGCTCGGGGGACACGACCTGGGCGAGGGCGGCCAGTGGTCCGGAGTAGTCCGAGTCGGCGAGCCGCTCGATGAGGAACCCGTCGATGAGACCGCCGCCCTCGCGGCGCCCCTCGCGCACCCGGCCACGCCCGGCCCCGAACCGCACCCGGACCCGGACGCCGGGCTGTGCGTCGGCGTCCAGCTCCTCGGGCACGGCGTAGTCGAAGTACCGATCGAGATGCAGGACGCCCTTGTCGACCAGCACCCGCGCGACCGGCCGCTCCTTGGCGAGCGCGGCTCCCCGCCAGGTGCGCGGCTTGGCCCGGGGCACCTTGGCCCCGCGCACGCTCTCACGGATGAGCGCGAGCTGCTCCGGCGGCGCCCCTTCGGCCCCGCCGCCCCCCGGCTCGTTCTCGCTGCTCACGCTTGCATTCTTACCAAACGGCACGGACAGTCGAGCCGGACGGCCGGCGCCGGTCGCCTTCGGCCGCTCGGCCCGCGCCGGCCCCGTCGCCGGAACCGGCAGGATCCGCAGCCACCCGTCGCCCGGATCAACGCCGAGGCCCGGCCTCCCCGAAGGGAGACCGGGCCTCGGTGAGGAACCGGGCCGGGGGCCTACAGCCCCGCGGCCTTGCGCAGCGCGTCCACGCGGTCGGTGCGCTCCCAGGTGAAGTCGGGCAGCTCGCGGCCGAAGTGGCCGTAGGCCGCCGTCTGGGCGTAGATCGGGCGGAGCAGGTCGAGGTCGCGGATGATGGCGGCCGGGCGGAGGTCGAAGACCTCGTCGATCGCCTTCTCGATCTTCTCGGTCTCGACCTTGGCCGTCCCGAAGGTCTCGACGAAGAGGCCGACCGGCTCGGCCTTGCCGATGGCGTAGGCGACCTGGACCTCGCAGCGGGAGGCCAGGCCCGCCGCCACGACGTTCTTGGCGACCCAGCGCATCGCGTAGGCGGCCGAGCGGTCCACCTTGGACGGGTCCTTGCCGGAGAAGGCACCGCCGCCGTGGCGGGCGAAGCCGCCGTAGGTGTCGATGATGATCTTGCGGCCGGTCAGGCCGGCGTCGCCCATCGGGCCGCCGATCTCGAAGCGGCCGGTCGGGTTGACCAGCAGGCGGTAGCCCTCGGTGTCCAGCTTGATGCCGTCGTCCAGCAGCGCCTTCAGCTCGGGCTCGACGACGAACTCGCGGATGTCGGGCGCGAGCAGCGACTCCAGGTCGATGTCGGAGGCGTGCTGGGAGGAGACGACCACGGTGTCGAGGCGGACGGCCTTGTCGCCGTCGTACTCGATGGTGACCTGCGTCTTGCCGTCGGGGCGCAGGTAGGGGATGGTGCCGTTCTTGCGGACCTCGGAGAGCCGCTTGGACAGGCGGTGCGCCAGGAAGATCGGCAGCGGCATGAGGGTCGGCGTCTCGTCGGAGGCGTAGCCGAACATCAGGCCCTGGTCGCCGGCGCCCTGCCGGTCCAGCTCGTCCTCGTCGCCCTCGACCCGGGTCTCGTACGCCGTGTCGACGCCCTGCGCGATGTCCGGGGACTGCGCGCCGATGGAGACGGACACGCCGCAGGAGGCGCCGTCGAAGCCCTTCTTGGAGGAGTCGTAGCCGATCTCGAGGATCTTGCTGCGGACCAGCGTGGCGATGTCCGCGTAGGCCTTGGTCGTGACCTCGCCGGCCACGTGCACCAGGCCGGTGGTGATCAGCGTCTCCACGGCGACCCGGGAGGTCGGGTCCTCGCGCAGAAGCGCGTCGAGAATGGTGTCGCTGATCTGGTCAGCGATCTTGTCGGGGTGACCCTCGGTCACGGACTCCGAGGTGAACAGGCGACGGGACACAACGCTCCCTGGGGTTGCAGCGGCTGCTGGCTGATCATGGGCGGACCGCGCGCGGGGGCTGCGCCCGGCGTAGTCCGTGAACAGTTTATCGGTCGCGCATCGCCGCCGGCCCACCTGTCTCGCCTCTCGGGAGCGCTGTGACCTGCGGCACGGGCATTCTGCACAATGCCGCGCGGGCTTGGCCAGGGCCGCCACGCCACATTGTCGTGGCCGCGAAAGACGCCGAACGGCCGAAATCATGCTGCCCGGACGGCCCAGCGCGGGTGCTCCCGGACGGCGTGTCGGGGTGCCCCCGGGGCGCCCGGCGGGTCAGCTCAGGCGGGTGGCGACCAGGTCCCAGACGGTCTGGGCGAGGGCCTCCTTCGGTCCGTGCGGAACGGGGGTCTCGGTGCCGTCGGCGCCCAGAACCACGGCCTCGTTCTCCTCCGAGCCGAAGGTCTTGCGCTCCCCCACCTCATTGACGACGAGGAGGTCGCAGCCCTTGCGGGCGAGCTTGGCGCGGCCGTTGGCGAGGACGTCGTCGGTCTCGGCGGCGAAGCCGACGACGACCTGTCCGGGGCGGGCGCGGTCGGCCGAGATCTCCGCGAGGATGTCCGGATTCCGCACCAGGACGATCGGCTCGGGTTCCTGGTCGTCCTTCTTCTTGATCTTCCCGGCCGCGTAGGCCGCCGGGCGGAAGTCGGCGACGGCGGCGGCCATGACCACCGCATCGGCGTCCGCCGCGGCCTTCAGCACCGCCTCGCGCAGCTGGACGGCGGTACCCACCGGGACGACGTCGACGCCGGCCGGGTCGGGCAGCGCGCTGTTGGCCGCGATCAGCGTGACCCGGGCGCCGCGTGCCGCGGCCGTACGGGCGAGGGCGTAGCCCTGTTTGCCGGAGGAGCGGTTGCCGAGGAAGCGGACGGGGTCGAGGGGCTCACGGGTGCCGCCGGCCGAGACGACGACGTGGCGCCCCGCGAGGTCGGGCTCGGTGACGCCCCGGGCCAGCACCCGGCGGCAGACCTCGAAGATCTCCACCGGGTCGGGCAGCCGGCCCTTGCCGGTGTCGACGCCGGTGAGGCGGCCGACGGCGGGCTCGAGGACGACGGCGCCGCGGCGGCGCAGCGTGGCCACGTTCTCCTGGGTGGCCGGGTGCTCCCACATCTCGGTGTGCATGGCGGGCGCGAAGACGACCGGGCAGCGGGCGGTGAGCAGCGTGTTGGTGAGCAGGTCGTCGGCGAGGCCGTGAGCGGCCCTGGCGAGCGTGTCGGCGGTCGCGGGGGCCACCACGACCAGGTCGGCGTGCTGGCCGATGCGGACGTGCGGGACCTCGTGGACGTCGTCCCAGACCTCGGTGGCGACGGGGTTGCCGGACAGGGCGGACCAGGTGGCGGCGCCTACGAAGTGCAGTGCGGAGGCGGTGGGCACCACGCGCACGTCGTGGCCCGACTCCGTGAGCCTTCTCAGCAGCTCACAGGCCTTGTACGCGGCGATGCCGCCGCTGACGCCCAGAACGACCCTCGGCTTGTCCACCATGTCCCGCCATCTCTCCCGGCTCGGCTGCCTACGAGTCCATCACACACCACAGGCCCGGCAGCCGGCTGCCGGGCCTGTGGACAAAAGCACCTGCGATCTGAACGTACTACTACGCCGGGCCCTCGATGGCCTCGGAGGTCAGCAGACCCGCGTTGATCTCGCGCAGGGCGATCGAGAGCGGCTTCTCGTGCACGTGGGTGTCCACCAGCGGACCGACGTACTCGAGGAGGCCCTCGCCGAGCTGCGAGTAGTACGCGTTGATCTGGCGGGCACGCTTGGCCGCGTAGATCACGAGGCTGTACTTCGAGTCGGTGGCCTCGAGGAGCTCGTCGATCGGCGGGTTGATGATGCCCTCGGGCGCGGTGATGGAAGAGGACACGCTCTACCTTCCGATGGGTGGAAAAGAATCGATCATCGTGACCCTCATGAACACGGTCACGATCACACAACGTCCATCAAGGCTAGCAGCTCGCGGGCCACGTCCTCGACGGAGGTGTTGACCAGGGTCGTATCGAACTCCGGCTCGGCCGCCAGCTCGGTCCTGGCCGCCTCCAGGCGGCGCTCGATGACCTCGGGCGGCTCGGTCCCCCGGCCCGTGAGCCTGCGCACCAGCTCCTCCCAGGAGGGCGGAGCCAAGAACACCAGCTGGGCGTCGGACATGGACTCACGGACCTGCCGGGCACCCTGGAGGTCGATCTCCAGCAGGACGGGCTCGCCGTTCTCCAGTCGCTCCACGACGGCCGCGCGGGGCGTGCCGTAGCGGTTGCCGGCGAACTCGGCCCACTCCAGCAGCTCACCGTTGGCGATCAGCTTGTCCATCTCCTCGTCGGTGACGAAGAAGTAGTGGACTCCGTGCTCCTCGCCGGGGCGGGGCTTGCGGGTGGTCGCCGAGACGGAGAGCCAGACCTCGGGGTGTTCCTTGCGCATATGGGCGACGACCGTGCTCTTGCCGACCCCGGAGGGGCCGGAGAGCACGGTCAGCCGCGGACGTACGTCCGGGGGTTCGGGGGTCGTCCCCCGGAGGGTTACAGCCATGCAGCGATTATTCCAGCAATCCCGGAGTGCCCGGGACTCCCGGTCCGGCGGCAGCCGGACTCAGGAGCCGGTGCTGCCGAACTCACGCTCCAGGGAAGCGATCTGGTTGGACCCGAGACCGCGCACGCGGCGGCTCTCGGAGATGCCCAGACGCTCCATGATCTGCTTGGCGCGGACCTTGCCCACGCCGGGCAGCGACTCGAGCAGTGCGGAGACCTTCATCTTGCCGATGACGTCGTTCTCCTGGCCCTGCTTGATGACCTCGTGCAGGGAGGCGCCGGAGTGCTTGAGTCGATTCTTGACCTCGGCCCGCTCCCGGCGAGCCGCGGCGGCCTTTTCGAGCGCGGCTGCGCGCTGTTCAGGGGTAAGGGGCGGAAGAGCCACGCCTACGTCACCTCGGATGTCGAACTGTCGGATACGGACCGGTGAGGAACCTAGTCGCCCCACACCTGGGGAGCTACGAGCAACACGCTTGCCCGTCACTCTGCTCGGAGACTAGCGGGCAAGTCCGCCAGAGTCAGCGAGAACAGCGGAAAAGTACTGGTCAGCCGCCGTCAGGCCGGACATTTCAGACATAATGCCCTCGATTTGAGGATGTATTCACACTCAAGTCGGCCCGGTGCCGCTCGCCGGCGGCGTCCGGCGCAGTTCTCAGCCGCCCGCGACGGCGTCCCCGATCTCCTGTGCGAAGCGTTCCGTGGCCGCGCGCAGCGCCCCGGCGTCGGGCCCGTGGCGCAGGACACCCCGGCTGACGTTCGGAACCACGTTGCGCACCGCCCTGCCGAACACCGCCGGCAGGTCGGCCGCCGTCGCACCCTGTGCGCCGACGCCCGGGGCGAGGAGGGGGCCGTTGACGGCGAGGTCGTACGCCGAGAGGTCGCCCACCGTGGCGCCCACGACCGCCCCGAAGGACCCCAGGGGCTCCTCTCCCGCGTTCTCGGCGGCGAGGTGGGCCAGCACGGTCGCGGCGACGCTGCGGCCGTCGGCACGGACCGCGTGCTGCACCTCGGGGCCCTCCGGGTTGGAGGTCAGCGCCAGCACGA
Source organism: Streptomyces sp. NPDC030798 (assembly GCF_055572275.1). NCBI lineage: Bacteria > Bacillati > Actinomycetota > Actinomycetes > Kitasatosporales > Streptomycetaceae > Streptomyces > Streptomyces sp. NPDC030798. The sequence continues at coordinate 880,024 of NZ_JBVIDR010000001.1, read as the reverse complement.
ACAGCCCGGCGCCGCTCTCCCGGGCCAGCGCGACGGCCGGGCTCAGCGAGCCGTAGCCGAGGTAGGGCGAGACGGTGAGGGCGTCGGAGAACAGCGGGGCGTCCTTGTGCAGGTAGGCCTCGGCGTATCCGGCCATGGTCGAGCCGATGTCGCCGCGCTTGGCGTCCATCACGACCAGGGTCCCGGCCGCGCGCGCCTCCTGGACGACCTTCTCCAGTACGGCCACGCCACGGGAGCCGAAGCGCTCGAAGAAAGCGCTCTGCGGCTTCATCACGGCGACCCGGTCGGCCACCGCCTCCACGACCGTGCGGCTGAACCGCTCGAGACCGGCCACGTCGTCGTTCAGGCCCCACTCGGCGAGCAGGGAGGCGTGCGGGTCGATGCCGACGCACAGCGGGCCGCGCTCGTCCATGGCTCGGCGCAGGCGGGCGCCGAAGGGCTCCATCGGGCTCATGCAGGCTTCCTCACGTCGGCGCCGACGGCGTCGGCGAGGGTGGCGTACGGGCTGGTGCGCAGGCGCGCGGCGAGGCCCTTGTGGATCGCGCGGGACCAGAACGGGCCCTCGTAGACGAAGGCGCTGTACCCCTGGACCAGCGTGGCACCGGCCAGGATCCGCTGCCAGGCGTCCTCGGCGGTCTCGATGCCGCCCACGCCCACCAGGGTGATCCGGTCGCCCACGCGCGCGTACAGGCGGCGCAGGACCTCCAGCGAGCGCGCCTTCAGGGGCGCACCGGAGAGACCGCCGGTCTCCTTCACGAGCGAGGGCCCGGAAATCAGACCGAGTCCCTCGCGCGCAATGGTGGTGTTGGTGGCGATGATGCCGTCCAGGCCCAGTTCCACCGCCAGGTCGGCGACGGCGTCGACGTCCTCGTCGGCGAGGTCCGGAGCGATCTTCACCAGCAGCGGGACGCGCCGGTTCGCCACCACGCGGTCGGCGGCCTCGCGGACGGCCGTCAGCAGCGGGCGCAGATGGTCCACCGCCTGCAGGTTGCGCAGGCCCGGCGTGTTGGGCGAGGAGACGTTGACGACCAGGTAGTCGGCGTACGGCGCCAGGCGCTCGGCCGACTTCACGTAGTCGCCGACGGCCTCCGCCTCCGGGACGACCTTGGTCTTGCCGATGTTGACGCCCACGACGGTCCGGAAGACCGGCTCGCGGGTCGCCAGGCGGGCCGCCACGGCCAGCGAGCCGTCGTTGTTGAAGCCCATGCGGTTGATCAGCGCCCGGTCCGGCACCAGCCGGAACAGCCGCTTTGCCGGGTTGCCGGGCTGCGCCTCACCGGTGACCGTGCCGATCTCGACGTGGTCGAAGCCGAGCATCGACATCCCGTCGACGGCGACAGCGTTCTTGTCGAACCCCGCGGCGAGCCCGAAGGGGCCGTGCATCCGCAGCCCGAAGGCCTCGGTGCGCAGCTCCTTGTAGCGGGGCGCGAGGGCGGCCGCGACGAAGGTGCGCAGCACGGGGACGCGTGCCGCGAGGCGGATCCAGCGGAAGGCGAGGTGGTGGGCCCGCTCCGGGTCCATCCGGGTGAACACCAGACGGAAGAAAAGCTTGTACATGTACCTGTCCTCTTGAAGCTTCGTGAGCCTCATGAAGAGGGGGACACCGTTTCCGGTGTCCCCCTCGAGGGCTGCTAGTCGCGGGCCGCGGTCAGGTGCTCCGCGTGTTCCTGGAGCGAGCGGACGCCCACGTCACCGTGGTTGAGGGCGTCGATGCCCTGCACGGCCGCCGCGAGCGCCTGGACGGTCGTCAGGCACGGCACCGAGCGGGCCACGGCCGCCGTACGGATGTCGTAGCCGTCGAGGCGGCCGCCGGTGCCGTACGGGGTGTTGACGATGAGGTCGACCTCGCCGTCGTGGATGAGCTGGACGATGGTCTTCTCGCCGTTCGGGCCGGTGCCCTCGGACTGCTTGCGCACCACGGTCGCGTTGATGCCGTTGCGCTTGAGGACCTCGGCGGTACCGGACGTGGCGAGCAGCTCGAAGCCGTGCGCGACCAGCTCGCGGGCCGGGAAGATCATCGAGCGCTTGTCGCGGTTGGCGACGGAGATGAAGGCGCGGCCCTTGGTGGGCAGCGGGCCGTAGGCGCCCGCCTGCGACTTGGCGTACGCCGTGCCGAAGACGGAGTCGATGCCCATTACCTCGCCGGTGGAGCGCATCTCCGGGCCGAGGACGGTGTCGACGCCGCGGCCCTGGATGTCGCGGAAGCGCGACCAGGGCATGACGGCCTCCTTGACGGAGATCGGCGCGTCCAGCGGCAGCTCGCCGCCGTCGCCGTTCGCCGGGAGCAGGCCCTCGGCGCGCAGCTCGGCGACGGTGGCGCCCAGCGAGATCCGGGCGGCGGCCTTGGCCAGCGGCACCGCGGTCGCCTTCGAGGTGAAGGGGACCGTGCGGGAGGCACGCGGGTTGGCCTCCAGGACGTAGAGGATGTCGCCGGCCATCGCGAACTGGATGTTGATCAGGCCGCGCACGCCGACGCCCTTGGCGATGGCCTCGGTGGAGGCGCGCAGGCGCTTGATGTCGAAGCCGCCGAGGGTGATCGGGGGCAGGGCGCACGCCGAGTCGCCGGAGTGGATGCCGGCCTCCTCGATGTGCTCCATGACGCCGCCGAGGTACAGCTCCTCGCCGTCGTAGAGCGCGTCGACGTCGATCTCGATCGCGTCGTCCAGGAAGCGGTCGACCAGGACCGGCCGGGAGGGGCTGATCTCGGTCGACTCGGCGATGTAGCTCGCGAGGCGGGTCTCGTCGTAGACGATCTCCATGCCGCGCCCGCCGAGGACGTAGGAGGGCCGGACCAGGACCGGGTAGCCGATCTCGTCGGCGATGGCCTTGGCCTCGTCGAAGGTGGTGGCCGTGCCGTGCTTCGGGGCGGGCAGGCCGGCCTCGGCGAGGACGCGGCCGAAGGCACCGCGGTCCTCGGCGGCGTGGATCGCCTCCGGCGAGGTGCCGACGATCGGCACGCCGTTGTCCTTCAGGGCCTGCGCGAGGCCCAGCGGGGTCTGGCCGCCGAGCTGGACGACCACACCGGCGATCGGGCCGGCGAGGGACTCCGCGTGGACGATCTCCAGCACGTCCTCGAGCGTCAGCGGCTCGAAGTACAGGCGGTCGGAGGTGTCGTAGTCCGTGGAGACGGTCTCCGGGTTGCAGTTGACCATCACGGTCTCGTACCCGGCGTCGGACAGCGCGAAGGAGGCGTGGACGCAGGAGTAGTCGAACTCGATGCCCTGGCCGATGCGGTTCGGGCCGGAGCCCAGGATGATCACGGCCGGCTTCTCGCGCGGGGCGACCTCGGTCTCCTCGTCGTACGCCGAGTAGAAGTACGGCGTCTTCGCGGCGAACTCGGCGGCGCAGGTGTCGACCGTCTTGTAGACCGGGCGGATGCCGAGGGCGTGCCGGACCTCGCGGACGACGTCCTCGCGCAGGCCCCGGATCTCGGCGACCTGCTGGTCGGAGAAGCCGTGCCGCTTGGCCTCGGCGAGCAGTTCCCGGGTCAGCTCGGGCGCGCCGGCCAGCTCGTCGGCGATCTCCTTGATGAGGAAGAGCTGGTCGACGAACCAGGGGTCGATCTTCGTGTACGCGAAGACCTCCTCCGGGGTGGCGCCCGCGCGGATGGCCTGCATGACCGTGTTGATCCGGCCGTCGGTGGGACGCACGGCCTCGCGCAGCAGCGTTTCCTTGTCGCCGGGCTCGCCGGTGAAGGCGAACTGGCTGCCCTTCTTCTCCAGCGAGCGCAGCGCCTTCTGGAAGGCCTCGGGGAAGTTGCGGCCGATGGCCATGGCCTCGCCGACCGACTTCATGGTGGTGGTCAGCGTGGAGTCCGCCTGCGGGAACTTCTCGAAGGCGAACCGCGGAGCCTTGACGACCACGTAGTCGAGCGTGGGCTCGAAGGAGGCCGGGGTCTCCTGCGTGATGTCGTTCGGGATCTCGTCCAGCGTGTAGCCCACGGCCAGCTTGGCAGCGATCTTGGCGATGGGGAAGCCGGTCGCCTTGGAGGCGAGCGCCGAGGAGCGCGACACACGCGGGTTCATCTCGATGACGATGACCCGGCCGTCCTCGGGGTTGACCGCGAACTGGATGTTGCAGCCGCCGGTGTCGACGCCGACCTCGCGGATCACCGCGATGCCGATGTCGCGCAGGATCTGGTACTCCCGGTCGGTCAGCGTCATCGCGGGCGCCACGGTGATCGAGTCGCCGGTGTGCACGCCCATCGGGTCGAAGTTCTCGATGGAGCAGACGACCACGACGTTGTCGTGCTTGTCGCGCATCAGCTCCAGCTCGTACTCCTTCCAGCCGAGGATGGACTCCTCCAGGAGCACCTCGGTGGTCGGGGAGAGCGTGAGGCCCTGGCCGGCGATCCGGCGCAGCTCCTCCTCGTCGTGCGCGAAGCCGGAGCCGGCGCCGCCCATGGTGAAGGACGGGCGGACGACGACCGGGTAGCCGCCGAGCGTCTCGACGCCCTGGAGGACGTCGTCCATGGTGTGGCAGATGACCGAGCGGGCCGACTCGCCGTGCCCGATCTTCCTGCGGACCTCCTCCACGACCTCCTTGAACTGGTCGCGGTCCTCGCCCTTGTGGATCGCCTCGGGCTTGGCGCCGATCAGCTCGACGCCGTACTTCTCCAGGACACCGTTCTCGTGCAGCGAGATGGCGGTGTTCAGGGCCGTCTGGCCGCCCAGGGTGGGCAGCAGGGCGTCGGGGCGCTCCTTGGCGATGATCTTCTCGACGAACTCGGGCGTGATCGGCTCGACGTAGGTGGCGTCGGCGATCTCCGGGTCGGTCATGATCGTCGCCGGGTTGGAGTTCACCAGGACGACGCGCAGGCCCTCGGCCTTGAGCACGCGGCACGCCTGGGTACCGGAGTAGTCGAACTCGGCGGCCTGGCCGATGACGATCGGGCCGGAGCCGATGACCAGGACGGACTGGATATCGGTGCGCTTAGGCACGCTGGCCCTCCATCAGGGTGACGAAGCGGTCGAACAGGTAGGCGGCGTCGTGCGGGCCCGCTGCCGCTTCCGGGTGGTACTGGACGGAGAAGGCCGGCTGGTCGAGCAGCTGCAGCCCCTCCACGACGTTGTCATTGAGGCAGACGTGGGAGACTTCGGCACGCCCGAATTTGGTGTCGCTCACCTTGTCGAGCGGCGCGTCCACCGCGAAGCCGTGGTTGTGCGCGGTGACCTCGACCTTGCCGGTCGTGCGGTCCTGGACCGGCTGGTTGATGCCCCGGTGGCCGTACTTCAGCTTGTACGTGCCGAAGCCGAGGGCGCGGCCGAGGATCTGGTTGCCGAAGCAGATGCCGAACAGGGGCGTCCTGCGCTCCAGGACGGCCTGCATGAGCGCGACCGGGCCGTCGGCCGTGGCCGGGTCGCCGGGGCCGTTGGAGAAGAACACGCCGTCGGGGCTCACGGCGTAGACCTCGTCGGCCGTGGCGGTGGCGGGCAGCACGTGGACCTCGATGCCGCGCTCGGCCATGCGCTGCGGGGTCATGCCCTTGATGCCGAGGTCGATCGCGGCGACCGTGAAGCGCTTCTCGCCGACCGCGGGGACGACGTACGCCTCCTTCGTCGCGACCTCCTCGTAGAGGCTCGCGCCCTTCATGTGCGGCTGTGCCTGCACGCGCGCGAGGAGCTCGGACTCGGCGGCGATCGCCTCACCGGAGAAGATGCCGGCGCGCATCGAACCGCGCTCGCGCAGGTGGCGGGTGAGGGCCCGGGTGTCGATCCCGGAGATGCCGACGACGCCCTGGGCGACCAGCTCGTCGTCCAGGGAGCGCTTGGCGCGCCAGTTGGACGGCACGCGCGCGGGGTCGCGCACGACGTAGCCGGAGACCCAGATGCGCCTGGACTCGTCGTCCTCGTCGTTCCAGCCGGTGTTGCCGATCTGCGGGGCGGTCGCGACGACGATCTGCCGGTCGTACGACGGGTCGGTGAGGGTCTCCTGGTAGCCGGTCATGCCGGTGGAGAACACGGCCTCGCCGAAGGTCTCCCCCACGGCCCCGTAGGCGCGGCCGCGGAAGGTGCGGCCGTCCTCCAGGACGAGTACGGCGGGAACCCTGGCGGCTCCCCTGGTGGAGGTCGTCATCGTGCGCCTTCCGTGTCGTTGGTCATCTGGTTCAGGGTGTCGACCCACTCGGCGTGCTCGGCCGCGTGGTCGGAGCGGAAGCCGGAGTCGATCAGCTTGTCGCCGAGCGCCCAGGTCACCACCAGCAGTCCGCCCTCGGTGAGGACCTTGCCGGCGATGCCCTTGTCCAGCCGGGCGCCGCGCAGCGCGGCGGTGGGGACGAAGAAGTCCCGCGCTCCGGGGCGCTCGACCTCCAGGCCCGCGTCGGTCAGGGTGAGCTCGGCCCGGCTGCGGGTGCCCAGGCCGTGGGCCACGATGCGGTCCAGCCACTGCCCGGCGGTGGTGGAGCCGTGGTAGCGGCCGCTCATGCTCAGTCTGGCCGGGCCGGCGTCCTCCGGCACGGCGGACGGCTCGGGCAGGTCGGACTGGAGGGTGCCGCGCCACTTCCAGCCCTCGCGCATCAGCCAGTAGATGAGCGCGACGAAGAGGGCGAGGCCGACGAGCCAGCCGATGCGGGCGGGCCAGTCGGTGACCTCGGCCGACTTCCTGGCCTCGGCCAGCAGGATTACAGGTGTCACGTGAGCTTCCCGTCGACGAGCGTGGCCTTGCCCCGCAGCCACGTGTGCGTCACACGGCCCGGCAGCTCACGCCCCTCGTAGGGGGTGTTGCGGCTGCGCGAGGCGAAGCCCGCGGGGTCCACCTGGCCACGGTATGCCGTGTCGACGAGGGTGAGGTTGGCGGGCTCACCAGCCGAGACGGGGCGGCCGTGTCCGGTGGCCTGTCCGATCTGCGCGGGCTTGACGGACATCCGGTCGGCGACGCCGGCCCAGTCCAGCAGGCCCGTGTCGACCATGGTCTCCTGGACCACCGACAACGCGGTCTCCAGGCCCACCATGCCCATGGCGGCGGCGGCCCACTCGCAGTCCTTGTCCTCGTGCGGGTGCGGGGCGTGGTCGGTGGCGACGATGTCGATCGTGCCGTCGGCGAGCGCCTCGCGCAGGGCGTGCACGTCCCGCTCGGTGCGCAGCGGCGGGTTGACCTTGTAGACGGGGTTGTAGGTGCGCACCAGCTCGTCGGTCAGCAGCAGGTGGTGCGGGGTGACCTCGGCGGTGACACGGATGCCGCGGGACTTGGCCCAGCGGACGATCTCGACGCTGCCGGCGGTCGACAGGTGGCAGATGTGCACGCGGGAGCCGACGTGCTCGGCGAGCAGCACGTCCCGCGCGATGATCGACTCCTCGGCGACGGCCGGCCAGCCGCCCAGCCCCAGTTCGGCGGAGACGACGCCCTCGTTCATCTGGGCGCCCTCGGTGAGGCGCGGCTCCTGGGCGTGCTGGGCGACGACGCCGCCGAAGGCCTTCACGTACTCCAGCGCGCGGCGCATGATCACGGCGTCGTCGACGCACTTGCCGTCGTCGGAGAAGACGGTGACCCCGGCGGCCGACTCGTGCATGGCGCCCAGCTCGGCGAGCTTCCTGCCCTCCAGGCCGACGGTGACCGCGCCGATGGGCTGGACGTCGCAGTAGCCGTGCTCCCGGCCAAGCCGCCAGACCTGCTCGACGACACCGGCGGTGTCGGCGACCGGGAAGGTGTTGGCCATGGCGAACACGGCGGTGTAGCCGCCGGAGGCGGCCGCGCGCGTGCCGGTCAGGACGGTCTCGGAGTCCTCTCGGCCGGGCTCGCGCAGATGCGTGTGCAGGTCGACCAGGCCCGGCAGCAGCACCTTGCCGCCGGCCTCCACGACCTCGGCGCCCTCGGCGCTCAGTCCCCGGCCGACCTCGGCGATCGTCTCGCCGTCGATCAGCACGTCCTGCGGCTCGCCGCCGAGCACCTTCGCACCACGGATCAGGATCTTGCTCATGGTCTTACTTCTCCTCGGTCCGAGAGTGGGTGACGGCAGGCTCGTTTCCGCCCAGCAGCAGGTACAGCACGGCCATCCGGATGGAGACGCCGTTGGCGACCTGCTCGACGACCGTGCAGCGCGGGGAGTCGGCGACCTCGGCGGTGATCTCCATGCCGCGGACCATCGGGCCGGGGTGCATCACGATGGCGTGCTCGGGCAGCCGCGCCATGCGGTCGCCGTCGAGGCCGTAGCGCCGGGAGTACTCGCGCTCGGTCGGGAAGAACGCGGCGTTCATCCGCTCGCGCTGGACGCGGAGCATCATCACGGCGTCGCACTTCGGCAGCGTGCTGTCGAGGTCGTAGGACACCTCGCAGGGCCAGGTCTCGACGCCGACGGGCACCAGGGTGGGCGGGGCGACCAGGGTGACCTCGGCGCCGAGGGTGTGCAGCAGGTCGACGTTGGAGCGGGCGACCCGGCTGTGCAGCACGTCGCCGACGATGGTGATGCGCCGGCCGGCCAGGTCCTGGCCGAGGCCGGCGTCCCGGCCGACGAGGCGGCGGCGCATGGTGAAGGCGTCCAGCAGGGCCTGGGTGGGGTGCTGGTGCGTGCCGTCGCCGGCGTTGATGACGGCGGCGTCGATCCAGCCGGAGTTGGCCAGGCGGTAGGGGGCTCCGGAGGCGCCGTGCCGGATGACGACGGCGTCGACGCCCATCGCCTCCAGGGTCTGCGCGGTGTCCTTCAGGGACTCGCCCTTGGACACGCTGGAGCCCTTGGCGGAGAAGTTGATGACGTCCGCGGAGAGGCGCTTCTCGGCGGCCTCGAAGGAGATCCGGGTGCGGGTGGAGTCTTCGAAGAAGAGGTTGACGATCGTGCGGCCGCGCAGGGTCGGCAGCTTCTTGATCGGCCGGTCGGCGACCCGGGCCATCTCCTCGGCGGTGTCGAGGATCAGGACGGCGTCGTCGCGGGTGAGGTCGGCGGCCGAGATGAGATGACGCAGCATCTGTCAGGCTCCGTAAGGCAGTTCATTCAGGGAGGTTCAGGGCAGACCGGTGCGCGTACGGGCATGCCGGGGCAAGCCGTACGCCGGACTTGCTACTGGCCGGACGGCTTCACACCGAGCAGCACGGTGTCGCGACCGTCCTCCTCGGCGAGCTGGACCTTGACCGTCTCCCGCAGCGACGTGGGGAGGTTCTTGCCGACGTAGTCGGCGCGGATGGGCAGTTCGCGGTGGCCGCGGTCGACGAGGACCGCGAGCTGCACCGCACGGGGGCGCCCGATGTCGTTCAGGGCGTCGAGGGCGGCGCGGATGGTGCGGCCGGAGAAGAGCACGTCGTCGACGAGGACGACCAGCTTGCCGTCGATGCCGTCACCGGGGATCTCGGTGCGGGCCAGCGCACGCGGCGGGTGCATGCGCAGGTCGTCGCGGTACATGGTGATGTCGAGCGAGCCGACGGGGACCTTGCGGTCGGTGATCTGCTCCAGCTTGGCGGCGAGCCGCTGGGCGAGGAAGACGCCCCGGGTCGGGATGCCGAGGAGCACCACGTCGTCGGCGCCCTTGGCGCGTTCGACGATCTCGTGGGCGATGCGGGTCAGCACGCGCGCGATGTCGGGGCCTTCGAGAACGGGCCGCGCATCGGACGCCTGCGCATGCGCGGGCGAGTCCTGCTTGTCCATACGAAACGGACCTCCTTCTCCGCCTCACGGGACGGACCTTAAAGGACGTCGGATTTGCGCCATCCACGGTAGCAGGTCGCCGACAGACCTCGATCACCCGGTCGGCGTAATCGGCCATCACCGTCACGGAAGAGTCGGTGTGGACCATTCGGCTTGACGCGCGAGTGTCACGCTGCGTAACCTCACAGTGAGTTACCAACCGCGCGGCATGGAAACCACAGCCGGCCGCGTCGACAGTGTCCGGGGAGCTATATGTCCAGCGAATACGCCAAACAGCTCGGGGCCAAGCTCCGGGCCATCCGCACCCAGCAGGGCCTTTCCCTCCACGGTGTCGAGGAGAAGTCCCAGGGGCGCTGGAAGGCCGTGGTGGTCGGGTCGTACGAGCGCGGTGACCGTGCCGTGACCGTGCAGCGCCTGGCCGAGCTGGCCGATTTCTATGGCGTTCCTGTGCAGGAGCTCCTGCCGGGCACCACGCCGGGCGGCGCCGCCGAGCCGCCGCCGAAGCTGGTCCTGGACCTGGAGCGGCTGGCCACGGTGCCGGCCGAGAAGGCGGGTCCCCTGCAGCGCTACGCGGCGACGATCCAGTCCCAGCGCGGCGACTACAACGGCAAGGTGCTCTCGATCCGCCAGGACGACCTGCGCACACTCGCCGTCATCTACGACCAGTCCCCCTCGGTCCTCACCGAGCAGCTCATCAGCTGGGGTGTCCTCGACGCGGACGCGCGCCGTGCGGTGGCCACCCACGAAGAGGCCTGATCGCTCACACCCTCAGCAGAAACGTGCCGCCGGGGTGGCCGGAACCAGACGGTTCCGGCCACCCCGGCGGTGTTTTCCTACGATCACGCGCGCTCGGCTAGGCCCGGCGCAGCGACGGCTTCAGCTCCTTGAGCCGCCCCAGCAGACCGTTCACGAACGCCGGCGACTCATCGGTGGAGAACTCCTTCGCGAGCTGCACCATCTCGTCCAGCACGACGGCGTCCGGCGTCTCGTCCACCCAGATCAGCTCGTACGCGCCCAGCCGCAGGATGTTCCGGTCGACCACCGGCATCCGGTCGAGCGTCCAGCCGACCGCGTACTGCGCGATCAGCTCGTCGATCCGCCGCGCGTGCTCCGCGTAGCCCTCGACCAGCTGCATCGTGTACTCGCTCACCGGCGGCTGCCGGGTGTCGGTCCGGGAGAGCCGGATCCAGTCCGCGAGGACCGTCAGGACGTCGGCGCCGCGCTGGTCGCCCTCGAAGAGGATCTGGAAGGCACGCTTGCGGGCCGTGTTGCGGGCAGCCACGGTTAGCTGTTCACCCGGCCGAGGTAGTCGCTCGTACGCGTGTCGACCTTGATCTTCTCACCGGTGGTGATGAAGAGCGGCACCTGGATCTGGTGGCCCGTCTCCAGCGTGGCCGGCTTGGTGCCGCCGGTGGAGCGGTCACCCTGGACGCCCGGCTCGGTCTCCTGGATGGTCAGCTCGACGGCGGCCGGCAGCTCGACGAAGAGCACCTCGCCCTCGTGCTGCGCGACGGTGGCGGTGAAGCCCTCGATCAGGAAGTTGGCGGCGTCGCCCACGGCCTTGCGGTCGACCATCAGCTGGTCGTAGGTCTCCATGTCCATGAAGACGAAGTAGTCGCCGTCCATGTACGAGAACTGCATGTCGCGCTTGTCGACAGTGGCCGTCTCGACCTTGACACCGGCGTTGAAGGTCTTGTCGACGACCTTGCCGGAGAGCACGTTCTTGAGCTTGGTGCGCACGAAGGCCGGGCCCTTGCCGGGCTTGACGTGCTGGAACTCGACGACGGACCAGAGCTGGCCGCCTTCGAGCTTGAGCACCATGCCGTTCTTGAGGTCGTTCGTGGAAGCCACGGTTGCGGAATCTCCTGGACTGACGTACGACCCCGGGTCACGCGCTACAGCGCGAGCAGCTCCTTGGTCGTGATGGTGAGTAGCTCGGGTCCGCCGTCCGCCTCGGGGCGTACGACGAGCGTGTCATCGATCCGGACACCGCCCCGGCCCGGGAGGTGGACCCCCGGTTCGACGGTGACCGGCACGCAAGCGTCCAGTTTACCCATGGCCGCGGGGGCCAACTGCGGGTCCTCGTCGATTTCGAGTCCGACACCGTGTCCCGTCAGCGGTGGCAGGGCCTCCGTATAGCCCGCCGAGTCCAGCACCTGGCGTGCCGCGCGGTCCACGTCCCGGTAGGCGGCGCCGGGCGCCAGGGACTCGCGTCCCGCGCGCTGGGCTGCGAAGACCAGGTCGTACAGCTCGACCTGCCAGTCGGCCGGCGACGTGCCGATGACGAAGGTACGGCCGATCTCGCAGCGGTAGCCCCGGTAGGTCGCGCCGAGGCAGACGGAGAGGAAGTCGCCCTCCTCCACGCGCCGGTCGGTGGGCCGGTGGCCGCGCCGGCCCGAGTTCGGGCCCGTGGCCACCGAGGTCGGGAAGGCCGGGCCGTCGGCGCCGTGGTCGACCAGGCGCCGCTCCAGCTCCAGCGCCAGGTGCCGCTCGGTGCGGCCGACCAGGATGGACTCCAGCAGCTCGCCGAGGGCCTGGTCGGCGATCTCGGCGCCGATGCGGAGGCAGGAGATCTCCTCCTCGTCCTTGACCACCCTGAGCTGCTCCACGGCGGACCCGAGGTCGGCGAGGCGCAGTCGGGGGGCGACCGAGGTCAGGGCGCGGTGCCGGGCGACGGTGAGGTGGTGTTCCTCCACGGCCAGGGATTCGGCGCCCTGCCCGGCGGCGAGGCCCGCGGCCGACACCGCCGGGTCGCCCGCGGAGGACGGCAGGACGTGCACGGGCAGGGCCTCGTCGGGGCGCCCCTCGGTGGGGCGGTCGTCCGGCGGGACGGCACAGACCAGCAGGTCCTCCCGTCTGCCGAGCAGCAGGACGGAGCCCTGCGGGGCCGCGGCCGCGAGGTAGCGCACGTTGGCGGGGCGGGTGACCAGCGCTGCCGTGGTGCCGGCCGCGTTGAAGTGTTCCCTCAGCCGGGATCGGCGGTTCGCGTACACCTCTGACATGAGATGAGCGTAGGAGTTTTATCCCGTTTATGCCGATTTGTGGGGGCCGAGTGGGGCTGCGGGGCTGGTGGGGGCGGTGCCGTCCTGCGAGCCGCACTCCCCCGCGTCACCAGGCCGGAGGGCTTGCCATGGCCCTCGCCAGGACCTCGTCCAGGACGCGTGCCGTGCCGGCGACGTCCAGCTGGGAGTTGTCGATGATCGGGAGGCCCGAGCCGTACCAGCCCGCCATGCGGCCGTGGATGCGGGCCACCTCCTCGTCGGTGAGGCGGCGGTTGCCCGTGCGTTCGGCGTTGCGCTCCAGGACGATGTCCAGGCCGGGGAGGATGACGACCGGCAGCAGGCCGGGACCGACGTGGCGCTTCCAGCCGCCGAGGCCGACGACCGGGCGGTCCGGGAAGACCGCGTCGTCGAGGATGCAGGAGATTCCGTTGGCCAGGAAGTTCCGGGCGGCGAAGCCGCAGGTGCGGCGGGCCAGACGGTACTGGGCCTCGGAGTTGTCGTTCCAGCCCGACTGCGGGTTCGCGTAGCCCGAGCGGACCCATTCGCGTACGTCGTCCAGGCTGATGTGGGCCGTGGGCACCCGACGGTGGTCCGCCCAGTACTTGGCGACGCTCGTCTTGCCCGCGCCCGCCGGGCCGATCAGCAGGACGGCCAGGGTGGTGGCCGTCGGGTCCGGGGCCGTGGCGGCCGCCGGTGGTGCGGTGGGCACGCCGACCGGGCCGCCGGGCGGCAGCGGCACGTGGCCCGTGGTGTCGGGCGCGGGCGGGGCCGGGGCGTGCTGCGGTGGTGTGGGCGGCATGGGCCCGGCGGTGGGCGCGGGGCCCGCCGCGGGGAATCCGGGTGGCGGCGGGGGCACGGGTGCGGGACCCTGCGGGGCTCCCGGGTGGTGCGCGGCCGACGCCCAGTCCGCGTGCGGTCCCTGCCCCGGCTGGTGGGGCGGCGGCAGCGGAGACCCCACTGCGTGCTGCATCCGTTGCCACTCCGTCTCGTACACACATCTGGCGTTGGCAGGCGGGTGCGGACCCGCTCCCTACCGAACGGTACCGCCCCCGGCCGTCGTTTGGTGAAACGACCGGGGGCGGTGAGAAGTGCCCGGCCCGGCAAGGGAATCGGGCGGAAGGAACAGCCGGGTGCTTACTGGCCCACTTCTCCGTAGGCGGCGAGCAGCACGGCCGGGTCCGGGCCCTCCAGGACCGTCGGCTTGGCCAGGCCGTCGAGGACGATGAAGCGCAGCAGGTCGCCGCGGGACTTCTTGTCGACCTTCATCGTCTCCAGCAGCTTGGGCCACTGGTCGTAGCGGTAGTGCAGCGGCAGGCCGACCGCTTCGAGGATCGAACGGTGGCGGTCCGCCGTCGCGTCGTCCAACCGCCCGGCCAGGCGGCCGAGTTCGGCGGCGAAGTGCATGCCGACCGCGACGGCGGCGCCGTGCCGCCACTTGTAGCGCTCGTTCTTCTCGATGGCGTGGCCGAGGGTGTGGCCGTAGTTGAGGATCTCGCGCAGACCCGATTCCTTCAGGTCCGAGGAGACGACCTCGGCCTTCACCCGGATCGACCGCTCGATCAGCTCGGCCGTGTGCGGACCCGCCGGGGTGCGGGCGGCCTCGGGGTCGGACTCGATCAGGTCGAGGATCACCGGGTCGGCGATGAAGCCGGCCTTGATGACCTCCGCCAGCCCGGAGACGTAGTCGTTGACGGGGAGGGAGTCCAGCGCGGCGAGGTCGCACAGCACACCGGCGGGCGGGTGGAAGGCGCCGACCAGGTTCTTGCCCTCGGCGGTGTTGATGCCGGTCTTGCCGCCGACCGCCGCGTCCACCATGGCGAGGACGGTGGTGGGGATGGCGATCCAGCGCACCCCGCGCAGCCAGGTCGCGGCGACGAAGCCGGCGAGGTCCGTGGTCGCGCCGCCGCCGACGCCGACGACGACGTCCGTGCGGGTGAAGCCGGACTGGCCGAGCGCCTTCCAGCAGTAGGCGGCGACCTCGGCGGTCTTGGCCTCCTCCGCGTTGGGCACCTGGATGGCGACGGCCTCGTAGCCCTGCCCGGCGAGGTCGGCGCGCAGCGCGTCACCGGTCTCGGCCAGCGCCTCCGGGTGGATCACCGCGACGCGCTTGGCCCTGGGGCCGATCAACCCGGCCAGCTCGCCCAGCAGTTGCCGGCCGACCAGCACCTCGTACGGGTCGGTGCCCGCGCTGCCGGCGATCTGGATCCTTGTCACCTGGTTCGCCATGACGTCCTCCGGCCGGGGGCCCGGGGGTCGTCCCCCGGGGGATGCGGTCAACTCCAGTGCGTCCAGCACGGCTTGCGCGACCTCTTCGGGGGTGCGGCCGTCCGTCGGTACGACGGCGGTGGCGACCTCCTCGTACAGGTGCCGCCGGGCCTCCATCAGCTCGCGCCACTGCTTGCGCGGGTTGACCGCGAGCAGCGGGCGGGCCACGTTGAGGCCGGTGCGCCGGACGGCCTCCTCGACGTCCATGGAGAGGTAGACCACCCGGTGGCCGGCGAGCAGCGCGCGGGTGTCCGGGTCGAGGACGGCCCCGCCGCCGAGCGCGAGGACGCCCTCGTGCTCGGCGAGGGCGGTGCGCACCGCCTGCTTCTCCAGCGCGCGGAAGGCCGGCTCGCCGTCGTCCACGAAGATCTCGGCGATGGTGCGGCCCTCGGCGGCCTCGATGTCGGCGTCGGTGTCCCGCTGACCGACGCCCAGCCGCTCGGCCAGCAGCTGCCCGACGGTGGACTTGCCCACGCCCATCGGGCCGACGAGGACGACCACAGGCACGACGGTCACCGGATCCGCAGGTTGTCGAGGTAGGACCGCACGTTGCGGCGGGTCTCGGCCACGCTGTCGCCGCCGAACTTCTCCGCGACCGCGTCCGCGAGGACCAGCGCGACCATCGCCTCGGCCACGATGCCGGCGGCCGGCACCGCGGACACGTCCGAGCGCTGGTGGTGCGCCTGTGCCGCCTCGCCGGTGGTCACGTCGATGGTCTGCAGAGCCCGGGGCACGGTCGCGATCGGCTTCATCGCGGCACGCACCCGCAGCAGCTCACCGGTGGACAGACCGCCCTCGGTGCCGCCGGAGCGGCCGGACACCCGCCGGATGCCCTCGTCGGTCCGCACGATCTCGTCGTGCGCCTTCGAACCCGGCACCCGCGCGAGCTCGAAGCCGTCGCCGATCTCGACGCCCTTGATCGCCTGGATGCCCATGAGCGCACCGGCGAGGCGCGCGTCCAGCTTGCGGTCCCAGTGCACGTGCGAGCCCAGACCGACCGGAACGCCGTAGGCCAGGATCTCCACCACACCACCGAGGGTGTCGCCGTCCTTGTGGGCCTGGTCGATCTCCGCGACCATCGCCTTCGACGCGTCCGCGTCCAGGCAGCGCACCGGATCGGCGTCCAGCCGCTCGACGTCCGCCGGCGTCGGGTAGACGCCCTGCGGGGCCTTGGCGGCGGCCAGTTCGACGACGTGGGAGACGATCTCGATGCCGGCCGTCTCCTTCAGGTACGACCGGGCGACCGCGCCGAGCGCCACGCGGGCGGCGGTCTCGCGGGCGGAGGCGCGCTCCAGGATCGGGCGGGCCTCGTCGAAGCCGTACTTCTGCATGCCGGCGAGGTCGGCGTGGCCGGGGCGCGGGCGGGTCAGCGGCGCGTTGCGGGCGAGGCCGTCGAGGATCTCGGCGTCGACCGGGTCGGCCGCCATGACCTGCTCCCACTTGGGCCACTCCGTGTTGCCCACCATGATCGCGACCGGTGAGCCGAGGGTGAGGCCGTGCCGGACGCCGCCCAGGAAGGTGACTTCGTCGCGCTCGAACTTCATCCGCGCACCACGGCCATAGCCGAGCCGGCGCCGCGCCAGGTGGTCCGCCACCATCTCCGTGGTGATCGGCACGCCGGCGGGAAGCCCCTCCAACGTCGCGACAAGTGCGGGACCGTGGGACTCCCCCGCGGTCAGCCAACGCAGCCTGCTCAACGGTGCTCCTCCGTGTTCGCGCCCGGTACTGCCCTGCGTACGCGGGTCTCGCGTACGGCGACGGCGCGACCGGGTGCGCGACCCCGGTCCGCCACCTCCGATCCTCCCACGTCCCGGGCCCGGACCCGGCCGCTGGTCCAGCAGTCGGACGCGAGGATCTCGGGCTCAGCGCGCGGCCAGCGCCTTCTCGCCGGCCTGCCGCATGGCCTCCAGCGGGGCCGGGGTGCGGCCGGTCATCTGCTCGACCTGGAGGACGGCCTGGTGGACCAGCAGGTCCAGGCCGCTGACGACGGCGCCGCCGAACATGGACCAGCGGGCCGCGAGCTCGGTGGGCCAGGGGTCGTAGAGCACGTCGAAGAGGGTGGCGGGCCGCTCGGGCGCGGCGGCGGCGAGGGCGTCGGTGGTGCCGGCCGGGGTGGTGGCGATCACCAGGGGGGCGCGCAGGGCCTGCTCGGCGTCCGCCCAGTCGGCCGTACGGACGTCGACGTCGAGCCGCTCGCCCCACTGGCGCATCTCGGCGGCGCGGGCCTCGCTGCGGACGTAGGCGACGACCTCACCGGTGCAGATCCGGGCCAGGGCGGCGAGCGCGGAGGACGCGGTGGCCCCGGCACCGAGGATCGCCGCCGACTCGACCTGCTCGATGCCGTGCTCGCGCAGCGCGGCCACCATGCCCGGGATGTCGGTGTTGTCGCCGAGGCGGCGGCCGTCCTCGGTGAAGACGACGGTGTTGACGGCGTCCACGGACGCGGCGGTCTCGCTGATCTCGTCCACCAGCGGGATGACCGCGCGCTTGAGGGGCATGGTCAGCGACAGCCCCGCCCACTCCTCGCCCAGTCCGTCCAGGAAACCGGGCAGGGCGGCCTCGTCGATCTCGAACCGGTCGTACGACCAGTCGGTGAGCCCGAGCGCGTCGTAGGCCGCCCGGTGCAGCACCGGAGAGAGGGAGTGGGCGATGGGCTTACCGAGCACGGCGGCCCGGCGGGCGTCAGTTGCCCGAGCTGGCATTGAATTTGTCCTTGAGCTGTTTGAATTCTGCGTAGGTCTTGGCGAACTCGGTGTTGTTCGTGCCGTCGGTCGCCACGAAATAGATCCAGCCGTCGTGCGTCGGATTCAGTGCCGCCTTCAGCGCGTCCTCGCCGGGATTGCCGATCGGACCGGGCGGAAGACCCTTGTGCGTATAGGTGTTGTACGGGTTGGTGTTGCTGTTGATCTCCTTTTCGGAGATGTGGATGTTGCTCGTGCCGTTGAGGTAGTTGTAGGTCGAGTCGAACTGCAGCAACTGGTTGGTCTCGGTGTTGGTGGGCTTCAGGCGGTTGTAGACCACCTCCGCCATCTTGCGGAAGTCCTCGTGCGTCTTGCCCTCCGCCTGCACCAGGCTCGCGACCGTGACGAGCTGGAACGGGTTCTTCAGGCCCAGTGCCTGGGCCTTCGACGGCAGGCCGTAGGCGGTGTACTTCTGTTTGGCCTGGGTGACCATCTGTTTCAGGATCGCCTCGGGCTTCATTCCCTTGGCGGCCGGATAGGTGGCCGGGAACAGGAAGCCCTCGAGCGGGTCCTTGATGCTGCTGCTGTTCTCCGCCCAGGCGGGCAGGCCGAGTTTCTTGTACTGCTGCCTGGCGATCTTCTGCGTGCTTCCGGAGGCCAGGCCGAGCTGTTTGTCGATCGCCTGGTAGACCTTGGAATTACGCTCGCCCGGTTTCACCAGGACGTTGCTCTGGCTCCTCGGGTCGAGCATCAGGACAACGGCGCTGGCGGCGGACATCTCCTTCTTCAGGACATAGGCGCCCGCCTGGATCTGATCGCCCTTGGGGTTCTGCCCCTGCGCATGGACGAACGCCTCGGCGCTCTTGACGACCCCCGCCGCTTTCAGCCGGCGGCCGATTTCCCAGCCGCCCGCGCCGCCCGGAATTTCGACGGTCACGGTCTCCTTGAGGCCGTCGCCCGCGTAGTCCGGAGCCGGGGCGAAACGATTTTGGTAGAACTTCCAGCCGAAATACCCGACGGTGCCGAGGCCGCCGCCGAAGACCAGGACGACCACCATGCAGGCGCAGCCGGTGCGCCGCTTCTTGCTCTTGACCGGCTTCCGGCCGCGCCGCTCGCCCCGGCCGGGCCGGCTCTCGGCCTCGTCCTCGGCGTCCTCGTCGACGCCGCCTCCCGCGAAGAAGGCGTGCTCCTCCTCGCCGGCCGCGGGCTCGGGCTCCGGATCCGCCTCGGGACGCCTGCGCCCGGGCGGCTCCGGCGGCGGGTAGGCGTCCTCGGTGCCGTAGAAGTCGGGCTGCTCCCCGCCGTAGGCCACGGGCTGCTGGCCGTACGGGTCGCCCGGGTCGGCCGCGTAGGGCATCTGGCCGTGGGTGCCGGTCGCGTCCCAGCCGCCCTGGGGGTGGTACTGCTGCTGCTGGGTGTGCGACGCGTACTGCTGGTTCTGGCCGGCGTAGTGCTGGCCGTAGTGCTGGTGACCCTGTTCGTCGTAGTACGGGTACGGCTGCTGGTCGTACCCGGGCTGCTGCCCCTGCGTCCAGTCGCCGTACTGCGACTGCTGGGGGTGCTGCTGCGGCCGGCCGCCGTGGGCAGGCTGATGGCCGGAGTGCGCCTGCTGCCCTTCCCATCCGCCGTCCCCGTACAACGGGTCCTGCGGATGCCACGGTTCGGAGCCTGGGCTCCGGCCATACTCAGTCATCGATCCCCTAGAGCCGCGAGGCCGACGGTCACGCGGCCGGTGGGCCGGCTTCCGTTCCGCCTCTTGCTGTGCCCCGGCTGTTCGAACACCGGCGCATCGCGCGGAACGTTACCGTATCGCGATCAGATGACCACTTCGACGCCCTCTCCGGGTGCTTTACCTGACACCCGTTCGGATTCCAGCGCCTGCTGCAGGATGACGACGGCGGCCGCCTGGTCGATGACCGCCCGGCCCTTTTTGGATTTCACCCCCGAGGCGCGCAGTCCCTGGGTGGCCGTGACGGTCGTCATCCGCTCGTCCACGAGGCGGACCGGCACCGGCTTGATGCCCTTGGCGAGTTCCTGGGCGAAGGTGCGGACCTTGAGGGCGGCCGGGCCCTCGCCCCCCTTGAGGGAGCGAGGGAGTCCGACGACGACCTCGATCGGCTCGTACTCCTCCACCAGCTGCCGCAGCCTGCGGTGGGCGGCCGGGATGTCCCGGCCGGGGACGGTCTCCACCGGGGTGGCGAGGATCCCGTCGGGGTCGCACGAGGCGACCCCGATCCGGGCGTCCCCGACGTCGATGGCGAGTCGGCGTCCTCTGCGCATGTCCGACCGTTTCCTTACTTCGCCGTCGATTTCGCCGTCGTTCTCGCCGTCGATTTCGCCGTCACTTGGCGGTCTCGGCGACGAGCCGCTCCACGGCGTCGACGGCCTCGCCGACGGCGGCCGGGTTCTGGCCGCCGCCCTGGGCGACGTCCGGCTTGCCGCCACCGCCGCCGCCGAGGGTCTTGGCGGCGGTGCGAACCAGGTCACCGGCCTTGAGACCGCGCTCGCGGGCGGCCTCGTTGGTGGCGATGACGGTCAGCGGCTTGCCGTTGTTGACCGTGAAGAGAGCGACCACGGCGGCCCGGCCGCCCTGGATCCGGCCCCGCACGTCGAGGACCAGCTTGCGCAGGTCGTCGGTGCTGGTGCCGTCCGGGACCCGGCCGGTCACCACGGCGATGCCGCGGACGTCCTTGGCGGACTCGGCGAGACCGGCGGCAGCCTGCAGCACCTTCTCGGCGCGGAACTTCTCGATCTCCTTCTCGGCGTCCTTCAGCCGGGCGAGCATGCCGGAGACCTTCTCGGGCAGTTCCTCCGGACGACCCTTGATCAGCTCGGTCAGCTGGTTGACGACCGTGTGCTCCCGGGCGAGGAAGTGGTAGGCGTCGACGCCGACGAGGGCCTCGATACGGCGGACACCCGAGCCGATGGAGGACTCGCCGAGCAGCTTCACCAGGCCGAGCTGGGCGGTGTTGTGCACATGCGTGCCGCCGCACAGCTCCTTGGAGAAGTCGCCGATGGTCACGACGCGGACGCGCTCGCCGTACTTCTCGCCGAACTCGGCGATGGCGCCCTGCTTCTTGGCCTCGTCGATGCCCATGACGTCGGCGCGGACGTCCAGGTCGCGGGCGAGCACCTCGTTGATCTTCTGCTCGACGTCGGTCATCACGGCCGTGGGCACGGCGGACGGGGAGCCGAAGTCGAAGCGGAAGCGGCCGGGCTGGTTCTCGGAACCGGCCTGGGCGGCCGTCGGACCGAGGGCGTCGCGCAGGGCCTGGTGGGTCAGGTGGGTGGCCGAGTGGGCGCGGGCGATGGCCTTGCGGCGGCGGTTGTCGATGGCGGCGTGGGCCTTGGCGCCCACGGTCACCTCGCCGACCTGGACGACGCCCTTGTGGACGTACACCCCGGGCACCGGCTTCTGGCAGTCGCGCACCTCGATGACGGCACCGGAGTCGACCTTGATGCGGCCGGTGTCGCCGATCTGACCGCCGCCCTCGGCGTAGAACGGGGTGCGGTCCAGGACGACCTCGACCTCGTCGCCCTCGGTGGCGGCCGGGGAGGAGACACCGTCGACGAGCAGGCCGACGATCGTGGACTCGCCCTCGGTGTCGGTGTAGCCGATGAAGTCGGTCTCACCGGCCGCGTCGGCGATCTCGCGGTAGGCGCCCATGTCGGCGTGGCCGGTCTTCTTGGCCTGGGCGTCGGCCTTGGCGCGCTCCCGCTGCTCCTTCATCAGGCGGCGGAAGCCCTCCTCGTCCACCGAGAGGCCCTGCTCGGCGGCCATCTCGAGGGTGAGGTCGATCGGGAAGCCCCAGGTGTCGTGGAGCAGGAAGGCCTTGTCGCCGGAGAGGACCGTGCCACCGGACTGCTTGGTCTCGGTGACGGCGGTGTCGAGGATGTTGGTGCCGGCCTTCAGCGTCTTGAGGAAGGCGTTCTCCTCGGCGAGGGCCACCTTCTCGATGCGCTCGCGGTCGGTGACCAGCTCCGGGTACTGCCGGCCCATCATGCCGATGACGACGTCGATCAGGTCCTTGACGACCGGGCCGGTGGCGCCGAGCAGGCGCATGTTGCGGATGGCGCGGCGCATGATGCGGCGCAGTACGTAGCCGCGGCCCTCGTTGCCGGGGGTGACGCCGTCGCCGATCAGCATCGTGGCGGTGCGCATGTGGTCGGTGACCACGCGCAGGGAGACGTCCGAGTCGTGGGCGTCGCCGTAGGCCACGCCGGTCAGCTCGGTGGCCTTCTTGATGACGGCCATGGAGGTGTCGATCTCGTACATGTTCTGCACGCCCTGCAGAATCATGGCGAGCCGCTCGAGACCCAGGCCCGTGTCGATGTTCTTGCTCGGCAGGTCCCCGAGGATCTCGAAGTTGTCCTTGCCGGTGCCCTCGCCGCGCTCGTACTGCATGAAGACGAGGTTCCAGATCTCCACGTACCGCTCGTCGTTGACGGCGGGCCCGCCCTCGACGCCGAACTCGGGGCCGCGGTCGTAGTTGATCTCGGAGCAGGGGCCGCAGGGGCCGGGGACGCCCATGGACCAGAAGTTGTCCTTCATGCCCAGGCGCTGGATGCGCTCCTTGGGTACGCCGACGACCTCGTGCCAGATCTGCTCGGCCTCGTCGTCGTCCTGGTACACGGTGATCCAGAGCTTCTCCGGCTCCAGGCCGTAACCACCCTTGTCCTGGGGGCTGGTGAGCAGCTCCCAGGCGAGCTTGATGGCGCCTTCCTTGAAGTAGTCGCCGAAGGAGAAGTTGCCGCACATCTGGAAGAAGGTGCCGTGGCGCGTGGTCTTGCCGACCTCTTCGATGTCGGGCGTGCGCACGCACTTCTGCACGCTGGTGGCGCGCGGGAACGGCGGCTTGACCTCACCCAGGAAGTAGGGCTTGAAGGGCACCATGCCGGCGGGGACGAGGAGCAGAGTCGGGTCGTCCGCGATGAGCGACGCCGAAGGGACGACGGTGTGCCCGCGCTCCTCGAAGAAGCTCAGCCAGCGGCGGCGAATCTCGGCCGACTCCATCAGTGGTCCTCATTCCGGTTGTACGAGTACGTCGTGTTCTCGATGTACTTCGGTGTGCTGCGTTGCGTGCTGGGGTTGTCGCTGTGGCCGGTGCCGGGGTTGTTCTCGATGGCGGCGTACCGCCGGGGCGCGGCGAGTCCGGGGGCCTCGTGGATACCGAGGGCCTCCTCGAGCTCGGCCTCCCGCTGCGCCATGTTGTCGCGGACGTCGAGCGCGAAGCCGACCGCGCGGTCCTTCAGGCGCTGACCGGTCTCCAGGGCCTTGTTGGCCGCGGTGGCGGCGAGGCTCTCGGGGGTCAGCTGCCTCAGCTTGCGGTTGACCTTGGTGGTGGCCCACACACCGGCGGCGACACCCGTGCTGAACCAGAACGTACGGCGGAACATCGCTCGGTCTCAGTCCCTCTTCCCGCGGAGGTCTCGCTTGCGCCGTGCGGCAGGGACCGTGCGCCCCACGATCACGGTACGCCGGGCCGACTTCGCCGGCACGTCCTCCTTGCGGCCGCCCAGCGCCCGGCGCACGCCGTAGCCGAAGGCCGCGACCTTGACCAGGGGGCCGCCGAAGGTGGAGGCGACGGTGGTCGACAGCGCGGAGGCGTTGGAGGTGACCTCCTGGACGTCGGAGGCGATCGCGTCGACCCGGTCGATCTGGGTCTGCGCGGAACGCACGGCCGCCGAGGCGTCGGCGAGCAGCGGGACGGCCTGGTCGGTCACGTCCGCCACGAGCTTGGTGGTCGCCTTGAGCGTCTGGGCCAGCCTCACCAGGGCGACGGCGAGGAAGGAGACCAGGATCGCCCAGAAGACGGCCACCAGGATCCCGGCCACCTCTCCACCGGACACTGTGCGCACCCGCTCCCTGAAACGTGCCTGAGCATCGATAAGTCGTGCACCCGAGCCTATCGCGCCGGGGATGGGGGTCCGTACCGGATTACCGTCGGCGGGCGGCGAAAACACGAACCCGCCGCCTCGCCCGCCCGGAAGGGCGGGGAGACGGCGGGCTGGAGTGCTGCGCCGGGCTGGGGTCAGCGGGCGTAGTACTCGACGACGAGCTGCTCGTCGCAGATGACCGGGACTTCCTTGCGGTTCGGCTCGCGGTCCAGGCGGAACGCCAGGGCCTTGAGGTTCACCTGCAGGTAGCGGGGGGTCTCGCCGTCGGGGGCGAAGCCGCCCTCACGGGCGATCTGGAAGAGCGTCTTGTCCTTGGAGCGGTCGCGGACCTGCACGACGTCGTCCGGGCGGACGCGGAAGGACGGCTTGTCGACCTTCTGGCCGTTGACCTGGATGTGGCCGTGGACGACCATCTGGCGGGCCTGGTAGATCGTGCGGGCGATGCCCGAGCGCAGGACCAGCGCGTCGAGGCGGCGCTCCAGCTCCACGATCAGGGCCTCACCGGTCTTGCCCTGCACCTTGGACGCACGCTCGTAGGCGCGGACCAGCTGGCGCTCGGAGATGTCGTACTGAGCGCGCAGGCGCTGCTTCTCCAGCAGACGGACCTTGTAGTCCGAGTTCTGCTTGCGGCCGCGGCCGTGCTCACCCGGCGGGTAGGGGCGGGCCTCGAAGTACTTGACGGCCTTCGGGGTCAGCGCGATGCCGAGGGCACGCGACTTCTTGACCTTGGGGCGGGACTGGTTCGCCACTGTCTCTTTCTTCCTTCTGGTTTCCGGCTCGTCAGGGTTCGGGGAGGTCGCATCCGCAGCCGGGGAAACCCGCCGCGTCCGAAGTGGACGGGGTGGGCAGCCGCTCCCCTGGTCTGGGCACATACGTGCAGCACGCGAGTGGCCCACCGGCCTCTCCCGGGAACCCGGGTGGTGGTGGGCTGCCCGCGACACCGTTCGACGGTGCGCGACGCTCCTGGAACCGGTCCGCGAGGGACCGGGCTCCGGCCGGTTGTCCCGCTCTGACAGCACAGGACTCGGCGCTTCGGAGCAGTCTACAGGGCCGTCAGGGCCCCCTGCGACCGAGGTGCTTCCTCGTCCACTCGACCGCGTCCGCGTATCGCGCCTCGGCGCCGTGCCGGGTCGGGGTGTAGTACTCGCGGTCCTTGAGGGCCTCCGGGGCGTACTGCTGCTGGGCGATGCCCTCGGGCAGGTCGTGCGGGTAGACGTACCCCTGCGCGTGGCCGAGCTTGGCCGCGCCCTTGTAGTGCCCGTCGCGCAGGTGCGGCGGAACCGGGCCGGCCAGGCCCTTGCGTACGTCCTCCATGGCGGCGCCGATCGCGGTGGTCGCGGAGTTGGACTTGGGGGCGAGGGCGAGGGCGATGGTGGCGTGGCTGAGGGTGAGGGCGGCCTCGGGGAAACCGATCATGGCGACGGCCTGGGCGGCGGCGACCGCGATGGGCAGCGCGTTCGGGTCGGCCAGGCCGATGTCCTCGCTGGCGGAGATCATCAGGCGGCGGGCGATGAAGCGCGGGTCCTCGCCGGCCTCGATCATGCGGGCCAGGTAGTGCAGGGCGGCGTCGACGTCGGAGCCGCGGATGGACTTGATGAGGGCGCTGGCCACGTCGTAGTGCTGGTCGCCGTCGCGGTCGTACTTCACCGCCGCCCGGTCGACGGTCTGCTCCAGGGTCTGCAGGGTGATCTCGGACTCGCCCTGGTCGAGCGCGGCGCCGGCCGCGGCCTCGAGGGCGGTCAGGGCGCGGCGGGCGTCGCCGCCGGCGATCCGCAGCAGGTGCTCCTCGGTGTCCTCGGGGAGGGCGACGGCGTCCTTCAGGCCGCGCTCGTCGGCGAGGGCGCGCCGGAGCAGGCCCCTGACGTCGTCGTCGGTGAGGGGCTCGAGGGTCAGCAGGAGCGAACGGGACAGCAGCGGGGAGATCACCGAGAAGTACGGGTTCTCGGTCGTCGCCGCGACGAGGGTGACCCAGCGGTTCTCGACCGCGGGGAGCAGGGAGTCCTGCTGGGCCTTGCTGAAGCGGTGGATCTCGTCCAGGAACAGGACGGTCTCCCTGCCGAAACCGCCGGCGGCGCGGCGGGCGCCGTCGATGACCGCGCGGACCTCCTTGACGCCGGCGGTGATCGCGGACAGTTCCACGAACCGCTTGTTCGTGGCCTTGGAGACCACGTGGGCGAGGGTCGTCTTGCCCGTGCCGGGCGGGCCCCAGAGGATCACCGAGGAGGGTCCCGCGGGGCCGCCGGAGCCCTCCCCCACCAGCCGCCGCAGCGGCGAGCCGGGCTTCAGCAGGTGCTGCTGGCCCACGACCTCGTCGAGCGTGCGCGGGCGCATGCGCACCGCCAGGGGACTGGCCGCGGGGTCCTTCTCCTGGCGTTCTTCGCTTGCGGCGGTGAAGAGGTCGGGTTCCACGCTGAAACCCTAAGACACGGCACTGACAATGCCGGGCGGCCCCTGGTCAGGCCCAGAGCTGGCTGCCCCATCGGGTCAGGATCATCATGGCGATGATGCCGCAGTGCGTGACCGGGACGACCCAGGTGAACTCGCCGAGGAAGGTCTTCAGCGGGCGCGGCGCGGGCAGGAAGCCGTTGCGCACGTTGAACGAGGTCACGTACCAGAACATGGTGATCGTGGCGACCCAGGCCAGGGAGCACCACAGGCACAGCGCGTTGATCCGGTACAGGGACTGGAACTGCAGCCAGGTGACGAACGAGACGCCGAAGAGCGTGCCGAAGTTGAAGGTGAGCCAGTACCAGCGCGGGAAGCGGGCGCGGCCCAGCAGGCTCATGCCGACGCAGACGACGATGCCGTAGCAGACCAGGCCCAGCCAGGGGTTCGGGAACCCGAAGGCCGCCGCCTGCTTGCTCTCCATGACGCTGCCGCAGGACACGATCGGGTTGACGCTGCAGCCCGGTGTGAACGTCTTCCCGGCGAGCTTCGCCTCGAGGATCTTGTTCTTGTCGAGCGTGATGACCCACGCGGCGAGCAGTCCGGCCGCGCCGGTGATCACCAGCATCAGGGCGAAGGCGCGGCTGCCGCCGACCGTGCGAGGTGCGTCGGCGGCACGCTCGGGCCCTGGCTCCGTGGAGACGTCTTTGACTGTCGTCTTGCTCATCACGCCGATTCCGTCACTTGAGACTTGGACCTTCTTCGGGCACGGGCCATTGTGCCGCACCCCCTGGTGTGTCCACCGTTCGATGGACATAAGGAGGTACGCACGACGGCCGCGGATCGTTCGTTTCCGGCCGTTCGGCGCGTGGAGATCGCAGGTCGGAATCGTCCGGCAGGACGAATCGGCATCCGCCGAGTTGACGGTCGCGAGACGGTACGGCAGTTCGATGTCGAGAGGGCGCCGAGGGTCGTCCCCCGGCGCCCTCTCGGTGAGCCCTAGCCGAGGCGGGACTCCAGCTCGGCCACGATCTCGTTCACGCCGATCGGTGTCTGCTCGCCGGACTCCATGTCCTTGAGCTGGACGACGCCCTCGGCGAGGTCGCGCTCGCCGGCGACGAGGGCGTAGCGGGCCCCGCTGCGGTTGGCGTTCTTCATGGCGCCCTTCAGCCCCTTGCCGCCGTAGGAGAAGTCCGCCGCGATGCCGAGCTTGCGCAACTCGGTGACCTTGGCGAACAGCAGACGGCGGGCCTCCTCGCCGAGCGGCACCGCGTAGACGCTGGTCGAGGACGGGATGGGCAGCTCGACGCCCTCGGCCTCCAGGGCGAGCACCGTACGGTCCACACCGAGGGCCCAGCCGACCGACGGCAGCGCCGGGCCGCCGATCATCTCGGACAGCCCGTCGTAGCGTCCGCCGCCGCCCACCGCGGACTGGGAGCCCAGGCCGTCGTGCACGAACTCGAAGGTGGTGCGGGTGTAGTAGTCCAGTCCGCGCACCAGCTTCGGGTCGTCCTCGAAGGCCACGCCCGCCGCGGTGATCAGCTCACGCACCTCCTCGTGGTACGTCTTGCAGGCGTCGCAGAGGTAGTCCCGCAGGAGCGGGGCGCCGGTCAGCTGCTTCTGGACCGACTCGCGCTTGTCGTCCAGGACGCGGAGCGGGTTGATCTCCGCCCGGCGCAGCGTGTCCTCGTCCAGGTCCAGGCCGCGCAGGAAGTCCTGGAGGGCGGCCCGGTAGACCGGCCGGCACTCCCGGTCGCCCAGGCTGTTGAGCAGGATGCGGAAGTTCTGCAGGCCCAGCGAGCGGTAGGCCTGATCGGCCAGGATGATCAGCTCGGCGTCCAGCGCCGGGTCCTCCGCGCCGATCGCCTCGGCGCCGACCTGGGAGAAGTGGCGGTACCGGCCCGCCTGCGGCTGCTCGTAGCGGTAGTACGAGCCCGAGTACCAGAGCTTCACCGGCAGGTTGCCCTGGCGGTGCAGGTTGGCCTCCAGCGCGGCGCGCAGCACGGAGGCGGTGCCCTCGGGGCGCAGGGCGAGCCGGTCGCCGCCCTTGGTCTCGAAGGCGTACATCTCCTTGGTCACGATGTCGGTGGACTCGCCGACCCCGCGCGCGAACAGCTCCACGTTCTCGAAGCCGGGCGTCTCGACATAGCCGTACCCGGAGCTCTGCAGGGGGGCCGCGATCGCCTCGCGCACCGCGAGGAAGATCGCGGAACGGGGCGGAATCAGGTCGTAGGTGCCCTTGGGTGCCTGGAAGGTACTCACGAAAGCTCTCTCGTCACATTCCTCGTCGGGGCGCCTGGAAGGTGCCCTGGCCGGCCGCCACCTGCCGCAGATAGGGGTTGGTGGCGCGCTCCTGGCCGATGGTCGTCTGGGGGCCGTGGCCGGACAGCACCACGGTGGAGTCGTCGAGCGGCAGGCACACACGGGCCAGCGACTCGAACATGTCCTCCATGGATCCGCCCGGCAGATCGGTGCGTCCGACGGAGCCGGCGAACAGCAGATCCCCGGAGAAGAAGACCGACGGGATGTCCGCGGTCTCGGGCATCTGGAAGGTCACCGACCCCTTGGTATGGCCCGGCGCGTGCGCGACGGAGAACTTCAGGCCCGCGAGGTCGAGCGTGGCGCCGTCGGTCAGCTCCCTGACGTCGTCCGGCTCCCCCACGGTCAGCTCGCCCATCAGCGGCATGCCGATGGACCGGCCGAGCCCCTTCTCGGGGTCGCTCATCATGTACCGGTCCTCGGGGTGGATCCAGGCCGGTACGTCGTGCGCACCGCACACGGGGACGACCGAGGCCACGTGGTCGATGTGGCCGTGGGTGAGGACGACGGCGACGGGCCTCAGCCGATGCTTCCTCAGTGCTTCCTCGACGCCGTCGGCGGCCTGGTGGCCGGGGTCGATGATCACACACTCCTCACCGGGGGCGGGGGCGACGAGATAACAGTTCGTCCCCCAGGCCCCGGCGGGGAACCCGGCAATGAGCACGATCGTCCTTCGTTGTGTCGATTACGGGCGGCCGGAGCCGCAGTCAGAGCCTACCGGCGCTGCCGTTTCCTCAGCGAACCCATATACGGTACGGGGCTACACGCGGATGTCGGCTCACAGGACGCACGCGTACCGGTCGACACACGACACGCATGAGGAGAGAACCCGGTGGTCAGCCAGGAGCAGCGGCGGCGTCAGCTCGCCCGGGAGAAGTTCTTGCGGCAGCAGCAGCGGCGCACCCAGTCGCGCCGCAAGGCGCGCATGCGCAACTCCGTGATCGCGTCGGTGCTGGGCGTGGTCGTGATCGGCAGCGTGGCGCTGTACACGACCGGGGTGCTGAAGAACGACGACGACAAGAAGACGAACGCCGGCGCCGACGTCACGCCGAGCGCGACCCCGAGCAGCAAGGCGCCGGACCCGTGCGCGAAGCCGGCCAAGGGCTCGGTCAAGAAGCTGAGCTGGAAGAAGGAGCCGGCGATGACGATCGACACGTCGGCGAAGTACACGATGAAGCTCGCGACGACGTGCGGTGACATCGCCATCGCGCTGAAGACGTCGGCGGCGCCGCACACGGTGAACTCGTTCAACTTCCTCGCCGGCCAGGGCTACTTCGACCACACCAAGTGCCACCGCCTGACCACGAACGGTATCTACGTGCTGCAGTGCGGCGACCCGACGGGCGTCGGCAGCGGCGGGCCGGGCTACACGCTCCCGGACGAGAACCTCAAGGACAAGAGCCTCAAGGGCAACAAGTACCCGGCGGGCACGGTGGCCATGGCCAACACGGGGCAGAAGCACACGGGAGGCAGCCAGTTCTTCCTCGTCTACAAGGACAGCCCGTTGCCGCCCAGTTACACCCCGTTCGGAACGATCGACGCGGCGGGCCTGAAGGTGCTCGACAAGATCGCGGCCGCGGGCGAGAACACGGGGGCCGGTGACGGCGCCCCCAACGCGACCGTGGTCATCAACAAGGCGACGGTCAGCAAGTCCTGACGACCGAGACGGCCAACTGCGGAATTTCGGCCGCGCTGGATGCGGACAGGCAACCCGCTGGTCGCCTATGTTGGCCGTGACGAAACTGTGGACGATGCCCGGGGGTGCTGAGCCCTCCGCAGGCATCATGTGGAGGAGGCGCTGTGAGCAGCGACCCGTGGGGCCGCGTCGACGAGACGGGGACCGTGTACGTGCGTACGGCCGACGGCGAGCAGGTCGTCGGTTCCTGGGCGGCCGGCTCCCCTGAGGAGGCGCTGGCCTACTTCGAGCGCAAGTACGAAGGCCTGGTTGTCGAGATCGGCCTCCTCGAGAAGCGCGTGCAGACCACCGATCTGTCGGCGAAGGACGCCCAGGCCGCGATCGACCACCTGCGCGAGCAGGTGGACGCGCACCACGCGGTCGGCGACCTGGACGCGCTGCGGGCCCGCCTCGACAAGCTCGTGGAGACGGTCGAGACCCGGCGCGAGGAGCGCAAGGCCCAGCGGGCCCGGCAGTCCGACGAGGCCCGCAAGGCCAAGGAGGCGCTGGTCACCGAGGCCGAGGAGCTGGCGCAGTCCGACCAGTGGCGGGCCGCCGGTGAGCGGCTGCGGGCACTGGTGGACACCTGGAAGGGGCTGCCGCGGCTGGACCGCAAGTCCGACGACGAGCTGTGGCACCGCTTCTCGCACGCCCGGTCGGCGTTCTCCAAGCGCCGCAAGGCACACTTCGCGCAGCTCGACGCGCAGCGCGAGGACGCCCGCCGGACCAAGGAGCGGCTGGTCGCCGAGGCGGAGGCGCTGTCCGGTTCGACGGACTGGGGCCCGACGGCGGCCCGTTACCGCGAGCTGATGGCGGAGTGGAAGGCCGCGGGCCGTGCGCAGCGCGAGCACGAGGACGATCTGTGGAACCGCTTCCGCGGCGCCCAGGACGTCTTCTTCGCCGCCCGCAGCTCGGTCTTCGCCGAACGGGACGCCGAGCAGGCGGAGAACCTGAAGCTGAAGGAGGAGCTGGCCGAGGAGGCCGAGAAGCTCCTGCCGATCACGGACCTGAAGGGGGCGCGGGCCGCGTTCCGCTCGATCAACGAGCGCTGGGAGGCCATCGGCCACGTCCCGCGGGACGCGCGGCCGAAGGTCGAGGGCCGGATGCACGCGGTCGAGCGGGCGATCCAGGAGGCCGAGGAGGCCGAGTGGCGCCGGACGAACCCGGAGGCACGCGCGCGTGCCGAGGGTCTCACCGGTCAGCTGCAGGCCGCCGTGGACAAGCTGCGGGCGCAGATCGAGCAGGCCCGCGCCCAGGGCAACAGCGCCAGGGCGGACAAGCTGGAGAAGGACCTGGAGGGCCGCCAGGAACTGCTGGACCAGGCCCTGAAGGGCCTGCAGGAGTTCGGCGGCTGATTCCCCTTCCGTGCATGGGAGAGGGCCCCACACAGGCGTGTGGGGCCCTCTTCCGTGTTCCGGCTACGAGCGGCTGCGCGCCGAGGTCACACGGTAGACGTCGTAGACGCCCTCCACGCCCCGCACCGCCTTCAGGACGTGGCCCAGGTGCTTCGGGTCGCCCATCTCGAACGTGAAGCGGGAGGTGGCCACGCGGTCGCGGGAGGTCTGGACGGCCGCCGAGAGGATGTTGACGTGCTGGTCGGACAGGACGCGGGTGACGTCCGACAGCAGGCGTGAGCGGTCCAGCGCCTCGACCTGGATGGCGACCAGGAAGACCGAGGACTGGGTGGGTGCCCACTCGACGTCGAGGATGCGCTCCGGTTCGCGGGACAGTGACTCGACGTTGACGCAGTCACTGCGGTGAACCGATACGCCGCTACCGCGCGTGACGAAGCCGATGATCGGGTCGCCGGGGACGGGCGTACAGCAGCGGGCCAGCTTGACCCACACGTCGTCGACGCCCTTGACGACCACGCCGGGGTCGGCGCTGGAGCGGCGCTTGCGGCCGCGGCTGCGGGACGGCGGGACCGTCTCGTCGATCTCCTCGGTGGCGGCCTCCTCGCCGCCGAGCGCCTGGACCAGCTTCTGCACGATGTTCTGCGCGGAGACATGGCCCTCCCCGATCGCCGCGTACAGCGCGGAGATGTCGGAGTAGCGCATCTCGTGCGCGAGCGTGACCAGGGAGTCGCCGGTCAGGATGCGCTGGATCGGCAGGTTCTGCTTGCGCATGGCGCGGACGATGGCGTCCTTGCCCTGCTCGATCGCCTCGTCCCGGCGCTCCTTGGAGAACCAGGCGCGGATCTTGTTGCGGGCGCGCGGGGACTTGACGAAGCCGAGCCAGTCCCGGGAGGGGCCCGCGCCCGGTGCCTTGGAGGTGAAGACCTCCACCAGGTCGCCGTTGTCCAGGGTGGACTCCAGCGGTACGAGCCTGCCGTTGACCCGCGCTCCTATGGTGCGGTGACCGACCTCGGTGTGGACGGCGTACGCGAAGTCCACGGGGGTGGCACCGGCGGGCAGCGCGATGACGTCGCCCTTGGGCGTGAAGACGAAGACCTCGTTGCGGGACAGGTCGAAGCGCAGGGACTCCAGGAACTCGCCGGGGTCCTCGGTCTCCTTCTGCCAGTCCAGCAACTGCCTGAGCCACGCCATGTCGTTGATGGCGTCCTTGTCCTTCGCCGACGTCTTCGGGGCGTCGGTGCGGACCTTGGAGGCGCCGGCGACGGCCTCCTGCTTGTACTTCCAGTGCGCGGCGATGCCGTACTCGGCGCGGCGGTGCATGTCGAAGGTGCGGATCTGCAGCTCGACCGGCTTGCCGTTGGGGCCGATGACCGTCGTGTGCAGCGACTGGTACATGTTGAACTTCGGCATCGCGATGTAGTCCTTGAACCGGCCGGGGACCGGGTTCCATCGCGCGTGCACGGTGCCGAGGGCGGCATAGCAGTCGCGGACCGTGTCGACGAGTACACGAATGCCCACCAGGTCGTAGATCTCCGCGAAGTCACGGCCGCGGACGATCATCTTCTGGTAGACGCTGTAGTAGTGCTTCGGGCGGCCGGTGACGGTCGCCTTGATGCGGGCGGCGCGCAGGTCGGCCTGGACCTCGTCGGTCACTATGGCCAGGTACTCGTCGCGCTTCGGCGCCCGCTCGGCCACCAGCCGTACGATCTCGTCGTACATCTTGGGGTAGAGGATCGCGAAGGCGAGGTCCTCCAGTTCCCACTTGATGGTGTTCATGCCCAGGCGGTGGGCGAGCGGCGCGTAGATCTCGAGGGTCTCGCGCGCCTTCTTCTCCTGCTTCTCGCGCTTGAGGTAGCGCATGGTGCGCATGTTGTGCAGGCGGTCGGCGAGCTTGATGACCAGGACGCGGGGGTCCTTGGCCATGGCCACGACCATCTTGCGCACGGTCTCGGCCTGCGCGGCCTCGCCGAACTTGACCTTGTCCAGCTTGGTCACACCGTCGACGAGCAGGGCGACGACGTCCCCGAAGTCGCGGCGCAGGTCGTCCAGGCCGTACTCGGTGTCCTCGACCGTGTCGTGCAACAGGCCTGCCATGAGCGTGGCCGGGTCCATGCCCAGCTCGGCGAGGATGGTGGTCACGGCGAGGGGGTGCGTGATGTACGGGTCGCCGCTCTTGCGCTTCTGGCCGCGGTGCCAGCGCTCGGCGACCTGGTAGGCGCGCTCGATCTGGCGCAGCGTGGAGTTCTCGATCTTGGGGTCGTTGCTGCGCACTATCCGCAGCAGCGGCTCCAGAACGGGGTTGTACGGGTTCGCGCGCTGCACCCCGAGCCGGGCGAGGCGGGCGCGGACGCGGTTGGAGGAGGCGGAGCGGGCGGGCTGGCCGGCGGCGGCGCGCACGGGAGGGGCCGGCTTGGGTCGCGCGGCCTCGGCCGCCTTCTCGACGGGCGCGGACTGGGCGTGCTCGACCGTCCCGCGGGCGTCGTTCTTC
Organism: Streptomyces sp. NPDC030798; assembly: GCF_055572275.1. Classification (NCBI taxonomy): domain Bacteria; kingdom Bacillati; phylum Actinomycetota; class Actinomycetes; order Kitasatosporales; family Streptomycetaceae; genus Streptomyces; species Streptomyces sp. NPDC030798. Next base: position 846,385 of record NZ_JBVIDR010000001.1, on the reverse strand, counting down.
GCGTTGCTCGCGGTGGACGCGTTCGGCGCGGACTTGGCCGCCGGGGCCGAGGCGGGCTCGGGCTTGGCGGCGGTCAGGTGCTGGGCCTCGTCTGGCAAGAGGACTCCTCGTGCGCGATCCGGGTCCCCCGGTCAGGCTCCGGAGACCCCATGGTAGCGATCCTGCGCCCGGTCATCGCCTTCAGGCGGATGTGAGGACCGTCTACCGGTGAAACACGAGGGACCGGCGGGGGATTCCAGGCCCGGCTCGTGGGGGCCGGGAATCGCGCGACGTGCGGCCGGCACACGTGGGAGAACCGCGCGACGGCCGCCCCGGCAGGTGCCGGGGCGGCCGTCGGGGCCGGGATCGGTCGGGCTCGGGCCCGGAGCGCAGACCTCGGGCCCGCCTCTTGGGCCCACCTGGGTTCAGACCTGGAGGAGGGCCTCCAGCGGCGCCCCGTTCAGGGCCGGCTCCAGCCGGGCACGGCCGTCGAGGAAACCGAGCTCCATGAGGACGGCGAGGGCGGAGACCTCCGCGCCGGCCCGCTGGATGAGGTGGATCGCCGCTTCCGCGGTGCCGCCGGTGGCGAGGACGTCGTCCACGATCAGCACCCGGTCACCGGTGACCAGGTCCTCCGCGTGCACCTCGATCTCCGCCGAGCCGTACTCCAGGTCGTACGCCTGGCGCAGCGTCGCGCCGGGGAGCTTGCCCGCTTTGCGGACCGGGATGAAGCCCAGGCCCGCGCGGACGGCGACCGGGGCGCCCAGGATGAAGCCACGGGCCTCCAGGCCCACGACCTTGGTCGCCCCCGTGTTCGTCGCGATCTCGGCCAGCGCGTCGGTCAGGGCCGTGAACGCCGCCGGGTCCGCGAGCAGCGGCGTGATGTCCTTGAACATCACGCCCTGCTCCGGGTAGTCGGGCACGTCCCGAATGCGGCTGAGCAGCAGCTCCCGGATGTCGGTCATCGACGCTTCCCCGAGGGTCGGCCGCGGCCCCGGCTGCGGGACGCGGACTGGTTGCGCGGGCCCACCACAGCGGGCGCGGCGTCCTCGGGCCCGTCACCGGCGCCCGTGCGGGCCTCCCCGAGGTCCTCCTCGGCGGCGGCCTGGGCGCGCTTGGCCAGGACCCGCCTGCGCAGGGCCCGCATCGCCGGCTCGCGCTCCTTGAGGTCGGCGACGAGCGGGGTGGCGATGAAGATCGAGGAGTAGGCGCCGGCGGCGAGGCCGACGAACAGTGACAGCGAGATGTCGTTCAGCGTGCCGGCGCCGAGGAAGCCGCCGCCGATGAACAGCAGGCCCGCCACCGGCAGCAGGGCGACCACGGTGGTGTTGATGGAGCGGACCAGCGTGCCGTTGATCGACTGGTTGGCGATGTCGCTGTAGGTGAAGCGGGTCTGCTTGGTGATGTCCTTCGTCTGCTCCTTGAGGCTGTCGAAGACGACGACCGTGTCGTAGAGCGAGTAACCGAGGATGGTCAGCAGACCGATCACCGTACCGGGCGTGACCTCGAAGCCGACAAGGGCGTAGATACCGGTGGTGATGGTGATGTCGTGGATCAGCGCGACGAGGGCCGCGACGGCCATGCGCCACTCGAAGGCGATCGCCAGGTAGATCACCACGAGCACCATGAAGATGCCGAGGCCCTGCCAGGCCTTGTTGGCGATCTGCTCACCCCAGCTCGGGCCGACCAGGTCGGCGGCCAGCTTCTCCGGGTTGAGGTTCAGGTCCTTGGCCAGGGCCTGCTTGATCTGGTCGGACTTGTCGGTGTCGATGCCGGCGATCTGGATGCGCAGGCTGCCGTTGCCGAGCTTCTGCACGATCGCCTCGTGGCCGGAGGCCTCCTGGGCGTACTCCTCCGCCTTCGCCACCGTGGTGCTCATGTGCGTCGGGGTGGTGAAGACCGCACCGCCCTGGAACTCGATGCCCATGTTCAGGCCGCGCACCGCCAGGCCGACGATGGCCGTGATGGTGATCAGGATCGAGACGCCGTACCAGATCCTGCGCTTGCCGACGAAGTCGTAGGAGATCTCGCCGCGGTGCAGCCGGGCGCCGAGGTTGCCGAGTTTGGACATCTCACGCCTCCTTCGGGTCGACGGGGCCGGCGGCAGGACCGGCGGGACGGCGGGTACGGCGCAGCGGCGGCTTGGCGCCCAGGCCCTTCGGGTCGAGACCGGACCACTTGTGGCCGTTCGCGAAGAACGGGCGGCGGGCGAGGAGCGTCATGAGCGGCTTGGTGAAGAGGAAGACGACGACCACGTCGAGCACGGTGGTCAGACCCAGCGTGAACGCGAAGCCCTGGACCTTGCCGACGGTGACGATGAACAGCACGGCAGCGGCGAGGAAGGACACGAAGTCGGAGACCAGGATGGTGCGCCGGGCGCGCGGCCAGGCCCGCTCGACGGCCGGCCTGAGGGAGCGGCCCTCCCGGATCTCGTCCCGGATGCGTTCGAAGTACACGATGAACGAGTCCGCCGTGATACCGATGGCGACGATGGCACCGCAGACGGCCGGCAGGTTCAGCGCGAAGCCGATGGCCGGGCCGAGCAGCGACATGATCACGTAGGTGAGGATCGCGGAGACCAGCAGCGAGGCCATGGCGACGATCGACAGGCCGCGGTAGTAGACCACCAGGTAGATCACGACCAGCGCGAGGCCGATGGCGCCGGCGAGCAGACCGGCGTGCAGCTGCTCACCGCCGAGCGCGGCGGTCACCGTGGTGACGGTCTCCTCCTTGAAGGAGAGCGGCAGGGCGCCGTACGACAGCATGTTCGCGAGGCTCTGGGCCTCCTGCTGGGTGAAGCTGCCGGAGATCTCGGCCTGGCCGCCGGTGATGGCCTGCTGCACGAACGGGCTGGAGACGACCTCGCCGTCCAGGACGATGCCGAACTCGTTCTGCGGGCGCTGGTTCTTGGCCAGCCGGCCGGTGATGTCGGCGAACTTCTTGGAGCCGCTGTTGGTGAAGGTCATCTGGACCTGCCAGCCGGAGGCGCCCTGGGTGTCGAAGACCGCGGCGGCCTTCTTGACCTCGGTGCCGTCCACGGCTGCCGGGCCGAGGATGTACTTGTACCAGACCTTGTCGATCTCGCCGCAGGCCACGATGGGATCGCTGGGCTTGGTGCCGGAGCCGGCCTTCGCCCGCGCGGCGGGCTTGGTGCAGTCCAGCGCGGCGTACTGCGCCTGGAGCCGTGCGGTCTCGGCATTGCCGGCGGACGGCGACGCGGACGGGCTCGCGGAGGACTTGGCGTCCGAGGACGACGACGCGCTCGGGGAGGACGACGCGCTCGGGGAGGCCGAGGACGACGGCGTGGTGTCGGCCTTCAGCGCGTCGGTGACGGCGCGGCCCTGCGAGGTGGCGGTGGCGGTCGGCGACGCGGAGGTCGGCGAGGAGGCCTTCTGCTTGCCGGAGGCGCTGCTCGACGGGCTCGGCGAGCCGCTGCCGCTGGAGGAGGCACTCGGCGCGGGGCTCGGCGAGGCGCCGGTGCTGGGCTCGCTGGTGAGGACCGGGCGGAAGTACAGCTTGGCGGTGGTGCCGACCTGCTGCTGGGCCTCCTTGGAGTTGGTGCCCTTGGGGATGTTGACGATGATGTGGTCGTTCCCCTGGGTCTGCACCTCCGCCTCGGAGACGCCCAGGCCGTTGACACGGCGGTTCATGATGTCGACCGCGGTGTCCATGTTGGCCTTGTTGATCGCCGACCCCTGGTCGGCCTTCGCCTTGAGCGTGATGCTCGTACCACCGGCAAGGTCGATGCCGAGACGCGGAGTGGTGTTTCCGGAGGCGAACATTCCCCCGGCGAGCGCCACGATGGCGATCAGGATGAGGGCCAGCGAGCGCCCTGGCTTACTCTGGGCGCTCGCGCTCCGGCCCCTCTTAGGTGCTGCCACCTTCTCGTACTCCCTCTCGGGCCGCCCCGCGCCCGGTCGGCGCGGTCGGCCATGACATGGTGTCGGGCTGCCGTGCGGAAACAGACGCGCCCGGGGTGCGGGGTGCGCGGGCGGGCCGCGCACCGCACCCCGGGACGTGACTACTTCGCGTCGGCGTCGCCGTCGGTCTTCTTCGGCTCGTCCTCCGCCTTGGCCTCGGCGGCCGGGGCCGCGTCGGTCTCTTCGGCCTTGTCGGCCTTGTCCTCGGCGGCGTCCTTCTTACCGAGGTCGACGGCCTGGTCGTCGGAGGCGGCGGCAGCGGCGGCAGGCTCGTCGGCCGCGTCGGTCTCGGTGAGGGAGGAGGCGTCGTCCGGGACGAGGTCGGCGTCGGACTTCAGGTCGTGCTCGATGCCGTGGACGATGCGGTTGTACTCGTCGTCGGTGAGGACGGCGCCGATCGCGTTCTTGGCGAAGAGGAGCTCGACGCCCGGTCCGGCGTCGAGGAGGACGGTGTCCTCGCTGACCTCCTTGACCGTCGCGTACATCCCCCCGATCGTGCGGACACCGGAGCCGGGCTGCATCTCGTTCCGCATGTTGGCAGCCTGCTGCTGCTTCTTCTTGGCCGAGCGCGTCATCAGGAACATGGCCGCGATGAGCACGATGAAGGGGAGAAGGGTAAAGGCATTCACGGGACGGAATTTCCTTCGCGCGACCGCGCGGTGAGCGGCCTGTTGGATGGGGGTGGGTCGGCGCCGCCCGCAAAGGCGGCATCGGCGGAGTCTAAGCGAGTCCACGCGCATGGAACAACGCTCAGCATGGCACCTGGGTTCCTGACCCGGCCAATCCCCGCGCCGTCACAAAAGGATCACGCCCCGAACAGGTCCTGCTGTCCGCCGGCCGCCGCGGACGGGCGGGGCGGGGTCAGACCGAGGTGCGCCCAGGCCGCGGGCGTGGCGACGCGGCCCCTCGGGGTGCGGGCCAGCAAGCCCTCGCGGACCAGGAACGGCTCGGCGACCTCCTCGACGGTCTCCCGCTCCTCCCCCACCGCGACGGCGAGCGTGGACAGGCCGACCGGTCCGCCGCCGAACAGCTTCAGCAGGGCCTCCAGGACGCCCCGGTCCAGGCGGTCGAGGCCGCGCGCGTCGACCTCGTACACCGCGAGGGCGGCCGCGGCGATCTCGCGGGTGATCAGGCCGTCCGCCTTGACCTGCGCGTAGTCGCGGACGCGGCGCAGCAGGCGGTTGGCGATGCGGGGCGTGCCGCGGGAGCGGCCGGCGATCTCGGCGGCGCCGTCCGGCTCGATCTCGACGTCCAAAAGGTTCGCCGAGCGGTGCACGACCCGCTCCAGCTCGTGCGGCTCGTAGAACTCCATGTGCGCGGTGAAGCCGAAGCGGTCGCGCAGCGGGGGCGGCAGCAGGCCCGCGCGCGTGGTGGCGCCGACCAGGGTGAACGGGGGCAGCTCCAGCGGGATGGCGGTGGCGCCGGGGCCCTTGCCGACGATGACGTCGACGCGGAAGTCCTCCATCGCCATGTACAGCATCTCCTCGGCGGGCCGGGACATGCGGTGGATCTCGTCGAGGAAGAGCACCTCGCCCTCCTGGAGGGAGGAGAGGATCGCGGCGAGGTCGCCGGCGTGCTGGATGGCGGGGCCGGACGTGATCCGGATGGGGGCGCCCATCTCGGCCGCGATGATCATCGACAGGGTGGTCTTGCCGAGGCCGGGCGCGCCGGAGAGCAGGACGTGGTCGGCGGTGGCGCCGCGCGCGCGGGCGGCGCGCAGGACGAGGTCGAGCTGTTCGCGGACCTTCTCCTGGCCGATGAACTCGCCGAGGTCCTTGGGGCGCAGGGCGGCCTCGACGGCCTGGTCCTCCCGGTCGGCGGCGGGGCCGACGAGCCGCTCCTCGGCGGCGCCGTCGGTCGTGTCGTCCCAGTTCATGAATGTGCCTCGGCAGGGGTCGGGGTCAGCGGGCGCGGTTGAGGGTCTGCAGGGCGGCCTTCAGCAGCCGGCCGACCTGCGGGGTGCCGCCGGCGGCCTCGGCCTGCGGGGCCACGGCGGAGACGGCCTCGTCGGCCTCCCGGGTGGCGTAGCCGAGGCCGATCAGGGCCGCGTGCAGCTGGTCGCGCCAGCCCTGGGAGACGGGGGCGCCGACGGCAGGCGCGCCGACGGGCTCGCCGAGCCGGTCCTTCAGCTCCAGCAGCAGCTTCTGGGCGCCCTTCTTGCCGATGCCGGGGACGGCGACGAGAGCCTTCTCGTCACCGGTGGCGACCGCGCGGCGCAGCGCGTCCGGGGAGTGCACGGCGAGCATCGCCTGGGCCAGGCGCGGGCCGACGCCGCTCGCGGTCTGCAGCAGCTCGAAGACCTGGCGCTCGTCGTCGTCGGCGAAGCCGTACAGCGTCAGGGAGTCCTCACGGACGACCAGGGAGGTGGCCAGCTTGGCCGGCCGGCCGGTCCGCAGCCCGGAGAGCGTGTTCGGGGTGCACTGGACGGCGATGCCGATGCCGCCCACCTCGACCACCGCTGAGTCGGGGGCGAGGGCGGCGACCGGTCCGCTCACGAAGGCGATCATGCCGTACGGCCTTTCGAGGTGTGCAGGGCGACGGCCTGCTGGAGTCGGTTCTGCGCGGGGGCGCGCCAGATGTGGCAGATGGCGAGCGCGAGGGCGTCGGCGGCATCGGCCGGCTTGGGCGGCGCCGCCAGCCGGAGCAGCCGCGTGACCATGGCGCCGACCTGTGCCTTGTCGGCGCGTCCGCTGCCGGTGACGGCGGCCTTGACCTCGCTGGGGGTGTGCAGGGCGACGGGGATGCCGCGCCGGGCGGCGCACAGCATGGCGACCGCGCTGGCCTGGGCGGTGCCCATGACGGTGCGCACGTTGTGCTGGCTGAAGACGCGCTCCACGGCGACGTATTCGGGCCGGTGCTCGTCCAGCCACTGCTCGATGCCCTGCTCGACGGCGAGGAGCCGGTGGCTGAGATCGGCGTCCGCGGGCGTGCGGACGACGCCGACACCGACCATGGTGAGCGGGCGCCCCGCGACGCCCTCGACGACACCGACGCCGCACCGGGTCAGCCCGGGGTCCACCCCGAGTACGCGCACAGCGCCCCTCCCCTCATCCGCCATCGTCGTGAATGATCCACGACCGACGCCAGGTTATCGGCCGCCACTGACAACGGCGGCGGGCCGGGGGACGTGTCCCACCGGCCCGCCGTACCGCTCGGTCCGCGGCAGCGTTACGCGTCGACCTTCTCCATGATCTCGTCGCTCACGTCGAAGTTGGCGAAGACGTTCTGCACGTCGTCGCTGTCCTCGAGCGCGTCGATGAGCTTGAAGATCTTCTTGGCGCCCTCCTCGTCCAGCTCGACCTGGACGGAGGGCACGAAGCTGGACTCGGCGGAGTCGTAGTCGATGCCGGCCTCCTGGAGGGCGGTGCGGACCGCGACCAGGTCGGTGGCCTCGCTGATGACCTCGAAGGTCTCGCCGAGGTCGTTGACCTCCTCGGCGCCGGCGTCCAGCACCGCGCCCAGCACGTCGTCCTCGGACAGCTCGCCCTTGGGGACGATGACGACGCCCTTGCGGCTGAACATGTACGACACCGAGCCCGGGTCGGCCATGGAGCCGCCGTTGCGGGTCATGGCGACGCGGACGTCGGAGGCGGCGCGGTTGCGGTTGTCGGTGAGGCACTCGATCAGCACCGCGACGCCGTTGGGGCCGTAGCCCTCGTACATGATCGTCTCGTAGTCGGCGCCGCCGGCCTCGAGGCCGCCGCCGCGCTTGATGGCCGAGTCGATGTTCTTGTTGGGAACCGACTGCTTCTTGGCCTTCTGGACGGCGTCGTAGAGCGTCGGGTTGCCGTCGAGGTCGACGCCGCCCATCCGCGCCGCGACCTCGATGTTCTTGATCAGCTTCGCGAAGAGCTTGCCGCGCTTGGCATCGATCACGGCCTTCTTGTGCTTCGTCGTGGCCCATTTAGAGTGGCCGGACATCTGCCTGTCTCCTTCGCGTAACCCGTCTCCGTACGAACGCCAGAGATCCTACTAGGACTCCGGTGTCCGGTTGGCGCGCACCATGTCGACGAACAGGGAGTGCACGCGGTGGTCGCCGGTCAGTTCCGGGTGGAACGACGTGGCGAGCGCGTTGCCCTGGCGGACGGCGACGATGTGGCCCTGGTGCTCGGCGAGCACCTCGGCGCCGGCGCCGACGGACTCGACCCACGGGGCGCGGATGAAGACGCCCTCCACAGGATCCCCCGCGACGCCCTTGACGTCGACCGCGGCCTCGAAGGACTCGTTCTGCCGGCCGAAGGCGTTGCGGCGCACGATCATGTCGATGCCGCCGATGGTCTCCTGGCCCGAGCGCGGGTCGAGGATCTTGTCGGCGAGCATGATCATGCCGGCGCAGGTGCCGTAGACGGGCATGCCGTCCCGCACGCGCGCGCGGAGGGGCTCCATCACGCCGAAGAGGACGGCCAGTTTGGAGATGGTGGTGGACTCGCCGCCCGGCAGCACGAGGCCGTCGACCCCGGCGAGTTCCTCGGGGCGCCGCACCGGCCTGGCCACGGCGTCGGCCGCGGCCAGGGCGATGAGGTGCTCCCGTACGTCGCCCTGGAGGGCCAGGACGCCTATGACAGGTGCTTCGGACATGGGTGGTTACCAGCCGCGGTTGGCGTAGCGCTCGGTCTCGGGGAGGGTGTCGCAGTTGATGCCGACCATGGCCTCGCCGAGGTTGCGGGACGCGTCCGCGATGATCTTCGGGTCGTCGTAGAAGGTGGTCGCCTTGACGATGGCGGCGGCGCGCTTGGCCGGGTCGCCGGACTTGAAGATGCCGGAGCCGACGAAGACGCCCTCGGCGCCGAGCTGACGCATCAGGGCCGCGTCGGCCGGGGTGGCCACGCCGCCGGCGGAGAACAGGACCACCGGCAGCTTGCCCAGTTCGGCGACCTCGCGGACCAGCTCGTAGGGGGCGCGCAGCTCCTTGGCGGCGGCGTACAGCTCGTGGTTGTCGAAGCCCCGCAGCTTGGCGATCTCGTTCTTGATCTGGCGCAGGTGGCGCACGGCCTCGACGACGTTGCCGGTGCCGGCCTCGCCCTTGGAGCGGATCATCGCGGCGCCCTCGGCGATGCGGCGCAGGGCCTCGCCCAGGTTGGTGGCGCCACAGACGAAGGGGGTGGTGAAGGCCCACTTGTCGGAGTGGTTGACCTCGTCGGCCGGGGTGAGGACCTCGGACTCGTCGATGTAGTCGACGCCGAGGGACTGCAGGACCTGGGCCTCGACGAAGTGGCCGATGCGGGACTTGGCCATGACCGGGATGGAGACGGCGTCGATGATGCCCTCGATCATGTCCGGGTCGGACATCCGGGCCACGCCGCCGTCCTTGCGGATGTCGGCCGGGACCCGCTCCAAGGCCATGACGGCGACGGCGCCCGCGTCCTCGGCGATCTTCGCCTGCTCCGGCGTGACGACATCCATGATCACGCCGCCCTTGAGCTGCTCGGCCATGCCGCGCTTCACGCGCGCGGTGCCGGTCTCGGGAGCCTGGTTCTCGATGGTGGACACGGGTGACCTCACTGAAGGGGAAGAGGGTTTGGTGCAGCACCGAGGAAACGCGAGTGGACCAGGCCACAGCAAGGGCCAATGGCAAGCCGGTGGATCCTTTTGCCTCGAGTGAGGTCAGGCGGCCCGCTCCACCAGGGCCGCCGGCGGCTCGTCGTCCATCTCGAAGGCCAGCGGGAACGGGGCGTGGCCGGCCAGCCGGAACCAGCGCACCTTGCGGTGCTCGCGGAGCCTGCGGGCCGCTCCCACGGCGTCGTTGTGGAAACGGCGGGCCATCGGGACCCGGCGGACGGCCTCGGCCAGCTCATGTGCCGCCTCTTCGCCGCCCGGGGCCTCCCGGACGGCCTCCACCTGCTGCGGATCCTCGAAGACTGCGCGCAGGGCCTGGCTCAACTCGCTCTCGGCGACCTCCCGATGCTCCTCCTCGGCCTGCCGGGCGGCGTGCGCGGCCTCGTAGAGCACGATCGAGGCGGCGGGGTCCAGCACCCCCGAGGTGGCCAGCTCCTGCGCCACGGAGGCCCGCCGCAGCAGCTGCGCGTCGAGTGCGGCCCGCGCGGCGTCCATCCGCACGTGCAGCCGGTCCAGCCGCCCGGCCGTCCAGCTGAGGTACACACCGATCGCCAGCAGCGCGACGAGGATCCAGATGAGGGTGGTCACGGGCGGCAAGGCTACCCGGCTCCGGCACGGGGATTCATGGAGTGCACGGGCGCCCCACAGCGGGGCACCGGCCCGGGAGCACGCCGGGCGACGGGGGCGAGGGGCGCAGGAGCCGCCGGATCCGGAACGCCCTAGCGGTGATCGCCCCGGTCGCCGCCCTGTGCGTTCCGGTCGTGCGGTACGTCAGCCGGTCCCCGGCTCAGTCCCGCGCGAGCCCGAAGCGTGCGCGCAGGCCCGAGCGCTCGTCGGTGGCCACCGCGGTCGTGCCGGTGGTCACCGTCTCGTACACGGACAGGATGTCGGCGCCGACCGTCGACCAGTCGAAGCGGCGCACGTGGGCGCTGCCCCGCTCGCGCAGTTCGGCCCGCCGGGCCGGGTCCTGGAGGAGCCGCAGGGCGGCCTCGGCCAGCGCGTCCGCGTCCTCGTTGGCGAACACCTCGCCCGCCTGGCCCTGGTCGAGGACCTGCACGAAGGCGTCCAGGTCGGAGGCGAGGACGGGGGCGCCCGCCGACATGGCCTCGACCAGGATGATGCCGAAGCTCTCGCCACCGGTGTTGGGCGCGACGTAGAGGTCGACGCTGCGCAGGAACCGCGCCTTGTCCTCGTCGCTGATCATGCCGAGGAACTCCACCCGGGAGCGCAGTTCCCTCGGCAGGTCCTCGACGGCGGCCTTCTCGTCGCCCCGGCCCGCCACCAGCAGCCGTGTCTGCGGCCGGGCGGCGAGGATCCTCGGGAGCGCCCGCATCAGGACCGGCAGGCCCTTGCGGGGCTCGTCGATGCGGCCGATGAAGCCGATGGTGTCGCCCTGCCACTCCGGCCGCGGTTCGGCCTTGGCGAAGAAGTCGACGTCGACGCCGTTGGGGATGACCACCGCGTCCCCGCCGAGGTGCTCGACCAGGGTGCGGCGGGCGTACTCGCTCACCGCGATCCGGGCGCTGATCTTCTCCAGGGCGGCCTGCAGGATCGCGTACGCGGCGATCATCGCGCGGGAGCGCGGGTTGGAGGTGTGGAAGGTGGCCACGATGGGCCCCTGGGCCGCCCAGCAGGTCAGCAGGCCGAGCGAGGGCGAGGTCGGTTCGTGGATGTGGATCACGTCGAACTTGCCCTCGTGCAGCCAGCGCCGCACCCGCGCGGCCGACAGGAAGCCGAAGTTCAGCCGCGCCACCGAGCCGTTGTACGGCACGGGGACGGCGCGGCCGGCCGAGACGACGTAGGGCGGCAGCGGGGTGTCGTCGTCGGCCGGGGCCAGGACCGAGACCTCGTGACCGAGGCGCAGGAAGTACTCGGCGAGGTCGCGGATGTGGAACTGGACGCCACCGGGCACGTCCCAGGAGTACGGGCAGACGATCCCGATTCTCACGAGGGTCCCTTCGCGGGGTCGAGGTCGGCGAGCCACAGGCGCTGGAGCATGTGCCAGTCCTGCGGATGGTCGGCGATTCCGGTGGCGAAGGCGTCGGCCAGCGCCTGTGTCATGACAGACGTCTTCTCGGGCCGGGTACCTGACTCCGGTACGTCGACCGGGGGATGCACCCGGCCCCGCATGACGGGTGAGTCGTCGTACCAGAGGGTGACGGGCAGCAGCAGGGCGCCGGTCTGCTGGGCGAGGAGGGCCGGCCCCGCGGGCATCCGGGCCTTCTCGCCGAAGAACTCGACCTCGACGCCGGAGGCGGACAGGTCCCGGTCGGCGACCAGGCAGACCAGCCCGCCGTCGCGCAGCCTGCGGGCCAGGGTGCCGAAGGCGGCGCCGCCGCTGTGCGGCAGGACCTCCATGCCGAGGCCCTCCCGGTAGGCGACGAACCGGTCGTACAGCGTCTCGGGCTTCAGGCGCTCGGCGACCGTCGTGAACGGCGTTTCGAGCGCGGTGGTGACCCAGGCGCCGGCCAGGTCCCAGTTGGCCAGGTGCGGCAGGGCGAGGATCACCCCGCGGCCGGCGGCCAGGCCGTCGGTGAGGTGGTGCAGGTCCTTGGGGTCGAAGCCCGCCTTGACGCGCTCGGCGCTCCAGGCCGGGAGCCGGAAGGACTCCATCCAGTAGCGCAGGTACGACCGCATCCCCGCGCGCGAGAGCTCGGCGAGGCGCTCGGGCGTCGCGTCGGGCAGCACGCGCCCGTAGTTGGCCTCCAGGCGCTGCACGCCCTTGCCGCGCTGCTTCCAGGCGAGGTCGGCGATGGTGCGCCCGAGACGGACGGCGACGGGTTCGGGGAGCCTCTTGACGGTGCTCCAGCCGAGTCCGTACAGGGTGTCGGTGAGCCGGTCGGCGGTGCTCACTGCGCCGCCTCACTCCCCTGGGACGCACTCTGCCGTGCCGCCGCCTCCTCCGCCTCGGCGGACTCGCGGCGGACGGTGACGACGCGCTGGATCAGCGTGACGAGGCTGCCCACGGCGACGATCCACAGCGCGATCGGCAGCAGCCACTGGATGCCCGGTACACCGAACTTGTGCAGGCCCGCGAAACCGGCCGCGACCAGGGAGATCACCAGCCGCTCGGCGCGCTCGACCAGCCCGTTCACCGCGACCGGCAGTCCGATCGACTCGCCGCGGGCCTTGGTGTACGACACCACCTGCCCGCTGGCCAGGCAGAAGATCGAGACGGCGCACAGCGCGTTGTCGTTGCCGTGGCCCGCGTACCAGAGGGCGAAGCCGCCGAAGATCGCGCCGTCGGCGACCCGGTCGAGGGTGGAGTCCAGGAAGGCGCCCCAGCGGCTGGAGCGGCCCAGCTGGCGGGCCATGTTGCCGTCGACCAGGTCGGAGAAGACGAACAGCGTGATCACGACCGTGCCCCAGAAGAACTCGCCCCGGGGGTAGAAGACCAGCGCTCCCGCGACCACGCCGGCGGTGCCGATGAGCGTGACCGTGTCGGGGCTCACGCCCCGGCGGATGAGAAACGTGGCGAACGGCGTGAGGACACGCGTGAAGAAAGCACGCGCGTACTTGTTCAGCATGGCCTTCCCGACGGTCGGTTGGCCGCGGCCCTGGTGGCCTCCGGCTGGCCCATCGTAGCCACGCGCGCGTGTGCGCGGCTGACGGGCACCCGCAGCCGGGCCCCCGAGCCGGTGCGGGCCCGCGCGCGGGGGCACGACCTGGGCCGCGGCATCCCCTTCACGGTGATCCGCGGCCGTCCGCCGGCGGTCCGCCGGCCGTCCGTCGGTCCTTCGTATGGACGCGGGGTGACGGGAGTGGGAAGGTCGAAGAACCGCGGGCGTCGCCGGAGCCGCCAGTGCACGCGGGTCCCGCGTGTCCGCGCCCACAGTGACCTCACCGTGCACGGGAGGCAGGATCATGGGCGACAAGGCACAGACTCACCACCCCGGGGCCGCCGGCAGGGCTCTGGCGGCCGACCACCCCGCGTCCGTACGGAATGTGGTGCTGGTCGGCCACTCCGGTTCGGGCAAGACGACTCTGGTGGAGGCCCTCGCACTGACCGCGGGGGCGCTGAACCGGGCGGGCCGCGTCGAGGACGGCGGCACCGTCTCCGACTACGACGACATCGAGCACCGCCAGCAGCGCTCGGTACAGCTCTCGCTGGTCCCGGTCGAATGGGACGGCATCAAGATCAACATTCTGGACACCCCCGGCTACGCGGACTTCGTCGGGGAACTGAGGGCCGGTCTGCGCGCGGCGGACGCGGCCCTCTTCGTCGTCTCGGCCTCGGACGGCGTGGACGGCTCCACCCGCATGGTGTGGGAGGAATGCCAGGCCGTCGGCATGCCCCGCGCGATCGTGATCACGCACCTGGAGGCCGCGCGCGCGAACTTCGAGGAGATGACCCGCGTGTGCGCGGAGGCGTTCGGCGCGGACGACCCCGACGCCGTGCTGCCGCTGTACCTGCCGCTGCGCGGCCCCGAGGGACCCGACGGGCACGCGCCCGTGACCGGGCTGACCGGGCTGCTGTCGCAGAAGCTGTTCGACTACTCGACCGGCGAGCGCAAGGAGTCCGAACCCGGCGAGGACCAGCTGCCGGACATCGAGGAGGCCCGCAATCGGCTCATCGAGGGGATCATCGCCGAGAGCGAGGACGAGACCCTCATGGACCGGTATCTGGGCGGCGAACAGGTCGACGTCAAGACGCTGATCGAGGACCTGGAGCGGGCCGTCGCGCGCGGCACCTTCTTCCCCGTCCTGGCCGCCGCCCCCGCCGCCGAGGGCGCTCGGCAGGGCCTCGGCACGGTCGAACTGCTGGAACTGATCACCGGCGGGTTCCCGACCCCGTTCGAGCACCCCATGCCCGCGGTCACCACCCTCGACGGCAAGCCGCGCGAGCTGAAGGCCTGCGACACGAGCGGCCCGCTGGTCGCCGAGGTCGTCAAGACCTCCTCCGACCCCTACGTCGGCCGCATCTCCCTGGTCCGCGTCTTCTCCGGCACCCTGCGCCCCGACGAGACGGTGCACGTCTCCGGGCACGGCCTGGCCGACCGGGGGCACGAGGACCACGACGTCGACGAGAAGGTCGGCGCCCTGTCGATGCCGTTCGGCAAGCAGCAGCGCCCGGTGCCCCAGGCCGTCGCCGGCGACCTGGTGTGCGTGGCCAAGCTGGCCCGCGCCGAGACCGGGGACACGCTCTCGGCCAAGGACGAGCCGCTGCTGATGGAGCCGTGGCAGATGCCGGACCCGCTGCTGCCGCTCGCCATCCAGGCGCACAGCAAGGCCGACGAGGACAAGCTCTCCCAGGGCCTGTCCCGGCTGGTCGCCGAGGACCCCACGATGCGGCTCGAGCAGAACCAGGACACCCACCAGGTGGTCCTGTGGTGCCTGGGCGAGGCGCACGCGGACGTGGCCCTGGAGCGGCTGCGCAGCCGGTACGGCGTCCAGGTCGACGTCGTGCCGCACCGGGTCTCCCTCCGGGAGACGTTCGCCACGAAGGCCGCCGCGCGCGGGCGGCACGTGAAGCAGTCCGGCGGGCACGGGCAGTACGCCATCTGCGAGATCGAGGTGGAGCCGCTGCCCGGCGGCTCGGGCATCGAGTTCGTGGACAAGGTGGTCGGCGGTGCCGTGCCGCGCCAGTTCATCCCGTCCGTGGAGAAGGGCGTGCGGGCGCAGGCCGCCAAGGGGGTCGCCGCCGGCTATCCGCTCGTGGACGTGCGGGTCACCCTGCTGGACGGCAAGGCGCACTCGGTGGACTCCTCCGACGCCGCCTTCCAGACGGCGGGCGCGCTGGCCCTGCGCGAGGCCGCGGCCGACGCCCGGATCCATCTGCTGGAGCCGGTGGCCGAGGTGACCGTCCTGGTGCCCGACGACTACGTGGGCGCGGTGATGAGCGACCTGTCGAGCCGGCGCGGCCGGGTGCTCGGCACCGAGCAGGTGGGCTCCGGACGGACCCTGGTGCGCGCCGAGGTGCCCGAGTTCGAGATCGGCCGGTACGCCATCGACCTGCGCTCCCTGTCCCACGGCACGGCCCGCTTCGACCGCGCGTACGCCCGGCACGAGCCGATGCCACCGCAGATCGCCGAACGGGTGCGCGAACAGGCGGGCGAGACCCCGTAGTTCACCACCTCGCCACTCCGTGCGCCGGTGGGCGGCTTCGGCCGTCCGCCGACGCCGTGTCGGTGGCTGCGGATACGCTGATCACGTGATCACGTCGTGCCGGGCGCCCGCGGTCCTGCCGTGGTGCCGGCACGTCGGCCTGTTCAACAGGTGTGCGGACCAGGGAAGTCGGGAAGGCCGCAGGAGCGGGGCCGGCGGCGATGGGGGCGGGAATGTCGGTGGGAACGGAGTGGGACGGGCCGCAGGTGCCCGTCTCCGGCGACGAGGGGCAGGCGGCGACGTTCGCCCTGGCCTCTGCGGCCTACCGGGACAACGTGGTCGAGGACATCAAGAAGACCGACAACGAATGGCACCAGTCGACGGTCAAGCCCGGCAAGTGGGCGCTGCTGCGGCCCAACCTCGGTGAGGCCTTCTCCCGGGCGGTGGTCGACCGCATGCTGGCGCCCGGCCGCAAGCCGCTCATCCAGTCCTTCGGCGCCGAGCCCCAGGTCGTCGTCGAGCACTGCATGGCGGCCAACAACATCCGCCGGGAGCGGGACAACCGGCTCACCGCCGTCATGGTGCTGTGCGGTCTGATCTTCCTGCCGGGACTGATCGGCTGGCTGCTCGTCTTCCAGCTCCGCTCCCTCGTCGCCAAGCGCGACGACAAGCGGGCCGGGGCGCTGGCCACCGCCCTGCTCACCGGGGTCGGCGTGCTCGCCGGGCTGTTCCTGCTGAAGATGCCGTTCACCGGCTTCTGGGGGTGGTACGCGCGCGCGGCCGTGGTCGCCCCGGTGCTCGGCTGGTTCTGGGCCAAGCAGATCTGCGAGCGCTCCGCGAAGGACCTGCGGGCGCGCTGGGACGGGCTGCTCTCGGGCAGCAGCGTCGGCGCCAAGGTGCCCGAGGCGGTGCCGCGCAGCCCCGGCGAGACCGCGGCCGAGCAGCTGCGCCAGTCGCTGGCCCGGCTCAGCGCCGAGCAGCGGTCCAACTCGGTCTTCTACGCCGGGCCCAAGGGCATACTCGGCATGGGCACCCGCTGGGGCGCCTGGCACCTGGCGGAGGACCTGGTGCCCGCCGACGCCGGCCGGGAGATCCACCCCTTCCGCAGCTGGGACGTCATCCGCTCGATCCACGACCAGCTCCGCATGCTGGAGCGGGGCCCGCTGAACACCGGCGGCTTCCCCCGGCCGTCGATACGGCACTGGATCGTCACGCCGATCGGGGAGAACGCCAAGGAGGTGTCCCGGCCCGAGGGCACGGACGTCGAGGCCTTCCAGGTCAAGCAGCACGCGATACAGGACATCTGCAACAAGCAGCAGTTCGGCAGCGGTGACCGCCACTATCTGGGCGTGCAGTGGACGCTGTGGGACGGGCAGCTGGTCATCACCATGCTGATCACGGTGACCGTGCTGCACGAGACGCTGCGCATCGAGGTGACCGGGCACGCGCTGGGACCGGTGAACCCGCTGTTCACCACCAAGCCGGCGGCGCCCACCAAGGAGGTCGCCAAGTCGCTCAAGCCCTGGGAGAACCGCACGGTCAGTCTGCCCCTGGTGCCCACCGACGAGGTGGTACGGCTCACCGCGCGCGCCCCGCTGACCTGGTACCCGCCGCTGCTCAACTGGCTCGGCGGCTCCCTGGTCCTGCCCGAGCCGTTCGGCCTGCGGCACGCCTGGGCCGACCAGCCGTGGCGGCACCGCTTCATGGCCGACGACGCGCTGCGCGCGGCCACGCCGGTGCTGCGGGTGGTGCACTCGGCGGCGATCCGGGTCCTGGAGGAGAACGGCGTCGACACGGAGAAGTTCGGCACCCGCTCGTCCTTCCTCAGCGGCCAGGTGCAGGACCCGACCCCGCGGAAGGCGGACCTGTACGACGCGTGAGCGGTGCCCTCGACAGAGGGCACCGGGGACTCTAGACGGGCCAGGCCTCCGCCAGCATCTTGCGGGTGTCCGCCAGGAGCTGGGGCAGCACCCTGGTGTGGCCGACCACCGGCATGAAGTTCGTGTCGCCGCCCCAGCGCGGGACGATGTGCTGATGGAGGTGGGCGGCGATGCCGGCGCCGGCCACCGTCCCCTGGTTCATGCCGATGTTGAAGCCGTGCGCGCCGGAGGCGGTGCGCAGGGCGGTCATCGCCTGCTTGGTCAGCTCGGCCAGCTCGGCGGTCTCCGCACCGTTCAGGTCGGTGTAGTCGGCCACGTGCCGGAAGGGCACGGTCATCAGGTGGCCGCCGTTGTACGGGTAGAGGTTCAGCACGGCGTAGACGTGCTCGCCGCGGCGGACGATCAGCCCGTCCTCGTCGGACTTGGCCGGGATCGAGCAGAAGGGACAGCCGTCGTCGGCCCCAGGACCGGTCGGCTTGTTCTCGCCCTGGATGTAGGCCATCCGGTGGGGCGTCCACAGGCGCTGGAACGCGTCCTGCGTCCCCACTCCGATCTGCTGCTCCGGCTCACTCGTCATGCAAGGCAGCATATGGCTTCGCCCGTTCGCGGCGTGTCGCCGGGGCGGCGGGGAGGCGGTCACCGGCCAAGCTTGGCCGGTGGACGACGACAGCCGCTACGCCCGCTGGGAGCAGCGCACCGAGATTCCGCTGTTCCTGGCCTCGCTGCTCTTCCTTGCCGCCTATGCGACCCGTGTGCTCGCCACGCACCTGGCGCCCTTCTGGCGGAGCCTGTGCGGGCTCGTGCTGCTGGCCCTGTGGGTGCTGTTCGCCGTGGACTACGTGGTGCGCTGGCGCCTGGGGAGGCAGCGCTTCGTCCGCTTCGTCAGCACGCACTTCCTGCACACGGTCGTGGTCCTTCTGCCGTTGCTGCGCCCGCTGCGGATCGTGCCGCTCTACGACGTCATCCAGCGTCGGCAGGGAGACCCCCGGCTGTCCCTGCACGTGCGGGTGATCGCGTACGCGGGCCTGTCCACCGTGCTGCTCGGGTTCTCCGCGGCGCTCGCGGTCTACCAGCAGGAACGCGGGGCGCCCGGGGCGACCATCCGCACCTTCGGGGACGCCGTGTGGTGGGCCGCCTCGACGCTCAGCACCGTCGGCTACGGCGACGTCACCCCGGTGACCATGCTCGGCAGGATGATCGCGACCGCCATCATGGCCTGCGGGCTCGCCCTGCTCGGCGCGGTGACGGGATCGTTCTCGTCCTGGCTGATGCAGACCTTCTCCCGCGAGGGTGACGAAAGGCCCCCGGGACGCTGAACCTCCCGGGGGCCCTGGCCGGTCGCGCGGATCAGACCTGGGTGCGCTCCGCCACGACCTTCGCGATCTTGGCGAGGGCCTCGTCGAACGGGATGCCGTTCTCCTGGGAGCCGTCGCGGTAGCGGAAGGAGACCGAGCCGTTCGACATGTCCTCGTCGCCCGCGATGACCATGAAGGGCACCTTCTGCTTCTGGGCGTTGCGGATCTTCTTCTGCATGCGGTCCGAGGACGAGTCCACCTCGATGCGCAGGCCCTGCTTCTTGCCGGCCGCGGCGAACTTCTCGAGGTACTCCACGTGCCCGTCACCGATCGGGATGCCGATCGCCTGGACCGGCGCCAGCCACGCCGGGAAGGCGCCCGCGTAGTGCTCCAGCAGGACCGCGAAGAACCGCTCGATGGAGCCGAACAGCGCGCGGTGGATCATGACCGGACGCTGCTTGGAGCCGTCGGGGCCGGTGTACTCGAGGTCGAAGCGCTCGGGCAGGTTGAAGTCGAGCTGGATGGTCGACATCTGCCAGGTGCGGCCGATGGCGTCCTTGGTCTGGACGGAGATCTTCGGGCCGTAGAAGGCGGCGCCGCCCGGGTCCGGGACGAGGGGCAGACCCTGCTTCTCGGCGACCTGGCGCAGCGTCTCGGTCGCCTCCTCCCAGGCCTCGTCGGAACCGACGAACTTCTCCGGGTCCTTGGTGGACAGCTCCAGGTAGAAGTCGGTCAGGCCGTAGTCGCGCAGCAGGCCGAGGACGAAGGTGAGCGTCTTGTCGAGTTCCTCGGACATCTGCTCACGGGTGCAGTAGATGTGCGCGTCGTCCTGGGTGAAGCCGCGGGCCCGGGTCAGGCCGTGCACGACGCCCGACTTCTCGTACCGGTACACGGTCCCGAACTCGAAGAGGCGCAGCGGCAGTTCACGGTAGGAGCGGCCGCGCGCGTCGAAGATCAGGTTGTGCATCGGGCAGTTCATGGGCTTGAGGTAGTAGTCCACGCCCTCGTCGAGCTGCATGGGCGGGTACATGCCGTCGGCGTACCAGTCCAGGTGACCCGACGTCTCGAAGAGCTTCCCCTTGGTCGCGTGCGGGGTGTAGACGAACTCGTAGCCCTCCTCCTCGTGGCGGCGGCGCGAGTAGTCCTCCATCACGCGGCGGACGATGCCGCCCTTGGGGTGGAAGACGGCGAGGCCGGAGCCGATCTGCTCGGGGATGGAGAACAGGTCCAGCTCGGACCCGAGCTTGCGGTGGTCGCGCTTCTCCGCCTCGGCGAGGAAGTCCAGGTACGCCTTCAGCTCGTCCTTGGTCGGCCAGGCGGTGCCGTAGATGCGCTGGAGCATCGGGTTCTTCTCGCTGCCGCGCCAGTAGGCGGCTGCGTTGCGCATCAGCTTGAACGCCGGGATGAGCCGGGTCGAGGGCAGGTGCGGACCGCGGCAGAGGTCCTTCCAGCACAGCTCGCCGGTCTTGGCGTCCAGGTTGTCGTAGATCGTCAGCTCGCCGGCGCCGACCTCGACGTCCGCGCCGTCGTCGTGCGAGGCGGCGCCCTTGAGGCCGATCAGCTCCAGCTTGTACGGCTCGTCCGCCAGTTCCTCGCGGGCCTGCTCGTCGGTGACCACGCGGCGGGAGAACTTCTGCCCCCGCTTCTGGATCTCCTGCATCTTCTTCTCGATGGCCTTGAGGTCATCGGGGTGGAAGGGCTTGTCGACGTCGAAGTCGTAGTAGAAGCCGTCCTTGACGGGCGGGCCGATGCCCAGCTTGGCCTCGGGGAACAGCTCCTGCACGGCCTGCGCCATGACGTGCGCGGTGGAGTGGCGCAGGATGTTCAGGCCGTCCTCGGACGTGATGTCGACGCCCTCGACCTCGTCACCGTCGGCAAGCTCGTACGCGAGGTCCTTCAGCTCGCCGGCCACGCGCGCGGCGATGATCGAGCGCTCGCCCGCGAAGAGGTCGGCGGCCGTAGTGCCCGTCGTCACCACGCGTTCTTCCCGCTCGGAATCGCGTTGGATGATCACACGGACGTCTGACACCGGTCTCTCCTGACTGAAGGTGGGGTGCGGCGCCATACCAGGAGCGCGCGCACAAGGGATCGTACCGACCCGACACCACCGACCGCGAAACGGTCACCCTCCGTCCTCGGTCCCGTACGCCTCCTCGACATAGTCCAGGTTCTCCTGCAGGGACTTCAGCAGCCGGTCCCGCTCGGCCTCGTCCACCTGTACGGGTACGACACCGCAGGCGCCGGTGAGCCGGCGGAAGCCGCCCCGGCGCTCGAGCCTGCCGTCCACGCGCACCGGGAGGCCGACGAGGTGGGCGTGGCCGGCGATGCGGTACTCCTCCTCGCCCAGGGTGACGCGGACGTGCGGGACCTCGGCGCCGGCCAGCACCCGCAGCCGTACCGTGCCCTCGCCGCGCGGGCCGGAGCGGCGCATCCGGACCACGGCACCGGTGACGCGGACCGGGACGGAGGGTTCCTCGCGCAGATAGCGGGCGCCGGCCGCGTGCAGCGCGGGCAGGTCGCCGGGGGAGAACTCGACGGGCTCGGCGGAGGCCGCGCAGCCCGCGGGCACCCCGGCCCCGGGGGCCCAGGCGACGGCGACGCGGGCGCCCTCGGTGCCGCGCACGAGAGCGGTCAGCGCCTCCGTCAGCTCCCGGCTGACACCGGCCTCGACGGCGCCGTCGAAGGCGTCCATGCCGCCGGTGGCCCGCTGGTAGTCGATGGCCTCGCGGGCCGCGTACAGGGCCTGGTGGAGCCGGACGGCGAGCGGGCGGCCGGCGGCCACCGGCGCGAAGGCGGTCAGGCTGCGGCCCTCGGCGGCGGGGCCGACGAGCACGTTCTCCAGCAGGGCGGCGGCGGGCCGCCGGTGCCGGGCGCCGTAGTAGCCGGCCCGCGCGCGGGTGGCGAGGGCGGCGGCGAGCAGCATCTGCCGGGCGGCGCCGCGCAGGCGCTCGTCGGCCGTCCAGGGCGCGGCGCCCGCCGGCCCGCCCGGGGTGTCGCGCCACCAGCGGATCTCGTCGCTGGGCACGGCGAGGGCGATCAGCACCTCGCGCGCGGAGGGCGTGTCGCTGCGGGTGAGGGCGTCGAGGGCCTCGCCGAGCAGGTCGTCGCTGTCGGGGAAGGCCCGGCTCTCGGGCACCAGCAGGCTGGTCCCGCCGGCGCCCGGCACGGGCGGGGTCCAGCGGCCGTAGCGCCCGGGCGCTCCCCCGCGCCGCTGCCAGCCGTGCCGGTGCAGCAGGGCGCCGAGCACGGCGGGGTCGACCTGGGCCGGGTCGGGCGGCCGGTTCCAGACGAGGTCGTCGGGGTGCGGCCGGACCTGACGCGGCAGTTCCTCGTACGGACGGCTTCTCACGGCCTGCCTCCCGTTCCCACCCGGGCCATGATCTCGCACAGCGCCCGGTCGTCGAAGATGCGCGAGGTCGGGATCCGCACGGTGGTCCGGTGCCGGCCGGTGACCGGGTGGCCGGCGAGGTTGGTCCAGTAGCAGCAGTGCCTGAGGTCGAGCCGGTCGTGGCCGGCGCGCAGCCAGTCGTCCTGGGCGCGCGGGACGAGCATGACGACCAGGATCTTGTGCACCGAGACCGGGGTGCGGGCGAGCTTGCGCAGATGGTCGTTGTCGAGCGTGAAGGAGAAGAAGCGGCCCGGGGGGTTGGGGGCGATCTGGTAGGTGCACTTGAGCTGCACCTTGATGGTGACCTCGTCGTCCACCGTGTGGCCGGGCGCGCTGTGACTGACGTGCCAGTCGATGCCGTTGTCCGGGAAGGGCTGGGACAGCGAGCAGCCCGCCGCGGCGGCGACCGCGTGCAGATAGCCGACCTGCAGTGTCTCCATGCAGGCCGTGGTGGCGAGCGTGCCGCGAAGGGGGCCCGTGCGTTCGGGCAGCAGCCCGCCCCGCTCGGGCTGCGCCATGGCCATGAACAACAGCCTTCCACCCAGGAGTTTCCCCGCTGCGGGTCGCTGAACTGCAAAGACCCGTACTCCTGTTGTGTCCTTCCGGCGTACGGCGCAAACGGCCCGGGTATCACCAAACGGGCAGAAGACGGAACGTCACCTGCCATGCTTGAGCGAGGAGTTGGGTTGGGATGACGTGCTGGTACGAGGGGCCGCTGGCCGCCTTCGACACGGAGACGACGGGCGTGGACGTCGAGACCGACCGGATCGTGTCGGCCGCCGTCGTGGTCCAGGACGCGCCGGGAAACCGTCCCCGGATCACCCGCTGGCTGGTGAACCCGGGTGTGCCGGTGCCCGAGGAGGCTACGGCGGTGCACGGGCTGACGGAGGATCACCTGCAGCACAACGGCCGCTGGCCGGCGCCGGTGATGTACGAGATAGCCGAGCAGCTGGCCGAGCACGCGGCCATGCGGCGCCCGCTGGTGGTGATGAACGCCCCGTTCGATCTCACCCTGCTGGACCGGGAGTTGCGCCGGCACCGGGCGTCGTCGCTGGACCGCTGGTTCCAGGCGACCCCGCTGCACGTGCTGGATCCCCGGGTCCTGGACAAGCAGCTCGACCGCTACCGCAAGGGCCGCCGCACGCTGACCGACCTGTGCGCGCACTACGGCGTGCCGCTGGAGGGCGCGCACGACGCGGCGGCGGACGCGCTGGCCGCGCTGGAGGTCGTCCGGGCCGTGGGCCGCCGCTTCGCGACCCGCCTGGAGCGCCTGTCCCCCGCCGAGCTGCACGCCCTCCAGGCCGACTGGCACGCGGCGCAGGCGCGCGGCCTGCAGGCGTGGTTCGCCCGCAGCGGCTCGGAGGAGATCGTCAGCACGGACTGGCCCCTGCGCCCGGACCTGCCGGCCGCGGCGTGACGGAGCGGGACGCCCCGGCCGGACGGATCGGCCGGGTGCGGCGGAACGCCCCGGCCTGGAGCCTCGCGCAACACAAAAGGCCGGTCCGCTGGTGCGGACCGGCCTCTCCCGGTGGGCGATACTGGGTTCGAACCAGTGACCTCTTCGGTGTGAACGAAGCGCTCTCCCACTGAGCTAATCGCCCGGGAACGCACTGAACAATACAGGTGCCGACGGGGTTCGTTCAAACCGCTTGCAGGTGGCGCAGCAGTCCGCGGCGGCCGGCCCGCATCATCAGCCGGTGGTTGGCGCGGAACAGCGGGCGGCCCGGCACGGCGAGCCGCCTGAGCAGCGGCTTGGTCACGTCGACCACTTGGTCGTAGCGGGCCAGCGTCCCCGAGCCGTCGGGGGTGACCGTCCAGCGGGCCCAGCCCTCGAGGTCGCCCGACAGGGCGCTCTCCAGGCAGCCCGCGGCCGGGTCGCGGCGGGTCTCGCGGGCGGTGAAGTTCAGGTCGTACGGCAGGACCGAGCGGACGGTGAGCAGGCCCGTGCCGGCGTCGAGCCGGGTCACCGAGCGCACCTGTGGCCACCAGCGCGGATAGTCCTCGGGCCGGTCCAGCACGGCGTAGACGGCCGCCGTCGGGAAGGGCAGGGACCACAGGGTGCGGAAGCGGTAGTGGGTCCAGTCCATGGGCTGAGCCTGCCCGGGGCGCGGCCATCTGAGTACGCGTACTCATGTGCCAGGCCGTGACGCGGGCCACACTGGCCGGACGAGCGCCGCCGCCCGTGCGACGGCGCTCCCCCGCAGCGCCTAGCCCGGCATCCTGTCCCCGAGCAGGGCCAGGTTCTCGATGGCCGCGAGCCCGTAGAGGGCGGTGTCGTTGGTCGACACCCAGCTCGCCTCGCTGCCCTCGACCAGGGTGGCCGGTCCGGTCAGCTTCTCGGTCTTCCACGGAGAGGACTCGGCGTAGCCGTCGGAGCTGTAGAACTTGGTCCAGGCCCGCTCGGCGAGCGCGGCGTCACCGGTCTGCACCGCGGCGTAGGCGTCCAGGCGCGAGTGGCCCTGGAAGAGCAGCAGCGTGCCGAAGTGCGAGCCGTAGCGGGCCGCCTGTTCGCTCTTGCCGGCGTTGAAGTAGCGGCAGTAGTCCAGGTAGGCCTCCTTGAACTTCGGCATGTCGACGAGGTGGATCAGCTCGGCGCACAGCTCGTTGAGGCCGAAGACGGCCGACAGGTGCGAGACGGACACCACCGGCTTGTCGGCGACGGCGAACCTGCCGGTGTCCAGGTCGTACAGGCCGCTGCCCTGGACGAAGCCGTTGGGCTGGGCGGCGATGCCCTCCATCGTGGACAGCACGCGCGCCTTGGCCTTCTCCCACTTGGGGCCCCTGCGCTCCCACTCGGTGAGCCAGGCCGAGACCAGGCCGCTCCAGTCCGTGCCGAAGCCGATGGACAGGGCGTGCCGGTCGGGCGTGTAGGGGTCGGTGCGGACCTTGCGCTGCGGGTCGAGGACGAGGAACGTCTCGTCGGAGTCGACGTTGGCGTGCATGAGGTCGCCGACGCGTTCGTCGGCGGTGAGGAAGTAGTAGAAGCGCCGGTAGGTGGTGTTGGCGATGCGCTGCTGCTTGGCGCTGTCGGCGAAGTGCTGCACGCCGTGCCGGGTGCCGAGACCCGCCCACTGGCCGATGTGGTAGACGTCGACCTCGCCGGTGTGCCGGGTCATCGCCTCGGCGAAGCGGAAGATGTCCGAGCGGCCGCTGCGCAGATAGGCGTACCAGAGCCAGAGGTCGGGCGAGAGCTCGGAGTTGTCCCAGGCGTAGCCGCCGATGTCGTAGCGCCACACGTGCCGCGCGGAGTCGTAGGTGTGCATGATGTCGCCGTAGTCCCAGAAGCCGTACCAGCGGCGCATCTCCACCTGGTCGCGGTAGTAGGTGAAGAGGAAGTCGAGGTGGTCCTCGATCTTCGCCTTGGCGGCGGTGGAGCGGTCCGGCTCGGAGAACAGGCCGGGGCCGAAGACCTTGGCCTTGATGAGCTGCTGGGGCGGGGCGGCGAGCTGCGGGAGCGTGCGCACGGCCTTGGCCTGGTCGGCGAGGGTGTCGGCAGCGGGTGTGGAGCCGTTGGCCCAGAAGAGGAGTTCGGAGGTGCGGGCGATGCCGTACGGAGTGCCGAACTGCGGCTCGTAGTCCTCGTAGGTGATGTTCAGGCCCTCGAGCTGTTCGGCGTAGGTGTCCTGGCCCATGCCGTCGTGGTAGAAGCGCAGGTCCATGGGCTGTGCCTCGGGCGACCAGAGCCAGAGGGTGACGGTGGCCTCGTCGGTGTGGGCGTCGCGGATGTCGAGCTGGGCGGGGAACTTCTCCCAGAAGTCGCGCAGTCCGAAGGAGAGACCGCCGCTCGCCCCGCCGACGTAGCCGAAGCCGGAGGCCCGTCTGCCGCCGCCGGCGCCGATCCAGCCGTAGCCCTTCTTGGTGCGCTTGCGCAGGGTGAAGCCGTCGGCGGAGAGCTGGGAGAGGGTGTAGTCGCCCCAGTGCGGGATGTACTGCAGGCGGCTGGTGACGCGCTGGTCCCAGGTGGACGGGTCGGGCAGCTTCCTGCCCTCGTACTGGGCGGCCTGAACGGCGGCGCCCGGGTCGCGGCGCAGTCCGGTGATGCCCTGGACGGCCTCGCGCAGCAGGCCGGTGCCCTCGCCGCCGATGCGGACGTGCCGGTCGTAGGCGGCGTCCCGCATCGGCACGGAGAAGCGGACGCCGAGCCCGCGGACGAAGTCCCCGCTCGCCTTTCCGGGCTCCAGCGTGCCGTCGTAGGTGATGGTGTGCACCATGCGGAAGGATTCGGACCCGGCGTAGAAGTACAGCCGGATGGAGAAGGGCAGCCAGCCGCGGTGTCCCTTGCGGTGCTTGCCGTCGATGCGGACCACCGCGCGGACCGGGCCGTCCTGTTCGACGGTGACGTCGTCGATCGCGCCGTCGAAGCGCTCGGTCCGGACGGTGCCCTGGTCCTCGTCCTCCACCTCGGGCTGCCGGATGAGGACGAGCCTGCCGTTGCGGGCGATCTCGGTGGATCCCCGGGTGACGGACTTGATGAGCGTCGAGCCGTTCTTGCCGATCTTCGCGGTGATGACGCCGGTGGAGACGTCGATGGTGCCGCCGCTCTGGTCGACGGTGACCTTCCGGTCCGGTGCCGTGGGCGTGCCGGCGGTGAGGGTGAGCTTGCCGGAGCCGGAACCGACGGCGTGCGCGGTCCACTTGAGCGAGCCGTCGGGCCAGTGGGCGAGCGGCCAGGTCTGGACGGGTACGTCCTTGCCGCCTGCGTCCGTGACGGCGAAGGTCTGGTCGGCCTTGTGGGCGCCCATCGGCCAGGGCACGCCGACGGTGGAACCGGGCGCCGCGCCGAGGCCGCCGTCCTCCAGCCAGTCCAGGGTGACCGGGTCGGCGCCGTCGGCCGCGGCTGCGGGCGCCGCCTCGGCGCCCTTCGCCCCGAGGGCCCGGCTGAACCGGGTGGCGGCTGAGGCGACGGCGGCCGCCTTGAGGAGGGACCTGCGGGGGAGGGGAGACATGGTTCAGCCGTTCCTTTCCGTGCGGGAAGCCGTTCCGTGCATCTGGTCAGGGGCATGACAGAGAGAGGCGCGGCGCCGGGCACGGGCTCCGACTGCGCCCGGACCGCCGGCCTTGGCCGGAGGGCGCCGCTTCGGTCAGCGGCGCCGGTACCGCTCCTCCACGGCGACGGCGGCCGCGGCGACGGCCCCGAGTACCGGGACCGCCAGGGGGGCGATGAGCAGGGCGGAGCAGCAGACGAGGACCGCTCCGCCGACGAGCAGGAAGGATCCGGCGGGATCGAGGACCGTACGGCGGCCGGCGGCCGCGAGCAGGGCGCGCCAGTTCTCCCCCGGTGCCCAGACGGCCGTCGCACGCAGCCCGGCCACGGCCGACCCGATCAGCGCGAACAGCCCCACGGCCGCCACCAGCGGCCCGCCGGGCAGCCCGGCGCGCACGGCCTGGACGTCCACCCGGACCAGCGCCGCCACGGCCCACCCGGCGGCGCCGACCACCCAGCCGCCGCGCAGGGCGGCCCGGAAATCGGCGGTGAACTCCCGCCACCCGCCGCGCTCGTGGGCCGTACGACGGCGCAGGTGCCGCGCGCCGGCGGCGAAGGCGGCCGGGTAGGTGACCACGCCGAGGGACGCCACCGCGATCCACACCCCGGTCAGCAGACACTCGGCGAAGACGCCGAACCTTCCCCCATCTCTCGACTCCGCCCGAGCCGGGGAGGCCCCTGTGGTGAACACCGGCTCCCTGCGGGGCTTGATGCGCGCGTGCGCCATGGTGACCCCCTCAGCCCTTCAGTCCGGAGGTCGCCATGCCGTCGATCAGGTACCGCTGGAAGGCGAGGAAGAACAGCAGCACCGGCAACAGCGCGACCAGCGACATCGCGATCATGCCGCCGTAGTTGGCGGCCACGCCGTCGGAGTCGCGGAACATCATCAGGCCCAGCGAGACGGTGTACTTGCCGGGCTCGTTGAGGTAGATCAGCGGGCCCATGAAGTCGTTCCAGGCGTTGATGAAGGTGAAGATCGCGCTGGTGATCAGCGCGGGCCGGCACAGCGGCAGCACGATCGACCAGTACGTCCGCAGGTGCCCGCAGCCGTCGAGCCGTGCGGCCTCGTCCAGCTCGCGGGGCAGGTTGCGCATGAACTGCACCATGAGGAACACGAAGAACGCCTCGGTGGCCAGGTACTTGCCGATCAGCAGCGGCACGTAGGTGTTGACCAGCCCCAGCTTCTGGAA
Source organism: Streptomyces sp. NPDC030798 (assembly GCF_055572275.1). Classification (NCBI taxonomy): domain Bacteria; kingdom Bacillati; phylum Actinomycetota; class Actinomycetes; order Kitasatosporales; family Streptomycetaceae; genus Streptomyces; species Streptomyces sp. NPDC030798. The sequence goes on along the minus strand of NZ_JBVIDR010000001.1, from coordinate 818,148 downwards.
CACCACGTACTGCGGGATCAGCAGCACGTGGTACGGCAGCAGCAGTGTGCCGATCATCAGCGAGAACAGCAGGTTGCGCCCCGCGAACCGGATGCGGGCGAAGGCGTACGCGGTCAGCGAGCAGGAGATCAGCACGCCGACGACGGCACCGCCCGCGTAGAGGAGGGAGTTCTGGAAGAAGGTCCAGACCGTGATGTCCGCTATGCCGTCGGCGAGGCCCTTGAAGTTGGACAGGATCGGGTGGGAGGGGAACAGAGTGAGGCTGTTGATGATGTCCTTGCTGGGCTTGAACGAAGCGCCGATCACCCAGACGACCGGGTAGAGGATGACCGCGAGGATCAGCAGCGCGCCGAGGTGCCAGGCGAGGGAGCCGGTGCGCCGGCGGCCGGGGACCGGGCGCTTGGCCGCGGCCGGTTCGACGGTGGCCGGCTCGGTGGTGACCGCACTCATCGGGCGCCCTCCTCGTAGTGCACCCACTTCTTCTGGGACCAGAAGAGGACCGCCGTCACCAGGGCCACGGCGAGCAGCAGCATCCAGGCCATGGCGGAGGCGAAGCCCATCTGGGCGTTCTTGAAGCCCTGCTGGTACAGGTAGCAGGTGTAGACGAGCGTGGCGTCGGCCGGTCCGCAATAGGTGTTGGAGACGACGTACGCCGAGCCGAAGATCTGGAAGGAGTGGATGGTCTCCAGGAGCACGTTGAAGAAGAGCACCGGGGAGATCATCGGCAGCGTGATGTTCCAGAACTTCCGGAAGGGCCCCGCGCCGTCCATCTCGGCCGCCTCGTACAGCTCCCTCGGCACCTGCTTCAGCCCGGCCAGGAAGATGACCATGGGCGCGCCGAACTGCCAGACGGTGAGCGCGACCAGGCAGTACAGCACCCAGTCGGCGTTGCCGACCCAGCCGCCGACGTGCCGGCCGAAGAAGGACTGGGTCCGGTCCACGACGGCGCCGTCGGAGAAGATCGACCGCCAGACGAAACCGACCGAGACGCTGGCGCCGATGAGCGAGGGGGCGTAGAAGGCGGCCCGGTAGAAGGCCTGGCCCCGCCGGCTCTGCGCCAGGAGCAGGGCGACACCGAGCGCCAGCAGCAGCTTCAGCGGGGTGCCGATGACCACGTACTTGGCGGTCACCTCCACCGACTTCTGCCAGCGCGGGTCGTCGAACATCTTGGTGAAGTTGTCGAGCCCGACCCACTTCGGGGAGTTGAAGAGGTTGTAGTCGGTGAACGCGAAGTACAGCGAGGCCACCATCGGGCCCGCCGTCAGCAGCAGGAAGCCCGCGATCCACGGGGACATGAACAGGTAGCCGGCCAGGTTCTCCCGCCGGCGGCCCGGCCGCCCCGCGGTTGCGTGGGCGGCCGGACCTGTCTTGCGGGTGGCGCGCACGGTGTCCTTGACGAGCGTCACGGAGTGTCCCATCAGGCCTGGAAGGCGGCCTCGGACTCGGTGAAGAACTGCTTCACCGCGTCCGGGACCTTCGTCTTGCCCTGTCCGAGGTCGCCGCCGATGCGCAGGAAGGCGGCCTCGATGGTGTCGGCACCCGAGGGGTGCGGGGTGATCGTGCCGAGGACGCCGGACTTGGCGGTGTCCGCCTCGTACTGCGCGATCTCCTTGTTCACCGCGTCGGTCGGCTTGTACGCCTCGTACTGCTCGGTGCTCGCGAGGATGCCCCGGTCGTAGCCCATGATCTTGCCGGCCCCGGGGTCGTGGACCATGAAGTCGATGAACTGGGCGACTTCCTTGGGGTGCGCGGTGTGCGCGGAGGCACTGAGCATCAGGGAGGCGAGGTACTGGCCGGTGTGCTTGCCGTCCATGGTGGGGATCGGGGCGAGGCCGTAGGTGCTCTCGCCCTCCGCCGAGTAACGGACGGTGAAGTTGTCCCAGGTGAACTCCGAGGCACCGTGGCCGGCGGAGAGCGAGGACTTGGGCTGGTCCTGCTGGACGACCTTCGGGTCGGTGACGATGCCGGCCTTGATGCGGTTGTAGCCGTCCGTCCACCACTCGGTCAGGTCCGCCTTGTCGAAGCCGAGTCCGTCCTTGGTGAAGAACGCCTTGCCGTTCTGCCGCAGATAGAGGTCGTACAGGTACATGATGGAGAAGTAGCCGGTGTCCCCGGGGACCTTCGTCCTGTCGTGCACGGTCTTCAGGGCCTTGAAGTACTCGTCCCAGGTCCAGCCGGGCTGCGGCTCGACGCCCGCCTTCTGGAAGATTTTCTTGTCGATGACGAGCGCCATGGTGTTGGAACCGACAGGAATTCCGAGTTGCTTGCCGTCGACCTCGCCGACCTTCGTGACGTCGGCGCGGAAGTGATCCAGGCTCAGATTGCCGGCCTGCACCTGTGACTTGAGGTCGAGGAGAATTCCTCTCTTGTCGTACTTCCGGAGAAAGGTGACGGCGTTCTGGAAAACGTCCGGGGGATTTCCGCCGGCCGCCTGGGTCTGGAACTTCTCCCAGAACGACTGATAGGTCTGGAAGTCGGTCTTGACCTTGATCTTCGGGTACTTCTTCTCGAACAGCTTGATCGTCTGGTTGATCTTCTTGGCGCGTTCCTCGGCACCCCACCAGGAGTAACGGATCGTCACCGTCCCGTCCCCGGAACCGCTGCCGCCGCCGCACGCCGCCGTCGCGCCGAGCCCGAGCGCGGCCGCCGACGCTCCGGCCGCCTTCAGGAGCGTACGCCTCTCAAGATTCCCGCTGGTTCCCACAGTCGGGCCCTCCCCGCAGCATTGTGGTACGTCATGAATCGTTTCAAGTAAGCGCTTGCTGGCACAAGTTACGGAGGGGCCGGGGGTGCGTCAATGAGTCGGACAGGATTTTCTTGGGGACCGCTCCCGGCGGGACGGGCCTCGAGAGTCCGCCAACTGGGGCGACGCTGCAGGTGAAGTGACGTTTGGTCAGCCGCTGGGGGCACTCGGCCGGCGGCGGTCCGTACGAGGGCCCGCGCGGACGGAACCGGCGGGGCGGCGGGGAGGCGTGCGCTTCGTGAGCCTTGGCTCGCGGGTCTCCGCGTCGGGGGCCTCCGCGTCGGGGGCCTCGGCGTCGTGGGCCTCGGCGTCCTGGGCGATCGGCTCGGGGTGGCGTGGGCGATCGGCGTCCTGGGCGATCGGCTCGGGGGGCGTGGGCGGCGCCGTGGCCGAGAACGCTGCGCGTGGACTCGGGGCGAGTGGAGGAAATGTACCGGGGGGCGGAGCAAAGGCGCAGGTGGCCGGCTTGTCGGCTGGCACAGAGCTGCCACTTGGCGCTTTGGCGCATGCGTCGGCGGTGCGGGAGGCGTACGGCGCTGCGACTCGGGGGGTGCGGGGGGTGTGGGGGGTGTGGGGGTCGTGCGCCTCTTCCGTGGGGTGGCGCCCGGCGCGGGCGAGCCGGCTCAGGCCTGGCCGGGGCTGCCCCTGGCCGGGGCTGCGCCTGGCCGGGGCTGCGCCTGGCCGTGAGCGCCGGTGACGTGGGCGCGCGGCGTCGGTGTGTGGCGCGGGGTCCGCCGGGGCGGATCGCGGGGGCCGTGCGGCGGCGCTCGCCGTACGGCCGGTGACGTGTCGCCGTGCGTCCGGTGACGTGGATGCGCGGCGCGGGGTCCGCCGGGGCGGATCGCGGGGGCCGTGCGGCGGCGCTCGCCGTGGGTCCGTCACCGTGCCGGCCGCGGGCCCGCACCTGGATCGCCGGCCCGCCGACCGGTCGCACGCCGACGGCCCGCCTGCTTCTTGCAGGCGGGCCGTCGGTTCCGGGTGGGCGATACTGGGTTCGAACCAGTGACCTCTTCGGTGTGAACGAAGCGCTCTCCCACTGAGCTAATCGCCCGGGCGCAGGAAGAACATTACCCCATGTCAGGGGGTGCCTCCGACCAGGGGCGGGACCTGCGGGCGGGCTGGCCCCCGCGCCGGATCACTGGCCCTTGATCCTCCAGGGCATCACGGCGCCGAACTTCCACACGTAGATCCCGATCAGCACACCCACGACCACCAGGCCGATCACCGTCAGGACGATGTTCCGCCGGCGCACCCTGGGGTCGAGGGCACGCTGGGCCGCCTCGGTGACTTTCCGTTTCGTCCAGCGCAGCACCAGCTGGGCCCAGACGAACTCGGTGGCCCAGATCGCCATGCCGCCGAAGATCACCACCCAGCCGGGTCCGGGCAGCGGGAGCATGACGATGCCGGCCCCGACGACGGCCAGGCCCAGCACGAAGACGCCGACCTGCCAGCTCAGGTGCAGCACCCGGCGCGACTTGATGAATTCCGGCGCCCGGGAACCGAGCCCCTGCTCGGTCTCCTCAGCCTGCTCGGCCCGCTCCCCGTGCGGCGCCTCCGCCCTCGCCTTGTCCGCCATCACGGCGACCTCGTCCAGTTCGTCACTCCCCGTATTCATACATCCAAACCCTACCCGAGTGAATCACGTCACTGGAATGGACGCAGGTCGGGTACGAGTTCTCGGCCGGAAGAGTTACGTAAAGGCACGCAAAACCCTCAGAGGGGTTTACAACGGCACCGTAGGTGGCATGTCGATTTCGCCGACGTGCGAATCCCCGAGCGCACACTGAGCGAAAGGCCCTGGCGCTTATGAACACCACGGTCAGCTGCGAGCTGCACCTGCGCCTCGTTGTGTCGAGCGAGTCCTCCCTGCCTGTCCCCGCAGGCCTGCGGTACGACACGGCCGACCCCTACGCCGTGCACGCCACCTTCCACACCGGAGCCGAGGAGACCGTCGAGTGGGTGTTCGCCCGCGACCTCCTCGCCGAGGGGCTTCACCGTCCCACAGGGACCGGCGACGTCCGTGTCTGGCCGTCCCGCAGTCATGGTCAGGGCGTCGTGTGCATCGCCCTGAGCTCCCCGGAGGGGGAAGCCCTGCTCGAGGCCCCGGCGCGGGCCCTGGAGTCCTTCCTGAAGCGGACCGACGCCGCCGTGCCGCCCGGCACGGAGCACCGGCACTTCGATCTGGATCAGGAGCTCTCGCACATCCTGGCGGAGAGCTAGGCCGCGGCCCCTCGAAGCCGCCCGGCGCCGTCCACTCGGGGAGACGGCACGGGCCAGGACAACCGCATACGGCACCGCCCGGCGTCGTCACCGTGAGTGCTCATGGGACGGCGCCGTGCTGTGCCCTGCGCTCGGGGCAGGGGGCGCCTGGTCGGGCTCGGGCGGCTACGGTGCCTCGCCGGCGAGCCCGGGAACCGGGGCCGGGACGAGGGCGTTGTACCGGCAAGCGGGTGGGGCGGGACCCGGCGCGGGGAGCGGGGTTGTCGCTACCATCGGCCAGCATCGGCGGGCGCCCGCCCGACCCCCCAGGCCAGGGAGCGAAACGTGCTGATCACCCACGACACCCGGTGTGCGCTCGACACCGTGGTGGATCTGGTGAACACCGTGCCGGAGGACGAGACGGCGGCGGACGGACTGCCGGATGTGGCGGCCCTCGGCGCATTCGTGCAAAGCCACAAAATCAGCGATGTCGGGGTGCTGTCCGAGTTCGACCTCTCCGCGGTGCGCAAGGTCCGGGGCCGGTTCGCGGGGATCTTCGCGGCCCCGGACGCGCGAACCGCGGCCGGGATGATCAACGATCTGGTCGCCGCGGCGGGCACCACCCCGCGCCTGACGGACCACGACGGCTACGACTGGCATGTGCACTACTTCGCCCCCGGTGCCTCGGTCGCCGACCACCTGGCCGCCGACTGCGGCATGGCGCTCGCGTTCTTCGTCGTGGCCGGGGAGCAGGAGCGGCTGCGGCGCTGCGAGGCACCGGACTGCCGGCGTGCCTTCGTCGACCTCTCCCGCAACCGCTCGCGCCGCTACTGCGACAGCCGCACCTGCGGCAACCGGCTGCACGTGGCCGCCTACCGGGCCCGGCGCAAGGAGGCGGCGGGCTGAGTCGGCCGCCCCGGGTCCGGCAGAATCGGCACCCTGGCGGATCGACGCCCGTCCCGACTCGTGCTTGTCCCGACTGGTGCTCGTCCCGACTCGTGCTCGTCCCGCGGATCGACGCCGGCCCCGGCGGGTGGCGCCGGGACGGACGTGTACGGCTCACAGCCACAGCAGGTCGTGCAGCGCAGCCATGAGGAGCAGACACCCGATCACCGCTAGGAAGATCATCAGCGGTGGCTGGGAAAGGGCGAAGAGGCACCCGCGCGGCTCGTCCTTCGGCGGCGCGGCCTCGCTCTGTGTCGTGTCCAGCATCTCGCGGGTGATGATGGCCCAGGGAGGACCCCCTTGGCGATCAACACACCCGCCGAGTGCGGGAGTTCACCGGTTTCCACACCGGCCCGCTCGACTTGCTTCCGAATGTGAGCGGTTTCAGGTCATATGCCGTGCTTCTTGAGGATGTCCTCGATGTCGCTGAAGTCGTCGGCCGCGCTGGTGGTGCGTGGGGTGGCGGGCCGTCCGGCGGAGGTGGTTCCGGTGCCGAGGGAGGGGGCGGAGGCGCCGGGGGCGACCGCGCCGGCCTGGGCGCCGCGTGCCGCCCTGCGCTCGGCCCGGGTGCCGCCGCGCCGTCGCTCCACGGCCCGGGTCCCGGCGAAGAGCAGCCAGGCGGCGCCGAGTGCGCCGAAGCCGGCCCAGGCGGTGGGGCTGAAGGCGGTGTCGGAGAGCCAGCCGACGACTCCGGTCATCACCAGGCCGATCGGCACGAGCGAGTAGGCCGCTATGCGGGCGGCCGCCAGGAAACGCTTGCGGTAGGCCGTGACCACCGCGATGCCCAGGCCCGCCGCGGACACGGCGGAGCAGACGGTCTCGGCAATCATCCGGTCCTCCTGGCGGGCTCGGTCGGGCGGCAGCGACGCGGCGCACGACGGCATGCGCTGCGTCCCTTCCATCCTGCACCGCCCGGACGTCGCGCGGCCATGCTCCAGCCCGACATCAGGGACATCTCCGGGTCGTCTCCTCCTGGGGTGCCGGTGCGCCCGTGCCCCGTAAGGGCCGTCGGATCGCAGGGACCTTCGCGTCCGTAGGGGCCGTCGGATCGCAGGGATCTTCGTGTCCGTAGCGACCTTCGCATCCGTAGCGACCTTCGCATCCGTGGCGACCTTCGGACCCCCACGGACCGTCGGCTCCCCACGGACCGTGGGCCCGCAGGGCCCGCAGGGTCCCGGTTGGGTCGGTGGCGTCCGGCCTGGGAGACTGGTCGGCATGAGCGACTCCTCCCCCGTGCGCACCGAGGCCGTGGTCCTCGACGTCTGGTGCGAACTCCAGTGCCCCGACTGCCGCACCGCCCTGGACGATGTGCGCGCCCTGCGCGAGCGCTACGGCGACCGGCTGGAACTGCGGCTGCGGCACTTCCCGCTGGAGAAGCACCGGCACGCCTTCGCCGCCGCGCAGGCCGCCGAGGAGGCCCTGGAGCAGGGCAAGGGGTGGCCGTATGTGGAGGCGGTGCTGGGCCGGGTCGAGGAGCTGGACCGCAAGGGGGAACCCTTCCTGGTCGAGGTGGCCCGGGAACTGGGCCTGGACGCCGAGGAGTTCGACACCGCGCTGATCGACGGCCGGCACATCCTGATCGTGGACGCCGACCAGGCCGAGGGCAAGGCGATCGGCGTCACCGGCACGCCGACGTACGTCATCGGCGGCGAGCGCCTCGACGGCGGCAAGAGCCAGGAGGGACTGCTCGGGCGGATCGAGGAGATCACGGACCGGCTGCTGGCGGCGCGACAGGACTGAGGCGGCCGCGTACCCGGTGCCGGGCCGGCCGGCTCACGAGGTCTCGGCACCGCCGAGGTAGTCGGCGTGCCCGTCGTCGTCGACGTCGAAGGGGCCGGGCGGGATCACGCAGAACTCGTTGCCCTCGGGGTCGGCCATCACCAGGAACCCGCCCGTCGCGTACTCGGTGAGGACGCGGCCCCCCAGCGCCTCGATCCGGGCCCGTTCGGCGGCCGGATCCGGGGCGGCGATGTCGAAGTGCACCCGGTTCTTGCCGGCCTTCGGTCCCGCCACCTTCTGGAAGCCCATGCCGGGGCCGTCCCCCCGTTCCAGCCACACGTACGGCCCCGTCCTGGCCACCACCGGCCGGCCGAGCACCTCTGCCCAGAAAGCGGCGAGCCGCTCCGGGTCCACGCAGTCGATCACGAGGTCCTTGATCCTCACGCGCCTGTCCGTCATGGCGTGATCCTGACCTGCCAGGACGGTCCCGCCGTCACAGCAGGGGCTTGGCGTAGGCGTGGCTCGTGGCCCCGTAGCCGAGTCTGTCGTACAGGTGCTCGGCCGGGGTGTTGCCCGCGAAGACGTTGAGGGCGAGGACCTGCCGGCCGGCCTCGAGGGACTGACGCTCGGCCAGGAGCATGAGGGTGCGGCCGTGTCCGTGGCCGCGGTGGGCTGCGTCGGTCTCGACGTCGTAGACGTACGCCCGGTCGTCCTCGAGCGCCAGCCACAGGGTGCCCACCCGTGTGCCCTCGTGCTCCAGGACGCTGAAGAGCATGCCGTCGGTGCCGAGGCCGTCCGGCAGCAGCGTCTCGTGGTCGCGGCGGGCCTTGTCCCGGGCCTCGGCCTCGCTCAGGCCCCGCCGCATCCAGTCCCGGGCGTAGTCCTCGGACTCCTGGGCGTACCAGGCGTCGAACTCCGCCGGGGTCATCGGCCGCGCGCGGCTGCCCGGGGGCAGTTCGGGCGGGGTGTGCCCGAGGTGTTTGGCCATGCCGCGGTTGCGCAGGGTGTAGCCGAGGGCGGCGAGGAGCCGCAGCGCGGCCTCCGCCCCGGCGGGGACCACGGCCTCGATCCGGGTGCAGCCCCAGCCGCGGGCCACCTCCTCCGCGGCGAGCGCGGCCACCGTGCCGCGCCCGCGGCGCCGGTCGGGCTCGGCGATCTCCAGGGCGAGGATGCGGGCGGTGCCGGTGCCCAGCGACGGCGAGGTGCCTAGGTGGATCTCGCCGACGGGACGGCTGTTCACGCACACCTGGTAACGGCGGGAACGGGTCCCGTCGGGGCGCTGCTGGAGCGGCTCGGCCGGCCGCAGGGTCGTCGTCATCACAGGTGTTCTACCCATGACGCCCCGACACGGCAGCCCTTTTTCGGGCGTGGGACCTCGGTTCTCAGGGGTCCAGGTCGTCCCCGGACCGCTCCTCGAAGATCCGCATCGCCTTGGCGGTCGCCGGGCCCGGTGCGCCGGGCAGTTCCCGGTCGTCGACCTGGTGCACGGCCTGGACGTCCCGGAGGGTCGAGGTCAGGAAGATCTCGTCGGCCTGCCGCAGGACGTCCAGCGGCAGGTCGGTCTCCTTGGCGCCGGTCCACTCGACAGCGAGGGCGCGGGTGATGCCCGCCAGGCAGCCGGAGGAGACCGGCGGGGTGTGGATCTCGCCGTCCAGGACGACGAAGACGTTCGACCCGGTGCCCTCGCACAGCTCGCCGACGGTGTTGCCGAACAGGGCCTCGGAGGCTCCGTGTTGGTGGGCGCGGGCGAGGGCGACGACGTTCTCGGCGTAGGAGGTGGTCTTCAGGCCGGTGAGGGCGCCGCGCTCGTTGCGGGTCCAGGGGACGGTGATCACGGCGGTGGAGTCGGGTCGGCGCGTGGTCGCGCCGAGGGCCACCACCAGGGTCGGGCCGTGGTCGCCGCGGTCCGAGCCGAGGGGGCCGTGGCCGCCGGTGTAGGTGATGCGCAGCCGGCCGAGCGGCATCGGGTTGGCCTCCAGCACGGCCGCGCAGGCCCGGCGGAGCTCCTCGTGGTCGGGGTCGGGCAGGCCGAGGCCGCGGGCCGAGCGGGTCAGCCGGTCCAGGTGACGGGTGAGCGCGAAGGGCCTGCCCTCCACCGCCTTCACCGTCTCGAAGATTCCGTCCCCCACGGTCAGCCCGTGATCGAAGACGGAGACACGGGCGGACTCCAGGTCCTGCAGCCCGCCGTCCAGCCAGATCCTCATGTCAGTGCCCCTCCGCTTGCCTCGTACGTCCCCGACGCTACCGCGAGCAGCCGGGACGCCTTCAGTTCGGTCTCCCGCCACTCGGCCTCGGGGTCGGACCCCCAGGTGATGCCGGCGCCGGTGCCGAAGCGCAGGACGGCGGCGCCGGCGTCGGACCGGTCGATCCAGAAGGTGCGGATGCCCACGGCCAGCTCGCCGGTGCCCCGGTCGGCGTCGACCCAGCCGATGCCGCCGCAGTACGGGCCGCGCGGCGCGGTCTCGAGGGCCTCGATGATCCGCAGGGCGCTGGACTTGGGGGCGCCGGTGACCGAGCCGGGCGGGAAGGCGGCGGCGAGCAGCTCCGGCCAGCCGGCGTCGGTGCGCAGCTCGCCGCGCACGGTGGAGACCAGGTGGACCAGGCCGGGGTGCTTCTCGACCGCGCACAGGTCGGGGACGGTCACGCTGCCGGTGGCGCAGACGCGCCCGATGTCGTTGCGGACCAGGTCCACGATCATCACGTTCTCGGCGTGGTCCTTCTCCAGCAGGTCGGCCTCGGTGCGGCCGGTGCCCTTGATGGGGCCGGACTCGACGACGCGGCCGTCGCGGCGCAGGAACAGCTCCGGCGAGGCGGTGGCGATCTCCACGCCGTGCTCCGGCAGGCGGATCGTTCCTGCATAGGGCGCCGGGTTGCCGCGGGCCAGCAGGGCGGTCAGGGCGTCCACGTCGGCGTCGGGGTCGACGGGCGCGCCGAGCACCCGGCAGAGGTTGGCCTGGTAGACCTCGCCGGCCGCGATGTGCGCGCGGATCCGGTCCACGCCGGCGGTGTATCCGGCACGGTCCAGGGAGGTGGTCCAGTCGTCCACCGCCGGGCCCCGCCAGGCCCCGGGCACCGGGGCGGGCACGGGCTCCTCGCGTACGTCCGCGAAGCGGGCGCAGGTCAGGCGGCCCTCGAAGTCGGCGCAGACGGCCCAGAAGCCCGCGGAGTCCAGGGCGGCGGGGTCGCTGGTGACGTCGAGGAGGCCGGTGGCCAGACGGTCGCCGAAGCGGGCCAGCGCGGGGAGCCGGGACGGGAAGTGAAGCACGGGGTCGAGTCTAGGGCGGGTGCCCGGAGGGCGGCCCGGGCATGTCGGCCGGGGGCCCTGAGCACGTCGTCCGGGAGAAGCGGCGCAGCACGCTGCGCAAACGCGTTTTTGTACTGGCCCGGGAATCCGCTAGAGTTCAACACGTCGCCGGGACGCGCAAGCGAACCGAAACGACAGGCGGACGTAGCTCAGTTGGTAGAGCGCAACCTTGCCAAGGTTGAGGTCGCGAGTTCGAGCCTCGTCGTCCGCTCGAAGGAAGAAGGGGTTCCTCCCGATCCCCTACACTCCTGGTGGAGTGGCCGAGAGGCGAGGCAACGGCCTGCAAAGCCGTCTACACGGGTTCAAATCCCGTCTCCACCTCCAAGGACGATTAGCTCAGCGGGAGAGCGCTTCCCTGACACGGAAGAGGTCACTGGTTCAATCCCAGTATCGTCCACTGGATCTTCTCGAAGATCCTTTCCCGCGCGATTAGCTCAGCGGGAGAGCGCTTCCCTGACACGGAAGAGGTCACTGGTTCAATCCCAGTATCGCGCACGCACAGTCGGTGACCTTCGGGTCACGGCCTGAGGACGATTAGCTCAGCGGGAGAGCGCTTCCCTGACACGGAAGAGGTCACTGGTTCAATCCCAGTATCGTCCACACCGCAGCGAGCCCCCGGCCGTCTTGTACGGCCGGGGGCTTCGTCGTCCGCCGGTTCAGCTGGAGAACAGCATGTGGCCGAAGCTCTTGTGACGGTGGTGGCCGCCGTGACCGCCGTAGTGCCCTCCGTGGCCACCGCCGTGCGGGGCGCCCCAGGCCGGGGCGGGCGGCGCCGGGTAGGCCTGCGGGGCGGGCGGCGGGGGCGCCGGCTGGGACCACTGGGACTCCAGGCGGGTCAGCGACTCCAGCTCGCCGTAGTCGAGGAAGATGCCGCGGCAGCCGCTGCACTGCTCGATCTGGACGCCATTGCGGTTGTAGGTGTGCATCGGCGCATGGCACTTCGGACACTGCATGGTCGGCTCAACTCCTCGCCGGTCGGTCCTGCTTCGTGTTTCCCCAGGACAGACTCCGTCCGGCCCCGGTCGGTTGCAGCCTACTTCGGGAATCCGCGCGTCAACTGATGAGGGACCGACTTCATTCGGGCACAGGCGTCCACCAGGGCCTGCTCCACCTCGTCCAGGGGACGGCCGGCCGCGAGCGCCTTGGTGAGGGCGCGCGCCGCCGTCTGCACGGTGAGGGCACGGGCCGGCACGTCCAGCGCGGGCCAGGGGTCACCGTCCTTGGGTACGGCGGGGCCGCGTGCCGCCCGGTAGGCGGCCAGGAAGCGGGTCCACTCGTCGGGCGGGAGCAGCCCGCACGCGTACCAGGCGGCGGGCCGCGCCAGGTCCCAGGCCGGAACGCCGGGCCCCAGGTCGTCCACGTCGATCAGCCGCCAGGGGCCGCCGGGGGCCGGGTGCCGGACGAGCTGGCCGAGATGGAGATCACCATGACAGAGGGCCGGCGGTCCGGGCATGGGCGCCTCGGCCCGCGCCCACGCGGGCAGGGCGTCCCAGGCCCGCAGCACCGGGGGCCCCGCTGGATGCGGCGTGGCCGACAGGGCCGTACGCAGGCGGCGGACGGCATCGGCGGCCCGGGCCGGGCCGCGCATCGGGGGCAGGAGGCCGGGCGGGGCCGTCCGGTGCAGCCGGGCGAGCAGCGTGGCGGCGGCTTCCCAAGGGGCCGCGTCGGGATCGTCCGGGTCCACGGGGACGCCGTACGGCCACAAGGTCACGAGGCGGTCGTACAGGGGGACGGGCTCGGCGCCGAGCGGCGCCAGAAGAAGGTCCGGAAGGGCGGCGGCCGTGGCGAGCCGAAGCGTCAGCTCGTCGCGATCCGTCCCCGGCGCATGAGCCTTCGCCACGGCACCGGCATGCCGGACCACGGTGGCGTCGGCCCGGTCGGCGAGCGGCGTACTGCCACAGCCGCACGCCGCTCCCCCGTCCCGCGGATGCGCGGCGTCCGCGGCCCGCACGGCGAGCACGGACACAAGGTCGGGGGCGTCTGACATCACGAGGACCTCGGCAAGGTGGACTGGTGCGGCCGACGGTACTGCACCCCCAGGGCCACGGGGACCGCCCGACCAGCCACGACGCACCCCGGATCACGACGGCCCAGCAGGCCCCGGCGCACACCGCGCAGATCGCGGCGGCGCGATCCTCCCCACGAAGCACACCCCCGAAACGGCGCAATGCCGGCGCAGCTCCCCAGCTGCGCCGGCATCAGTGCCGTCCGCCGCACCCCCGTCCCCACGGGGTTTCCTGGATGGATGTCCCCGCCCGGACCGCTCTTCCGGGCCTGGGGTCGCGCTCAGCGCCCCAGCATCGCACCCACGGACGACGCCTGTGTGGCCACTGTCTCCCAGCCGTCGAAGACGAGGAGCAGCAGCACCGCCAGGGGAAGGGCCATCACGGTCGCCACCAGGGGGTGGCGGCGGCCCGTCCGGCGGGGGGCGAACGCGCTGCGTCGCGGTGCCGTGTGGGCCATGGTCCCTCTCCTGACCGTCTCAGTTGTCGTTGGCAGCGGCGGGTGCCTGACCTCGGGGGACGAGTGCTGCACCCGCCGCTTGACCTCAAATCTAGGCACGCGAGCCCCGGCGGGCGTCATGCCCTCGTACCGAATCGCGGGCCTCCCGGAGGATGAGCCACGACCTGCGGAGTACTCCCCTGGGTGGAGACGCGGTCCCAGGTCTCGGGGTCTTCCCGGAGGGGGCGCCCACTGTGTCCCGCCATGTCCGGACCTTCCTCCAGGGGGGCCGGAGTGACTTCAGTCACTTCGGCGGGGGCCCGGAGGCGGGTGGTGCCCATCGGGCGGCCCGCCCCCGGCCCGGTGCGCCCGGCCGTCGGCGGGTCCTTCCGGGCGGCTGCCGCGCACCGGCCGTGGCCGGCCGGCACGTGATCAACCTCCGTACCGTGCCCGCCCGTTGATGTCACATCTGTCCCAAGGGCACCGTACGGCCACACTCCCTGACCGTCTTTCACCTCGTGCGCCCCGTACGCACAATCCGTCCGCCCCAGAGGGCGCGGCCTCTGCGCGCAGGCGGCCGTGGAAACGTAAGCTGTGCCACGTCACAGGGACCGGGCAGCGGGGATGAACATGGCGATGATGCGCCTGAGGCGCGAGGACCCGCGCGTCGTCGGCTCGTTCAGGCTTCACCGACGGCTCGGCGCGGGCGGGATGGGTGTGGTCTACCTCGGCTCCGACAAGAAGGGGCAGCGGGTCGCGCTGAAGGTGATCCGGCCCGACCTGGCGGAGGATCAGGAGTTCCGGTCGCGCTTCGCCCGCGAGGTCTCGGCGGCCCGGCGCATCCGGGGCGGCTGCACCGCCCGGCTGGTCGCGGCGGACCTGGAGGCCGAGCGTCCCTGGTTCGCGACCCAGTACGTGCCCGGGCCCTCCCTGCACGACAAGGTCGCCGACGACGGTCCGCTGGGTGCGGCCGAGGCGGCGGCGATCGGCGCGGCCCTGTCCGAGGGGCTGGTCGCGGTGCACGAGGCCGGCGTCGTCCACCGGGACCTGAAGCCCTCCAACATCCTGCTGTCGCCGAAGGGACCGCGGATCATCGACTTCGGCATCGCCTGGGCCACCGGCGCCTCCACGCTGACCCATGTGGGCACGGCGGTGGGCTCCCCCGGTTTCCTCGCCCCCGAACAGGTGCGCGGTGCCGCCGTCACCCCGGCGACGGACGTGTTCTCGCTGGGCGCGACCCTGGCGTACGCCTCGACCGGTGACTCGCCCTTCGGACAGGGCAGTTCCGAGGTGATGCTGTACCGCGTGGTGCACGAGGAGCCGCACCTGCACGGCGTTCCGGACGCCCTCGCCCCGCTGGTGCGGGCGTGCCTCGCCAAGGACCCCGAGGACCGGCCCAGCACCCTCCAACTGTCGCTGCGGCTCAAGGAGATCGCCGCCCGCGAGGCCCAGGGCCTGGCCGACGTACGGCCGCCCGCGCCGCGGGCCGCGGAGGCGGACCGGCCCACCGGACGGCTGGTCGACACCTATCCCGAGCCGCAGCGCACCCAGCGGCGCTCCTCCCCCGGCACCCCGGTGCCGCGCGGCACCGCGCCCGCGCGGGGTGGCGCGCCGGCGCGGGGCGGCGGTCCCGTACGCGGCGGGGGCGCCGCGGCACGTCCGGGTACGGCCCGTTCGACCCCGGTCCCGCGCGTGGCCGGCCAGCGCTCCGGCAGCGGCAGCCGTCCGGTCCCGCGCAGTGGTACGGGGCGCCCGGCACCGCGTCCGACGGGGTCCGGGTTGCGGCCGGCCAACCCCCGGCTGCTGCGCCAGCGGCTGTTCGTGTTCGTGGTGGTGACGCTGCTGGTGGCGCTGGGCATCGCGGTGGCGCAGGGCTGCCAGGGTCCGGCGCGCGGGCTCGGTGGCGACCAGCGGCAGGAGCACGTGCAGCCGGTCTTCACACCGCTGGACGAGAGCAAGCTGATGTCGCAGCGGTACGAGTCGACGATGGAGGCCGACACCGGCGCGGGGAAGTGACCCCGGTCGCCGGCGGGATTCAGCAGCGCGGCCGGCCCGAGGCCACCGCGTAGAACGCCACCGCGGCCGCCGCGCCGACGTTCAGCGAGTCCACGCCGTGCGACATCGGGATGCGCACCCATTCGTCTGCGGCGACCAGGGCCTGGGTGGACAGGCCGTCGCCCTCCGCGCCGAGCATCAGGGCCACCCGGTCCATCGTGTGCGGGGCGGCCTCGTCGAGGGTCCTGGCCTTCTCGTCCGGGGTCAGCGCGAGCAGGGTGAAGCCGGCCTCGCGGACCGACTCCAGCCCCTTGGGCCAGCTCTCCAGGCGGGCGTACGGCACGGAGAACACCGCACCCATGGAGACCTTGACGCTCCGCCGGTACAGCGGGTCCGCGCTGTCGGGCGACAGCAGTACGGCGTCCATGCCGAGGGCGGCTGCCGAGCGGAAGATCGCACCGATGTTGGTGTGGTCGTTGACCGACTCCATGACCACGACCCGGCGGGCGGTCCGCAGCAGCTCCCCGGCCGTCGGCAGCGGTTTGCGCTGCATGGAGGCGAGGGCGCCGCGGTGCACGTGGTAGCCGGTGACCTGCTCGGCGAGTTCCGGGCTCACGGCGTACACGGGGGCCGGGAGTTCGTCGATGACGTCGCGCATGACGTCGATCCACTTGGCCGAGAGCAGCATGGAGCGCATCTCGTACCCGGCTTCCTTGGCCCTGCGGATGACCTTCTCGCCCTCCGCGATGAACAGGCCCTCGGCCGGCTCGCGCTTGCGGCGCAGTTCGACGTCGGTCAGGCCCGTGTAGTCGCGCAGGCGCGGGTCGTCGGGATCCTCAACGGTGATGAGATCGGCCACAGGGTGATACTGCCTTGTCCGGGGTGTGCTGCCAACGGCTGGAACGGGTCGTGTTACCCGGGGTTACGCGTGATCAAGCCACGGGCTCCGGGCCGACCCGGACCACGTCGCCGATGACGACGACCGCCGGCGGCCGCACGTCCTCGGCGCGTACGGTCTCGGCGACCGTGGCGAGGGTCGCGTCCACCCGGCGCTGCGCGGCCGTCGTGCCCTCCTGCACGAGGGCGACGGGGGTCTCGGGCGACCTGCCGTGCGCGACCAGCGTCTCGGCGATCTTCCCGATCTTGTCGACGCCCATGAGGACCACCAGGGTGCCGGTGAGCTTCGCCAGCGACGGCCAGTCCACCAGGGAGCGCTCGTCGTCGGGGGCGACATGCCCGCTGACCACGGTGAACTCGTGGGCCACGCCCCGGTGGGTGACGGGGATGCCGGCCGCGCCCGGCACGGAGATCGAGCTGGAGATGCCGGGGACGACCGTGCACGGGATACCGGCCTCGGCGAGAGCCTGGACCTCCTCCATGCCCCGGCCGAAGACGAACGGGTCCCCGCCCTTGAGTCGTACGACCGACTTGCCCTGCTTGGCGTGCTCGATGAGGGCGTTGTTGATGGCCTCCTGGGCCATGTAGCGGCCGTAGGGGATCTTCGCGGCGTCGATGACCTCGACGTGCGGCGGGAGTTCGGCGAGCAGGTCGCGCGGGCCGAGGCGGTCGGCGATGACGACGTCGGCCTCGGCGAGCAGGCGGCGGCCGCGCACGGTGATCAGGTCCGGGTCGCCGGGTCCGCCGCCGACCAGGGCCACGCCGGGCGTACGGGTGCGGTGGTGCGGGGCGACCAGGGTGCCGTCGCGCAGGCCCTCGACGACCGCGTCGCGGATGGCGGCGGTGTGCCGCGGGTCGCGGCCGCGCGCGTCGGTGGTCAGGACGGCCACGGTCACGCCCTCGCTGGTCCCGGTGGCCGGCGTCCAGGCCGTGGCCGCGTCGGCGTCGTCGGAGCGGACGCACCAGACGCGGTGGCGCTCGGCTTCGGCGGAGGCCTGTGCGTTGGCGTCGGGGTCACTGGTGGCGATCAGGGCGTACCAGGCCTCGGCGAGGTCGCCGTCGGTGTAGGGCCGCCGCTGCCAGCTGATCTCGCCCGCGTCGGCCATCGCCTCCACGGAGGGGGTCGCCTCGGGGGACACCAGGACGATGTCCGCGCCCGCCGCGATGAGTGCCGGGAGGCGGCGCTGGGCGACCTGGCCGCCGCCGAGGACGACCACACGGCGGCCGGTGAGGCGGAGGCCTACGGGGTAGGCGGGATGTTCGGCCATGAGGGTGGCTCCTCCGGTCGCTGTGCGGTGGCCCTGACGTGCGGATTTTACGGTGCCCGGCGGCAAGGGCGGCTCGGGTGTCCAGTGGTTGGGCGCGGCCGGGTGCGTGGGTCCGTGCCCGCCCGTTGCTTCCCAGTGCCTCGAGGGCCTGGGGGTGCCTCCGGCGCGACGGCTGCCCACGGACCCACCGTCGAGGGAAGGGGCGTCCGGTTCCGTCGCACCGGAGCAGCCCCTTCCTCCCGCGCTCCTACTTCTCGGTGACTCCCGCCGAGTCGAACGTCGCCACCTCGTGCATGGCCCGCGCCGTGCTCTGCACCAGCGGCAGCGCGAGCAGCGCGCCGGTGCCCTCGCCGAGGCGGAGGTCGAGGTCGACCAGGGGGCGCAGGCCCAGCTTGTTGAGGGCGGCCACATGGCCCGGTTCGGCGCTGCGGTGCCCGGCGATGCAGGCCGCGAGCACCTCGGGGGCGATCGCGCGGGCGACCAGGGCCGCGGCGCCGGCGCTGACGCCGTCCAGGATCACCGGCGTACGCAGCGACGCGCCGCCGAGCAGCAGCCCGACCATGGCCGCGTGCTCGAAGCCGCCGATGGCCGCGAGGACCCCGATGGGGTCGGCCGGGTCCGGCTGGTGGAGTTCCAGCGCACGGCGCACGACCTCGGTCTTGCGGGCCAGCGTCTCGTCGTTGATGCCGGTGCCCCGGCCGGTGACCTCGGTGGGGTCGACGCCCGTGAAGACGGAGATCAGCGCGGCGGACGCCGTCGTGTTGGCGATGCCCATCTCACCGGTGAGCAGCGCCTTGTTGCCGGCCGCCACCAGGTCGCGGGCGGTCTCGATGCCGACCTCGATGGCGGCCTTGGCCTCCTCGCGGGTCATCGCCGGACCGGTGGTCATGTCGGACGTGCCGCCGCGGATCTTGCGGGGCAGCAGACCGGGCGTGGCCGGCAGGTCGGCGGCGACGCCGACGTCCACGACGCACACCTCGGCGCCGACCTGGCCCGCGAAGGCGTTGCACACCGCTCCCCCGCCCAGGAAGTTGGCCACCATCTGGGCGGTGACCTCCTGCGGCCAGGGGGTCACGCCCTGCGCGTGCACACCGTGGTCGCCCGCGAAGATCGCGACGGCGGCGGGCTCCGGGATCGGCGGCGGGCACTGCCGGGACAGGCCGGACAGCTGCGCGGAGATGATCTCCAGCATGCCGAGCGCGCCGGCGGGCTTGGTCATGCGCTTCTGGCGCTCCCAGGCCTCCCCGAGTGCCTTGGCGTCGAGCGGGCGGATCTGTGCGACGGTCTCGGCGAGCAGGTCGTGGGGTTCCTCTCCGGGCAGGGCACGGCGGCCGTACGTCTCCTCGTGCACCACCCAGGACAGGGGGCGCCGCTTGGACCAGCCGGCCTGCATCAGCTCGGGCTCGTCCGGGAACTCGTCGACGTACCCGACGCACAGGTAGGCGATGACCTCCAGGTGCTCGGGCAGGCCGAGGGCGCGGACCATCTCGCGCTCGTCGAAGAAGCTGACCCAGCCGACGCCGAGGCCCTCGGCCCGGGCGGCGAGCCAGAGGTTCTCCACCGCGAGTGCCGCGGAGTACGGCGCCATCTGCGGCTGCGTGTGCCGGCCGAGGGTGTGGCGGCCGCCGCGGGTGGGGTCGGCGGTGACGACGATGTTCACCGGGGTGTCGAGGATGGCCTCGATCTTGAGTTCCTTGAACTGCTTGGCCCGGCCCTTGGGCAGCGACTTGGCGTATGCCTCGCGCTGCCGCATGGCCAGTTCGTGCATCGTGCGCCGGGTGTCGGCGGAGCGGATGACGACGAAGTCCCAGGGCTGGGAGTGGCCGACGGAGGGCGCGGTGTGCGCCGCCTCCAGGACGCGCAGCAGCACCTCGTGCGGGATGGGGTCGCTGCGGAAGCCGTTGCGGATGTCGCGGCGCTCGCGCATCACCTTCAGCACGGCCTCGCGCTCGGCGTCGTCGTAGGGCGGCGCGGCCGGTCCGGTGGGCTGTCGTACCTCTTCCACGGCGGCCGTGCTCTCTTCCTGGTCGGCGGCCCTGGTCTCCAGGTCCTCCGCCTGCTGTACGACATCGGGGGCGTGCTCGGCGACGGCCGCGCCGCGCGGCGCGGGCACGGTGACCTGCCCGGGCATGCCGAGCGGCTGCGCGGGGGCGAGGTGCGGGGTGCTGGGCACCTGACCGTCGACCGGCACGAACTGTCCGAGGTGCTGCGGAGGGACGCCGGGGGTCGGCTGTTCCGCGGCGAGGTCCGGGGTGGGGGCGGGCTGCCCCTGCGGAGCGGTGGGCTCGGCTGTGCCGGCGTCCGGGGCCGGCGTGGACTCCGGGCCGGTGGCGGCCACGCCCTGCTGCGGGGCGGTTCCGGCTCCGGCGAGCTGCGGGCCCTGGGCGTGCAGGAGGGCGGGGTCGGGCGCCTCGGTGGTGGAAGCGGTGCCGTTGTCATCGGCCGCGGGTTCGGCCTGCGCGGCGGGGGCGTCGGCACCGTCCTCGGCCGGAGCAGCTGCGTCCGGGATGGCTGCAGCGGGGGGCAGCGGGCCACCCACAGCACTCGGAACCTCTGCTTCCGGGGCGAGGGATGCAGCTGCGCCCTCGGCAGGGGCGGCGGCGTCCGGAGTGTCCGAGACGGTGTCCGCGGGCGGGGCCGCGGCCTCCGGGGTGTCCGTGGCGACGGGGCCCGCAGTCGCGACCTCGGCATCGGGGCGGTCGCCGACCTCGGCCAGGGCGACGGCGTCCGGGGTCTCCGAGGGCAGGGAGCCCTCCGGCCCTGGTTCGGGGGCGTCCGTGGCAGGGGTCTCGGCACCCGGGGCGGAGGCGGGCGCCGGGGTACCGTCCACGGCGGCAGGTTCCGCGGCTTCCGGCGCGTCCGGGACAGGGGCGACAGAACGGGCGTCGGCGACAGCGGCAGCCTCCGGAGTCTCCGCCACCGGGGCCGGGCCCGCGGCTTCCGGTGCCTCCGCCAGGGCCACGGTCTCCGGGGTCTGCGCCACCGGGGCCGGGCCCGCGGCCTGCGGCGCCTCGGCCAGGGCCACGGTCTGCGGGCTCTGCGGCACCGGGGCCGGGCCTGCGGCTTCCGGCGCCTCGGCCGGAACAGCGGCCTCCGGGAGGTCCGGGACGGGGGCCGAGCCTGCGGCCTCCGGTGCCCCGGCCGCAGCAGCGGCCTCCGGGAGGTCCGGGACGGGGGCCGAGCCTGCGGCCTCCGGTGCCCCGGCCGCAGCAGCGGCCTCCGGGACGTCCGGGAGAGGGGCCGGGACGACGGCTTCCGACGCGTCCGGCACCGGAGCACCGCTCTCCGGCGCAGCTGCAGCGTCCGGGGTCTGCGGGGCGGGGGCCGGGCCCACGGCCTCCGGTGCCTCCGCCCGGGCCGCGTCCTGCGGGGTCTGCGCCACCGGGGCCGGCATGTCGCCCGCGACCGGGCCTGCGGCTTCCGGTGTGGACGGGACAGGGGCCGTGGCAACGCCCTCGGCGGGAGCCGTGGCGTCAGGAGCCTCCGGCGCGGGGGCCGGGCTCATCACGGCCTCAGCGGTCGGGTCGCCCGTCGCCTGGGCCTCCGGCGCGGACGTGGCGGTCACGGGCCGAGTCGCGTCGGCGGGCACCTCGGCGGCTTCCGCGGGCGCGTCCTGTGCGGTCCGGTCCGTGGTGTCGGGCCGGAAGCCGGGCGTCGCGGGCACCTCGCCCTGGGGCGTCACGGCACCGGCGGGTTCCGCCGGGCCCTGGTCGGAGCCCTGAGCCGGCACGGCCCCCGCGGGGCCCTCGCTCTGCACGGGCATCGGCGCCTGCCCCGGAGCGCCCTGTTCCGGAGCGCCCTGTTCCGGCGCCTGAGCGACGAGGGCCGTCTCGGTGCCGTACACGCCGTCGTGCCCATGGGCCGGCTGGACCCCGTCGTGGCCGTGCACGACGGTCGCCTGGGCGGCCAGGCGGGCCACCGCCGCCTGGGCCGGGCCCGGTGCGCCGACGGGCGGAGCAACCGTTTCCGCAGCCGGGGCCTCCTGGCCGACCTGGGCCGCGGCCCCGGGGACGGCACCCCAGGGGGCCGCGCTCTGCGGGACCATGTCGTGCAGGGGCTGCGCGTCCAGGTACTCGGGGGCGGCGGCCGGAGCCGGCTGCCGCACCGGCGCGTCCGCGGGTCCGCGGTCGGCGAGGGAGCGGACCGGGCTGGCGGAGGTGTCAGGGATCGGCGGGCCGAGGTGCAGCGGCCTGCGCGGCGGCTGCGCGGCGGGCGCCGGGTCGTGCGGCGCCGAGAGGATCGGCGACGGCGGCACGGACGCCGGCGTCGGGTTGGGCAGCCGTACCCCGCTGAGGTCGACGGAACCGCTGTCCCGGCCCGCCGTCTCGTGCGGGCCGGGCTCGTGGACGGTCTCGACGACCGGCTCCGGGGGCGGTGGCGGCACTTCGTTGCCCCACGCGCCCTGGGCACCCGGCAGCAGCAGGTCTTCGTCCTCGGCGGGAGCCTCGGAGAGGTAGGTGTACGCGCCGTGCGCGGGGACGCCCGGCTGTTCCACCATGCCTGCGCTCTCCGGCTGCCCCTCGCCCGGGACCTGGCCGGTGTCGGTCATGCGTACCCCTCGCCCATCGGTTAGTGCTTCTCTACGACCAGCTCACCCGGAACGGCGCACCGACCGCCCCGTAGTGAAGAACGAGCGTGCGTGCCCAGCGGCACGAACGACGCGCCCAAAAAAGGCGACAAAGCCATTCAGTGGCATTGTCCCGGCCGTTCCGCCATCGCGACAGCATGATCCGCGACAGCCCGCTGTGGACTGCGCCACGTTGCGCGTCCTCGGGTTCCGCCGTACCACACCCACCCCAAAACGGGCGCGTTTTCCGGACATTGGCGAACGAAGTTCCGGGCCACGGATGCGGTACAACGATCGGCCAGCCTACCGCGCGCGGTATGACTACCGGATCACGGGGCGCGGTCGGGCATCACCCCGCTGAGCAGGAACGCGACGTTCCGCTCGGTCTCCGTCCAGACCCTGGTGTCGAGTTCGACCGACTGCAGCAGGGCGCACTCGACCCGGTATCCGTGTTCGGTCAGGCCGCGGCCGATGATTTCGGCCTCGTCGCGGGTCGCGGCGTGGGTGACGACGCGCTGCGGGCGGCGGTCGGCGACCGCGGAGACCACGACCGCTCCCCCGCCGCCGATCCGTACGACGTCCGGTTCGGGCAGGTTTTCGAGGATGTGGGGGGCGGTGCCCTGCACGACCTGGAGCTGGACGCCGAAGCGGCGGGCGGCCGATTCGGTGCGGGCGCAGGCCTCGGGGAGCCGGTCGACGGCGATGACGGCGGCTCCGGCGCGGGCCGCCTCGGTGGCGAACGCCCCGCTGCCGCAGCCGATGTCCCAGACGAGGTCGCCGACGCGCGGCCCGAGGCGGGCGAGTTGGGCGGCCCGCAGCAGCTGCGTCTCCCCTTCGCCGAGCCCGGGCCCGGGCCCGAACCCCTGCCCACCGGCGGACGCGGCGTGCGCGGAGTACGCGTCGTATGCGGCGTACTCTTCGTCCGGTTGCACCCAGCCCCGCGGGCCGGCGCCCGGTTCGCGTCCGGCGATCCAGCCGCCGCCCTCGGCGGCCGCCGGGCCACCGATGACGATGACGACGTTGGGGTCGCGCCAGGTGTGGTCGGCGGCCTTGTCCGAGGTGACGACGGTGACCTGTTCGCGTTCGGTGCCCAGCTCCTCGCAGATGACGAAGGTGCGGTGGACTCCTTCGAGCAGCAGGCCCAGTTCGGCGGGCCCGGCACCCGGCGCGGTGAGGACGGCGACCTTGGTGTGGGCGCGGCAGACGTTCACGGCCCGGCGCAGGGTGCGCGGGTGGGCGACGACCACCTGGGCGTCGTCCCAGGGCATGGCGGCGCGGGCGAAGGCGGCGGCCACGGCGGAGACGGCGGGGACCACCTCGACCTCGAGGCCGAACTCCGGTGCGCGCAGGGTCCGTACGACGCCGAAGAAGCCGGGGTCGCCGTCGGCGAGCACGACCGCCGTGCCGCGGTGGGCGGCGATGCGGCGGGCGGCCAGGGCGACGCTGCCGAGGCGGACACGCTCGGCGGCGGGCGGGATCTCGGGAAGCGCCAGGTGGTGGGCCGCGCCGGCCACGAGCGTGGCGGCGCCGAGGGCGGCGCGTGCCGCGTCGGTCAGCGGCGAGCCGTCCCAGCCGATCACCGTGACCCGGTCGGCCATCGTCGTCTCTCTCCAGGTCGTCGCAGGTCGTCAGGGGTACGGGCCCGTGGGCGGGCTCCGTGAGGGTACCCGGTGGAGCGGTCGTCCGCGCGCGGGACGCGGCCCCGCGGGCCCCGTGGGCGTCAGTTCCAGTCGGAGTACGAGGTGAAACCCCCGGTGTCGGCGAGCTGCCCGTCGGCGCCCTCCAGGTCCTCCGGGAGCAGGCTCCACACGATGAAGTCCGTGCGCACGTCGGTCCAGGTGCCGTCCTCGGTGCGCACGTGGACTATGCAGGCGTTGCGCAGGACGCCCTCGCTGATGCACCCGATCTTCTGCGCGACCTGCTGCGAGGCGGTGTTGTCGGCGGCGGTGCGGATCTCGATGCGCTCGAACTTCTGGTCGCCGAAGAGCCACTGGGCGGTGGCGAGCGCGGCCTCGGAGGCGTAGCCCTCGCCGCGTGCCCAGGGGGCGATGATGTACGACAGCTCGGTGGCGCGGATGTGCCAGTCGGTCCTCGTGAGCTGGACGATGCCGACCAGGCGCTGGGTGAGGAACTCGGTGACGGCGAGGTCCAGGCCGCGTCCGGCGGCGCGTTCGGCGGGCGCGTACTTCGTGATCCAGTGCCGGGCGCCGTCCTCGGTGAACGGCTGGGGCACGTCGGTCCAGGCGGCGATCTGCTCGTCGTTCATCATCTCGGCCAGCGCGGGCACGTCGTCCTCGTCGAGGGGACGCAGCACCAACCGCTCCGTGCTGATGGAGATGGTGGGGAAGGTGCTAGTCATGCGCCGCTCCGTAACCTTCGGAAAAGTCCTTGAGACACCGTCAGGACCGTGCGGGGCCCTGGCTGAACTGCCCAGCATGCAGCATGAAAGCACCGAATCGCACGACGGGGCCCACCCCGTGTGAGGAAGCGGACCCCGTGCGTGGCGATATGGCCTCAGAAGGACGGGATGACCGAGCCCTGGTACTTGTCCTCGATGAACTTCTTCACCTCGGGCGAGGTCAGCAGCTTGGCGAGCTTCTTGACCCGCGGGTCCTTCTCGTTGCCCTTCTTCACGGCGAGGAAGTTGCCGTACGGGTTGTTCTTCGCGGACTCCAGGACGAGGGCGTCCTCGGCGGGCTTGAGCCCGGCGGAGATGGCGTAGTTGCCGTTGACCACGGCGGCGTCGACGTCGTCCAGGGATCGGGGGGTCTGGGCCGCCTCGACCTCCTTGAACTTCAGGTTCTTGGGGTTCTTGGTGATGTCCTGCGGGGTCGCCTCGTTGCCGGCGCCGTCCTTGAGGGTGATGAGGCCGTTCGCGGCGAGCAGCTTCAGCGCGCGGGCCTCGTTGACGGCGTCGTTGGGGATGGTGACGGTCGCACCGCTCTTCAGCTCGTCGGCCTTCTTGACCTTGTGGGAGTACAGGCCGAGCGGCTCCAGGTGCACCGTGACGACGGGCACGATGTGGGTGCCGCGCTTGCTGTTGAAGTCGTCGAGGTAGGGCTGGTTCTGGAAGTAGTTGGCCCCGACGGAGCCGTCCTCGGTGGCCGTGTTCGGCGTGATGTAGTCGGTGAACTCCTTGACCTCGAGGTCGAGGCCCGCCTTCTTCGCCAGGTTCTTCTTGACGAAGTTCAGGATCTCGGCGTGCGGGGTCGGGCTCGCGGCGACGACCAGCGGTCCGCTGTGATCGGCGGAGCCCGAGCCCTTCTCGGAGCCGCAGGCGGTCAGCCCGAGGGTGAGGGCTCCGGCGGCGAGAACGGCGGTGGTGAGCTTGGCGGTGTTACGCACGAAAAGTGCCTTTCCTTAAGGGTGGTGCGACCCCGGATCAGGGGCTGTCGGCGCGAAGCGCCGTCGTCGAGGGGCGGTGGTCGGGTGACGGGTGGGCGTACGGGGAGTTCAGGGTGCTCAGGCGACCTTGCCGATGTCGGCCGCGGCCGGCTCCTTCGCCTTGAGCAGGCGCAGCTTCGGCGCGGCACCGGAGCGGCCGCCGCGGCTGTGCAGGGTGCGGGCCGCGAGGTCGCCGGCGAACTGGATGAGCGAGATGACGACGGCGAGGATCGCCACGGTGATCCACATCAGCTCGGTCTCGAAGCGCTGGTAGCCGTAGCGGACGGCGAGGTCGCCGAGGCCGCCGCCGCCGACCGTGCCGGCCATGGCGGAGTAGCCGATGAGGGCGATGACGGTGGTCGTCGTGCCGGCGATCAGGGAGGGCAGCGCCTCGGGGACGAGGACCTTGCGGACGATGGTCCAGGTGTTGCCGCCCATGGCCTGCACGGCCTCGACGAGACCGTGGTCCACTTCGCGGACGGCCGTCTCGACCAGGCGGGCGAAGAACGGGATGCCGCCGATGGCGAGCGGCACGATCGCGGCGGTGGTGCCGATGGTGGTGCCGGTGACCCAGCGGGTGAAGCTCATCAGGGCGACCATCAGGATGATGAACGGCATCGACCGGCCGATGTTCACGATCTGGCCGGTCACCTTGTTGGCGACGGCGTTCTGCAGCAGCCCGCCCCGGTCGGTGAGGACGAGGAGGATGCCGAGCGGAAGGCCGGCGGCGACGGCGACGAGGGTGGACCAGAGCACCATGTGGAAGGTCTCCGTACACGCCTGCGACAGCAGCGGCTGCATCTCGGACCAGGTCACTGGGCACCTTCCTTCACCAGCAGGGCCTCCTGGCCCACGACGTCGATCTGCAGCCCCTGTTCGCGCAGGAAGCCGACCGGCACCACGTTGTCCTCGTAGCGGCCGGGCAGTTCGATGCGCATGCGGCCGATCTGCAGTCCGCCGACGGTGTCGATGGCGGCGCCGAGGATCGAGATGTCGATGTTGTAGGTGCGTGAGAGCTGGGAGATGACCGGCTGGGCGGCCTCGCCCTGGAAGGTGACGTCGAGGACGGTGCGGTCGGTGCCCGTGGCCTCGCCGCCCACCGGGAAGAGGGCGGCGGCCAGTTCGGAGCCCGGGGTGGCCAGCAGCTCGCTGACCGTGCCGGACTCCACGATCCGGCCGCGCTCCATGAGGGCGGCGGAGTCGCAGACCGACTTCACGACGTCCATCTCGTGGGTGATGAGCAGGACGGTGAGGCCCAACTGCCGGTTCAGGTCGCGCAGGAGCTGGAGGATGGAGCGGGTGGTCTCGGGGTCGAGGGCGCTGGTGGCCTCGTCGGAGAGCAGCACCTCGGGGTCGCCGGCGAGGGCGCGGGCGATGCCGACGCGCTGCTTCTGGCCGCCGGAGAGCTGGGCGGGGTAGGCCTTGGCCTTGTCGGCGAGGCCGACCAGGTCGAGCAGTTCCAGCGCCTTGCGGGAGCGTTCCCTGCCGGACCGGCCGAGGATCTCCAGCGGCAGTTCGACGTTGTCCTGCACGGTGCGCGAGGACAGCAGGTTGAAGTGCTGGAAGACCATGCCGATGCGGCTGCGGGCGCGGCGCAGTTCCCGTCCGGCGCGCGGGCCGCGTCCGGCGAGCGCGGTGAGGTTCCGGCCGGCGACGGTCACCGTGCCGGCGGTGGGGCGTTCCAGCAGGTTGACGCAGCGGATCAGGGAGGACTTGCCGGCGCCGGACTGGCCGATGACGCCGTAGACCTCGCCTTCGCGGACATGGAGATCGACGCCGTCGAGGGCGGTGACCTCGCGGCCGCGGGAGCGGTAGACCTTGGTGAGGCCCGAGGTGGTGATCACGTGGGTTTCCGTCACTGTCGAGTGCGCGGGCGTGGGTGTGCCCGGGCACGGGTGCATGCATGGCATTCGGTCAGGGACGCGGCACGGTTCTCGCGGGCGCGAGGAACCGGGGAGAACGTCGTGTGCGCTGGGCGGCGTCGGTCCGCCCCGCCGCGGAGCGGGCGGGTGGACAGGCCACGGCTCTCGCTTCGGGGCGCGAGGCTCAGGTGGTGCGGGGGCCCTCTAGAAGGCGCACATTCGACACATACAGCGAGCACCGGGCGTCATGGTCGCCTCGGTCGCAGGGGTGCGGTTGCTCGTCGTGGTCATGCGATCAGTAAACCAGACGTACGGTGCTGACAGGCCGCCGCTGTCCGCATGCTGGACAGTCATGGACAGCCTCGGCCGGGACTCGGTCGCGGCGGGGAGATCATCACTCCGCCGTCGGTGGCCAGTGCCGACAGGGCCGACAGGTCGTTCATCACCATGTCGGCGTCCAGCTCCTCGGCGCGGTGGGTTGTGGCCAACGCCACGGTGGTCGTGCCGGCCGCCAGGCGCCGGGTGGTGCCGGGTGCCGGGTGCCGGGTGCCGGGCAGGAGCCGTACTCCGCCGTTCGGCACGCCGGCGACCTCGAGCTGCTCGGATCGTCACGACCTCGGCCCTCCGGCGTACGACGGGGTCGGCGGCGTCCCGGCCATTCCGCCGTAATAGGGTCGCTGCATGCTCAACGCCCTGACGCTGGTGACCGGAGTCGCCGCGCTGTTGCTCGCCGCCTGGTGCGGCTGGGCCGGCTACCGGGACCAGCCGACCAAGGACTGGCACTTCATCGGCATGGCCGTGGTGTCCCTGCTGGCCGTGGTCCAGCTCGTGGTCGGCATCGTGCAGCTGGCGCGGGGCGAGAAGCCGGAACAGGGCACGACGATCTTCGTCGCCTATCTGCTCGGCGCGTTCGCGTGCATTCCGGCGGCGGGCTTCATGTCGCTGGCCGAGCGCACGCGCTGGGGCTCGGTGACGGTGGCGGCCGGCTGTGTGGTGCTGGCCGTCCTCGAAGTGCGGCTCTACGACATCTGGGGAGGCTGAGGTGACGGCGGTGGAGGAGAAGCCGGCCCGGCTGATCAGCGGTCCGGGCATGCTGCTGGTCTGGTTCTACGGCGTGATGGTCGTCGGCGCGGTGTCACGCTCGGCGTACCAGATCGCGACGGACTTCGGCCGGGCACCGCTCGCCTACTCCCTGTCGGCGCTGGCGGGCCTGGTGTACGGCTTCATCACGTACACGCTGATCCGGGGCGGCGAGACCGCGCGCCGGGCGGCGCTGGTGTGCTGCGCCGCGGAGCTCGCGGGTGTGCTGATCGTGGGCACGTGGACGGTGGTCGAGCCGTCGGCCTTCCCGGACGCGACCGTGTGGTCGCAGTACGGCATGGGATACGTCTTCATCCCGGTGCTGCTGCCGCTGACGGCGCTGTACTGGCTGCGCAGGGCCGGCTCCCGCACCGCCCACCCGGCGGCCTGACCGGCGTCCGCACCGCGCCTCACAGCTCCCCCTCAAGAGCCATGGCCTCCTCCAGGTCGTCCAGGTCGCCTGGCCTCGTCGACGTCGACGGAGTCGGAGGTGAGGGTGTGGCGGCGGTTGTCGGGTCGGTCGGCTCGATGGAGCGCAGCAGATGCGTCACGCCCTCGTCGAGGCGTTCTCGTGTGCCGGTGCTCAGGTGCGGATGCGCCCGGCCGCCCGGGGCGGCCGGGCGGCGGCTCACGCGAAGGGGTCGACGGGCAGGCCGGCGTCGGGCGGCGCGATGCGGTCGGGCACGGTCGCCAGGTCGAACCGGGCCGGGTCCCACTCGCTCCCGTCCGGTGCGGCGGACTTGTCCTCGAAGGGGTTGCCCTCGTCCAGGGCTTTCAACCGGAGTTTGAGGTCCTCGGCCACGTCGGCCCCGATGGTGCGGGCCTGGCGCGCGGTCAGGTGCGGCGAGGCGGTCAGGGCGGCGACGAAGCCGGGCCAGAGCAGTCCCAGCCGCTCCCGCTTCGCCGCCGTGGCCGTACCGTCGGCGAGCACCGCCGCGAACTCGTCGCTGAAGGAGGCGATGCCCGGCAGGGCCGCCCAGTCGGGCCGGGTCTCGAGCCGTTCCACCTGGACGACGAAGAAGTCGTGTGCGCGGTACGGCTTGGCCACCACGGGGTCGGGTCCTTCGCGCAGCGACCCGCCCACCAGCCAGAGCCGGGCGGGGTCGACGGAGCCGGCCTCGGCGCCGATGCCGACGTGGAACCCGGCGCGCAGCGGGTTGTCGGCGAAGAAGCTGTCGCTCACGCCGAGCTGCAGGGTGGTGGCGTTCAGCCGCAGGATGTTCTCCACCGAGGACTTCACCAGGCTCACGACCTGTGTGGCGGCCTGCGGCACGACCCCGCTCAGGCCGGAGAACGACCCGACGGTGGACACCAGGGCCTGGGCGGCGTCGTCGCCGGGCACCGAGTACAGGCCGACGATCAGGTCGACGTCACCGCCGGTGAACGGGGTGGGCCCGGCCAGCCGGCTGTTGAGGACCAGGACCCGGTCCAGGTCCCCGGAGGCCAGTCCCTGGAGCTGACCGGGTCCGGCGACCGTGTGTTCCTCGGAGTCCGCCGTGGTGACCCAGCCGTGCACCATCGGGTACGTCTTGCGCCACAGGGTGCGGCTGCGGCCGAGGTACATCTCGGTCAGCCGGACGATCAGATACGCCTCGTCGGCCTCGATGACGGGACCGGACTCCCGGTCGGGCACCTGGTCGTCCGGCAGCCGCTGCCAGAACATCTGGGTGCCCTGCTTCCGGAACGTGTCTGCGAGGTTCATCGTCCTCCCGGGTTCGGACCGTCCGGAGGCGCGGGCGCATGCCACGTCGCGGACCAGACGGTGTGCGGTGCGGGCTCCGCCGGACGCCCGGACGCCCGGGACGCGGCCTCGGCGGAGGCGGAGTGCGGACCGGCGACGCCCGGGCGGGCCGCATCGGCGGTGGCCGGGGGCGGGTCTGCCGGGCCCGTGACGGCCAGGCTGCGCGCGAGCAGGGGGCGGCCGCGCCGGATGCCGTCGGGGTCGGGCAGGCGGTCCAGGGCGGTGACGGACCAGGTGTCCGGCAGTTCCGGGAACCGCCGACGCAGCCGGTCGGCGTGCAGGAACGCCTGCAGAGCGGCCTCGGGGTGCTCCTGCGTCGCGGCGTCCCGCCACGCGTAGTAGGCCATGCAGGCGACCAGCGGGTCGGCCGGTACGCCCCGGAGCAGGTCGTGGGGCAGCAGGTCGCGGGCGGGGTCGGCGGCGGCGATCAGCTCCCGGGTGGCGAACAGGGCCCGGGCGACGTGCAGTTCGCGCAGCAGTTCGGTGCCGGAGCCGGGACCGAGGTCGGCGAGCACCCGGCCGCCGCCGGCCGGCAGGAGGTGCTGGCCGAGGTCGACGGTGCCGTCGGGGCGCAGGACGAGGGTCACCACGGTGACGTGGTCCGGTGCGGTTGCGGCGGGGATGTCGAAGCGGCCGGTGTGCGGCGAGTCCACCCGCACGGTGAAGGCGGTCCCCGGCGGCTGGGCGGCGCCGAGGAGCACGCGCGGTCCGTCACCGGCCGGGGTGGCGAGCGCCGTCAGCGGCACCGGGATCCCGTCGGCGGGGCCGGTGGCCGTCCGGCAGGTCAGCGAGCGCAGCAGCGCGGACCGTTCCAGGTGCCATGCGTCGTCCTCCCCCTCCACCGCGAGGGCGACGCGCAGCCGGGCCGTGCCCCAGTCTCCCGGGTCGCCCGGCGCGCCGAGGGACGCGGGGCCGTAGGCGCCGAGCGCGCTGAGGACGGTCGCGGCCGTGAGGGTCGGGGGCAGGGCGGCCGGGGCGCCGAGGCCGGCCCGCAGCCGGTCCGTGAGCGGTGCCAGGGACCGCAGCAGCGGTGTGGACGGTGCCGTCGGCCGGACGGTCAGGGTGCGGCCGGGGGTGATCTCGGTGTCGACGGCGCTGATCTCCTCGGCCCCGAGGCGCAGTTCGACCCGGTAGAAGCCGGGCGGCAGCGGCCGGTCGAAGGTGCCGGTCGCCGTCTCGCGCACGCCGGGCGGTTCCAGGCTGCGCACCGTGATGACGGTGCGCGGATCGAGCGCGGTCACGTGTGCCCGGCCGGTGCCGACGGGGTCGCCGGTGTCACGGAGCATCATGCCGTCGCGGGCGAGGGCGACGCCCGGGCCGTTCTCCGGTTGCTGTTCCGGGAGGAGCTGACCGGGGACGACCACCCGCACGAGGGCGACCGTGTCCGTGCGTCCGTCGATCCACCGCGGCTCCGCAACGGCCGTGCCGCCGCGGGTGCGGGCGACGAGTTCGTAGCGCTGCGGCTCGACGAGCACCGCGTCGCCGCTCTTCACCGGGGGCCAGCGGGGGGCCGCCAGTTCGTTGCGCTGCCGGGCCAGGTGCACCTGCGTGGATGCGGCGGCGTGTTCCGGCTCGATGACGACGGTCAGCGAACCGCGCGGCGGCTCGACGCCGGTCAGCAGCGCCCCGGGCGAGGGGTCGGCCACGTCCAGCTCGGGCAGCCGGTAGCTGCGCTGCCACCGGGGCTGGTCCCGCAGGCGCCCGGCCGCCTCGGCGCGCAGGTGGTCGCGCAGGGACTCCATGGTGACGACGTAGTCGCCGTGGTCGTCGGACCAGGTGGCGGCCGCGCTGGCGGGAGTCAGGGCGCGCAGCAGGTCGCCGGTGAAGACACCGAGCCCGTTCTTGACGCCCTGCGCGATGCCGCCGGGGGCCACGGCGTGCAGTGTGGCCTGCGCGTTCGGCGGGCCGGACGGCTGAGGGCCGGCGGGCCAGCCGAGCGGCGGCACGTTGGCCGGTTCCTCGTCGAGGGCGAGGTCGCGGCAGGCGTCGACGAAGAGGTACTGCTCGGGCGGGCCCGCCCGGCGCAGCCGGGAGCGCAGTTCGTCGAGGTGGAGCAGCAGGTGGGCGTCGCGCGCCGGGTCCTCGACGTCCACGGGGAGCAGGGCGGTGCAGTAGACGGCGCGGGCGGCGTCGACGGGGGCGAGCAGCCCGTGGCCGGAGAAGTAGAACACCAGCCGGTCCAGTCCGCGCCAGTCGTCGTAGACGGATTTCAGCTCGGCGCCGAGCCGGTGCCGGGTGGCTTCCTCGTCGCGCAGCAGGCGGATCTCCGGCGGCCGGGCGAGCCCGAGGTCGACCAGGCGGTCGGCGAAGGCTTCGGCGTCACTGACCGCGCTGGTCAGCGGCTTGTGGGCGTAGGTGTCGATACCGACGACGATGGCTCTGGTTCTCAATGCGGCTCCGCCGGGCGGGTCTGGTCCGGTGTCTGCGCGTCCCGTCCGCAGGTGAGGACGAACGGTGCCCGCTGCAGCGGCAGGTCGCCCGCGTCCAGGGCGGCCCGCTGGGCCGCGCGCAGGGCCCGGGGCTTGCTCAGGCCCTCCCGGATGCCCTGGTGGAAGGCGTGCATCAGGCGGGCGGTGGACTCGTCCTCGGCCTTCCCGTGCCGGTCCGCTGTCAGGGCGTGACGGGTCCGGGTGATGAGGGCGGCCGGCTCCTCGGCCTCGTCGGCGCCGGACGGCGCGCCGGCGAGCAGCGCCCGCGGCACGGCGTCCGCCTCGGTCGGGGCCGCCCGGTGGCCGGGGGCGTCGGCCTCCTCGCCGTGCAGCCGGGGGAGGCCGATCCAGATCTGCCCCACGGTGAGCAGGTCGGTGGCCGTCTCGAACGGGTACCTGCCGCCGGCGGCCCGCCTGCCGGCGCGCGGCACTTCGGCCGCCTCGGCGTACCGCTGCAGCAGCTTCTCGTCGGGGGCGCCCCGTAAGAGGGCCCTCACCGCGTCCAGGTCCGGCAACGGGCTGTCGGTCGCCACCGCGTCCCCCCATTCGCTCCGGTCCCATGGTGGCACGAAAGCGCACGGAGGTAAGGGAGTTGATCCGCGATCGGGTGCGGGGACGCGGGGTCCCCGCACGCCGGTACGGCGTCAGGCGGTCGCCGCGTACGAGCCGGTGGGGACCTGCTTCTCCAGGACGATCATCTCCACGCCGTCGGCGCCCTTGGAGCGACCCACCGCCTGGTAGCCCACGCGCCGGTACAGCCGCAGGTTGCCCTCGCTGCGGTGGCCGGTGTGCAGGCGGAAGCGGGTGGCGCCGCGCTGTTCGGCGAGGGCGGTCTCGGCGGCGCGGAGCAGCCGGGCGCCGATGCCGTGGCCCTGCAGGCGGGGGTGGACGCACAGCTTGCCGATGGCGGCGGCGCCGTCCTCGGTCACCTTGCCGCGCACCGAGCCGACCACCTCGTCGCCGAGCCGGGCGACGAAGACGCAGTCGGCGGCGACCTCCTGGCGGACGGAGTCGAGGCTCTGGACGAGCGGATCGATGCGGTAGTTGCCGTACAGCGCCGCCTCGCTCTGGAAGCAGAGGTACTGGAGCCTGAAGATCTGCTCCGCGTCGTGCTCGGTCGCCCCCGAGATGGTCACGCTCATGCCCATGTGCGCATGCCTCCCGCTCACCTGATCACCGGTCGTCCCTCACTCCTATCCCCGCCCTTCGCGGGCCGCAACCTCCGGTGTGAGCAAACGTCGCAGACATCCCAGACATCTGGAGCGTTCCGGTCCCAGACTGCCCTGTGAGATACCCAACTCCCCCGCGATCTCCCGGTATGTCAGGTCCTTCGGCGAGAGCAGCGCCTCCAGCAGGCCGGGGCAGCGGCCGGGCAGCCGGCGCACCGCCTCGCGCAGGGCGCGGTACCGGGCGGCGGCGAGGGCGGCCTGCTCGGGGCCGGGCCGGGCCTCGTCGGCCGGCTCGACGCCGTACGGCCGTTCGAGACGGGTGGTACGGCGGCTGCGGCGCGCCTCGGCCCGGACCGCCTTGCGCAGCCAGTCCTGCGGGTCCGGCGGGGGCCCGTCGGCGCGCAGACGCTCCAGCAGGCGGAGCCAGACGGCCTGCTCCAAGTCGCCCGGTTCGCTCCCGGAGGCAGGCGCCTCGGCACTGGCTTCGGCGGTGAGCAGGGGCCGCAGGGCGGCTACCAGGTCGTGCGTCATGTGCGGAACGACGCGCCGCCCCGGCGGCGGGTTGCCGGGGCGGCACGGAGTGAGCCCGAACGAGGTGCGGCGGGCCGAACGGTTGACGAGGGCTCAGCGGGTCAGGAAGTCGGCGCGGGCGAGCAGGCCGGTGTCGGCGTTGTCGGTGAAGACGCCGTCGATGCCGGTCGCGAAGTAGGTCCGGTAGGCGCCGAACACGTCGCCGTAGGCGTCCGCCGCACTGCCCTTGCGGTACTCGGCCGGCAGGA
The DNA here is from genome assembly GCF_055572275.1 of Streptomyces sp. NPDC030798. NCBI lineage: Bacteria > Bacillati > Actinomycetota > Actinomycetes > Kitasatosporales > Streptomycetaceae > Streptomyces > Streptomyces sp. NPDC030798. The sequence goes on along the minus strand of NZ_JBVIDR010000001.1, from coordinate 783,625 downwards.
ACGGGTTCTCGTTGCGCATGGTGTACGGGTGCAGCACGAGGCCCGCCTTGTGCGCGTCGGCGACCAGGGTGGTCGGCGTGCCGAGGGTGCCGTCGGCCTTCTTGGGGATGACCAGGTCCAGCGTCGGGCCGATGCCCTGGGCGTAGCCGGCGATCTCCCGCAGGCCCCCGGGTGTGATCAGGTCGGCGACGGTGCGCGGGTCGCCGGCCTCGACGAAGTCGTAGGGGCGGCTGTCGGCCGAGGAGAGCAGCACGACGAGCGGGTTGTCCACGAGCCGGTTCAGCCTCTGGATGCTGGTCGGCTCGAAGGACTGCACGATGACCGGCGCGTCGCGGCCGTCCTTGCCGTGCCTGCGCAGCAGCTTCGCCACCCGCTCCTCCAGGCCGAGGCCCAGCTTGCGGAAGTAGGTGGGGTGCTTGGTCTCGGGGTAGATCCAGACCTGCCTCCCGCGCCTGCGGGTCTGCTCGTCCTGCCACTTCAGGACCTCTTCGAAGGTGGGGATCTCCCAGCGCCCGTTGTAGAGGGTGTTGTGCGGCCGGTTGGCCGGGATGCGCTCGACGGCACGCAGCGTCTTCAGCTCGGCGAGCGTGAAGTCCTCGGTGAACCAGCCGGTGGTGGGGACGCCGTCGAGGACCTTGGTGGTCTTGCGGTCCGCGAACTCCGGGTGCGCGGCCACGTCGGTGGTGCCGCCGATCTCCGGCTCGTGCCGGCAGACGAGGTGGCCGTCCTTGGTGGGCACCAGGTCGCCGGCCTCCACGACGTCGGCACCGAGGTCGAGGGCCAGGTCGTACGAGCCGAAGGTGTGCTCGGGACGGTAGCCGGCGGTGCCCCGGTGGCCGATGATCGTCGGCACCGGGAGGCTCTTCAGCCCGCGGCCCCCGTGCCCGCCCGCTCCGGCTGCCCGGGCTCCGGCGGCAGTGGCGGTGCCGGGCAGTCCGAGGACCGCTCCGCCCGCGCCGAGCACCGCGGCGCCGAGGAGCGCCCGCCGTCCGGTTCCCTGCGTCTGCTCGTTCGCCCGGTCGCTGTCCATGCGCGCCCTCCTGCCGTCGGGTGTTCGGTGCGGGCCGATCGTAGGGGCGTTCGGATGACCGGCGGGAGACCTCGGTTCGAACACCCGGGTGACGCCGGATGTCCGGTGCGGGACGCGATGTGACGGCCCGTCGGCGCCGCCGGGCGGCCGGGGCGGCACCGGCCTCGCGCGATGTCCGTCACACCGCCGCCCGGGCGTCACCGGCGCCACCGCAGGTAAACCAGCGTCAACAGTACGTAAGACATCGGTGAACCGGGCGAACCCGATGTGCGCTTCCCCCGGAGCCGCGAGTAATGTCCTCACCTGCACAGACTCATACCGACCCCTCTCGACGCCGGAGGACCCGTTGTCCCGCTTCGCGCTCATCAAGGCAGTGCTCGGACCGATCATGCGCCTGATGTTCCGCCCACAGGTGGAGGGCGTGGAGCACATCCCGGGGGACGGACCCGTCATCCTCGCGGGCAACCACCTCACGTTCATCGACTCGATCGTGCTGCCCCTCGTCACCAAGCGGCAGGTCTTCTTCATCGGCAAGGACGAGTACGTCACCGGCAAGGGCGTCAAGGGCCGGCTGATGGCGTGGTTCTTCACCGGCGTCGGGATGATCCCGGTCGACCGGGACGGGGCGAGCGGGGGCGTGGCCGCGCTGATGACCGGGCGGCGGATCCTCGAGGAGGGGAAGATCTTCGGGATCTACCCCGAGGGCACCCGGTCGCCCGACGGCCGGCTGTACCGGGGGCGCACCGGCATCGCCCGGCTGACGCTGATGACCGGGGCGCCGGTGGTGCCGTTCGCGATGATCGGGACGGACAAGCTGCAGCCGGGCGGGCGGGGGATTCCGCGCCCGGGGCGCGTGACGGTGCGGTTCGGTGAGGCCCTGGAGTTCTCCCGGTACGACGGGATGGACCGGGACCGGTATGTGCTGCGGGCGGTGACCGACTCCGTGATGGCCGAGGTCATGCGGCTGTCCGGCCAGGAGTACGTGGACATGTACGCCACGAAGGCCAAGGCCGCCTGAGCGCCGCCGGCCGGCTCTGCTCAGTCGGCGCCTTCCAGCTTCTGTTCCTTCAGCAGGAACCACGCCGCCGTCGCCGTCGCCAGGAGGACTGCCGCTCCCGCGCCCGAGGCCAGGTGCAGGCCGTGGACGAAGGCCTCGCGGGCCGCGGTGAGCATCTGGCCGGCCGTGTGGGGCGGCATGGTGTGTGCGGCCTCCACCGCGGCGCCCAGTGACTCGTGCGCGCTGGGCGGGGTGCCGGTGGGGCCGGCGAAGTCGCGGTAGGCGCCGGTGACGATGGAGCCGAGGAGGGCGATGCCCAGGGCGGCGCCCAGTTCGTAGGCCGTTTCCGAGACCGCCGACGCCGCGCCCGCCTGGTCCTTCGGCACGCCGGCCAGGATCACGTCGGCGGTGACCGTGAAGGAGAAGCCGGCGCCGATGCCCACGACGAGGAGGGCGGCGCCGAGGACCGGGTAGCCCGTCGACGCGTTCAGCGTGGTGAGCACGGCCAGGGACAGGCCGACCGCCGCCAGGCCGCCCGAGACCACCGCCCGGACCGAGAAGCGGCGCGCCGCGCGGCCCGCGACCAGGCCCGCCGCCACCGCGCCCACGGCGGCGGGGAGTTCGGCCAGGCCCGCCTCGAAGGGGTGCCTTCCCTGAACGAGTTGCAGGTACTGGGAGAGGAAGAACACCAGCCCCGACATGCCGAGCACGGTCAGCAGGTCGGCGAGGACCGCCCCGCTGAAGCCCCGGCGCCGGAACAGGCGCACGTCCAGCAGCGGGACCGGCAGCGTGAGCTGGCGGCGGACGAACCCGTACAGGGCGGCGGCGCCGAGCAGGCCCGTGACGAGCACCGGCCAGGTCGGGCCGTGGGCGGCGGCCTCCTTCACCGCGTACACGACGGCGATCATGCCGACGAGCGACAGCAGCACGCCGACCAGGTCCCAGGGGCCCGGGTGCGGGTTGCGGGACTCGGGCAGAGTGCGGATGCCGACGAGGACCAGCACCGCCATCACCGGCAGGTTGATCAGGAAGACCGAGCCCCACCAGAAGTGCTCCAGGAGGAAGCCTCCCGCGATCGGGCCGACGGCCGTGCCGGCGGAGGCCGTCGCGCCCCAGATGCCGACGGCGAGGCTGCGCTCGCGCGGGTCGTGGAACAGGTTGCGGATCAGGGCGAGGGTGGCGGGCATCAGGGTGGCGCCCGCGACACCGAGCAGTGCGCGCGCCAGGATCATCAGCTCCGGTGTGCTCGCGTAGGCGTTGAGCACCGAGATGGCACCGAACGCCGTGGCGCCGCCGAGCAGGATCCGCTTTCGGCCGATGCGGTCGCCGAGGCTGCCCATGGACACCAGCAGACCGGCGATGACGAAGGAGTAGACGTCGCCGATCCACAGCAGCTGGGTGCCGGAGGGGTCGAGGTCTTCGCTGATGTAGGGGGTCGCGAGGCCGAGGACGGTGGCGTCGACGGCCACCAGCAGCACGGCCAGGACGAGGACCGAGAGCGCGAGCCAGCGGCCCGGGCGCTTCTCCGCCTCCGCCACGCGGGCCGGCTGCAGGGTGCTGGTCATGATTCCTCTCGCTTCTTAGGCGTTCGTAGGTCGTGGCGGACGCGTGCGTGCGTCGCCGGTGCGCGGTACGCCGTGGCTCATGCGGGCGTGCGGCGTGCGCCGCCGAGCAGCAGCTCGACGATCATGTAGGTGAAGTCCTTGGCGGCCACCCGGCCCTCCGCCACCGCCCAGGCGCCGGAGGCCAGCAGGCCGTACAGCGCCTCGGTGAGCCAGGCCGGGGTCAGGTCGATGCGGAACTCGCCGCTCTCCTGGCCGCGCCGGAACAGGGCCGTGAGCCGTACGTCGATGCGGGCCCAGCCCTCGTTCTGCCCCTCGCCCTCGAAGAGCTGGTTCTCGGTGTAGAGGAAGGCGAGCAGGCCGGCCGCGGGCTCGATGGCGCGGACCAGGCGGTGGACGGCCTCGCCCGCCGGGCCCTCGTCCAGCCGGGCGGTGTCCAGCGCCGCCTCGCACTCGGCGATGCCGAGCGCCTCCAGGGCGCGGACCAGCGCGTCCCGTCCGGCGAAGTGGCGGTGCAGCGTGGCCCGGCTGATCCCGGCGGCCTTGGCGACCTCGTCCATCGTCGCGGTCGACTTGCGGGTCAGCAGGGCGGCTGCGCTGCGCAGCACATGGTCACGATCCAAGGGCATGAGACAAGCATAGCCCATGTGAGACATTGATGTCTCACAATAGGCGTACGTGACTCAGCGCCGCTGGTCGGCGGAGGGTTGCGTCAGTGCCAGGGCAGCTGTCCGCGCCGCTCCCAGTACGCGCGCGGGTCCTCCACCAGTGCGGCGAGACGGGTGAGCTGGTCGTCGTCGAGGTCCACGACGGCCGCGTGCAGGTTGGAGGCGAGCTGGCCGACGGTCGCCGCGCCGGAGAGGACCACCCCGACCCAGGGCCGGCGCAGGATCACGGCGAGGGCCACGGCGTCGCAGCCGAGAGAGGTCTCCTCGGCGACGGCCTTCAGCGCGTCCGGGGCGTGGGGCGCGGCCAGCCGGCCGTTGGCCATGCCCTCCTTGACGATCACGGTCAGCCCGGCCTCGTGCGCCTCGGCGAGGGCGGTGCCGGCCGAGGTCTCGAGGGCGTTGTACGTCGACTGGACCGTGCGGAAGAGGGGCTCGCCGTCGACGGTGACCTCGAGCGCGGCGCGGATCGCGTCGGCCTGGGCGGGGCCGCTGGTGGAGAAGCCGATGGTCAGGCCCCCTGCGGCGGCCTCGGCGAGGCGCGCGTGGAGTTCCTTGTCGGTGAGGGCCGGGCTGTCCGGGGTCACCGAGTGGATCTGGTACAGATCCAGCCGCTCGCCGAGGAGGGCGTCGGTCTCGGCGCGCTGGCGCTCGTAGGTCGCCAGACCGTGGTCCTTGACCTCGTGCTGTTCGGCGTCGGCGGACCAGCCGGCGGTGTAGGTGTAGCCCCACTTGCTGCCGACGACCACGTCGTCGACGTCCGGGCGGGCCTTCAGCCAGTCGGCGAGGAACTCCTCCGAACGGCCGTAGGATCGGGCCACGTCGACGTACCGCACGCCCTGGGCGTAGGCGGCGTCGAGGAGTTCGTGGGTGCGGGCGCGCAGCGCGTCCACGGTGCGGTCGGCCGGGAGGTCGTCCTCCCGGCCGAGGTTGATGTAGCCCGGCCGGCCGACGGCGGCCAGACCGAGTCCGAGGTGCGCGGTGGGCGTGGTCGCGGCGGCCAGGCGGCTGAACGGCATGGGGGGCTCCCTGCGCGATCGGCTGAGGGGGTGTCCCGCACCAATCTACCCAGCTCGCGGCGGTTCAGCCCGCGCTGACGCAGCGTGGCACGAAGGCGGGGTCGGCCGGCCCCCGGCGGCCCAGGGCGTTCAGCACCCACTGCTCGACCAGCGGGGACTTGGGCGCCTGGTCGTGCTCGGTGAGGTCGAGCGGGCAGCGGTCCTGCAGCAGCACGTCGGTGACATGGGAGGCGGGGCCGTCGAGGAAGGCGCTGGTGTACGGCACCACGACCTCGTCGAACCTGGTCGCGACGACCGTGTAGTCGGGCCCGCCCGGCGCCTCCGGGTCGGAGTTGAGTTTCTGCAGGAAGTCCGAGCCGGCGGTCTGGTCGACGCACGAGGGGCACACGGTGGCGCCGGCCGCGAGGGCGAGCGGGTTGGTGGTGCCGTGGTTGGAGGGCACGATGCCGACCAGGTCGTCGACCAGGGCGCCGCCGCCGAGAAACTTGACGTAGTAGCGGGGCATCATGCCGCCCTGGCTGTGCCCGACGATGTCGACCTTGCCGGCGCCGGTCGCGCCGAGCACGGCGGCCACGAAGTCGCGCAGCTCGGCCGCCGAGTCCGGGATCGGGGCGGTCTCCAGATCGCCGTAGTCGAAGGAGAAGACGCAGTATCCGGCCCGGGCGAGCGCGGGTGACAGGGTCAGCCAGTTCTCGTACGAGGTCTTGAAGGTGCCGTTGACCAGGACGACGGGCTGGGGATGTGCCGAGTCGGGCTTGCAGGACCAGTCGTTGGCGCCGGGCGGCGGGGTGTCGGCGGCGCTCGCGGGGGCCGTGAGGCCGAGGGCGCAGAGCGCGGCCGCCGCGGTGACGGCGAGGAGGCGGGCTGTCCGTCGTGTTCGTGCGGCGCGCATGGCGTCCCTTTCGTGCGGGGGCGGTGATCGACCGGCGTTCGGCCATGCCGACCGGTAAGCGGAATAGTTACCTCCGGGTAGACGTGCGTCAAGGTTTCGGCCACTGGCCGAATCCCATCCGTTATCGGAGCGGGCGGCACCGGCCGGGCAGCACACAGGGCCCGGACGGGATGTCCGGGCCCTGTCGGGCGGTGGGTGGAGCGGCTGCTTACGCCTGCCTGGCCGTGGCCCAGGCGTGCTGGGCCGCCACGTCGGCCTTGACCTCGGCCAACTGGACTGCGACCGCGCTGGGTGCCGTGCCGCCGCGGCCGCTGCGGGAGGCGAGGGCGCCCGGGACGTTGAGGACCGAGCGGACCTCCGGGGTGAGATGGGCGGAGATCTTGGCGAACTGCTCGTCGGTCAGCTCGTCCAGCTCCTTGCCCTCGGCCTCGGCGACCTTCACGCACTCCCCCGCGACCTCGTGGGCCACGCGGAACGGCACGCCCTGCTTGACCAGCCACTCGGCGACGTCCGTGGCGAGCGAGAAGCCGGCCGGGGCCAGCTCCTCCATGCGCTCGCGGTGCACGGTGAGGGTCGCCATCATGCCGGTGAAGGCCGGGAGCAGGACCTCGAGCTGGTCGCAGGAGTCGAAGACCGGCTCCTTGTCCTCCTGGAGGTCACGGTTGTAGGCGAGGGGCAGGGCCTTCAGGGTCGCCATCAGCCCGGTCAGGTTGCCGATCAGTCGGCCGGACTTGCCGCGGGCCAGCTCGGCGATGTCCGGGTTCTTCTTCTGCGGCATGATCGACGAACCGGTGGAGAACGCGTCGTGCAGGGTCACGAAGGAGAACTCCTTCGTGTTCCAGATGATGACCTCCTCGGCGATCCGGGAGAGGTTGACGCCGATCATCGCGGTGATGAAGGCGAACTCGGCGACGAAGTCCCGGGAGGCCGTGCCGTCGATCGAGTTGCCGACGCTGCCGTGCTCGAAGCCGAGATCCTGCGCGACCGCCTCCGGGTCCAGGCCGAGGGAGGAGCCCGCCAGGGCGCCGGAGCCGTACGGGGACACGGCCGTGCGCTCGTCCCACTGGCGCAGTCGCTCGGCGTCCCGGGACAGCGCCTGGGCGTGCGCCAGGACGTGGTGGGCGAAGAGCACCGGCTGGGCGTGCTGGAGGTGGGTGCGGCCGGGCATCGCCACGTCCGGGTGGGCCTCCGCCAGGCCGATCAGGGCGTCCTGGAGGTCGGCGATCAGGCCGCCGATGATCCGGGCGTGGTCGCGCAGGTACATCCGGAAGAGGGTCGCCACCTGGTCGTTGCGGGAGCGGCCGGCGCGCAGCTTGCCGCCGAGGTCCGGGCCCAGGCGTTCCAGGAGACCCCGCTCCAGGGCCGTGTGGACGTCCTCGTCGGCGATCGTGCCCACGAAGGAACCGTCCGCGACGTCCGCCTCGAGCTGGTCGAGCCCGGCGATCATCCGGCTCAGCTCGTCGTCCGTGAGCAGGCCCGCCTTGTTCAGCACGCGCGCGTGGGCACGGGAGCCGGCGATGTCGTAGGGCGCGAGCCGCCAGTCGAAGTGGACGGACGCGGACAGCTTCGCCAGGGCCTCGGCGGGACCGTCGGCGAAACGGCCGCCCCAGAGCCGTACGTCACCGCTGTTGCTGCTCACTTGCGTCGCTCCTCGGGAGATCGTCATGTGCGACCGCCTCCCCACTGTTCGGAAGTGAGGAGGCGGTTGTCAGGCTAGTGCGTGTGAGGTGAACCGGCGCCTCAGGCGAGGTCCCGCTTGGCGGCGATCTTCGACGACAGGCTGTAGATGTCGATGAAGCCCTTGGCCGCCGCCTGGTCGAAGGTGTCGCCGGTGTCGTAGGTGGCGAGGTTGAAGTCGTACAGGGACGACTCCGAGCGCCGGCCGGTGACGACCGCGCGGCCGCCGTGCAGGGTCATCCGGATGTCGCCGCAGACGTGCTGGTTGGCCTCGTTGATGAAGCCGTCCAGGGCGCGCTTGAGCGGGGAGAACCACTGGCCGTCGTAGACCAGTTCGCCCCAGCGCTGCTCGACCTGCCGCTTGTAGCGGGCGAGTTCGCGCTCGACGGTGACGTTCTCCAGCTCCTGGTGGGCGGTGATCAGGGCGATCGCGCCCGGAGCCTCGTACACCTCGCGGGACTTGATGCCGACGAGGCGGTCCTCGACCATGTCGATCCGGCCGATGCCCTGGGCGCCGGCGCGCTCGTTGAGCTGCTGGATGGCCTGCAGCACGGTGACGGGCTTGCCGTCGATGGCGACCGGGACGCCCTCCTTGAAGGTGATGATCACCTCGTCGGCCTCGCGCGGCACGGCCGGGTTGGACGTGTACTCGTAGATGTCCTCGATCGGGGCGTTCCAGATGTCCTCCAGGAAGCCCGTCTCGACGGCGCGCCCGAAGACGTTCTGGTCGATGGAGTACGGGGACTTCTTGGTGGTGGCGATCGGGAGCTGCTTGGCCTCGCAGAAGGCGATCGCCTTGTCCCGGGTCATCGCGTAGTCACGGACCGGGGCGATGCACTTGAGGTCGGGGGCGAGGGCGACGATGCCGGCCTCGAAGCGGACCTGGTCGTTGCCCTTGCCGGTGCAGCCGTGGGCGACGGTGGTGGCGCCGTGCTTCTTGGCGGCGGCGACGAGGTGCTTGACGATCGTCGGCCGGGAGAGGGCGGAGACCAGCGGGTAGCGGTCCATGTAGAGGGCGTTGGCCTTGATCGCCGGGAGGCAGTACTCGTCGGCGAACTCGTCCTTGGCGTCCGCGACCTCGGCCTCGACGGCGCCGCACGCGAGGGCGCGCTTGCGGATGACGTCCAGGTCCTCGCCGCCCTGGCCGACGTCGACCGCAACGGCGATGACCTCGGCGCCCGTCTCCTCGGCGATCCAGCCGATGGCGACGGAGGTGTCCAGACCGCCTGAGTAGGCGAGTACGACGCGCTCGGTCACGGGTTTCTCCTCACAGTGCATTCGCTGACATGCATGAGTATGCAGAACTCTGCATGGTTCGTCAATCGCCACCGCGGTCGGAGGGGATTTCACAGGAACGTTGAACAGGTGAAACCGCTTTCCCGTACCTCACTGCGAACGCAGGCGCCGCGTCGACCACAGCTCGTCCAGACCCACCCCCGACCCAAGTGAGGCATCCGCATGTCCAGGGCTCTTCCGAAGCACAACAAGCGTCGCGTCGCGCTCATCGGCGGCGCCGCCGCCGTGGCGCTCTCCGGCGCGGTGATCGCGGGCTCCGCCCTCGCCGGTACGCCCGGCAAGAGCGACAGCGGCAACTCCGCCCGCACCCTGGCGGCCGGCGGCAACACCGGCGTCGGCACCATCACCTGCCCGGACGTCGCCTCGAAGCTGCCCGCCGTGCCGGCCTCGGCGAAGGCCGAGATCGACCGCAATCTCGCCCTGCTGCAGACGCAGATCCAGGAGGCCAACACCCGCCTGAAGAACACCGTCGGCCAGGGCGGCCCCAACTTCGTCAACAACGCGATCCTCGGCCCGCTCAAGGACAAGCGCATCTCGACCATCAACCGCATGGCCACGGCCATCGGACGGACGGCGGCCAAGCCGACGGGCCTCGACGCGCTCGCCCCCTGCACCCTGAGCGGGGGCGGCGCCGCGAACACCGGCGGCGGCCAGGCGTCGGGCAACGCCGGGAACCAGCAGTCGGGCAACGCCGGGAACCAGCGGCCTGGCAAGGCGAACGCCAACGCCAACGCGAACGCCAACGCCAACGCGGCGAACGGCAACACCGGGGCGGGCACGATCACCTGCCCGGACGTCGCCTCGAAGCTGCCGGCCGTGCCGGCCTCCGCGCAGGCCGAGGTGAACCGCAACCTCGCCCTGCTCCAGACGCAGATCCAGGAGGCCAACACCCGCCTGAAGAACACCGTCGGCCAGGGCGGCCCCAACTTCGTCAACAACGCGATCCTCGGCCCGCTCAAGGACAAGCGCGTCTCGACGATCGACCGGATCGCCATCTCCATCGGCCGCAAGGGCACCAAGCCCACCGGCCTGGACTCGCTGGCCGCCTGCACGCTCACCAAGTGACGTGACAGGCAGCCGGGGCCGCCCCGCAGCAGCGCCGGCCGGGGCGGCCCCGCGGTGGGTCCGGAACGTTCCGGAAGCCTCCGGAACGCTCCGTCGCAGTCAATTTGTTAGGCAAAACAACGGAGTTGCGCGGATAATCACGGAACATGGGAAAGACGTATGAGCGCATAGACGGCAGGCTCCGGACGTTCATCGAGGAGCAGCCCCTCTTCTTCACCGCGACCGCTCCCCTGTCCGGCGACGGCACCGTGAACCTCTCCCCCAAGGGCCTCAAGGGCTCCTTCGCGGTGCTCGACGAACTGACGGTGGCCTACCTGGACTTCGCCGGGTCCAACGCCGAGACCATCGCGCACCTGCGGGAGAACGGGCGGATCACCCTGATGTGGTGCGCCTTCCAGGGACCGCCCACCATCGTGCGGGTGCACGGCCGGGGCGAGCCGGTCTTCCGTGACGACCCGCGCTTCAAGGACCTGCTCACCCGTTTCCCCGGCATCGACGCGAGCGTGCACGGGCTGCGCGCGATCATCGTCGTCCACGCCGAACTGGTGCGGGACACCTGCGGCTACACCGTCCCCCGCATGGCGTACGAGGAGGACCGCGACCTGCACGGGAAGCGGTTCGCGCGGGAGGACGACGCCTCGCTGAGCGCGTACTTCGAGAAGAAGGAGCACGTGGCGACGAGCCTGGACGGACTACCCGGGCTGCCGCTCCCGCTGCCGCCGTCTACCGTCTGAGCCATGCGCCCCGGTGTCGTCGTCGCCCTCCTGTCCGCCTCCGTCTGCGTGCTCGGTCTCACGCCGGGCCGCGGACCGGAGCCGCTGCCCGCGCTGATGGCGGACACGGGTGGCGGCACGCAGTTGATCACCGCCCAGGCCCCGGGCACCGACGCGACCTCGGGGACGCTCACCTGGTGGGACCTGCGCGACGGCCAGTGGGTCCAGGCCGGGACCGCGCCGGCCCGGTTCGGCGCGAAGGGGCTCGTGGAGGGGACCACGCGCGAGCAGGGCACGAACACGACCCCGACGGGGCTGTACGGCCTTCCGTTCGGGTTCGGGATCGAGGCGGCGCCGGACGGGACCCGCATGCCGTACCGGGCCGTGAAGGACAGCTCCTGGTGGTGCGAGGACAGCGCGTCCTCGGCGTACAACCGGTGGGTCGATCCGCTGCCCGCCGACTGCCGTGCCTCCGAGTCCGAGCACCTGATCTCCTACGGGACGCAGTACGCGTACGGGCTCGTCACCGCCTTCAACTACGACCGGCCGGTGCGGGGCCGGGGGGCCGGCATCTTCCTGCACGTGAACGGGCAGGCGGCCACGGCCGGTTGCGTGTCGGTGCCGAAGGACGCGATGCGCGAGCTGCTGCGGTGGGCGGACCCCGCCCGGGAGCCGCACATCGCGATCGGCACCGTCGACGGGCCGACCGCCCTCACCCGGTACTGACGTCCGCGAGCGGCAGCCGCACGGTGAACGTCGTGGACCCCGGGCCGCTCTCCAGGCTCACACCGCCTCCCTGCGCCTCCACGACCGCCGCGACGATCGACAGGCCCAGCCCAGCCCCGCCGCCGGGGGCGCCCGGCCGGCGGCGGTGCTCGGCGCGGGTGAAGCGCTCGAAGACATGGGCCCGGATGTCCGCGGGGACACCGGGACCGTCGTCGTGGACGGACAGCAGCGCCGACCCGCCCCCGGTCTCCAGGGTCACCGTCACCTTGGTGTCCACGGGTGTGTGCAAACGGGCGTTGGCCAACAGGTTGGCCACCGCCTGGTGCAGCCGGTGCGCGTCGCCGGTCACCGTGACCGGCTCCTGCGGCAGGTCCAGGGTCCAGCGGTGCTCGGGGCCGGCGGCCCGGGCGTCCGTCACCGCGTCCAGCACCAGATGGGTGAGGTCGACGGGGCCGCGCTCCAGCGGGCGGCCCGCGTCCAGGCGGGCCAGCAGGAGCAGGTCGTCGACCATCTCGCCCATGCGGGAGGACTCGGCGGTGATGCGTTCCAGGGCCCGGGTGATCTCCGGTGGCACCGGGCCCGGGTGCAGCAGGGCCAGCTCGGCGTGGCCGCGGACCGAGGCGACCGGGGTGCGCAGCTCGTGGCTGGCGTCGGCGGCGAAGCGGCGCAGCCGCTCCTCACTGGCGTGGCGTTTGGTCAGGGCGTTCTCGACATGGCCCAGCATGCGGTTGAAGGCCACCGCGACCCGGCCGACCTCGCTGCGCGGGTCCGACTCCGGCGCCCGCGGCGGCAGCGCCACCTCCCCGCTGGCGAGCGGCAGTTCACTCACCCGGGTGGCGGTGGCGGCGACCCGGCTGAGCGGGCGCAGCGACCAGCGCACCCAGAGGGCCCCGGCCACGCCGGTGACGACGAGGGCCAGGCCGAAGACGGCGCCGGACACCAGTTCCAGGCGGTGCACGGCCGTGCGGACGGGCTCCAGCGGGAGCCCGACGATCAGCACGTCCCCGTCCCGGCCGGCCGTGGCGACGACCCGGTAGGCGTGGAGCGCGGACAGCTCGACGGTGTGCGGCCCGCCGTCGACCGGCACCGCGGCCAGCCGCTCCCGGTCCGTGGCCGTGAGGTGGACGGTCAGGTCCGCCGAGGGGTCGCCCGAGCGGATGAGCCCCTTGTTGGTGACCGTGCCGTTCAGCAGCCGGGCGCCGAAGGTGCCCGTGGCCTGACGGCGGGTGTCGCCGTGCTCGTCGCCGTCGTGGTCGTCCGGCAGCCGGCCCCGGTGCTCCAGGCTCTCCGGGAAGCGGGTGCCCACCTGGGCGAGCTGCTCGTCCAGACGCTGGGTGAGGAAGCCGTTCAGTTCGACGACGGCGGCGAGGCCCACGGCCGCGCAGCTCACCGCGAGCAGGATCACCAGGCCGAAGGTGAGCCGGGCGCGCAGGGTGCGGGGGCGGGGCAGGTGCCGCGGGCTCATGGGCTGACCGGCTTGAGGACGTACCCGGCGCCGCGCACCGTGTGGATCATGGGTTCGCGACCCGCGTCCACCTTCTTGCGCAGATAGGAGATGTACAGCTCGACCACATGGGCCCGGCCGCCGAAGTCGTAGGACCAGACCCGGTCGAGGATCTGGGCCTTGCTGAGCACGCGGCGCGGGTTGCGCATGAGGAAGCGCAGCAGCTCGAACTCGGTCGGGGAGAGTTCGATCAGTTCGCCGCCCCGGGTGACCTCGCGGGCCTCCTCGTCCATGACCAGGTCGCCGACCGTCAGCCGGGGCCCCTCCTCCAGCTGGCGGGCCATGCCGGCGCGGCGCAGCAGTCCGCGCAGCCGGGCGACGACCTCCTCCAGGCTGAAGGGCTTGGTGACGTAGTCGTCGCCGCCCGCCGTGATACCGGCGATGCGGTCCTCGACGGCGTCCCGCGCGGTGAGGAAGAGCACGCAGACGTCCGGCTTCACCTCGTGCAGGCGGCGCAGCACGCTGAAGCCGTCGGTGTCGGGGAGCATCACGTCCAGGACGACGGCGTCGGGCAGCAGCTCACGCGCGGCGGTGACCGCCGAGGCGCCGTCGCCGGCGGCGCGCACCTGCCAGCCCTCGTAGCGCAGGGCGCCGGTGAGCACCTCCGCGAGGTCGGGGTCGTCGTCGACGACGAGGACGCGCAGCGGGGTGCCGTCGGGTCGGGTGAGGGCCGGGCGGCCGGAGCGGGTGGTGTTCATCGCCCCTCCAGCATCGCTCCCCCGCAGGTCCCGGTGGTGGCCGGGTGGCTTTGAGTTTCCTCTGAATCCACTCAGGAACGGCCCGCTCAGAGGCCCCTCAGAGCTTCGCCGCGCACAGTGGCAGGCCTGACGGAGGAAGGGAACGAACACATGACCACCGTGGACGAGCGACGCGTGGCCCCGCCCGTGTCCCCGGCCGCCCGGCGCTCCCCCGCGGGGCCCGTGCTGGCCGTGCTGTGGGCGGGGGCGGCCGCCGTGGTCGCGCTCTGGTGGGCCGGGACCGGCTCCGTGGTCGGTGCGGCGGGCTGGCTGACCGGGGCCGGGCGGATCGCCGGGCTGCTGTGCGGGTACGCCTGCGCGGTGCTGGTGGGCCTGATGGCGCGGGTGCCGCTGCTGGAGGTGCGGGTCGGCTCGGACCGGGTGGCGCGCTGGCACGCGATGGCCGGCCGCTACACGGTCTGCCTGCTGCTCGCGCACGTCGTGCTGATCCTGACCGGGTACGCCGCCCAGGACCGGGCCTCGCTGTGGCACGAGGCGGTCACCGTGGTCCTGGACTACCCGGAGATGCTCAAGGCCACCGCCGGGACGGTGATCCTTCTCGCGATCGGCATCACCTCGGCGCGGGCGGTGCGCCGCCGGACCAGCTACGAGTTCTGGTACTACGTCCACCTGCTGACGTACGCGGCGGTGTTCCTGGCCTTCGGGCACCAGCTCGCCCTGGGCGACGAGTTCAACGGGAAGCCGGTGGCGACCGCGGTCTGGTACGCGCTGTACCTCGGGGTGGCGGCGCTCGTGCTCCGGTACCGGATCCTCGCCCCGGTCCGGCTGAACCTGCGCCACCGGCTGCGGGTCGACTCGGTGCACCAGGAGGCGCAAGGGGTCTACTCGGTCGTCGTGCGCGGGCGGCACCTGGAGGAGCTGGGTGCGCGGCCGGGGCAGTTCTTCCGCTGGCGGTTCCTCGGCGAGGGCATGGGCTGGACGTCGACGCCGTACTCCCTGTCGGCGCCGCCGCGCCCGGAGCTGCTGCGGATCACGGTCAAGGCGCTCGGCGACCACAGCGCGGCCCTGCCTCTGCTGCGCCCCGGCACCCGGGTGTGGGCGGAGGGGCCGTACGGCGCGCTGACCGCGGACCGGGCGACCGGCCACCACTCGCTGCTGATCGCGGCCGGCGTGGGCATCACCCCGCTGCGCGCCCTGTTCGAGACGCTGCCGGGCGAGGTCACGCTGCTGTACCGGGCGCGCGGTCCCGAGGACCTGGCTCTCGGCGGCGAGCTGGAGGCGATCGCCCGGTGGCGGGGCGCCCAGGTGCGGTACGCGCTGAACGGGCCGCGGGGCGAGCGCCCGGAGATCACGGCGCAGACGCTGCGCGCGAGCTTCCCGGGCCTGGCCGGCCACGACGTCTACATCTGCGGCCCGCACGGCTTCGCGCGGGACATGTACGAGGCGCTGCGCGCGGCCGGGGTGCCGGACCGCCGCATCCATCACGAGTCGTTCGAGTTCTGAGAGCTGTGAGGCATCCGACGTGCACCCGTTGAAGAAGAACCGCCCCCTGCGCCGCATCCTGCTGGCGAGCGCCGCCACCGTCTCCGGGATGGTGATGCTGCTGTCGCTGAAGCCGCACACCACCCCGACGTCGGCGACCGTGAGCGCCGAGTCACCAGCGGCGTCGAGCGGTTCGGCCGCCTCCGGCGGAGCGTCCTCGTCCGGCGGCAGCAGTTCGGGCTCGGGCTCGAAGTCCGGCTCGAGGTCCGGCTCGAAGTCGGTGACCAGGACGGTCACCGGGGACACCGTGCAGACCCGGTGGGGCCCGGTCCGGGTGCGGGTGACGATCAAGAGCGGCACGATCACCGACGTGACCGCGGTCAGCTACCCGCAGGACAATCCGCGCGACCAGGAGATCAACAGCTACGCCCTGCCCCAACTGCGGCGTGAGGCACTGGCGGCGCAGAGCGCGCAGATCGACTCGGTCTCGGGAGCGACGTACACCAGTGACGGTTACCGCCAGTCGCTCCAGTCCGCGCTGGACTCCGCGGGCCTCTGAACACTCAGCGCATGCGGCACGTATCTGTGGGCCAAGGGTCAAGTCCCCACGGAGGAACCGTGACCACCACGCTCGCAGGCGGACGTGCCGCCCGCCGACAGACGATGCGCCGCATCCGTCCGCGCCGCTCCCCGGCCGTCCCGCTGCTGCTCGCCGTGTGGGCGGGCGCGGCGGCCGTGCTGTGGCTCTGGTGGCACAACACGCCGTCCATCGCGGACGACAACAGCAAGATCCTGAACGCCGGCCGGATCACCGGTCTGCTGGCCGGGTACCTGATGGCGCTGGTCGTGCTGCAGATGGCGCGCGTCCCGGCGCTGGAGCGGCGGGTCGGCTCCGACCGGGTGGCGCGCTGGCACGCGATGAGCGGCCGGTACACGCTCTGCCTCGTCGCCGCGCACGTCTTCCTCACCATGTGGGGGTACGCGCTGCAGGCCGGCAAGTCGCTCGGCGACATCGTCCAGCAGACCGTCGACTCCGTGAACCAGCTGCCCGACATGGGCAAGGCGGCCATCGGCACCGGTCTGTTCCTCGTCATCGGGCTGACGTCGGTCGGCGGGATCCGCCGCCGGCTGCCGTACGACACCTGGTACCACGTGCATCTGCTGACGTACGCGGCGGTGTTCCTGACGTTCTGGCACCAGATCACCACCGGCAACGACTTCGCGCTGGAGCCGACGGCCAAGACCTTCTGGTACGCGCTGTACGGCTCGGTCACCGCGCTCGTGGTCTGGTACCGCATCCTGACCCCGATCCGGCTGAACCTGCGTCACCGGATGCGGGTGGAGGCGGTGATCGAGGAGACGCCGGGCATCGTGTCGGTGCTGATCGGCGGGCGGAAGCTGCACCGGATGGGCGCGGAGGCCGGCCAGTTCTTCCGCTGGCGGTTCCTCGCACCCGGGATGCGGTTCAGCTCGCACCCGTACTCCCTGTCGGCGGCGCCCCGGCCCGACATGCTGCGGATCACCGTGAAGGCGATCGGCGACCACAGCGAACGGCTGCGCGAGCTCACGCCCGGCACCCGGGTGTGGGCGGAGGGCCCGTACGGCGCGATGACCGCGCAGCGGCGCAGCCGGGGCAAGGTGCTGCTGGTCGCGGGCGGGGTCGGCATCACCCCGATGCGGGCGCTGTTCGAGACGCTGCCCGGGGCGGCCGGTGACATCACCCTGCTCTACCGGGCCAACACCACCCAGGACCTGGCGCTGTGGGACGAGTTGGCCACGATCGCCAAGGAGCGGGGCGCGCGGCTGATGTACGCGGTCAACAGCCCCGACGGCGAGCGTCCGGACATCTCCGCGGAGAACCTCCAGCGCAAGATCCCGGACGTCGATCGCCACGACGTCTTCATGTGCGGTCCGCCCGGGTTCGCGCAGTCGGTGTACGAGGCACTGCGTGGCGCGGGCGTTCCCGCGCGGCGCATCCACCACGAGTCGTTCGAGATGTGAGCGGGAGCCTGAGAAGCGATGAGGAAGAGCCACCCCATTCGGCGCGTTGTGCTGGCCACCGCCGCCACCGTGTCCGGAGTCGTGCTGCTGCTGTCGCTGAAGCCCGCCTCGGACTCGTCGGCCGCGTCGGCGGCCGGCGCGGCCCCGCAGCAGACGGCCGCGGGCCAGGAGGCGCCGCAGGGCGGCCAGCAGGGCGGTGTCCAGCCGGCGGCCGGCTCCGGCACGGTGACCGGTGACGTGGCACAGACCCAGTACGGGGCCGTGCAGGTCCGG
This sequence comes from Streptomyces sp. NPDC030798, assembly GCF_055572275.1. Lineage (NCBI taxonomy): Bacteria > Bacillati > Actinomycetota > Actinomycetes > Kitasatosporales > Streptomycetaceae > Streptomyces > Streptomyces sp. NPDC030798. Next base: position 766,025 of record NZ_JBVIDR010000001.1, on the reverse strand, counting down.
CTGACCGTCGCGGACGGGAAGATCACCAAGGCGGAGGCGGTGCAGGCGCCCAAGGGCGGGGTCAGCGACCAGAAGACCGCCCTCGCCGTGCCCAGGCTCAACCAGGAGGCCGTCGCGGCCGGGACCGCGAACATCGACGCGGTCTCCGGCGCCACCTACACCAGCACCGGCTACAAGCAGTCGCTGCAGTCGGCGCTGGACAAGGTGAAGGCCCTGCCGTCCGGCTCGTCGGGCTCCGCCGGTTCCTCCGGCTCCTCGAGCACGTCCGGCTCCGGGCAGGCCCAGGCCCGTACCGTCACCGGGAAGACCGTGCAGACGCAGTACGGCCCGGTGCAGGTCCGGATCACCGTCAGCGGCGGGAAGATCACCAAGGCGGAGGCGGTGCAGGCGCCCAAGGGCGGGGTCAGCGACCAGAAGACCGCCCTCGCCGTGCCCAGGCTCAACCAGGAGGCCGTCGCGGCCGGGACCGCGAACATCGACGCGGTCTCCGGCGCCACCTACACCAGCACCGGCTACAAGCAGTCGCTGCAGTCGGCGCTGGACCAGGCCGGTGGCTGACGCGGTGGCCGAGCCTTCCGAAGCTCCCGCCGCGGTGCGTCACGCGGAGGAGGTCATGGGGACCGTCTTCTCCTTCGACGTCCGCGGCGGGGAACCCCGTGCGCTGCGGCAGGCCCTCGGCGAGGCGGTCGAGGGCCTGCACCGGGCCGACGCGCTCTTCTCCACCTACCGCGAGGACAGCGAGGTGTCCCGGCTGGTCCGCGGCGAGCTGACCGTGGACCGGTGCGCGCCCGAGGTCACCGAGGTGCTGGAGCTGGCGGCCGAGGCGGAACGGGTGAGCGACGGATGGTTCAGCACCCGGTACCGGGGATCGCTGGACCCGACCGGCATCGTCAAGGGCTGGGCCGCCGAGCGGGCCGCGCGGCTGCTGGCCGCGGTGGACGGGGTGAGCGGCGTCAGCGTGAACGGCGGTGGTGACGTGCAGATGCTGGGCGCGCCGGAGCCGCAGCGGCCGTGGCGGGTCGGGGTTGCCGATCCGCTGCGCCCGGGCGGGCTGGCAGCGGTGATCTCGGCGGCCGGAGTGGACGAGCTGTCGGTGGCCACGTCCGGGACGGCCGAGCGGGGCGCGCACATCGTCGATCCGCGCACGGGGAAGTCGGCGGTGACGGACCTGGTGTCGGTGACCGTCGTGGGCCCCCGGCTGACCTGGGTTGACTGCTGGGCGACCGCCGCGTTCGCGATGGGCTCGCGGGCCGGGCTGGCCTGGCTGGAGTCGCTGCCGGACATCGAGGCGCTGCTGATCACGGCCGGGGACGAGGTGCGCTGCACCGGAGGGCTGGCGGCCCGGCTCGGCTGACCTCGCCCGACAGAACAAATCTCAACCATTTACCCCGATATGCCATCCCTGTTCCGCCCTGGCACGTATCACAAGTGCAGCGAGTTTCAGGAGGAACGAACATGGCCATCTTCAGCAGCCTGATGCCTGCCAAGCGCCGCGGCCACGACAACACGTCGAACCACGACTCTTCCGGGCACGGGCACAGCAACGGCCACGGCAACGGCCACTCCAACGGCAACCGCCACGGCAACCGCCATGGCAACAACCACGGCAGCGGCCACGGCCACGGCCACAACGGCTACTGATCGCCACCCGCAGGCCGAGCGGACCGGAGGCCCTTGAGGACCCGGTCCGCTTCGCCGGTCCATGAGGGATCCCTGACATGGCGCATGTCCTGCGGCGTCTGCTGACGATCGGCGAGTCCTCCGACGCCCTCGTGGCGGCCGCGCCCCCGGTGGCCCCGCGCGAGGTGTTCCGACGGTTCTGGCCGTACACCCGGGGCGGCCGGCGATGGCTGGTGCCCGTCGTCGTCTTCAGCCTGGTCGGTCCGTGCGTCGACGCGGCGGAGATCTGGCTCTTCAAGCTCGTCGTGGACGACGTGCTCGTCCCCCGGGATCTGCGGCCCTTCCTGTGGATCGCCCCCACCTACCTGGGGCTCATCCTCTGCTCCGGCATCCTCGCGTTCGCCGACGAGGTGACGTCCACCTGGGTCGGGGAACGCTTCCTGCTCTCCTTGCGCTCCGACGTCTTCCGGCACGTCCAGGGGCTCTCCCTCGGCTTCTTCGAGCGCCGACGGCTCGGGGACGTGCTGTCCCGGGTCACCGGCGACGTCGACGCGGTCGAGACCTTCCTGCTCTCCGGGGTCGCGGACGCCCTCTACTACGTGGTCCGCCTCGGTGTCTTCCTCGGCCTGCTGTTCTCCCTGGGGTGGGACCTGACGCTGCTGGCCCTGGTCATCGTGCCGCTGTTCTGGGCCGCCGCCCGGCACTTCTCCCGGCTGAGCAAGGAGGCCGCGCGCGAACGCAGGCGGCGCAGCGGCTCGATCAGTGCCATCGCCGAGGAGTCGCTGGGCAACGTGGCGCTGGTGCAGGCGTACAACCGGCAGGGCTGGGAGGAGCGCCGCTTCCACCGGGAGAACCTCGGCAGGTTCCGGGCGGTGATGACCTCGACGCGCATCCGCGCCGTCTACGGCCCCGTCGTCGAACTCATCGAGGTGTCCGGCGGCCTCGCGGTGATGGGTCTCGGCACCTGGAAGCTGGCCCAGGGACAGCTCACCCTGGGCGGACTGCTGGTGTTCCTCGCCCTGATCAGCAAGCTCTACAGTCCCGTGCGCGGCCTGTCCCACCTCGGCACCACGTTCTACGCGGCCTCCGCCTCGGCCGAACGGATCATCGAACTGCTGGACCAGCGGCCCCAGGTGGCCGAGGCGCCGGCTGCCCGGCACATCGGACGGGCGCGCGGCGACGTGGAGTTCGACGGCGTCTGGTTCCGCTACCCGGGGGCCGCGTCCTGGGCGCTGTCGGGCGTGTCCTTCCACGTGGCGCCCGGGGAGACGCTGGCGCTGGTCGGGGCCAGCGGGGCGGGCAAGTCGACGGCCGCGAAGCTGCAGTTGCGGTTCTACGACCCCGACCGCGGGGCCGTACGCCTGGACGGGATTGACCTCAGGGAACTGCGGCTGTCCGACGTGCGCCAGAACGTCTCGGTGGTGCTGCAGGAGACGCTCGTCTTCCACGGCACCGTCCGGGAGAACATCGCCTACGGCCGGCCCGACGCCACGGACGCGGACATCGTCGCGGCGGCGCGCGCCGCGGACGCGCACGAGTTCGTCGAACGGCTCCCGGAGGGCTACGACACGCTGGTCGGCCAGCGCGGCCGGACGCTGTCCGGCGGCCAGTGCCAGCGGCTGGCGATCGCCCGCGCCATGATCCGGGACGCGCCGGTGCTGCTGCTGGACGAGCCGACCACCGGGCTCGACGTCCGCTCGGGCCGGCGGATCATGGATCCGCTGCGCCGGCTCATGGCCGGCCGGACGACCGTCGTGATCTCCCACAACCTGCTGACCGTCCGCGACGCCACCCGCATCGTGGTGCTCGACCACGGCCGGGTCGTCGAGGACGGCGCCCACGACGAGCTGGTCGGGCACGACGGGGCGTACGCCCGGCTGCACCGGCTCAGTTCGATGGCCGGGCCCCCGGCCGCGGGGAGGGTGCTGTCGTGACCGTCTCCCCCGCCACCGAGGCACCGCCGCTGCCCCCGGGCACCGAACCGGCCCCCGGCTACCAGGTGCTGGCGCACCTGGCCCGCACCGGCTGGCTCGACGTCTACGACGCCTGGAGCGAGGAACGCGCCTGCCGCTGTGTGATCAAGGTGGTGCGCCCGGACCTCCGGGGCGAGCCGGGGCTCGCCGAACGGCTGCTGCGCGAGGGGCGGTGGCTGCGCGACTTCGCCCATCCGCACCTGGTGCGGGGCTACGAGACCGTCACGTCGCCCGAGCCGCTCGTCGTCCTGGAGACGCTGACCGGCGAGACGCTCTCCCACCTCGTGCACCGGCTGCGGCACCGGCCCGCCGCCACCGACGTCGCGCTGCTGGGCACCCAGCTGTGCTCGGCGGTGCACTATCTGCACCGGCAGGGGCTGCTGCACCTGGACCTGAAGCCGTCCAACGTGGTGGTGGACCGCGGTCACGCCAAGGTGCTGGACCTGAGCGTCGCGCGGCCTCCCGGTCCCGCGCCCGCCGGGATCGGCACCTGCTGCTACCTCTCTCCCGAACAGGCGCGCGGCGGGCCGCTCACGGCCGCCGCCGACGTGTGGGGCATCGGTGTCACGCTCTTCGAAGTGGCCTGCGGGGAGGCGGCGTTCGACTGCGGCAGGACCGAGGGCGGGCCCGGCAGCAGGGACGCCGGGAGCACCAGCGGCACCGGCCGGCGCCGCCCGCAGCTCGAGCAGCGGGCCCCGCGGGCCGCCACGCGGCGGCGCCTGCCGCCCACCCTCGCCGCCGCCGTCGACGCCTGTCTGCACCCCGACCCGGCGTCCCGTCCCACGGTCGCCGCGCTGACGGCGGCCCTCGAGGCGGCGCTGCCCGGCGCGGCGGACCGCTGAACGCGGCAGTTCACCGCCCGGGGGTCACGCCGCCTGCCCGGTGCCCGTCACCATGTGCCCCGTCTCCAGCCGGGCCGTGGCGAGGACCTTGCCGTCGGAGGAGACCAGGCGGGCACCGGAGACGGCCGCCGCATCGACGCGGGTCGCCCGCCCCCAGTCGCCCTGTCCGTCGCGCAGCGCGAAGTCGCCGAGGCGGACCGTCCGGCCGTCGGAGCGCTCCAGCAGACAGGTCACCTTGCCGCTGTAGGGCGCCCCGGTCCCGTCGAGCGCGACCGACATGAAGATCCAGCCGGGTGTCCCGGGACGGGCGTACACCTCCCCCACGGGCTGCCCGCCGTCGACGGCCGAGGTCATGTCCCCGACCAGCATGGGCTCGCTGTGCCCGACGACCGGCGCCGAAACCGTCACGTCCTCGATCGCCGTGCCGACGGCCCAGCCCGCGAACCCGCAGACCGCCGCGAGGGACAGCGCGGCCGGCGCGTGCCGCAGCCGGGCCGCTCGGGCGCGGCCGCGCAGCCCCCGTGAGGGGCCGGCCGCCCGCGCGCGCGGGCGCGCCTCCTGGCCCGCGGTGTCCTGGGCGTGCCGGCGGGCCACCCGCGTCTCGAACCCGAGCGGTGGCTCGCGGTCCGGCAGCAGGCCGATGAGCCGGTCACCGACGCGGCAGAGCTGCTGGACGTACTCCCGGCATTCGGCGCACCGCTCCAGATGGGCGACCGCCTCGGCCCGCTGCCGGCCGGGCAGCACACCCAGCGCCAGCTCGGCCGCGGTGTCCCGCAGCTTCTCGCAGGTCATGTCACTCGGCATGGTCGCCTCGGCTCACCGACGCGAGGGCGATGCGCAGCTTCGCCATCGCCGCTCTGATCCGCGTTTTGGCGGTACCCAGCGGGATGCCCTCCGCGTCGGCGATCTGCTGGGCCGTCATTCCGTAGATGCCCGCCATCACCAGCGCACGACCCTGTTCGCGCGGCAGCCGCGCCACGGCGGCCCGGAGCTGGGACGAGGCCTCGTCGGCCAGCGCCCACCGCTCGGGGGTCTCGCTGACGACGCCGAGCAGGGCATCGAGGTCCTCGGGTGCCACCGGCTCGGTCCGCCGGGCGCGGACGGCGTCGATGGCGAGGTTGTGCGCGATGGTCGTCAGCCAGGTCGCGACCGAACCGCGGCGCGAGTCGTAGATCTGGGCGTGACGCCAGGCGCGCTCGAACGTCTGCTGGGCTATGTCCTCGGCGAGCTGCGGATCTCCGGTGACCGCCATGGCGACGCCGTAGACCCGGTGCTGGAACCTTCGTACGAAGGTGACGGCGAGCTCCGGATCACCGGTGGCCAGTCCGGACAGCAGTGCCTCGTCCGGGAGACGGCCCACGGGGAACCGGAAACCCGACACACCTCTGTATACGGACGGGCGCCGCCACGGGATTGCCCGCCCGTCGCGGAAGGACACCCCTCCATTCAACGCCCCGGGGCCCGGCCCCGCACGCGGGATCAGTGCCCGTTCTGCGCCAGCCGCAGCAGATGGTCCGCGAGCGCCTGACCGCCGGTCGGCTCCCGGCTGATCAGCAGCAGGGTGTCGTCGCCGGCGATGGTGCCGAGGATGTCGTGCAGTTCGGCCTGGTCGATCGCCGAGGCCAGGAACTGGGCGGCGCCCGGCGGGGTGCGCAGGACCACGAGGTTCGCGGAGGCCTCCGCGGAGATCAGCAGCTCCTGGGACAGCCGCCGCATCCGCTCCTCCTTCGCCGACCCCCCGAGCGGGGCGCGGGGTGTGCGGAACCCGCCCTCGCTCGGCACCGCGTAGATCAGGTCGCCGTCGGTGTTGCGGATCTTCACCGCGTTCAGCTCGTCGAGGTCCCGGGAGAGCGTCGCCTGGGTGACGCTCAGCCCGTCGTCGGCGAGCAGCTTCGCCAGCTGGCTCTGGGAGCGCACCGGCTGCCGGTTGAGGATGTCCACGATCCGGCGGTGGCGGGCGGTGCGGGTCTGCGGCACGGCGGGCCCGGCGCCCGCCGCCTGCTCGTGGTCCTGCGCCTGGCTCATCGTCGTCTCATTCTCCGGATCGTCCGTCCCCGTTCGCCGGGCTCGCCGCATCGAGGATGCCGGGCAGCGCCCGGAGCAGCGCACCCGTCTCGTCGTCGCCGAGGTTCAGCGCGGGCATGAGCCGGACGACGTCGGGAGCGGGCGCGTTCACCAGGAACCCGGCCTCCTGGGCCGCCTGCTGCACCTGTGACGCGTGCGGCCCGGTGAGCACGATACCCAGGAGCAGGCCCGCGCCCCGGACATAATCGATCAACGGGTGGCCCAGGGCCTCGATTCCCTCGCGCAGCTTCTCGCCCTGCCGCTTCACGTTCTCCAGCAGACCGTCGCCGGCGATGGTGTCGAGGACGGCGAGTCCGGCGGCGCAGGCGACCGGGTTGCCGCCGAAGGTCGTGCCGTGGTGGCCGGGCCGGAGCAGGTCGGCGGCGCGGCCGAAGGCCACGGTGGCGCCGAGCGGCAGCCCGCCGCCGAGTTGCTTGGCGAGGGTGACGACGTCGGGCAGGACGCCCTCGTGGGCCTGGTACGCGAACCAGGTGCCGGTGCGGCCGATGCCGGTCTGCACCTCGTCCAGGACGAGCAGGGCGCCGGTGGCTGCGGTGATCGCGCGGGCCGCCTTGAGGTAGCCGGCCGGGGGCACGACGACCCCGTTCTCGCCCTGGACCGGCTCGATGATCACCAGCGCGGTCTCCTCGGTGACCGCCGCCGCGAGCGCCTGTGCGTCGCCGTAGGGCACGTGGGTGACGTCGCCGGGCAGCGGCAGGAACGGCTCCCGCTTGGCGGGCTGGCCGGTGAGCGCGAGGGCGCCCATGGTGCGGCCGTGGAAGCCGCCCTGGGTGGCGACGACGTGCGTCCGCCCGGTCAGCCGGCCGATCTTGAAGGCGGCCTCGTTGGCCTCGGCGCCGGAGTTGCAGAAGAAGACCCGGCCCTCGCGGCCGAAGAGCTGCAGCAGCCGCTCGGCGAGGGCGACGGTGGGCTCGGCCATGAAGAAGTTGGAGATGTGGCCGAGAGAGGCGACCTGCGTGCTCACGGCCGCCACGATCGCCGGGTGGGCGTGGCCGAGGGCGTTGGTGGCGATGCCGCCGACGAAGTCGAGGTACTCCCGGCCCTCGGCGTCCCAGACCTTCAGGCCCTCGCCGCGCACCAGGGGCAGTCGCGGGGTGCCGTAGTTGTTCATGAGCGCGCCCTGCCAGCGCGCGGTCAGCTCTGCGTTGGTCGCGATACCCGTCATGACTGTTCCCCCTCGGCTTCGTCGGGCACGACCATGGTGCCGATGCCCTCGTCGGTGAAGATCTCCAGCAGGATCGAGTGCGGGACCCGGCCGTCGATGACGCGGGCGGTGTGCACACCGCCCCGCACGGCGTGCAGGCAGCCCTCCATCTTCGGCACCATGCCGGCGGACAGTTCCGGCAGCAGCTTCTCGAGCTGGGACGCGGTGAGGCGGCTGATCACCTCGTCGGAGTTCGGCCAGTCCTCGTAGAGGCCCTCGACGTCGGTGAGGACCATGAGGGTTTCGGCGCCCAGTGCCGCAGCGAGTGCCGCAGCCGCCGTATCAGCATTGACGTTGTAGACATGTCCGTCGTCCTGGCTACGGGCGATCGAGGAGACGACCGGGATGCGGCCGTCGGCGAGCAGGGCCTCGATCGCGCCCGTGTCGATGTCGGTGATCTCGCCCACCCGCCCGATGTCGACCGGTTCGCCGTCGATCCGGGGCTGGTGCTTGGTGGCGGTGATGGTGTGCGCGTCCTCGCCGGTGAGGCCGACGGCGAGCGGCCCGTGCCGGTTGAGCAGGCCGACCAGCTCGCGCTGCACCTGCCCGGCGAGCACCATCCGTACGACGTCCATGGCGTCCTCGGTGGTGACCCGCAGGCCGGCCTTGAACTCGCTGACGATGCCGTGCCGATCCAGCGCCCGGCTGATCTGCGGGCCGCCGCCGTGCACGACGACGGGCTTGAGCCCGGCGTGGTGCAGGAACACGACGTCCTGCGCGAACGCGGCCTTCAGGTCCTCGTCGATCATGGCGTTGCCGCCGAACTTGATGACGACCGTCCTGCCGTTGTGCTTGACCAGCCAGGGCAGCGCCTCGATGAGGATCTGGGCCTTGGGGAGCGCGGTGTGCTTACGCGTAGTGCTCATGAGGAATAGGCGCTGTTCTCGTGGACGTAGTCGGCGGTGAGGTCGTTGGTCCAGATGGTGGCGGTCTCGGAGCCCGCGGCGAGGTCGGCGACGATGTGCACCTCGCGGTAGCGCATGTCGACCTTCTCGCGGTCCTCGCCGACGCCGCCGTTCTTGCACACCCAGACGCCGTTGATGGCGACGTTCAGCCGGTCCGGCTCGAAGGCGGCCCGCGTCGTGCCGATCGCGGAGAGCACGCGGCCCCAGTTGGGGTCCTCGCCGTGGATGGCGCACTTGAGGAGGTTGTTGCGGGCGATGGAGCGGCCCACCTCCACCGCGTCGTCCTCGCTCGCCGCGTTGATCACCTCGATCCTGATGTCCTTGGAGGCGCCCTCGGCGTCCCGGACGAGCTGCTGGCCGAGGTCGTCGCAGACCTGCCGGACCGCCTCGGCGAACTCCTCGTACGCCGGGGTGATGCCGGAGGAGCCCGAGGCGAGCAGCAGAACCGTGTCGTTGGTCGACATGCAGCCGTCGGAGTCCACGCGGTCGAAGGTGGTGCGCGTCGCCGCCCGGAGCGCCTCGTCCAGTACGTCGTTGTCGAGCGCGGCGTCGGTCGTGAGGACGACCAGCATGGTGGCAAGACCCGGAGCGAGCATGCCCGCGCCCTTCGCCATGCCGCCGACCGTCCAGCCGTCCTGGGTGACGACGGCGGTCTTGTGGACGGTGTCGGTGGTCTTGATGGCGATGGCGGCCTTCTCGCCGCCGTGCTCGGAGAGCTGGGCGGCGGCGGTCTCGACGCCCGGCAGCAGCTTGTCCATGGGGAGGAGGACGCCGATGAGCCCGGTGGAGCAGACGGCGATCTCGATGGCGCCCCGGCCGAGCGCCTCGGCCGCCTTCTCGGCGGTGGCATGGGTGTCCTGGAAGCCCTTGGGGCCGGTACAGGCGTTGGCACCGCCGGAGTTGAGGACGACGGCGGAAACCTGGCCGCTCTTGACGACCTGCTCGGACCACAGCACCGGCGCGGCCTTCACACGGTTGGAGGTGAAGACGCCCGCCGCGGCACGGCGGGGCCCGTTGTTGACCACGAGGGCCAGGTCGGGGTTGCCGTTCTCCTTGATCCCGGCGGCGATGCCCGCCGCCGTGAATCCCTTGGCTGCCGTGACGCTCACGGTGCGACTCCGATCGTGGAAAGCCCGGTGGTCTCGGGGTACCCCAGGGCGAGGTTCATGCTCTGCAGGGCACCGCCCGCAGTGCCCTTGGTCAGGTTGTCGATGGCGCTGATGGCGATGACGCGGCCCGCTGCGGCGTCGTGGGCGACCTGCACGTGGACGGCGTTGGAGCCGTACACGGCCGCCGTCGCCGGCCACTGGCCCTCGGGGAGCAGGTGGACGAAGGGCTCGTCGGCGTAGGCCTTCTCGTACGCGGCGCGCACCGACTCCGCGGTGACGCCCTCCTTCGCGGAGGCGCTGCAGGTGGCGAGGATGCCGCGCGGCATCGGGGCGAGGGTCGGCGTGAACGACACCGAGATCCGCTCCCCGGCGACCCCGCTGAGGTTCTGGATCATCTCGGGGGTGTGCCGGTGGCCGCCGCCGACGCCGTACGGCGTCATGGAGCCCATGACCTCGCTGCCGAGCAGGTGCGGCTTGGGCGCCTTGCCCGCGCCGGAGGTGCCGGACGCGGCGACGATCACCGCGTCGGGCCCGACGAGGCCGGCCGCGTAGGCCGGGTACAGGGCGAGGGAGGCGGCGGTGGGGTAGCAGCCGGGCACCGCGATGCGCTTGGACCCCTCCAGCGCGGCGCGGGCACCCGGCAGTTCGGGAAGGCCGTAGGGCCAGGTGCCGGCGTGCGGGGAGCCGTAGAAGCGCTCCCAGTCGGCCGGGTCCTTCAGGCGGAAGTCGGCGCCCATGTCGACCACGAGGACGTCCGGGCCGAGCTGCTCGGCGACGGCGGCGGACTGCCCGTGCGGCAGCGCCAGGAAGACGACGTCGTGTCCGGCCAGGTGCTCGGCCGTGGTCTCGGTCAGCACCCGGTCGGCCAGCGGCAGCAGGTGCGGCTGGAGCGCGCCGAGCCGCTGCCCGGCGTTGGAGTTGCCGGTCAGGGCACCGATCTCGACCTCGGGGTGCGCGAGGAGCAGCCGCAGGACCTCTCCGCCCGCGTATCCGCTCGCTCCGGCCACCGCCGCACGTACCGCCATGTCCACCCTCCTCTGGATGGCATGACTATACGTATCGATGCACGTTTATGCAATCGACTTGGGCTTGGGCAGCATCACCCAGCGGGAGACGACGAAGGTGACCGGGATAGCCGCGGCCGAGGCGAGCAGCGGGGCGAGGCGGCTCCCGGCGTGCAGGACGTCGACGATCACGTACACACCGACGGTCGTGACGAGGAAGTTGGTGACGTTGGTCAGCGGGAACAGCAGGAATTTCCGCCAGGTCGGTCGCGTGCGGTAGGTGAAGCGCGCGTTCAGGAAGAAGGAGCCGACCATGCTGAGGCCGAAGGCGAGCACATGTGCCGCCAGATAGGGCAGCCAGGTGAGAAACAAGAGGTAGAGACAGTAATAGGCGGCGGTGTTGATCACACCGACCAGGCCGAAGGTGAGGATCTGTCGCTTCAAGGAATGAGGTCTTTCGTCCGTTTCACGTCGGTCGCCTTCACCAGGAAGTGCGGACGCTGCTTCACCTCGTAGGAGATGCGGCCGGTGTACTCCCCGATGACACCCAGCATGACCATCTGGACGCCGGCGAGGGCCGTGACGGCGGTGATGATGGTCACATGGCCGGGGGTCTGCACTCCGTGCCGAGCCGGAGGGCGGCGCGCAGCGGCAGCGCGGGCGCGGGCCGAAGGGACGGCTGCGCGACACACGTCGGCGGGCGCCCACGGCGTGCGGTTGACCTGGAGTGCGCTCCACCTCCTAGCGTGGGCGGCGAACCGATCGACCACGACGAACGACCGCCGGACGAGCGGCGGACGGGGACGGACCAGCCGCCATGAGCGAGAGCACCACCAGGGAAGAGCGCTTCGACCACGGCATGGAGGTGCTGCGCAGGGTCGACGGCGAGGCGGGCCGGCGGGTCATCGACTCGCTCTCCGACATCAGCCCCGAGCTGGGGCACCAGATCGTCGCCTGGGGTTTCGGGGAGATCTACGACCGCCCCCAGCTCGCTCCCCGTGACCGCCAGCTCGTCACCCTGGGCATGCTGACCGCGCTCGGCGGCTGTGAGCCGCAACTGGAGGTCCACGTCAACGCGGCCCTCAACGTCGGCCTCGGCCCGGAGCAGATCGTGGAGGCGCTGCTGCACTCCGCCGGTTACTGCGGCTTCCCCAGGGCCCTGAACGCGACCTTTGTCGCCAAGAAGGTCTTCGCCGAGCGCGGACTGCTGCCGGTCGGGCAGCAGCCCACGGACAAGGGTCCGGCTGCTTCTGCCTGATCCGCAGGAAGGTGACGGAGCTCGGCGGGAAGGTGGAAGGTGCACGTGAACTTCGGCGCGACCCCGGTGAAGGCGGAGGACTGCGGGGCGACCGCCGTGGACGTCTCGGTGGGGCCGGAGGTGAGCGAGGTGTGGTGCGTGAGGGACGTGCTCGCCTATTTTGCCGGGCGCTGGCGGGTGGAGCGGAGCGTGCGGGACCTGTCCGGTGGGGACGCGGGGCGCTTCGAGGGCGTCACCGTCTTCGATCCACTGCCCGGCGGCGGGCTGTTGCACCAGGAGTCGGGGCACTTCACGTGGCACGGCGTGACCCGGCCGGCGACGCGGACGCTGCGCTTCCTGCCGGGGCCGGCGCCGGGCACGGCCGACGTGCGGTTCGCCGACGGGCGCCCCTTCCACCACCTGGACCTGGCCTCGGGCCGATACGTCGCCGAGCACCCGTGCGCGGCCGACCTCTACCAGGGCGAGTTCACCGTCCGCGACGCCGGCCACTGGCGCACGGTGTGGCGGGTGGGCGGACCGGCCAAGGACCTGGTGCTGGTCACCGACTACGCGCGCGAAGGCTGAGCGGCGACGGCGTCCAGACGCAGGTTCCAGCGGCCGCCGCGGCCCGAGAGCGTGGTCGTCGACAGCGGGCGCACGTCGATGTTCCAGTACGAGGAGGGCGGGGCCTTCAGGGCGTACACCAGGGCGGCGCGGATCACGGAGGGCTCGGCGACCGCGACGATCCGGCAGCCGTCGTCCACCGGGCGGGTGTCGAGCCAGCCGCCGATCCGGGAGATGAACCCCAGCAGCGACTCGCCGCCGTGCGGGGTGGCGCGCGGATCGGCGAGCCAGGCGTCCACCGCCTGCGGTTCGCGGGCCATCGCCTCGCCCAGCGTCAGTCCGCGCCAGCGGCCCATGTCGCAGTCGCGCAGGGCGAGCTGGACCAGCGGGGCGTAGCCGAGGGCGTCACCGGTGGCCCGGCTGCGCGGCGTCGGTGAGCAGTAGCGCAGTTCGGCCGCGGCCAGCGGCAGCAGATCCCCGGCGACGCGCTGCACCTCGTCCCAGCCGGCCTGGTCCAGCGGCCGGTCGTCCTCGAAGCGCTCCGCGAGCAGCGGGGAACTGCGCGCGGCGGCGACGAACGTCACCCTCAGTGGCATGCGGTGATGGTGAGCCGCGAAGGTGCGCAGGTCAAGGGGTGTTACCTGTCGGTGACCGCAGGTGTGCGCATGCTTACTCGAATGGGTGCACCAGCCACTCATCGGGCCGGTCCAGCGGCTGGAAGCCGAGCTTGGCGTAGACGCCGTGCGCGTCCCGGGTGGCGAGCAGGATGCGGCGCACGCCGTAGCGCCGCAGGTGGTCGCGGATCCGGCCGACGAACGCGGTGCCGACGCCCCTGCCGCGCACGGCGGGGTCGACGTACACGTCGGCGAGCCAGGCGAACAGCGCCCGGTCGGTCACCACGCGCGCGTAGGCCACCTGCTCCCCCGACGCCGTGTCGTAGACACCGAAGTTCAGCGAGGACTCCATCGCGCGCCGGTGCGTCTCGTGCGAACGCCCCTGCGCCCAGTAGGTGTCGGTCGACAGCCAGCCGTGGACCCGGTCGACGTCGACACGGTCGGGGTCGGCGGAGAACTCGTAGCCCTCGGGCAGCTCGGGTGCGTCGCTCATGCCGGAGATCCTCACAGGCCCCGCGGGCCGGCGTCGACCGCATTTCCCCGCAGGTCCAGCAGCGTTGGCGTCAGAACACCTCGTCGCAGGCGGCCCTCAGTCGCCGCACCCCCTCCGCGATCTCCCCGGTCCCCGCGACCGCCGCGAAGCTGACCCGGAGGTGGCCGGCCGGAGGTTCGGCGCTGAAGTAGGGGCGGCCGGGGGTGAGCGCCACGCCGGCGCGCAGGGCGGCGGCGGTCAGTGCCGATTCGTCGGTTCCGTCCGGCAGGCGCAGCCAGAGGTGGTAGCCGCCGGACGGGATGTGCGGGAGCGCCAGTTCGGGCAGGTGGAGCGCGAGCGCGCCGGTCATCGCATCGCGGCGGATCTTCAACTCCGCCGACAGCGCGCGCAGGTGGCGGGGCCAGGCCGGGGAGCCGACCAGTTCCAGAGCGGCCTCCTGCAGCGGCCGGGGGACGAAGAAGCTGTCGACCACCTGGATGGCGCGCAGCCGCTCCAGCACGGGCCCGCGGGCCGCCAGCACGCTCACCCGGAAGCTGGGCGAAGTGGCCTTGGTCAGCGAGCCGACGTGGACGACCACGCCGTCGGTGTCGTCGGCGGCCAGCGGCCGGGGCAGCGGGCCCGCGTCGGCGTGCACGAGGCGTCGTACGAAGTCGTCCTCGACGACGAACGCGCCCGCGGCCCGTGCGATGCGCAGCACCTCGGCCCGCCGCCCGGGGGCCAGGACGGCTCCGGTCGGGTTCTGGAACAGGGGCTGGCAGACGAAGACGCGGGCGCCGGTGGCCCGGAAGGCGTCGGCGAGCAGGTCGGGCCGTACGCCGTCGGGGTCGACCGGCACCGGGACCGGGCGCAGCCCGGCCGCGCGGGCCAGGGCCAGCATCCCGGGGTAGGTGGGCGACTCCACGAGGACCGGGGCGCCGGGCGGGGCGAGGGCGCGCAGGGCGGTGGCGAGCGCCGCCTGGCCGCCGGCGGCGACGAGGACCTCGGCCGCGGTGACGCCACCGCCGATGCCGCGCGCGAACCACTCGCGCAGCTCCGGCAGCCCCTCCAGCGGCGGGCGCCCCCAGGCTCCGGGCCTGCGCCCGGCCCGGGCGAGGGCGGCGGCCATCGCCCGCTCGGGCTGCAGAGAGGGGTGCGGATAGCCGCCGTTGAACTCCAGCACGCCCGGCGGCGGTGCGGCCAGGGACACGGTGACCCCGGAGGCGTCCACGGTGCGCGGCACGAGGTCGGCGGCGCCGTCGGCGCTGAGCGCGACCTCCTGCCAGGAGGTGTCGCCGGCCGGGGGCTGCGGGCTGCCGGGCCGGGCACGGAAGGCGCCGGCGCCGGGCCGGGTCACCACCAGTCCTTCGGCGGCCAGTTGGGCGAGGGCGCGGGAGACCGTCACCGGACTCACCCGGAACCGCTCGACCAGTGCCCTGCTCGACGGGAGCTTTCCACCTGGTGAGTAGCGGTTCAGTTCCCGTCTCAGCTGTTCTGCCAGTTCCCCGACACTGCTACGCTCTTGCATGAGAGCCAGAGTAGCGCTACTGCAGCGAGCCCGATAGCGGTCACCACCGTTCCGACGCAGCATCGGGGTCTCGGCGCCGGACAGGCGGCCCTCGGGGTCGTCGCCTTCTCCCTCACCTTCCCGGCGACGGCGTGGGGTCTGGACAGCTTCGGCCCCTGGTCGCTGGTGGCCGTGCGCAGCGTCCTCGCCGCGCTCGTGGCGGGCGGGTGCCTGCTGGCGCTGCGGGTGCCGCTGCCCGAGCGGCGCCATCTGCCGGGGCTGGGGGTCGTCGGCGCCGGTGTGGTGCTCGGTTTCCCGCTGCTGACCACGCTCGCGCTGCAGACCTCCAGCACCGCGCACGCGGCCGTCGTGGTGGGCCTGCTGCCGCTCACCACCGCCGTCTGCTCGGCGCTGCGCACGGGTCACCGGCCCTCGCGCCGGTTCTGGTGGGCGGCGTCGGCGGGCGCGGCGGCGGTGGTCGCCTTCACGATCGGCCAGAGCGGCGGTGCGCTCACGGCCGCCGACGGCTGTCTGTTCGCCGCGCTGCTGGTGTGCGCGGCCGGGTACACCGAGGGCGGCCGACTGGCCCGGGTCATGCCGGGCTGGCAGGTGATCGGCTGGGCGCTGGTGCTGTGCCTGCCGCTGGGCGTGCCGGGCACCGTGCTGGCGCTGGCCTACGAACCGGTGCACCTGACCGCGCACGGGGTGGCCGGGCTGCTGTGGCTGGCGGTGGGCTCGCAGTTCCTCGGGCTGGTCGCCTGGTACCGCGGGATGGCGGCCATCGGCATCCCGAGGGCCAGCCAGTTGCAGTTGGCCCAGCCGCTGCTCACACTGGTGTGGTCGGCGCTGCTGCTGGGCGAGCGTCTCACGGTGGCCGCTCCGCTGACCGCCGTCGCCGTACTCGTGTGCATCGCCGTCACCCAGCGGTCGTGATCGTGAGGAGGGCCTGCCGATGCGTGCATCCGTGGGCGACCAGCTTGTCCAGCACGGCAGGGTGGTCGGCCAACACGACCAGGTCTCGGAAGTCGTCGAAGTGATGGGGACCGAGGGCAACCCGCCCTACCGTGTCCGCTTCCCGGACGGACACGAGGCCGTGATGTCCCCCGGCCCCGACTGCCAGGTCAGGCACAAGGACGAGGAACAGCGCCTGTAGTTCAGCGCGGGGGTCTCGCCGGCTGCTCGTAGTGGTCGGCGACCACCCGTGCCATCGCGCCGATCGGGTCCGTCGCCACGTCCTTGGCGGCGAAGAACACGTGCCCGCGCACCTGCGGGTGTCCGGCGGCGAGCGTGAGGTGGCGGGAGAGCTCGACCGGGTCCTGCCACGGCGAGGGCTGCCCGGCGGCACCGGCCTTGTAGAGCGCCTCACCGATGTAGAGGCGGGTCCGGGTGCCCCGGGCGACGTCCGCCCACCAGTCGACCAGGGTCGCGTAGTCGGCGGCGGCGAAGCCGATGTGCCAGTACACCTGCGGCACGATGTAGTCGATCCAGTGCTCGCGCACCCAGGTGCGGGTGTCCGCGTGCAGATCGTCGTACGTCTGCAC
Source organism: Streptomyces sp. NPDC030798 (assembly GCF_055572275.1). Lineage (NCBI taxonomy): Bacteria > Bacillati > Actinomycetota > Actinomycetes > Kitasatosporales > Streptomycetaceae > Streptomyces > Streptomyces sp. NPDC030798. The sequence continues at coordinate 749,351 of NZ_JBVIDR010000001.1, read as the reverse complement.
GCCCGCCCGGGTGTCCGAGCCGCGCGGGTCGGTGGTGGCGTTGCGCCAGACGCCGAAGGGGCTGATCCCGAACCGGGTGCCGGGGCGGATCCGCCGGATGCCGGCCGCCATCTCGCGCACCAGCCGGTCGACGTTGTCCCGGCGCCAGGCGGCCCGGCTGGAGAAGTCGCCGCCGTAACGGTCGTAGGCGTCGTCGTCGTCGAAGGTCTGACCGGCCACCGGATAGGGGTAGAAGTAGTCGTCGAAGTGGACGGCGTCCACCGGGTAACGGGCCACCGCGTCGAGCATGGCGCGCTGCACGAAGGCGCGGACCTCGGGCAGGCCGGGGTTGTAGTAGAGCCGGCCGCCGTAGGTGACCACCCAGTCCGGGTGTCTGCGGGCCGGGTGCGAGGCGGCGAGCCGGCCGGGGTCGGCGTGGTTGGCGATGCGGTACGGGTTGCACCAGGCGTGCAGTTCCAGGCCCCGGGCATGGGCCTCGCGCACGGCGGTGCCCAGCGGGTCCCAGCCGGGGTCCTCGCCCTGGGTGCCGGTGAGGTACTCCGACCACGGCTCGTACGGCGAGGGCCACAGGGCGTCCGCCGTCGGCCGGACCTGGAAGATCACGGTGTTGAGCCGGTCGCGGACCGCCCGGTCCAGGTGGGCGGTCAGCTCCGCGCGCTGCTCGGCGGCCGGCAGCCCGGGCTTCGAGGGCCAGTCGCGGTTGGACACCGTCGCCAGCCACACCCCCCGCATCTCGGCGGCACCCCGCCCGTGCCGCCCGCCGTGCCGAGGCCCCCCGTCCGGTGCCGCCGCCGCGCTCTGGGCCGTCGCCAGTGCCGACAGCGCCGCCAGCGCGAACGCGCGCCGTGACATCCGCCCCATCCGCACACCCCCATACGCTCCGGATCCGCACCCTTACGGATCGTTTCGCGCCCCAGGATGCACCCACCCGGGCGATCGATCATCGATACTTGGCGGTAACGTGCACGATCGGAGCAGGCGCCGAACCCGGAGTCCTGCCACAGCCGGACAAAACGCCGGAGAACCAGCGAAGGGGACGATGTGACGGGCATCCCAGCGGGAGACATTGCGCGCGTCGGAGTCGTGGGCTGCGGCCAGATGGGTGCGGGCATCGCCGAGGTGTGCGCCCGCGCGGGACTGGACGTGCAGGTTGCCGAGACCACCGGCGAGGCCCTGGAGATCGGCCGCACCCGGCTGTTCAACTCCCTGTCGAAGGCCGCCGAGCGCGGCAAGATCACCGAGGAGGAGCGGGACGCCACGCAGGCGCGGCTGAGCTTCACCACCGATCTCGGGGAGTTCGCCGACCGCGATCTCGTGATCGAGGCCGTCGTGGAGAACGAGCAGGTCAAGACCGAGATCTTCCAGGTCCTGGACCAGGTGGTGACCCGCCCGGACGCGATCCTCGCCTCCAACACCTCCTCGATCCCGCTGGTGAAGCTGGCGGTCGCCACCTCGCGGCCCGACCACGTCGTCGGCATCCACTTCTTCAACCCGGCCCCGGTGCAGAAGCTGGTGGAGCTGATCCCGGCGCTGACCACCTCCGAGGGCACCCTCGGCCGCGCCCAGCTCTTCGCCGAGAAGGTGCTCGGCAAGCACGCCATCCGCGCCCAGGACCGCTCCGGTTTCGTGGTGAACGCACTGCTGGTGCCCTACCTGCTGTCAGCGATCCGCATGTTCGAGTCGGGCATCGCGAGCCGCGAGGACATCGACAACGGCATGGAGATGGGCTGCGCCCACCCGATGGGCCCGCTGAAGCTGTCCGACCTGATCGGCCTGGACACCATCGTCTCCATCGCCAACTCGATGTACGCCGAGTACAAGGAGCCGCTGTACGCCGCTCCCCCGCTGCTGCAGCGCATGGTCGAGGCGGGCCGGCTGGGCCGCAAGACCGGCTCGGGCTTCTACACCTACGCCTGACCCTGCGGCTGATCCCGCGGCCGACCGCCGTACGCGGGCCCCGGCACCGATCCGGTGCCGGGGCCCGGCCGTTGTCCCGCTACCCGTCGCTCGGACGCATGTGGTGCAGCAGGAGTAACGCGGCCGCCATGTTGGCGGCCGGGACCTCCCCCCGGGCGATCAGGTCGGGGACGACCTTGAGCGGGACCCACTCCCGGCGGTCCGACTCGAAGTCGTCCACCGGAGGCCCGACGTACCGCGCCCTGTCGGACCAGAAGATGTGGTGCCGGGCGTCGGTGAGGCCGTTGGACGGCTCCACCGTCATCAGATGGTGCAGGGGGCCCGGCCGCCAGCCGGTCTCCTCCTCCAGTTCCCGGGCGGCCGCGCTCGCGATGTCCTCGCCGTCCTCCACCACACCCGCGGCCAGCTCCCAGCCCCAGCTGTCGGTGATGAAGCGGTGGCGCCACAGGAGCAGGACCTCCCCCGCCTCGTTGACCACCGTGGCGACGGCGACCGGCCGCAGCCGGATCAGGAAGTGGTCGAGGTGCCGGCCGTCCGGCAGCTCGACATCTGCGAGATTGACGCTGAACCAGCGGTTTTCATACACAGTTTGTTCGTTCTGCTTCGTCCACTGCACGGTTCTGCCACCTTCCGCCGAGTAAGGGGCAATATCGCAGCAGGGGCCGTGCTCCTGCAGTGGGCCTACAGGGGCACGCGGAGCGCGCCGTCGATGAGTTCGGCGGCCTCGGAGGTCCCGGCCGAGCCGCAGCGCACGAGATGCTCGCGCACCGCGCGGAGTCTGTCGCGCAGCCGCTGCGACTCCATCCCGCGGGCCTGCTCCGCCATCTGCACGGCGGTGGCCACCGCCTTGTCGGCGTTGCCCTGGCGCAGTTCGATCGTGCTCAGCATGGCGAGCCGGTGCACCCGGCCGCGGTCGTGCGCCGGGTTGTCCACCGCGGCGGTCGCGTGCTCGCCGGCGGCGGCCAGCTCCCCGAGGCTCAGCAGCGCCTCGGCGACCTGGACGTTGACCAGGCCCGGCTGGACGTAACCGGTCTCGTCGGGCTCGTACCCGCGCCGGATGCGCTCGGCGGCCGTCTCGGCACGGCGGATGCAGGACAGCGCGCTGCTCGCATCGCCGAGATGGGCGTACGCCTTGGCCTGCATCGCGTACAGGTCGGAGGCGAGGGCCGGGGTGATGTGCTTGCCGGCGGCGCGCAGCGCGGCCTCGGCGAAGGCGACGGCCTGCCGGTACTCCCGCATGAACAGCGACTGGTTGACCAGCAGCGCGATGACGTACGCCCCAAGTCCCCGGTCGCCGCTGGCCTTCGCGAGCCGCAGCGCCTGGTGGAAGTAGCGCTGGGCGAGTCCGTGCGCGTCGGAGTCGTACGCGCAGATGCCCGCGATCGCCACCAACCCGCCCGTGGCCCGGTGCAGTTGACGGCCCGTGGCGTCGGTGTAGCTGCCGCGCAGCAGCGGGGCCGCCTCGGCGTTGAGGAAGCCGACGATCCGGCTGCGGGTCGCGACACCGCCCGCCTTGCGGTACATCTGCTCGTAGTGCGTCCGGGCCGCGCGCAGCATCTCGATGTCGGCCGTGGTCACCCGGTGCCGGCCGCCGCGCGAGACGTCCGCGTCCTCGGGCGGGTTCTCCCACTCCCAGACCGGCATCACGGCGGGCGTTCCGGTGACCGCGGGGGCACCGAGGACGTGCGGGCGCTGCTGCTCGTCGGAGCGCCACAGGGCGGTGGCCCGCTCCACGAAGCCCGACAGGGAGCCGGTGTGCGGGGCGCTGGGCTCCCCCGGCACGCCCAGGCCGATGTCGTCCAGCGTGACCGTGCGGTGCAGCCGGGCGGCGAGCACCTCGCAGATCAGGTCGGGCGCCTGGCCCCGGGGCCGCTGTCCCTTCAGCCACCGGGCGACGGCGGTGTGCTCGTAGCGGAGCGTGAGGCCCCGTTTCCGGCCGGCCTGGTTGACGTGGGCGGCAAGACCCGCGTGGGAGATCCCCGCCTCGTCCAGGATCGCGTCGAGAAGAGTGTTGGGCTGCATGGATGCCCCCCGGGTGGCCTGGTGCGGTCAGCGTAGTGGCTCTGCGTTCACACGGGGTGTGAACGGAGTGCGCGCATCCGTGCTGTGCGCGCGCTGTCGCGGAGAGTGGCGGACCGGTTGACTGAAATGCCCGGCCAAGCCGCCGGCTCCCCCTCAAAAAGCGGTGGCTTGGCCGGGGTACGCCTCCTGGGGGTGCCGCGCGCCGGGGCAGGACAGCCCCGCCCTTCCTCGGTCGTTCCGCAGGACCAGGACCGCCACGTCGTCCGCCGGTCTGCCGGAGGTGTGGTGCAGCAGGGCGGTGAAGACCGCGCGGAGCACCCTCTGCGGAGTGGCCGGGTGGGTGCGCACGGCCTCGCGCAGGACGGCCGGGAGGGAGAAGAACCGGCCTCGGGCATCCCTGGCGTCCTCCGCTCCGTCCGTGAACAGGACCAGGGACTGGCCGCGGAGCAAGTGGCCGCGGTGCTGGTCCTCCAGCTCCGCCGGGAGCGGGAAGGGGCCGAGCGGCGGGAGCGGATCCGCCTGGCTCAGGGGCTCGACGGTCGTGCCGCTGAGCAGGTACGGCCAGGGGTGACCGCAGTTGAGGGCGCGCAGGTCGCCGTCCCTGCCGATCTCCAGAAGCAGGACGGTGACGAACTCCTCCGCGACCGGCGGGCCCGGGTCCCGGCCGCTCGACGGATGGTCGGCGCGGGAGCGCTCGCGCAGATGGCGGGCGTGGGCCCGTTCCAACCGCCTCAGCACCCGGGTGAGTTCGGCCTCGTCGTGGGCGGCCTCGCGGAAGCTGCCGAGGACGGCGGCGACGGTGCCGAGGGCGTCGAGGCCGTGGCCCCGTACGTCCCCCATCAGCACGCGGACGCCGTGCTCGGTGGCGACGGCCTCGTACAGATCACCGCCCACCGCCGCGCCCCGGTCGGCGGACACCTGCGCGGCGGCCATGTTCAGCCCGTCGAGCCGGGACGGCAGCGGCCGCAGCAGCACGCGCTGGGCGGCCCCGGCGACCCGGCGGGCCTGCCGCAGTTCCCGCAGCAGGGTCTGGCGGACATGGAGTATCAGTCCGGTGCCGGCCGCGAGGAACAGGGTGGGCAGGACGGCTGCCCGCGCGGTGGGTGCCCGTGCCTTGATGCGGATCATGCCTCTGGTCCCCCATGTGGGCCCTGACAGAGAGACGGACCGACCCCGAAAGGCCGGTCCGATTCTGTCGACGGCATGACCCGGGTGGGTCAGATCGTCCCGGTTTCCCACCCGAACGAGTGAGGCAACCGAAGCCGGCCTGCATTTATGCAGCCGGCAGGGCGGCAACGCGCCCCATGGGGGGCGCGTTGCACACCGGCGGCGACTAGCCCCGCAGTACCGCTCCGGTCCGCTCACCCGCGAGCGCGACCGCCGCGTCCCGGGCGGCGGACGCCTCGTCCACGGTCAGCGTGCGGTCGCCCGCCCGGAACCGCAGCGCGTACGCCAGCGACTTCTTCCCGTCACCCAGCTGCTCCGCGTTCTCGTACACGTCGAACAGCCGGATCGACTCCAGCAGCTCACCCGCGCCCTCGCGCAGCGCCGCCTCGACCTCGCCGGACGGCACCGGCTTGTCGACGACGAGGGCGACGTCCTGCGTGGCCACCGGGAACGTGGAGATGCTCGGCGCCTGCGGGAGGCCGTCGCCCGCCGCCTCCAGCGCGTCCAGGTTCAGCTCCATCGCACTGGTGCGCTCGGGCAGCCCGAGGGCCTTCAGCACCCGCGGGTGCAGCTCGCCCGCGTGGCCGACGACCCGCTCGGCGCCGTCGGCGACGACCACCAGCTCGGCGCAGCGGCCGGGGTGCCACGGACCGTACTGGCCCTTGCGGACGATCAGCTCGGCCCCGGTCTCCCGGGCGACGGTCCGCGCGGCCTCCACCGCGTCGGCCCAGTCGGCGGGGCGGCCCTTGCCCCACCAGCCGGCCTGCTCGCGGGCGCCGGCGAGGACGACGGCGACGTGCCGCGGCTGCTCGGGCAGCACTCCGCTCAGCGAGGCGATCTCCTCGTCGGTGGGGCGCCGGTCGACGGGCAGGTGCGCGGCGACCCGCTGTTCGTCACGCGGGTGGAAGACCAGCCCGGTCTCGAACAGCGCCAGGTCGTGCGAGCCCCGGCCGTCGTTGCGGCGCAGGGCGCCGAGCAGCCCCGGCAGCAGCGTCGTGCGGAGCGCGGGCTCCTCGTCGCTGAGCGGGTTGGTCAGCTTCACGACGCGGCGGGCCGGGTCGTCCGCCTCCAGGCCGAGCTGGTCGAAGACCTGCTCGCCGATGAAGGGGTAGCTGGGTGCCTCGACGTAGCCCGCGCCGGCCAGCGCGCGGCCGGTCCGGCGGTGCAGCCGCTGACGATGGGTCAGGCCGCGGCCCGAGGGGAGCCGGGGCAGCGTGGAGGGCAGGTTCTCGTAGCCCTCCAGGCGGATGACCTCCTCGGCCAGGTCGTTGGCCTCGGCGAGGTCGGGCCGCCAGGACGGCACCGTGACGATCAGCTCGTCCTGCCCGTAGACGTCGCAGCCGATCTCCTGCAGACGGCGTACGACGGTCTCACGGCCGTACACCACGCCCGCGACCTTGTCCGGGTGGTTCGCCGGGACGGTGATCGTGTGCGGCGCGGAGGGCGCGCTGATCTCCGTGACACCGGCCTCGGCCGTGCCGCCCGCGAGGAGGACCAGCAGGTCCACGGTGCGCTGCGCGGCGGCCGCGGCGGCCTGCGGGTCGACGCCCCGCTCGAACCGGCGGGAGGCCTCGGTGGACAGCTTGTGACGGCGGGCGGTACGCGCGATCGAGACCGCGTTGAAGTGGGCGGCCTCGATGACCACGTCGGTCGAGGCGTTCGCCCCGTCCAGGGTGGCCTCGTGGTCGGCGATCTCCGTGTTCGCGCCGCCCATCACACCGGCGAGGCCGATCGGACCGCGCTCGTCGGTGATGACCAGGTCCTCGGCGTGCAGCGTGCGCTCGACGCCGTCGAGGGTGACGAGCTTCTCGCCCTCCTCGGCCCGGCGCACGCCGATCGTGCCCTGGACCAGGTTGCGGTCGTAGGCGTGCAGCGGCTGGCCCAGCTCCATCATCACGTAGTTCGTGACGTCGACGGCGAGCGAGATCGGGCGCATGCCGACCTTCTGCAGGCGGCGCTGCAGCCAGATCGGGGAGCGCGCCTCGGGGCTCAGGCCGGTGACCGTGCGGGCGGTGAAGCGGTCGCAGCCCACGGGCTCGGAGACCTGGACCGAGTAGCCGAACGCGTTCGGGGCCGGCACGTCCAGCAGGGCCGGGTCGCGCAGCGGCAGGCCGTAGGCGATGGCGGTCTCGCGGGCGACACCGCGGATGGACAGGCAGTCGCCGCGGTTGGCGGTGACGGCGATGTCCAGGACCTCGTCGACCAGTTCGAGCAGCTCGATGGCGTCCTTGCCGACCTCGGTCTCCGGCGGCAGCACGATGATGCCGTGGGTGCCGTCGTCGCCCATGCCCAGCTCGCCGCTGGAGCAGATCATGCCGTGCGAGACCTTGCCGTAGGTCTTGCGGGCGGCGATGGAGAAGCCGCCGGGCAGCGTGGCGCCCGGGAGCACGACGACGACCTTGTCGCCGACGGCGAAGTTGCGGGCGCCGCAGACGATCTCCTGGGGCTCACCGGTGCCGTTGGCCCGGCCGACGTCGACGGTGCAGAACCGGATCGGCTTCTTGAAGCCCTCCAGCTCCTCGATGGTCAGCACCTGGCCGACGACGAGCGGGCCCTTGAGGTCGGCGCCGAGGTGCTCGACGGTCTCGACCTCGAGCCCGGCCGAGACGAGCTTCTCCTGGACGTCGCGGCCGGTTTCCGTCGCCGGCAGGTCGACGTACTCCCGCAGCCAAGAAAGCGGGACCCGCATCAGATCTCCATCCCGAACGGCCGGGTGAACCGGACGTCACCCTCGACCATGTCTCGCATGTCCTCGACGTTGTGGCGGAACATCAGCATCCGCTCGATGCCGAACCCGAAGGCGAAGCCGCTGTACTTCTCCGGGTCGACGCCGCAGGCGGTCAGCACCTTGGGGTTGACCATGCCGCAGCCGCCCAGCTCGATCCAGCCTTCGCTGGAGCACGTGCGGCAGGGCCGGTCGGGGTTGCCGACGGACTCGCCGCGGCAGACGTAGCACACCATGTCCATCTCGGCGGACGGCTCGGTGAAGGGGAAGAAGTTCGGCCGGAGCCGGGTCTTCATGTCCTCGCCGAACAGCGACTGGACCATGTGGTCCAGGGTGCCCTTGAGGTCGGCCATGGTCAGGCCCTCGTCGACGGCGAGCAGCTCGACCTGGTGGAAGACCGGGGTGTGCGTGGCGTCCAGCTCGTCGGTGCGGTACACCCGGCCGGGGCAGATCACGTAGACCGGCAGCTCGCGGCTGAGCAGGGAGCGGATCTGCACGGGCGAGGTGTGGGTGCGCAGGACGACGCCGGACTCGGTGCCGCCGCCCCCGCCCTGCACGAAGAAGGTGTCGGCCTCGCCGCGGGCCGGGTGGTCCGGGCCGATGTTGAGGGCGTCGAAGTTGAACCACTCGGCCTCGACCTCGGGGCCCTCGGCGACCTCGTAGCCCATGGCCACGAAGACGTCCTCGATGCGCTCCGAGAGCGTGGTCAGCGGGTGCCGGGCGCCGGCCGGGACGCGGTTGTAGGGCAGCGTGACGTCGACGTCCTCCTCGACGAGCACGCGGGCGTCCCGCTCGGCCTCGAGCTCTGCCTGGCGGCCGGCGAGCGCCTTGTTCACGGCGCCGCGGGCCATGCCGACGCGCTTGCCGGCGTCGGCCTTGGCGTGCGGGGGCAGGGCGCCGATCTCGCGGTTAGCGAGGGCCAGCGGTGAGGCGGGGCCGGTGTGGGCGACCTTGGCCTCGTGGAGCGCGTCGAGGGAGTCCGCGGCGGCGAAGGCGGCGAGCGCCTCGTCCCGCATGCGCTCGATCTCTTCCGGTTTCAACGCCTCGACCTCGACAGGGTCGTACGACTTATTGGGTGCCGACATCTCTTCCCGTGCTTCCGATTGGCTGGCGGATGGTCCCCGTCACCGACTCTGAGCCCACTGTGGCTCGCTGCGGGCCGCGTGAAGGACACAAAGGTGCCAAAGGCCGAGTCTAACGGGGTGGCGGAATGCGAATGCGCCCGTGGGCCACTACGCGAGATACGCGGGGGCCGCCACGGGCAACGTAAATCGGAACTCGGCGCCGCCGCCGGGGGCGCGGCCGACCGTGATGGTGCCGCCGTGGGCCTCGACGATGCCCTTGACGATGTAGAGCCCGAGGCCGGTGCCGCCGCGCTTGCTGCCCCGCCAGAAGCGGGTGAAGACGCGGTTCATGGACTCCTCCGGGATGCCTGGCCCCTCGTCGCTCACTGTGACCGACGTGCCGGTTTCCTCGCCCTCGCGCGGGGACGGCGTGGGCGTGACGTCAATGGTGACGGTTCCCTCGCCGTGCCGCACCGCATTTTCGAGGAGGTTGCTGAGCACCTGGTCGATCTTGTCGGGGTCGGCCCACAGGGAGGGCAGCGGCTGCTCGATGCGCAGCAGGAAGCGGTCGGCGCGCTGCCCGGCGGCCACGTAGGCCTGGATGTGCCGGCCGACGGCCGCGCCGATGTCGACGGGCTGCCGCCGCACCTCCAGACGGCCGGAGTCGATGCGGGAGATGTCGAGCAGCTCGGCGATGAGCCGGGTGACGCGGTCGGCGTCGGCGTCGACGGTCTCCAGCATCAGGCGTTTCTGGTCGTCGGTGAAGCGTTCCCACTTGGCCAGCAGTGTGGCGGTGAAACCCTTGACGGAGGTCAGCGGGGAGCGCAGCTCGTGGGCGACGGTGGCGATCAGCTCGGCGTGACTGCGCTCGGTGCGGCGCCGGGCCTCGGTGTCGCGCAGGGAGACGACGACGCGCTGGACGGGTCCGAGCGGTGCGCCCCGCACATACCGGGCGGAGACCAGCACCTCCCGGCCGCCGGGCAGCAGCAGGTTGCGCTCGGGCTGCCGGGTGCGGATCGCGAGCCCGCCGTAGGGGTCGGTGAGCTGCCACCAGCGCCGCCCCTCCAGGTCCTCCAACGGCAGCGCCTTCTCCAGCCACTGTCCGAGGGCGTCGGCGGCGCGGACGGCGGTGATGCGCTCGGCGGCGGCGTTGAAGCAGACGACACGGCCGTCCTCGTCGGCGACGACCAGTCCGTCGGGCAGCTGGTCCGGGTCGAGGCCCGTCTCGTCACGATGCCGGGACACGGCCGTGTGTCCCGCGTCCGGTCCCCCCGGCGCAGCGCTCGTGCCGGCCACCCTCATCCCCGTACCCCACCTCTCAGACGGCGCAGGGCCCCGAGCTGGCCACCTTACTAGCTGTCGGTGACGGAGCGGCACCCTCCGGAGGCGCGCTGTGCGCGGGCCGACGCGTAGAGACATACGGCGGCGGCCGTCGCCAGGTTCAGGCTCTCGGCCTTTCCGTGCAGGGGCACGCGTACGACGGCGTCGGCGAGGGCGCGGGTCTCCTCGGGCAGCCCCCAGGCCTCGTTGCCGAACACCCAGGCGGTCGGCCCGCCCATGGCTCCCCTGTCCAGCTCCTCGTCCAGATCGCGGTCCCCGGCGCCGTCGGCGGCGACGACCCGCACACCGGCGTCCCTCAGCCCCCGGACGGCCTCCGCCACGGGCACCCCCACGGCGACGGGCAGATGGAACAGGGAGCCGACGGAGGCCCGTACCGCCTTGGGGTTGTACAGGTCGACGGAGGCGTCGGTCAGCACGACCGCCTCGGCACCGGCGGCGTCGGCGCACCGCAGCACCGTCCCGGCGTTGCCCGGGTCGCGCACGTGCGCGAGCACGGCGACCAGCTTCGGCCGGGCGGCGAGGACGTCCGCGAACGGCGTGTCCAGGAACCGGCAGACCCCGACCAGGCCCTGGGGGGTGACGGTGGTGGAGATGTCGGCGATGACGTCCTCGGAGGCGAGGTGCACCCGGGCGCCGGCGCTGCGGGCCTCCCCGACGATGTCGGCGTACCGCTCCGCCGCCTCGACGGTCGCGAACAGCTCGACGAGCGTCGCCCCGCCCTCGGCACCCCGGTGCCCGGCGGCCTCCCGCACGGCCTGCGGCCCCTCCGCGAGGAACAGCCGCTCCTTCCCCCGGAAGTTCCGCTTGGCCAACCGCCGCGCAGCACTCACACGCGCGGACCGGGGGGAGATCAGCTCGGGGCTGACGGGGGACATGGTCTCTTCCTTAGCAGTTCTGGTGCCGCCACTTTCTTCTCCGCCGCGACGGTGCTCAGCCACCACGGCGCTGTCCGGCGGTGCCGGACGAAGCCGCACCACACAGCAACGGACCCGCAGGCACGAAGCCCACGGGTCCGAATCGCACCGGCCTGGAGCGGCGCAGCGTCACGCGGCCTTCGGCGCGTTGACGTCCGACGGCAGCGCCTTCTGCGCGACCTCGACGAGCGCGGCGAACGCGTTCGCGTCGTTGACCGCCAGCTCGGCCAGGATCTTGCGGTCGACCTCGACGTTCGCGGCCTTCAGACCCTGGATGAAGCGGTTGTACGTGATGCCGTTGGCGCGGGCAGCGGCGTTGATGCGCTGGATCCACAGCTGGCGGAAGTCACCCTTGCGCTTCTTGCGGTCGTTGTAGTTGTAGACCAGCGAGTGGGTGACCTGCTCCTTGGCCTTGCGGTACAGGCGCGAACGCTGACCGCGGTAGCCGGAGGCCTGCTCGAGGATCGCCCGGCGCTTCTTGTGGGCGTTGACTGCCCGCTTGACGCGTGCCACTTGTTAACTCCTTGTAGCGGGGTCGTGGGGGTCCTCACACGACCCGGAAACGATTGGGTCCCGGTCCAGACGTGCGGCGCTCAGGGCGCCGGGCGTCACTTGCCGAGAAGCTTCTTGATCTTCGCGGCGTCGCCCGGGGCCATCTCGGCGTTGCCGGTGAGGCGGCGCGTCACGCGGGACGACTTGTGCTCGAGCAGGTGGCGCTTGCCGGCGCGCTCACGGAGCACCTTGCCGGAGCCGGTGACCTTGAAGCGCTTGCTGGCACCGCTGTGCGACTTGTTCTTCGGCATAGCGCCGTTCTCTCCTCGTCGGTGGCGCTCCGGTGCCCGGTCGGGAAAACCGGGCACGGTGGAGCGTCGCTCTTGTTTCGGTTACATCCTGGGGACGCGGGTCCCCCGGGATCACGCCTCGGCAGGCTCCTCGGACGGTGCCTGAGCCTCGGCAGGGTTCTGCGACTTACCGGGGTTCGCCTTCGCTTCGGCCTTGCGGGCCTCCTGCGCCTGACGGGCCTCGGCCATCGCCTCGGTCTTCTTCTTGTGCGGACCGAGGACCATGATCATGTTGCGGCCGTCCTGCTTCGGGTTCGACTCCACGAAGCCGAGGTCCTGGACGTCCTCCGCGAGCCGCTGCAGCAGCCGGTAGCCCAGCTCGGGCCGGGACTGCTCGCGACCACGGAACATGATCGTGATCTTGACCTTGTCGCCCTGCTTGAGGAACCGGACGACGTGACCCTTCTTGGTGTCATAGTCGTGCGGGTCGATCTTCGGCCGGAGCTTCATCTCCTTGATGACCGTGTGCGCCTGGTTCTTGCGCGCCTCACGGGCCTTCATGGCCGACTCGTACTTGAACTTCCCGTAGTCCATGAGCTTGCACACGGGCGGACGGGCGTTCGCCGCGACCTCGACCAGGTCCAGGTCGTACTCCTGCGCAAGCTCCAGTGCCTTGGCCAGGGGGACGATGCCCACCTGCTCGCCACTGGGACCGACAAGTCGCACCTCGGGAACGCGAATCCGGTCGTTGATGCGGGGCTCGGCGCTGATGGATCCTCCTCGGTAGCACCACGCGACGGTCTGGCGGACAGCCGCGTACGTCTGTTTTCGTAAGACCTAACCGCGCCGAAGCAGAAAAAATGCCCCGGACGATCACAGGCGGGGCTCCCATGCACAACCGGAGCACCGCCGCGATGCCGCGGGGCGCGCTTTCGGGCGACTCCATCGTCCGTACGGAACGATGGTGGCCGCCTGACCGGGTGACCCGCCGTCCCGGGGGACGGTCAGGTGGGAGATCGGAGCCTCCACTTGTGGGCCGGACACAGCGATGTCCGGCCGGTCGTCCACCAGATTAGCAGGAACGCTTGACAAGGGCGAACCGGAGACCGCTTGACAAGGCTCGCCCGAGCCGGGTCCGGGCGACCGCTTATGGTGTGGGGCATGAGTGAGACCCCTCCTGAGACCCCCGACTTCGACGCGATGACCCGGGACATCGCCGAGGTCCCCGCCGTCGAGGTGATCGTGACGGTCGCCGTCAACCTGATGAGCGCCGCCGCCGTGAAGCTCGGGCTGAGCGAGGAGGGCGCGAAGTACAAGGACCTGGACGAGGCCCGCAAGCTGATCAGCGCGCTCGCCGGTCTGCTGGACGCGAGCGCGACCGAGGTCAGCTCCTTCCACGCGGCCCCGCTGCGCGACGGCCTGAAGTCGCTGCAGCTGGCCTTCCGCGAGGCGTCGCTCGTCCCGGACGAGCCGGGCCAGGGGCCGGGCGAGAAGTACACCGGCCCGGTCTACGGCTGACCCGTCTCCTTCACGAAGAGGGGCTCGCCCGGAGGCGTCGTCCCGGCCGGCAGCACTGCCAGGTCGAGACCGCGCACCAGGCGGGCCCTCAGCGTTTCGTCGGCCGCGAGGCGCTGGGCGACCGCACGGGCCGCCTCGGCCGGTGCGGCGGCCGGGTCCAGGACGAGGGCGAGGGTGCCGTCGGCCCGGCCGGGCCCGAGGTGGGCGCGCAGCACGGCGGGCTCCGCCGCCACCGCCGTCCGCACGGCGTCGACCACCGCCGGGTCGGCGAGCGGGTCGGTGCTGGTGCGGCCCTCGGCGAGGGCGAGCAGCGCCGCGCCGGTCAGCTCGAAGGGCACCGGTCCGGCCAGGTCCAGCACGACCGTGTCCGCCTTCTCGTGCGCGGCGGCCTGCAGCGCCTGGTGCAGGGGTACGGCGACCGGGCGGGCCTGCGGGTCCCAGCGGGCGAGGGAGTCGGTGGAGGTGAACGCGGGCAGGGCGGTGCGGCCGCCGGCCTTCAGGGTCGGTACGGCCATGTCGCTGGTCTTCTCGCGGCGCAGCCCCTTCTCGTCCTCCTCGACCTCGCCGAGCACCGCGACGACGGGCACGAGCAGCCGGGCGCCCTTCAGCGCCGCCAGGACGGGCTGCACGGCGGCGCGGTCCTCGGCCCAGGCGGCGAGCGCGGCGCTCAGCCGGGGGTCGGCGGAGCCGTCGTCGTCGGAGAAGCCGGGGTCGGGAATGTTCTTCGTCTCCACGGTCACCGACCCTATAGCGGGTGCGCCGCCGGGTTTCTCCTGGGACGCCGTCGCCCGTCGTCGCCCTCGCCGTCGTGGCCGTCGGCGGGGTCACCGCGGGCGGCACCGTCCACGTGAAGGCGCGGACGCTGCCGGGTGCCGGGACCGTATCGTGGCGGCGGCGCCGTCGGCCTCCTCCCCGGCCACGGCGGGCGAGGAGGCATCGGTGGAACCCGTGACGGAGTCGTCCGCCCCGGCGGTGGACCGCGAGGCGCTGCTGACCGAGGCGATGGCGCGGGTGAGCGTGCCGTCGGGGGCGCAGGTGTCGGCGGCGGTGCTGGATCCGGCCTCGGGCGCCGGCGCCGTGTACGGCGACGACGCGTTCGACACGGCGAGCATCGTCAAGGTCGACATCCTGGCCACGCTGCTGCTCCAGGCGCAGGACGCGGGGCGGCGGTTGACGGCGGCGGAGAAGGCGTACGCCACGAGGATGATCGAGAACAGCGACAACGCCTCCGCGACGGCCCTGTGGCACACGATCGGGCGGGCGGCCGGGCTCGACGCGGCGAACAAGCGGTTCGGACTGACGGCGACCTCGGGCGGCGACGGCGGGCTGTGGGGCCTGACCCGGACGACGGCGGCGGACCAACTGGTGCTGCTGCGGCAGGTGTTCGGGGCGGACTCGCTGCTCGGCGCGGCGTCGCGGACGTTCGTCCAGGGCCTGATGAAGGGGGTGCAGGCCGATCAGCAGTGGGGGGTGTCGGCGGCGGCGACCGGCTCCTCGTGGGCGCTGAAGAACGGGTGGCTTGCGCGCAGTACGACCGGTCTGTGGGTCGTGAACAGCATCGGGCGGGTGACGGTGGACGGGACCGAGTACCTGGTGGCGGTGCTGTCCAAGGGGACGGTCGGCCGGTCCGAGGGGATCGCCCTGGTGGAGGCGGCGGCGAAGGCGGCGGTGTCGGGGTTCACGGGCGCGTCGAGGTGAACTTGCGGCTTCTCCACAGCACCACCGCCGCCACCAGGAGGACGCCGCCGATGCTGCCGGCCAGCGGGCCCGCCCAGTCCGAGGCGCCGCTGGTGGCCTTGGCCGGGTCCGGGCCGGAGCCGAAGTACTTCCTGCCGTAGGACGCGGGGCGCAGGCTCTCGGGTTCGAGGCGGTGGGCCGCCTCGAGGGCGGCGGCCGGGTCGACCATGCCGAAGCCGCGGGAGTCGTCACGGCCGCCCACCGGGGAGTTCCTGGCCGTGTCCTCCAGCAGCTTCTTGACCTGTGCCGGGGTCAGGCCGGGGTGCGCCGCCTTGACCAGGGCCGCCGCGCCGGAGACGAAGGCGGAGGCGGCCGAGGTGCCCCAGCCCTCGTAGTACTTGTGGTCGGGGTCGGCGATCACGACGTCCACGCCGGGCGCGCTGACGGCGGCGTACCAGCGGCGGGTGGAGAAGGAGGCGCGGGTGCCGAACTTGTCGACGGCGGTGGCGGCGATGACTCCCGGGTAGGCGGCCGGGTAGGAGACGTGGTCGCCCTTGTCGCCGCCGTTGCCCGCGGAGGCGACGACGACCACGCCCTTCTGCAACGCGTACTGCACGGCCTCGTCCTCGCTGGGCTCCGGGTGCGCGGAGCTGGAGTCGTCGCCGAGGGAGAGGTTGATGACGTCGGCGCCGTGGTCGGCGGCCCAGCGGATGCCGTCGGCGAGGGCGTTGCCCCGGGTGGTACGCGCCCTGCTGCGGGCGGGGTCGCCGTCCTCGAGGATCACGCGGACGGGGAGGATCTTGGCCTCGGGGGCCACGCCCATGATGCCGTCGGCGTCGCCCGGGCCGTGGCCGTGCCCGGCGATGATGCCGGCCATGGCGGTGCCGTGCCGGGCCCAGGTGCGGTCGCCCTGCCGGGCGCCGAAGCCGATCATGTCCTTGCCGGGCAGGACGTTGCCGGCCAGGTCCGGGTGGTCGGCCTCGACCCCGGTGTCCAGGACGGCGACGGTGACGCCCTGGCCCTTGGTGGTGCGCCAGGCCTCGCTGAGGTGGAGGGCGGACAGGCCCCACTGCTGGCCCCGGATGCCGTCGGCGTGGGCGGTGGCGGCGGGCAGCAGGACGAGGGAGCCGGTCAGCAGGAGGCTCACGGCGGAGCCGGTGACGCCGGTGCGGCGGCGGCCGGACGACGATCGCTTCACGAGGGCTTCTCCGTGGCCGAGTGGACGGTCTGGCGCAGCCGCCGTTCGACGCGGTCGGCCAGGCCCTGGGCCTCGTTGCCGAGGCCGGCCTGGGCGGGTGCCGAGGTGGCGCCGGAGCGGGTGGCGTCCGCGGCGGGCCGGGGGGAGTCGACGCTGCGGCCGTCGGCCCAGCCGGAGACGGCGAAGGCGACGACGGGGGCGTCGGTGAGGACGCTGATGGTCCAGCTGGCGCGCTGCTCGTCGCCGAAGCCGGCGGCGACGGTCCCCTTGGCGGCGAAGGGGCGGGGCATCAGGTCGGTGCGGTCGGTCAGGTGCTCGTCGCGGAAGCGGGCGGCGAGGGCGGACATGGCGGCGGCGTCGCCCTTGGTGAACAGCAGGCCGACGGTGGTGACGTAGCTCTGGGTGGCGTCGGTGTAGGTGGCGCGCAGGAGCCGCTGGCAGCCTACGGGGGCGAGCGCCTTGTGCAGCAGGGGGTCGAAGGCGTGGGCGCAGCCGCTGTCGGGGGCCACGGCTATCCGCGTCCAGGTGCGGTCGGCTCCGCCGGGGCCGGCGCCGGTGCCCTGGACGGTGGGCGGGAAGAGCTGGTCGACGGGGACGCTGTGCCACAGGGTGCCGGCCGCGCTGAAGCCGCTCGGGGTGGCGCCGTCACCGCTGTCGCCGGTGAGCCAACTTCCGGTCACGGCACCGCCGATGAGCCCGATGCCGAGCACCAGGCAGGCGGCGGCAGCAGCGGTACGGGGCGCCACGCGCACGCCGAGCCGCCGCCCCGGTTCCGGGTCCGCCGCGGGCCGTGCGGCGGCCCCCGCGTTCCACGACATCGCCGGATCCGGCGACACGGGCGGAGGGCTCGTCGGGTGCGCGGGGTCACTGGGGCTCCACGCGGTACGCACGTCCCGCGTCGGGGGCGCCTGCCGGCGTGGCTCGGGCAGGGGTGCGGCCCCCGAGCGGATCGGCCGCAACCGAGCGGTGGTCTCCTCCAGCACCTCCGCCGGGACCTGCGCCCGCGGGCGCCGCGCCGACGCGGCCGCCGACCCGGCAGCGGCACCGTGGGCGGAGGAAGACGCGGAAGCGGGACCCGGTGACGGCGAGGCCGGGGGGATCGGACGGAGCCGGGTCGTCGTCTCCTCCGGGGTCTGTGCAGGGGCGGCCGCGCCACGGGGCGCAGTCCCCGGCCGGTGGGACGGCCGCGGCGGCGCGACCGCGCCCCCACCGCCCCCGGCCGACGAGGCATCAACGGGCACGCCACCGGAGCGCCCGGCACTCGGCCCGGCATCGGAGCGCCCGACACTCGGCCCGGCACCGGCGGACGGCCCCGCACCGGCACGGCCCCCGGGCGTGCCCTCGGGACGCGCGGCCATCGGTACGGCACCAGAGGCCGGTCCCGTTCCCGTGCGCCCCCCTGCCGGCGGTGCATCGAAGAACGTACCGCCGGGGCGCCCGGCCACCGGCCCGGCACCGGCGGACGCACCCGCACCGGCACGGCCCCCTGCCGACGGTGCGTCGGCGGACGTACCGTCGGGGCGCCGGGGCGGCGGTGTGCCGGTGGACGGTCCGGAGTCGGTGCGGTCTGCCGGCGGTTGGGTGCCGGGGCGGCCCGCCTGCGGCGGAGTGGCCGTGGCACCGTCCGCGCCCGGGCGGCCCGCCGTCGGTGGGGTGTCGGGGAAGCGGGCCGAGGCAGGGGGTGGGGGTGGGCTGGTCGGGGTGGGGGGCGTGGGGACGGTGGCGGTGAGGCGGGAGGGGCCGGGGGGCGGTGGTTCCTCCTCGGGCCGCCTCGCCCCGCCCCGCGGGGAGCGCGGCGTGAACACCGACGGCTCGTCGGCCAGGTCGCCGTCCGCGGAGGGTGGGCTCGTCGGGCGTGGGGGGACGGGGGCGCGGCGCGCTTCCGTGCTCATGCACCCCCCGTTTCCTCGTGCCCGGGCCGTTTCCTCGTACGCGGGCCGTCGTGCTCCTCGGCCGCACCCGGTACGAAGCTCGTGCGAAGCTCCTCCGGGCACGCATACCCGTACGGCTGGACCGGCATCCCGGTTCAGGTGTGCGGCCGGGCAGGTTCCGCCGTACGTGCGCGTCACTCTACGGCCAGTCCGCGACAGAACGAGAACCAGTCCACCAGGGCGGGGCATCTGCCCGTATCGTCCCCCTACCCTGCGGTAATCCGGTCTGGCAGGCTTCCGTCATGACTGCGCGCGCCGCCGACCGGGCCCGTTACGACCGGGCCACCGCCCACCTCGACGCCCCTCTCGCGATCGTGGACCTCGACGCCTTCGACGCCAACGCGGACGACCTCGTCCGCCGGGCCGGCGGGAAGCCGGTCCGGGTCGCCAGCAAGTCCGTGCGCTGCCGTGCCCTGCTGGAGCGGGTCCTGGCCAGGGACGGCTTCCGGGGCATCATGTCGTTCACCCTCGCCGAGTCCCTGTGGCTCGCCCGCTCCGGGTTCGACGACGTCCTGCTGGCCTACCCGTCCGCCGACCGCTCCGCCTTCGCCGAACTGGCCGCCGATCCCAAGCTCGCCGACGCCGTCACCGTGATGGTCGACGACGTCGCCCACCTCGACCTGATCGACGCGGCCCGCGACGGCGGACGCGAAGTGGTGCGGGTCTGCCTGGAGTTGGACACCTCGCTGAAGCTGCTGGGCGGCCGGGTCAGGGTGGGCGCGCGGCGCTCGCCACTGCACTCCCCCGCCCAACTGGCCGAGCTGGCCCGGGCGGTGGCCCGGCGCCCCGGTTTCCGGCTGGTGGGGATCATGGCGTACGAGGGGCACATTGCCGGGGTCGGGGACGCGGTGGCCGGGCGGCCGGTGCGCTCGCGGGCGATCCGGCTGATGCAGGCCACCGCCCGGCGGGAGCTCGCCGAGCGGCGCGCCGCCGTGGTGCGATCGGTGCGGGCGGTGGCACCCGACCTGGAGTTCGTCAACGGCGGCGGCACCGGCAGTGTGCAGCACACCGCCGCCGAGGACGCGGTCACGGAGATCGCGGCCGGCTCGGGGCTCTATGTGCCGCGCCTCTTCGACAACTACACCTCTTTCACCGGCCGCCCGGCCGCCCTGTTCGCCCAGCCCGTGGTGAGGCGGCCCGGCGTCGGCGTGGTCACCGTGCTCGGCGGCGGCTACCCGGCCTCCGGGGCCCCCGGCCCCGACCGGCTGCCGGTGCCGTATCTGCCGGAAGGGCTGAAGTACGACCCGCAGGAGGGCCCGGGCGAGGTGCAGACCCCGCTGCTCGGCTCGCCCGCGGACGACCTGCTCATCGGCGACAAGGTCTGGTTCCGGCACGCCAAGGCGGGCGAGCTGTGCGAGCGGTTCGACACGCTGCACCTCGTCGAGGGGGACACGGTCACCGCGACCGTGCCCACCTACCGGGGTGAGGGGCACACGTTCCTGTGACCGGCCGGCCTACAGCGGGGTGACGTAGGCCCCGGAGATCCCACCGTCCACCAGGAAGTCGGTGGCGTTGACGAAGGAGGAGTCGTCGCTGGCCAGGAAGGCGACGGCGGCGGCGATCTCCTCGGCCTCGGCGAACCGGCCGACCGGGATGTGCACGAGGCGGCGGGCGGCCCGCTCGGGGTCCTTCGCGAACAGCTCTTGCAGGAGCGGGGTGTTGACCGGCCCCGGGCACAGCGCGTTGACCCGGATGCCCTCCCGGGCGAACTGCACGCCCAGCTCCCGGGACATGGCGAGCACGCCGCCCTTGGAGGCCGTGTAGGAGATCTGGGAGGTGGCGGCGCCCATCCTCGCCACGAAGGACGCCGTGTTGATGATGGAGCCCTTGCCCTGGCGGCGCATGTACGGCAGGGCGGCCTTGCAGCACAGGTAGACGGAGGTGAGGTTGACCTCCTGGACGCGCTTCCAGGCCTCCAGGCCGGTCTCCAGGATGGAGTCGTCGTCGGGCGGGGAGATGCCGGCGTTGTTGAAGGCGACGTCGACGCTGCCGTAGGTGTCGTAGGCCGCCTTGAACAGCGCCTCGACCTGGTCGGGGTCGGTGACGTCGACCTTCACGAAGAGCCCGCCGGTCTCCTCGGCGGCGGCCTTGCCGCGGGCTTCGTCGATGTCGCCGCAGACGACGTGGGCGCCCTCGGAGGCGAGGCGGCGGGCGGCGGCGAGGCCGATGCCGCTGCCGGCTCCGGTGACGACAGCGGTACGGCCGGCCAGCCGGCGGCAGACGATCTCTTCGGTCACAGTGCGGGGCCCTCCGTGCTGATGAAGACGTTCTTGGTCTCGGTGAAGGCGGTCAGTGCGTCGGGGCCGAGTTCCCGGCCGAGGCCGGACTGCTTGAAGCCGCCGAACGGGGTCCAGTAGCGCACGCTGGAATGGGAGTTGACGGACAGGTTGCCCGCGCGCACGGCCTGGGAGACGCGCAGGGCGCGGCCCACGTCCCGGGTCCAGATGGAGCCGGACAGGCCGTAGGGGGTGTCGTTGGCGAGGCGGACGGCGTCGTCCTCGTCGGTGAAGGGCAGCAGGACGGCGACGGGGCCGAAGATCTCCTCGCGGGCGGCCGCGCCGTCCGGCCGCTCCCCCGTCAGCACGGTCGGCGGGAACCAGAAGCCGGGGCCGTCGGGGGCGCTGCCGCGCAGGGCGGGAGCGCCCTCGGGGACGTACGACCGTACGCGGTCCCGTTGCTGACGGGAGATCAGCGGCCCCATCTGGGTCTTCTCGTCGGCCGGGTCGCCGACGACCACGGCGGCCAGTGCGCCGGCGAGGAAATCGCGCGCCTCCTCCAGCACCGTCTCCTGCACCAGGATCCGGGTGCGGGCGCAGCAGTCCTGGCCGGAGTTGTCCAGGAAGGAGAAGGGGTCCAGAGCGGCCTTCAGATCGGCGTCGGCGAAGACGACGTTGGGGCTCTTGCCGCCGAGTTCGAGGGTGACCGGCTTGACGCTCCGCGCGCACCGCTCCATGACCTCGCGGCCGGTGCGGGTGGAGCCGGTGAAGACGATCTTGGCCACGTCCGGGTGGTCCACCAGGGCGCAGCCGGCGATGCGGCCGTGGCCGGGGAGCACCTGGAAGAGGTGCTCGGGCAGGCCCGCCTCCAGGGCGAGTGCGGCCAGGCGGAGCGCGGTGAGCGGGGTGGTCTCGGCGGGTTTGAGGACGACCGCGTTGCCGGCCGCGAGGGCCGGGAAGGACCCCCAGGCGGCGATCGGCATGGGGAAGTTCCAGGGGGCGATCACCCCGACGACGCCCAGCGGTTCGTGGAAGGTGACGTCCCAGCCGCCGGGGGCCGGGATCTGCCTGCCCAGCAGGCGTTCGGCGCCGCCGGCCGCGTAGAGCAGCAGGTCGCGGGCGTTTCCGGCCTCCCAGCGGGCATTGCCCAGGGTGTGCCCGGCCTCGCGGACCTCCAGCCGGGCCAGTTCCTCGACGTGGGTGTCGACGGTGTCGGCGAAGCGGCGCAGCAGGCGAGCGCGGTCCGCGGGCGACACGGCGGCCCAGGCCCGCTGGGCGCGGACGGCCCGTACGACGGCGGCGTCTACCTCCTCGGCGCCGGCGGCGGGGACGGTGGCGACGGTCTCTTCGGTGGCGGGGTTGAGGACGACGAGCTCGTGCGGGTCGGACAAGGGGTGACCTTTCACAGGCATGTCACAGGCGTTTCACAGGCGTTCGAAGGAGCGGCGCAGCTCCCAGTCGGTGACCGCGGCGTCGAAGGCCTCGAGTTCGACGCGTGCCATGTTGCGGTAGTGGGCCACGACCTCGTCCCCGAAGGCGGCCTTGGCCACGGGGCTGTTCTCCCACAGCTCGGCGGCCTCGCGCAGGGTGGTCGGGACGTGCGCGAAGTCGGCGGCGTAGGCGTTGCCCGGGCAGGGCTCGGGGAGTTCGAGCTTCTGCTCGATGCCGTACAGGCCGGCCGCGACCAGTCCGGCGACGGCGAGGTAGGGGTTGACGTCACCGCCGGGGAGCCGGTTCTCGAAGCGCAGGGAGCGGCCGTGGCCGACGACGCGCAGGGCGCAGGTGCGGTTGTCGTGGCCCCAGGCGACGGCGGTGGGGGCGAAGGAGCCCGGCTGGAAGCGCTTGTAGGAGTTGATGTTGGGGGCGTAGAGGAGGGAGAAGTCGCGCAGGGCGGCGAGCTGTCCGGCCAGGAAGTGCCGCATCACCTCGGACATCCCGTCCGGCCCGGCCATGACGTTGGTGCCGTCGGCGTCGGCGAGCGAGAGGTGGATGTGGCAGGAGTTGCCCTCGCGCTCGTTGTACTTGGCCATGAAGGTGATCGAGACGCCCTCCTGGGACGCGATCTCCTTGGCGCCGGTCTTGTACAGCGCGTGCTGGTCGCAGGTGACCAGGGCCTCGTCGTAGCGGAACGCGATCTCGTGCTGGCCGGGGTTGCACTCGCCCTTGGCGGACTCCACGGTGAGCCCGGCGCCCGCCATGTCGTTGCGGAGGCGGCGCAGCAGGGGCTCGATGCGGCCGGTGCCGAGGATGGAGTAGTCGATGTTGTACTGGTTGGCGGGGGTCAGGCCCCGGTAGTGCGCGTCCCAGGCCTGCTCGTAGCTGTCCTTGAAGACGATGAACTCCAGTTCCGTGCCGACCTGCGCGGTATAGCCGAGTTCCGCCAGGCGGTCGAGCTGGCGGCGCAGGATCTGGCGCGGTGCGGCGGCGACCGGGGAGCCGTCCTCCCAGGCGAGGTCGGCGAGGAGCAGGGCGGTGCCGGGGTGCCAGGGGATGCGGCGCAGGGTGGTGAGGTCGGGGCGCATCGCGAAGTCGCCGTAGCCGCGGTCCCAGGAGGACATCGCGTAGCCGTCGACCGTGTTCATCTCGGTGTCCACGGCGAGGAGGTAGTTGCAGCCCTCGGTGCCGTGGTGCAGGACCTCGTCGAGGAAGAAGCGGGCGGCGAACCGCTTGCCCTGGAGCCGCCCCTGCATGTCGGGGAAGGCCAGGACGACCGTGTCGATCTCACCGCCGGAGACGAGGGCGTGCAGCTCCTCGACGCTCAGCGGGGGTGTGCGGTCTGCCACGGGAGAGCCTCCTTCGGCTGTGCGGCACTGTGCGGCCGGGACCGGGAGCCATAAGGTATTGCGGAGAACCATTGCCTGGGAAGGGGGCAGGGCCGGATGCCGCGGGAAACGGACGCGCGGGGGGCGCAGCCGGTGGACGACCGGCTCGCCCCGGTGCTCCGGCCGGTGCGGGCGGGCAACGGCTTCGAGGAGGCGCTGGAGCAGATCCTGCAGGTGGTCCGCCTCGGCCTGGTGCCGGCCGGCGAACGGCTGCCCGCCGAGCGGGAGTTGGCGGAGCGGCTCGGGATCAGCCGGGTGACGCTGCGCGAGGTGCTGAAGGTGCTGCAGGACCAGGGGCTGGTGGAGGCGCGGCGCGGGCGGTACGGCGGGACGTTCGTGCTGCCGCGCGCCGACGCGGGCGGCGAGGACGGGCTGCGCCGGCGGATCGCCGAGGTCGACATCGAGGACGTGCTGCGTTTCCGCGAGGTGCTGGAGGTGGGCGCGGCGGGGCTGTGCGCCGCGCACGGGCTGGCTCCCGGGCAGGCCGAGCGGCTGCGGGAGGCGCTGGACCGGACCAGTGACGCGCCGCTCGCGGACTACCGGCGGCGGGACACGCTGCTGCATCTGACGCTGGCCGAGCTGTGCGGGTCGCCGTCGCTGACCGCGCAGTACGCCGGGGTCCGGGCGCGGGTCAACGACCTGCTGGACGGCATCCCGCTGCTGGTGCGCAACCTGGAGCACTCGCAGCGGCAGCACGCCGCGCTGGTGGAGGCGGTGCTGGACGGGGACGCGGACGGCGCCCGGGAGATCATGCGGGAGCACTGCGCGGGTACGGCGGCGCTGCTGCGGGGTTTCCTGGCATGAGGGCGCCCTGCAAAGGTGGAGAGGTGGACCTTTGGATGCCGGGAGGACGCCAGTGAGCGACGTGCGGCCGCTGATCGGTGTGAGTACGTACCTGGAGACGGGGGCGCGGTGGGGCGTGTGGGAGCTGGAGGCGGCCCTGCTGCCCTCGGCGTACCCGCGGCTCGTGCAGCGGGCCGGGGGGCTCGCCGTGATGCTGCCGCCGGACGACCCCGGCCACGCGGCCCGGGTGGTGGGGCGGCTGGACGGGCTGGTGATCGCGGGCGGCCCGGACGTGGATCCGTCCCGGTACGGCGCCGAGCGCTCCCCCCGCACGGGACCGCCCGCGGTGCGGCGCGACGCCTGGGAGCTGGCGCTGATCGAGGCGGCGCTGGCGGCACGGGTGCCGTTGCTGGGGATCTGCCGGGGCATGCAGCTGCTGAACGTGGCGCTCGGCGGGACGCTCGTCCAGCACCTGGAGGGGCACGCGGAGGTGGTCGGGGTGTTCGGCGGGCATCCGGTGAAGCCGGTGCCGGGGACTCTGTACGCGGGGATCGTCCCGGAGGAGACCTCCGTGCCCACCTATCACCACCAGGCGGTGGAGCGGCTCGGTACCGGTCTGGTGCCGTGCGCTCACGCGGAGGACGGGACGGTGGAGGCGGTGGAACTGCCGTCGGCCGCGGGGTGGGTGCTGGGGGTGCAGTGGCATCCGGAGATGGGCGAGGATCTGCGGGTCGTGCGGGCCCTGGTGACGGCGAGCCGGTCACCGGCGACCTAGGGCCTCTCGTTCGGTCGAAAGACCCTGGGACCCAGCGGGGCAGGCCGGCATGGTCGGCCGGGCCTAACCCCTCGTCAGCGACAGCAGCTCCCGCGCCGGGCCCGTCGGTCTGTGGCCCGTCGGCCACACCGCCCGGAGGTCGCGGCGCAGGGACACGCCGTCCACCGGGATGCTCACCAGGCGCCGCATGGCCAGCTCCTCCCCCACGGCCAGTTCGCTCAGGACCGAGGGGCCGGCGCCGCTGACCGCCGAGGCCTTCACGGCCGTCGTGGAGGACAGCTCGATCAGCGGGCGGGCGAGGCCGCCCAGCGCACTGTCCAGGACCTGGCGGGTGCCCGAGCCCCGCTCGCGCAGGATCAGCGGTGTGGCCGCCAGCTCCTGCGGGGTCAGCGGGCGCCGGCGGCGGGCCCAGGGATGGCCGGGAGCCGTGACGACGATCAGGCGGTCCCTGGCGATCACCGTGGAGTCCAGGCCCGCCGGGACCGTGAGCCCCTCCACGAAGCCCAGGTCGGCCTCGCCGTCCAGCAGCAGCTCCGCCACCTTCGCGGAGTTGCCCGCGAGCAGGGACACCGCCGTGTCGGGCCGCTCGGCGTGCAGGGCGAGGAGCCACCCCGGCAGCAGGTACTCGGCGATGGTCATGCTGGCCGCGACCCGCAGCCGTGAGTCGCGGCGGTCCCGCAGGGCCCGGGCCCCCGCGTCGAAGGCGGCCGCCGCCTCCACCACACGGCGGGCCCAGTCGGTCACCAGGGCACCCGCGTCCGTGAGCCGGGAGCCGCGCGGCGAGCGGTCGACCAGGGCCACGCCCAGCTGGCGCTCCATCGAGCGGATGCGGCTGCTGGCGGCCGGCTGGGTGATGCCGACCTCCCGGGCCGCCGCCCCGAGGCTGCCCAGCCGGGCCACGGCCAGCAGCAGTTCCAGCGCGCCGAGGTCGGGCACCCGGTGCGCCAGCGAGCCGCCGGGCAGGCCGTCGTCCGTCGCGTACTCCTCGCTCATAAAACCAGCTTATGCCCCCATAGGGCCGAACTCCCTGGTCGCTCTCCGGCATCCGCTGGACGGTGGTGTCATGGTCATCGCAGCCCAGCTCCCTTCCGCCGTGCGGGTGCCCCGCGTCCGGCATCTCGGCCCCCACTGGTACGCCTGCGTCATGGGGACCTCGGTCGTCGGCACCGCCGGCGCCGCCCTGCGCCTGCCTCTGGGTGGCCTGCGGGCCGTCTGCACGGGTGTCTGGGCGCTGGCGCTCGTGCTGCTGGTGACGCTCCTGGCCGCCCGGTCCCTGCACTGGGCCCACCATCGCGACCAGGCCCGCGCCCATCTCCTCGATCCCGCGGTGGCCCCCTTCTACGGTTGTCTGTCCATGGCCCTGCTGGCCGTCGGCGGAGGCGCCCTGACGGTGGGCCGGGACTGGATCGGCACCGGCCCGGCCGTGGTGCTCGACGCGGTGCTGTTCGCCGCGGGGACGGGGGTCGGGCTCGCCGCCGCCGTCGCCGTGCCGTACCTGATGGCCGTACGGCACCGGGTCGAGCCGTCGCAGGCTTCGCCGGTGTGGCTGCTGCCGCTCGTCGCGCCCATGGTCTCCGCCGCGCTCGGGCCGCTGCTGGTGCCGTACCTGCCGCCGGGGCAGCCGCGCGAGACGCTGCTGATGGGGTGCCTCGCGCTGTTCGGGCTGAGCCTGCTGGCGACCCTGGCGGCGCTGCCGCTGGTCTTCGCCCGGGCGATCACCTCCGGGCCGCTGCCGCTCGCGCTCACCCCGACCCTGTTCCTGGTGCTCGGCCCGCTCGGGCAGTCCACCACCGCCGTGGCCCTGATCGCAGAGGCCGCCCCCGGGGTCGTACCGGCGCCGTACGACCGCGGTCTCGCCGTGTTCGCCGTGCTCTACGGGGTGCCGGTGATGGGATTCGCGCTGCTGTGGCTCGGGCTCGCGGGGGCGCACCTGGTACGGGCCCGGCGGCAGGGGATGGGGTTCGCGATGACGTGGTGGGCGCTGACGTTCCCGGTGGGCACGTGTGTCACCGGCGCGGCGGCCCTCGCCCGGCACACCGGTGTGCCGGTGTACCAGGGGCTGGCGGTCGGGTTGTACGGCCTGCTCGTCACGGCCTGGTCGGCGGCCGCCGCCGGGACCGTGCGCGGGCTGCTCGGCGGTGAGCTGCTCGCAGCGCCTCGCCCAGCACCCGGGGGGCCTCGGCCAGCGACGGGCCGTACCAGGTCAGGTGCCGTCCGCTGACGAGTGCACAGCTCAGCCCGGGGAAGGCCTCGGGCCCGTCGTCGGCGGTGAACCGGTAGGGCTCGCCGGGCAGGACCACGAGGTCCGGGGCCGCCGCCCGCAACTCCTCCAGGGGGATGCGGGGATAGCGCTCGGAGTGGCCGGCGTACACCTGGTGGACGCCCAGACGGGCCAGGACGTCGCCGGCGAAGGTGTCCCGGCCGAGGACCATCCACGGGCGGCGCCAGACCGGCACGACGGCCGTGCGGTGCCCGGCGGGCGGCGACAGCGCCGCCCAGGCGGCCTCGGCCTCCGTCAGCCAGCGGGGCCGGGCCGGCGCGCCGCAGGCCGTCAGCACCCGGTCCAGCTCCTGGAAGGCCTGCGGAACCGTCCGCACCTCGGTGACCAGCACCTGAAGGCCGCCCGCGCGCAGGGCGTCCAGGTCGGGGGCGCGGTTCTCCTCCTCGTTGGCGATCACCAGGTCGGGGGCGAGCGCGAGGACGCGGTCCACGGCCGGGTTCTTGGTGCCGCCGACGCGGGTGACGTCCAGGTCCGCCGGGTGGCTGCACCAGTCCGTGGCGCCGACGAGGGCCCCGGGCAGCGTGGCGGCCACGGCCTCCGTCAGGGACGGGACCAGGGAGACGACCCGCACTAACGCGTCCGGTCCTGGACCGCCTCGATGTGCTCGGCGACGGCCACCACGATCACCCGGGTGTCCGGGACCGTCGCCCGCCAGCGGTGGCGGACCCCGCCGGTCAGGTACAGGGTGTCGCCGCGGCCGAGGCGGTACGCGCGGCCCTCGGCCTCGATCTCCACGGCGCCGTCGGCCACGTACATCAGCTCGTCGTTGCGGTGCTGGAACTCGCGGCCGGCGTCGTGGTCGCCGGTGAACTCGGAGGCGTGCAGCTGGTGGTGTCCGCGGACGAGGGAGCGGGTGCGCGGGTCGAAGTCGCCGTCGACGACGGTTTCGGCGCGTACGACGTCCACGCTGCAGGCCGGGTCGGCGGCGGCGAGGAGTTCCACGGCGGTGGTGCGCAGGGCGTCGGCCAGCTTCTCCAGGGAGCCGCGGCTCGGGCGCGCCTTGTCGTTCTCGACCTGGCTGAGGAAGGGCACCGACAGGCCGCTGCGCTCGGCCACGACGGCGAGGGTGAGCGCCAGCGCGCGGCGACGCCGCCGGACGGCCGCGCCCACCCGCACGGGCTGCTGCTCTTTGTGGTCGCCCATCGCTCCGGCTCCCTCCTTCACTCGTCGTGCCACGGACCGGGTGCCCACCGCGGGACACACCTCTGAAGAGTTGTCTGCACCCTACGCATGTTCGGCAAACCGTTTCACGCGCCTGTCACATCCCTGACACGCCGGTGGGCCCGCACCCCCACGGTTCGCGCCAGCCGGGCGGGGCGCCGTGCGGGACGGGTCGTACCTGGTTCAAGGCGGATACGGCCGTCCGTGTTCCCGACGGCACCGGGGCGACGGCAGGGCGTGGTTGGCCGGATCCTTTCCGTGGCTGCGTGGCAGGAATGCCGCGAGGGGTGGGCCGGTCCGTACACATGTGGACGTACGGCGCCGCCCGCCCTGCCGCCCCGCAGGGCGACCGGCGCCCACTGGCCGACCGGGCCCGGGTGCTGCCCGAGGCGGCGGAGGGCCGCTGTCGGTGCTGTGCGGCATGATGCGAGCGTGACCGGACGACTCATGCTGCTCGACACCGCATCCCTGTATTTCCGCGCCTACTTCGGCGTGCCCGATTCCGTGAAGGCGCCGGACGGCACGCCGGTGAACGCCGTGCGCGGGCTGCTGGACTTCATCGACCGGCTGGTGAAGGACCACCGGCCGCAGCGGCTGGTGGCCTGCATGGACGCCGACTGGCGGCCGCAGTGGCGGGTGGACCTCATCCCGACCTACAAGGCGCACCGGGTCGCCGAGGAGCACACGGACGCGCCGGACGAGGAGCAGGTGCCGGACACCCTCTCCCCTCAGGTGCCGGTCATCGAGGCGGTGCTGGACGCGGTCGGCATCGCCCGGGTGGGGGTCGAGGGGTACGAGGCGGACGACGTGATCGGCACGTTCGCCGCCCGCGCGGACGGCCCGGTGGACATCGTCACGGGCGACCGCGACCTGTACCAGCTGGTGGACGACCGGCGCGGGATCCGGGTGCTGTACCCGCTGAAGGGCGTGGGCACGCTGCAGCTGACCGACGAGGCGGTGCTGCGCGGGAAGTATGGGGTCGACGGCAGGGGGTACGCGGATCTGGCGCTGCTGCGCGGCGACCCGAGCGACGGCCTGCCGGGCGTGGCCGGGATCGGCGAGAAGACGGCCGCCAGGCTGCTCGCCGAGTTCGGCGACCTGGCCGGGATCATGGCGGCGGTCGACGACCCCGCCTCCAGGCTCACGCCGTCCCAGCGCAAGCGGCTCACCGAGGCCCGGCCGTACGTCGCGGTCGCGCCGAAGGTCGTACGGGTGGCCGGCGACGTCCCGCTGCCGGACGTCGACACCGCGCTGCCGCGGGCCCCGCGCGATCCAGCGGGACTGGAGAAGCTGGCGGCACGCTGGGGGCTGGGCGGCTCCCTGCAGCGGCTGCTGACGACGCTCGGGACGGCCGAGGGCTGATCCCCGGGCGGGAGACTCCCGGCGCGGTCGGGAAACTTCCGGCAAAGGGATGCCGTCGGGCTCTCGGAGAGAGGTGTGGCCGGTGAGGGGATGCTAACTTAGGCTAACCTAACCAATGCAGCAGGAGGCCGTGATGGCAGAGCGTCCGGAACGAAAGCCGCGCAAGCCCCGTACCGCCCAGGTGGTGCGTACCGAGCGGCTGACCCCGCACATGCAGCGTGTGGTGCTCGGCGGCCCGGGGCTGGCCGACTTCGCAGCGGACACCTGCACCGACCACTATGTGAAGCTGCTGTTCGGCCCGGAGGGCGTGACCTACCCCGTCCCCTTCGACCTGGAGCGGATCCGCGCCGAGTTCCCGCGCGAGCAGTGGCCGGTGACCCGGACGTACACGGTGCGCGCCTGGGATCCCGAACACCGGGAGCTGACCCTGGACTTCGTGATCCACGGCGACGAGGGCCTGGCCGGCCCCTGGGCCACCCGGGTGCGGCCCGGGGAGAGCGTGCACTTCATGGGCCCCGGCGGTGCGTACGCGCCCGACCCGGAGGCCGACTGGCATCTGCTCGCCGGTGACGAGAGCGCGCTGCCCGCGATCGCCCGCGCCCTGGAGACGCTGCCCGCCGGCGCCCGGGCGCACGCCTTCGTGGAGGTGGCGGGACCCGAGGAGGAGCAGAAGATCGACTCCGACGTGGAGGTCGTCTGGCTGCACCGCGGGGACCGGCCGGTGGGCGAGGCCCTGCTGGCGGCCGTGCGCGCGCTGGAGTTCCCCGAGGGCCGGCTGCAGGCGTTCGTGCACGGCGAGGCGTCCTTCGTGAAGGAGCTGCGCCGGCTGCTCCGGGTGGATCTGCGGATCCCGCGCGAGGACCTGTCCGTCTCCGGCTACTGGCGCCTCGGGCACAACGAGGACGGCTGGCAGGCCTCCAAGCGGGACTGGAACGCCCGCATCGAGGCCGAGCAGGAGAGTGGCGGCGCGGCCGCCGCGTGAACCCGGCCGGGGCGGCGGCACCTTGACGGGTGCCGCCGCTCTCGCGTGTCCGGGGCCGCCCGCGCCGCCGTACCCTGTACCCCGATGAGACGCCGTACCCCTCCCCCGCCCGCCCCGCTCCCGCAGCGGGACGGTGTCGACGCGGTGCGGGTGCGGTTGCCGTTCGGCGGCGCGTGGGGCACCGTGCGCGAGCATCTCGTGGAGCGGCTGTCGGGGGCCCCGGCGGGCGCGGTCGAGGCGATGTTCCGGGCGGGGCTGGTCGTCGGGGCCGACGGGCGGGCGGTGGCACCGGACGCGCCGTACCAGCCGGGGATGTTCGTCTGGTTCCACCGGGAGCTGCCCGCGGAGGTGCCGGTGCCGTTCCCGGTGGAGGTGGTGTACCGGGACGCGCACATCGTCGTGGCGGACAAGCCGCACTTCCTCGCCACCACCCCGCGCGGCACGCATGTCACCGAGACCGCGCTGGCCCGGCTGCGGCGCGAGCTGGGCATTCCGACGCTGACCGCCGCGCACCGGCTGGACCGGCTCACCGCCGGGCTGGTGCTGTTCACCGTCCGGCCCGAGGAGCGCGGCGCGTACCAGACGCTGTTCCGGGACCGGCGGGTGCGCAAGGAGTACGAGGCGGTCGCGCCGTACGACCCCGCGCTCGCCCTTCCCCGCACGGTGCGCAGCCGCATCCTGAAGGAGCGCGCGGTCCTGGCCGCCCGGGAGATTCCGGGCGAGCCGAACGCGGTGACGCGGGTGGAGCTGGCCGACCACCGGGAGCGGGACGGCCTCGGACGCTACCGGCTGGTGCCGGAGACCGGCCAGACCCACCAGCTCCGCGTGCATCTGAACGCCCTCGGCGTGCCCATCCTCGGCGACCCGCTCTACCCGGAGATCACCGCGCCCGGACCGGCCGGTGACTTCCGCCGGCCGCTGCAACTGCTCGCGCGCAGGCTGGAGTTCACCGATCCGGTCACCGGGGTGGAGCACGCACTTGTCAGCGGCCGGACTTTGGAGGCGTGGACCTCCCCGGCGCGCTGGGCGGGCACGGAGTCCTAGGCCCGGTCACTCTCCCCGCCACCAGCGCAGCATGCGCCGCCATACGTTCTCGCGGTGCGGGGCTTGCGCTGCCGCCGGTGCCGGAGGTGCCGCCGGCTCGGGTTCGGGGGCGGGTGGCGGCGTGGGGCGGGGCTCCGGAGCGGCGGGGGCCGGGTCGGTGCTGAGGGTGCCGACCTGCCAGGTGGAGCGCTGGGGCGGGATGGGCGAGGGGCTGGGCGGCAGTCCGGTGTCCTGCTGGGGCTTGGGTTCGAACCGCACCGGCAGCGCCACCAGGTGCCGCGAGGCGATCGACGAGCGCCAGGTCAGCTCCTCCTCCGCGCACTCCAGCTGGACGTCCGGCAGCCGGGTCAGCAGCGCGTCCACGCCGACGTCGGCGATGGCACGGCCGATGTCCTGGCCGGGGCACTCGTGCGGGCCGCCGCCGAAGGCGAGGTGGGAGCGGTTGCCCTGCATGCTGGCGGACAGGTCCGGGCGGATGCGCGGGTCGATGTTGCCCGGGGCGGGGGCGAAGAGCAGCCCGTCGCCCTTGCGGATGCGCTGCCCGCCCAGCTCGGTGTCCTGCTTGGCGAAGTAGCCGAGGACGGTGCTGAACGGCGGCTCGTCCCACAGCGACTGCTCGATGGCCTCCGGTACGGTCATCTGCCCGCCGTTGAGCCGGGCGCGGAAGCCGGGCTCGGTCAGGACCATGCGCAGCGCGTTGGCGAGCAGGTTGGCGGTGGCCTCGTAGGCGGCGAAGAGGACGAGCCGCAGGTGTTCGCGGACCTCGTCGTCGGTCAGCCCCGCCGGGTGGCCGATGAGGTGACTGGTGACGTCGTCCTCGGGCCGGGCGCGGCGCCGGGTGGTGAGCCGGCTGAGCGCGTCCATGACGTAGGCGTGGCTCTGGATGGCGGTCTCGGTCCCCTTGAGCGCATCGCGGGCGGACTGCACCATCCGGTCGTTGTACTCCTCGGGCATGCCGAGGATCTCGCACATGACGGCCATCGGCAGGTGCTCGGCGAACTGGGAGACCAGGTCGGCCCGGCCGCGCTCGCAGAAGGCGTTGACGAGTTCCTGGGTGTAGCGGCCGATGTGGCGGCGCATGCTGCGGTGGTTGATGGTCGACATGGCCCCCGTGACCGCCGCGCGCAGCCGCTGGTGCTCGTCGCCCTCGGCGTGCGAGCAGATGGGCTGCCAGGCGATGTGCGGCATGAGCGGATGGTCGGGCTTGACCATGCCCTCCTGCAGCGGGCTCCAGATCCGGCTGTCGCGGGTGTACTGGGAGGGGCTGCGCACCAGGTGCAGGTTCTCGGCGTGCCCGAGGACCACCCACATCGGTACGTCGTCGTGGAGCAGGACGGGCGCCACGGCGCCGTGCTCCTCCCGCAGGCGCTCGTAGAGGTCGCCGAGGTCCTCCGCGTCGGGGCCGTAGAGCCGGTGCAGCCTGCCGGGGCCGAGGCCGTGCGCGGGGCAGCCGGGCGGCGGGCCGGCGGTGGGGTCTGTACCGGTCAGGGACTGGGGTTCGGACGTCACAGTGTCGCTCCGGAACGGGAAAGGTAAGGGGTGGGGGCGGACGGGGATCAGGAGAGGGCGCCGGACAGGGCCAGGGAGTGCAGGAAGCGCATCAGGGTCATCAGCACGTCCTTGCTGGAGGCCCGGCGGCGTACGTCGCAGTCGATGATCGGGATCTCCGGGGCCAGGTCCAGCGCGGTGCGCAGCTCCTCGACGGGGTAACGCGGCGCGTTGGGGAAGGTGTTGACGGCGACGACGAAGGGCACGCCGCGTTCCTCGAGCCGTCCCATGACGTCGAAGCTGACCTCCAGACGCCGGGTGTCGACCAGGACGACCGCGCCGAGCGCGCCCTCGAACAGGCCGTTCCACAGGAACCAGAAGCGTTCCTGGCCGGGGGTGCCGAAGAGGTAGAGCACCAGCTTGTCGGTGATGCTGATGCGACCGAAGTCCATGGCCACGGTGGTGGCCGTCTTGGACTCGGAGCCGTAGTTGTCGTCGATCCCGATGCCGGCCTGGGTCATGGTCTCCTCGGTGGTCAGCGGTCTGATCTCGCTGACGGAACCGACCATGGTGGTCTTGCCGACGCCGAAGCCGCCCACGATCACGATCTTCACCGCGGCCTGGGCCGTGTGCGGCAGATGGTCCTCGGTACGGGGGCCGGGGATCGTGTCAGAGCCGTTGAAGTCCATGCATCACCGCTTCGAGGAGTGAACGGTCGGGGAGCGCCTGGCGGACGATCGGGGCGCGCGCCTGCACCAGTTCGGCCGTGATCAGCTCGGTGATCAGGACGGTCATCGCGCTGAACGGCAGGTTGAGATAGGCCGAGAGCTCGGCCACGGACAGGGGGGCGGTGCACAGCCGGAGCACGGCCGCCTCCTCCGGCGAGGCGGACGGCATGGGCGCGGAGCGCGCCACGATCAGCGTGACCAGGTCGAGTTCGGCCCGGCCGGCGTCGCCGGAGCCGGCGATGGTGTAGAGCCGCTCGAGATTGCGCAGTTCCCTGTCGCCGCCCTCGCCCTGCGGTGCCGCCGGGGGTGGGGGCGGGGGCGGCGGCAGGTGCTGCGGCCGGCGCCGTTTGCGTCGCGGAGGAGTCATACGGTCTGCCCGTTCCGCCGGGGCGGACTGGTGAGATGGGCTCCGATCCGGACCACGAGATCGCGCATCATGGCGCCCATCCGGCCGGGTTCGCAGGTGACGTCGGCGAGGACGGCGAGGTAGGCGTTGGCACCGGCGGACATCAGGTAGAAGTAGCCGCCGTCGATCTCGATGACCACGAGCTTCATGTCACCGGCGCCGGGGATCTCCTGGATGATGGCGCCGGCCAGGCTCTGCACGCCCGCGCAGGCGGCGGCCACCCGGTCGGCGGCGTCGGGGTCGCCGCCGTAGCGGGCGATGCGCAGTCCGTCGGCGGAGAGGACCACGATCATCTGGATGCCCGGCACGCCGTCGTTCAGCTGCTTGAGCATCCAGTCCAGGTTCGCTCGCTGCTGGATCACTTGAGGTTCCCCTCGTCGTCGGCCTCGGTGGGGGCGGCCGAATCATCGATCAGGTGCAGGTACGCGGTCGGGTTCCGCGTGAAGTCGGTCAGTTCGGAGGCGGTGGCGCCCTCGGGCATGCCCTGGCGCAGTCCGTCCCAGAAGGCGTCGACCCACAGGCCGGGCGGCCGGTCCATGAGCTTCTTGCGCTCGGGGTCGATCTCGGGCTCGGGCTCGGGTTCCCGCTTGGTCTGCGACCAGATGGTGGGCCGGCCCTCGCGCTCGGCGCGCTCGATGGCGGCCTGTTCGGCGAGCCGCTGGCTGAGGGGGGTCTTCACCCGGCTGCGGCGCTGCGGCAGCCCGCCCGCCGTCCACTCGGTGACCTCGGGGACGTCGTCCTCCATGGAGATCCCGGCGGGGATGCGGGGGCTGGTGGGGCGGCGCTTCTTGGGCGGGCGCTTGGGGCCCTCGACGGCGCCGAGTTCGGGGATCGGCACCGCCGTCGCGCCGATGCCGTGCGCGGCTCCGGCGCCGGGCTCGGTGGTGGTCATCACGCGGGGTACGACGAGGATGGCGCGGACGCCGCCGTAGGCGGAGGCGCGCAGGGAGACCTGCATGTCGAAGGCTTTGCAGAGCCGGCCGACGACGGCGAGGCCGAGGCGCGGGCTGTCGCCGAGGTTGTGCGCGTCGTCGCGCGCCATGGCGTCCGTGATGGCCTGCTCGATGCGGGCGCGGGACTCCTCGCTGAGGCTGACGCCGGCGTCCTCGATCTCGATGACGAGGCCGGTCTGCACCTCGGTGGCGGTGACATGCACTTTGGTGGTCGGCGGGGAGTAGCGGGTGGCGTTGTCCATCAGCTCGGCGGCTGCGTGCAGGATCGGCTCGACCGAGGTGCCCTTGATGTTGACGGTGACGATCGAGTTCAGCTCGATGCGCCGGTACTCCAGGATCCGGGACATGGCGCCGCGCAGCACGCTGTACAGCGACACGGGCAGGGGCCACTGGCGGCCGGGGCGGCCACCGCCGAGGACGGAGATGGAGTCGGCGAGGCGGCCGATCAGCGCGGTGCCGTGGTCGATGCGCAGCAGGTCGTCGAAGACCTCGGGGTTGCGGCCGTGGTCCTCCTCCATCTCGCGGAGTTCCTTGGCCTGCTGGTGGACGATGGCCTGGACGCGGCGGGCGATGCTGACGAAGGAGCGCTCGGTGGCGTCGCGCATCGAGATCTCGTGGTCGGCGCCGCGCAGCGCCTGGTGGATCAGCTCGCGCTGGGCCTCGGTCAGTCGCAGCTCGGGGTTGCTGTCGACGACCTTGCGCATCACCTCGCGCAGCGATTCCCCGGCGCGCAGCCGGTGCAGGCCGACAGGCAGGATGTCGGTGGCGAGGCGGGCGATCTCCGCGTCGTAGGCGGCGAGGCGGTGCTCCAGATACGCGGTGTGACGGGCGTGCTCGGCCTGTGCCTCGCGGAGTCTGCGTCCGCGACGGACGACTTCGCCCGCCGTGGCGAGGACCAGGAGCAGGCCCACGGCCCCGCACACGCCGACGGCGATCCGGGCCGTGGCCGGTACCAGGGCGACGGCGGCCCCGGTGGCCGCGGCCATCACTATGGCCGGCGGCAACAGGACGCGCGCATAGGGACGTTCACGGCCGCCGGGCGGCTTTCGGACACTCACCATGGATGCCTTCTGAGACGGGTCGGCTGGGTGTCGGGGGAGCTTTCGTGGGGAAGGTTCATGGAACTGATGGGATCTAATGGGTAATTGGGAACAGGCGCACGAATTCACCTCAACTCGGTGCGTCGCGGGCGAGCTTAGTCCGACCGGATCATCGCCGTGTCATATTCAGCAAGCACCTGAAATCACCCTGGAAGCAGGAGTACGCTCGACTCCATTTATACGATGCGCATATGTTCGAACACGGAATGTGACGACATACGGGCGTGCGAAAGTGACTCACCGTGATGAGTGAATCAAGGGGTTCGGGACGGATCGGGGGCGGGGGGGGGGGGGGGGGGGGGGGGGGGGGGAAGGGGTGTGGGGGGGGGGGGGGGGGGGGGGGGGGGGGGGGGGGGGGGGGGGCCTCCCCCCCCCCCCCCCCCCCCCCCCCCCCCGAGGGACGAGGGATCAGCCCACCGAGGAGTAGGCCACCACTCCGCGCAGAAGCTGGTCCACCGCCTTGCGCGCGGTCTTCGTCACCGTGGAGCCCTCCACCGGAGAAGCCGCCGCGATCTGGCCCAGCACGTCGATCACCTGCTTGCACCAGCGCACGAAGTCACCGGCCGGCATCTCCGCCTCGCGCAGCACCTCGTCGAGCCCCTTGCCGGAGGCCCACATGTACGCCGCCCAGGCGAAGCCGAGGTCGGGCTCGCGCTGGCCGACGCCCTCGGTCTGGTTGATCCGGAAGTCCTCCTCCAGGGCGTCCAGCCGGCCCCAGATGCGGACCATCTCACCGAGCGCCGCCTTGGCCTTGCCCGAGGGCAGCTTGGGCGCCATGGCGTCGTCGCCGACCCGTGCCTCGTAGACCAAGGCCGAGACGCAGGCGGCCAGTTCGGCGGGGGCGAGCCCCTCCCAGACGCCCTCGCGCAGGCATTCGCTGGCCAGCAGGTCCAGTTCGCCGTACAGCCGGGCGAGCCGCTTGCCGTGCTCGGTCACCTCGTTGCCGCGCAGGTAGTCCAGCTCGGTCAGCAGCGCGACGATGCGGTCGAAGGTGCGGGCGATGGTGTTCGTCCGGCCCTCGATGCGGTGTTCGAGCTGCCTGGTGTCGCGCTGCAGCCGGTGGTAGCGCTCGGCCCAGCGGGCGTGGTCCTCGCGGTCGTTGCACCCGTGGCAGGGGTGGGCGCGGATCGCCGTGCGCAGCCGGGCGATCTCGCGGTCGTCGGCGGCCTCGGAGCGCCGCTTGCGGTGCCGGTCCGGTGGGATGTGCCCGGCCTTGGTGCGCAGCGCCGAGGCGAGGTCGCGGCGGGACTGCGGGGAGCGCGGGTTGAAGGACTTCGGGATCCGCATCCGGTCCAGCGGCTCGACCGGCACCGGGAAGTCCATCGAGGCCAGCCGCTTGACCTGCCGTTCGGCGGTCAGCACCAGCGGGCGCGGGCCGTCGTGGTGGTCGAAACCGCGGTGGCCGTTGGACCGGCCGGCGGGCAGCCCGGGGTCCAGGACGAGGGCCAGGCCGGCGTACTTGCCCGTGGGCACGTGGATGACGTCGCCCGGCTTGAGCTTCTCCAGGGCGACGGCGGCCTCGGCGCGTCGCTGGTTGGCGCCCTGCCGGGCCAGCTCGTTCTCCCGGTCCTTCAGCTCGCGGCGCAGCCGGGCGTACTCCTCGAAGTCGCCGAGGTGGCAGGTCATGGAGGCCTTGTAGCCGGACAGGCCCTCCTCGTTGCGCTGCACCTGCCGGGAGATCCCGACGACCGACTTGTCGGCCTGGAACTGCGCGAAGGAATTCTCCAGCAGCTCGCGCGAGCGGTGCCGGCCGAACTGCTCGACCAGGTTGACCGCCATGTTGTACGACGGCTTGAAGCTGGAGCGCAGCGGGTAGGTGCGCGTGCCCGCGAGTCCCGCGAGGTGCTCGGGGCTCATCCCGCGCTGCCAGAGCACGACGGCGTGGCCCTCGACGTCGATGCCGCGGCGCCCGGCTCGGCCGGTGAGCTGGGTGTACTCGCCGGGGGTGATGTCGGCGTGCTGCTCGCCGTTCCACTTGACGAGCTTCTCCAACACCACCGAGCGGGCGGGCATGTTGATGCCCAGGGCGAGGGTCTCGGTGGCGAACACGGCCTTGACCAGGCCGCGCACGAACAGCTCCTCGACGACCTCCTTGAAGGTCGGCAGCATGCCGGCGTGGTGGGCGGCGATGCCGCGCTCCAGGCCCTCCAGCCACTCGTAGTAGCCGAGGACGTGCAGGTCCTCGGGCGGGATGGAGGCGGTGCGCTCCTCGACCAGGGCGCGCACCCGCTCCCGAGCCTCTTCGTCGTTGAGCCTGAGACCCGCGTAGAGGCACTGCTGGACGGCGGCCTCGCAGGCGGCGCGGCTGA
This sequence comes from Streptomyces sp. NPDC030798, assembly GCF_055572275.1. Taxonomy (NCBI): domain Bacteria; kingdom Bacillati; phylum Actinomycetota; class Actinomycetes; order Kitasatosporales; family Streptomycetaceae; genus Streptomyces; species Streptomyces sp. NPDC030798. Next base: position 710,685 of record NZ_JBVIDR010000001.1, on the reverse strand, counting down.
AGATGAACGTGATCGCCGGGAGCAGTCCCTCGGCGTCCAGGCGCTCGATGACCTCCGGACGCCCCGGGGTCCACACGCGGGAGCGCTGTCTGCGCTCGCGCTCGCGGTCGGCCTCGCGCATGGCACGGCCGCGCCGGCGGTCCTGGTACGACGGCCGGGTCGCCTCCATGCGGGCCAGGCGCACCAGATCGGGATTGACGGCCTTCCGGTGGCCCTCACCCTCCTCGAACAGGTCGTACATCCGGCGTCCGGCGAGCACGTGCTGGAACAGCGGCACGGGCCGGTGCTCGGAGACGATCACCTCGGTGTCGCCGCGGACGGTGTCCAGCCAGTCACCGAACTCCTCGGCGTTGGACACGGTCGCCGACAGGGACACCAGGGTCACCGACTCGGGCAGGTGGATGATCACCTCTTCCCAGACGGCGCCGCGGAAGCGGTCGGAGAGGTAGTGCACCTCGTCCATGACCACGTAGCCGAGGCCCAGCAGGGTCTGCGAGCCGGCGTACAGCATGTTCCGCAGGACCTCGGTGGTCATCACGACCACCGGGGCGTCGGGGTTCACGCTGTTGTCTCCGGTGAGCAGCCCGACCTTCGCCGTGCCGTAGCGCCGGCACAGGTCGGCGTACTTCTGGTTCGACAGCGCCTTGATCGGTGTCGTGTAGAAGCACTTCTTGCCCTGGCGCAGGGCGAGGTGGACGGCGAACTCGCCCACGATCGTCTTGCCCGAGCCGGTGGGGGCGGCCACCAGCACGCCCTTTCCCGCTTCGAGTGCCTGGCAGGCCTCGATCTGGAAGGGGTCGAGGCCGAAGTCGTACATCTCGCGGAAGGACGCGAGGGCGGTGGCCTGCTCGGCTGCCCGCCTGCGGGCTGCCGCGTACCGCTCGGCCGGTGAGAGGTCCTCTGTCATCGTGCTTTCGAGCGTACCGGGCCCCACTGACAACAGGACGATCATTATCCGGAACGGGGACCGTAGGCGAAGACGGCTGCCCCCGGCCCTTCCGGTGCGCGGAAGGGTCGGGGGCAGCCGTGGGTGGGCCCGGTGTGGATCAGGTCACGTCGTCGTAGCCGTTGACGCGCTCCGTGGTCGCCTGCTCGGGCAGGGCGCGGGCGGCCGGGACGGGTTCGACCTCGCCGATGTCCTCGGGGGTCAGGTCCAGCTCGGACGCCTCGTCGTCGCCGGGGCCCTCCGCCTCCCGGCGGGCCCGGCGCCGGTCGTTGATCAGCGCGATCGCCACGGCGATGAAGTACAGCCCCCAGATCGGCGCCGCCAGGGCCAGCATCGTCATCGGGTCGGGGCTGGGCGTGGCCACCGCCGAGAACGCGGTGATGCCGACGACCATGCCGCGCCACCAGCCGAACATGCGCCGGCCGGACAGGACGCCGGTGAGGTTCAGCATGACCAGCAGCAGCGGCATCTCGAAGGCGAGGCCGAAGACGACGATCATGCGGGTGACCAGGTCGAGCAGGTTGTCCAGCGGCAGCAGGTTCTCGGCGCTGTCCGGCGTGAGGTCGATCATGACCTTCGCCGTGGTCGGCAGCACGTGGTACGCGAGGTAGCCGCCGCCGAGGAACAGCGGGAAACCGAAGCCGACGAACGCGTAGGCGTACTTCTTCTCGTTGCGGTGCAGACCCGGCGCGACGAACGCCCACAGCTGGTAGAGCCAGACCGGCGACGCCAGCACGACACCGGCCATCAGCGCGACCTTCAGGGCCAGCGTGAACGGAGCGAGCAGACCGCTGACGGTGATGTGCGCGCAGTGGCTGTTCTTGGCCTTGGCCAGCTCCCCGAAGGTCTGCTGGCAGCCGACCTGGTCGAGCACCGGCTCGGTGACGAAGTTGATGATGTCGCGGTAGAAGAACGCCGCCACGATCGTGACGACCAGGATCGCCAGGACACCCTTCGCGAGCCGGTTGCGCAGCTCACGCAAGTGATCCACGAGTGGCATACGCCCCTCGGGATCCCTCTCCTTCTTGCGGGCAGACTTGAGCAACCCACATCCTCATCTCGTGCAGCGGACCGGTGGTACCCGGTCCTCGCGTCAGCGCTGGGTCGTGTCCGTCGGCTCGTTGACCGGCCGGGAGCTGGTCACGTCGCCGGGCGCGGCCTGAATCGTGCGCTGAGCGGGAGCGGGCTCCTCGGCGGGCTGGGCGGCGGGCTGCTTGCCCTCGTCCTTCATCGCCTTCGCCTCGCTCTTGAGGATGCGGGCGGACTTGCCGAGCGAGCGCGCCATGTCCGGAAGCTTCTTGGAGCCGAACACGAGGACGATCACCAGTACGAGGAGCAGCAGGTGCCACGGCTCAAGTCCGTTGCGGAACATAAATCTTCACCTTCTCACCGAGGCGGGGCGGCGGGGCTGTCCGACCGGCCGGACAAGTGTCAGACCATCGTGCTGGCAGCGATCGTAACGCCCAGGAGTGAACGTGGAACAATCCCCTTGCGTATTTCTCTGCCTGCGGACCGTGCCTCGTTCTCCGGGCCGCGATCTGCAGCGTACCCGGCCGGGCCGGGCAGGTGACAGGGCGAAGTGACCCGGATCGTACAAGGGTCGGCACTCACAGGGCGTCCGCGGCGCGGGCGGTGCTCACCGCCGCCCGCTCCAGGTCGTCGGCGGCGCGGTTGATCCGGCGTGCGGACTCTGCCACCTGCTGCCCGAGCCGCCGCGCCTCCACGAAGACCCGGACGGCGAGCACCCCCAGCACGGCGAGACCCACGAAACCCACGGCTACGGCGAACATCGGCCAGAACATGACGTCGACCCTAGACCGTCCCGAACCCGTCCTACACCGTCGAGTGCAGCCGCAGGGTGCGGACGCCGCCGCCGGTGAGCAGTTCGACGATGCGCTCCCCGGCCGGCTTGCGCACGGCGGCTCCGCAGTCGGGGCAGGTGAAGGAGTAGAACGTCGTACGGCTCGTGGCGCCGATGGCGAGGCGCAGGGCGCCGGCGGCGAGTTCGAAACGGCCCCGGCAGTCCGGGCAGCCGGCCTTGAACATCACCGGCACCACGCGTCTCATCCCGGCGAAGGCGGCCGCCACCGTCATCTGACCCACGCCGTCCTGCGTGCCGGACCCCGCAGACTCGCTCACAGCCCTCGCTCCTGACTGTCGGGAACACCGTGCACCGCCCGCGGCGGTGTGTCGTACGCCGCCAGGGCCTCCGCGGCCGCCCGGCGGGCGCTGTCGGCCAGCTCGGGCGGCGAGACGATCCGGCCGTCGCGGCCGAGCCGCAGGGCGAGCCGTCTCAGGGAGGCCGGATCGGGGGTGCGCAGAGTGATACGCAGCCCGCCGTCGGGAAGCTCATCGGCGCTGTCGTGCGGGTAGTACTCGGCCACCCAGCGGCCGCCGGGGCCGACGTCGACCACGACCTCCGGGTCCTCGGCGGCGGGCTGCACCAGCGCCTCGGACAGGTCCCGCAGCTCCACCTCGGGCGGCGCGGACGGCTCGTCGAGGATCCTGATCTCGGCGACCCGGTCGAGCCGGAAGGTGCGCCGGGCCTCGGAGCGGCGGCACCAGGCCTCCACATAGGTGTGGCCGACACTGACCAGCCGGATGGGGTCGATCTCGCGCTCGGTGACCTCGTCCCGGGCCGGCGAGTAGTAGCGGATCCACAGCCGGCGGCGCTCCGATATGGCCCGGTCGACGTCGGCGAAGACGCCTCCCTCGGACTCGAAGGTCACCGACAGCCGGGAGCTGGCACCGGCGGCCTCACCGGCGGCGGCCTCCACCTTGGCGGTGGCCCGCAGCAGGGCCTGCCGGTCGCTCTCCCTGAGGCCCGGGAGGGTGGACACGGCGCGGGCGGCCACCAGCAGCGCGGTGGCCTCGTCGGCGGCGAGCCGCAGCGGCTCCGCGGCCTCCTCGCCGAGCGCGGCCGGGTTGTGCCACCAGATGCGCTCGCCGTCGGTGTCGATGTCCAGCAGGTCGCCGCCGCGGAAGCTGGTGCCGCACATGGGCAGCAGATCGAGGTCGGCGACCAGCTCGTCCTCGGTGATGCCGAAGGCGCGCGCGACGTCCGCGATCCGCGCGCCGGGCCGCTCCCTGAGGTAGGTGACCAGGGAGAGCATCCGCCGGGTCTGGTCGATGGCGTTCACGGGCCTGACCGGTTTGCCTGCCATTGGTTGTGCTCCGCTCCCCCTCAGCCCTTGGCCACGGCACGCAGCCGGTCGACCACGTCGGCGCGCAGCTCGGCCGGCTCCAGGACCACCACGTCCGGCCCGAACTCCACCAGCCAGGCGTCCAGGCCGTGCCCGTACGGAATTTCCAACTCGTCCCAGCCGTCGCCGAGTTCCCGCACCCGGGTGGCCTTCGCCCGAAGGGGGTAACCGGCGCCGGAGCGCAGCCGGATCAGCGCGGTGCCGTCGGCGATCTCACCGGCCCAGCTCGCCACGGTCTCGCGGACGGTGACGACGTCGGGCACCGGTGCGGTGAAGCCCGTGCCGCGGGAGCGGACCCGGCCGGTGATCCGGGAGAGCCGGAAGACGCGCTCGGCGCCCCGGTCGCGGTCGAAGCCGGCCAGGTACCAGTGGCCGCGCCAGCACTCCAGCGCCCACGGTTCGACGTGCCGGGGCTCGGGGTGGGCGGCGGAGGCCTTGCGGTAGTCGAAGACGACCGGGCGGCGGTCGCGGCAGGCCAGCATCAGCGGCTCGAACGCGGCCTCGTGCACGGGGATGCGCGGCTCCAGGGCGCCGTGCGCCTCGTAGGGGTCGACGTCCTCGGGGAGCCCGGCGGCGCGCAGCTTCTGCAGGGCGCCGCTGGCCGCGCCGGCGAGGCGGGCCTGCTGCCAGACCTTGGCGGCCAGGCCCAGCGCGGCGGCCTCCTCGGCGTCCAGGGTGATGGGCGGCAGGCGGTTGCTGTCGCGGCGGGCGAGATAGCCGACCTCGCCGTCGATGTTCTCGACGGTCTCGATGACCAGGCCCAGCTCGCGCAGGTCGTCCTTGTCCCGCTCGAACATCCGGTTGAAGGAGTCGTCGCTCGCGGCCGCGCCCTGTCCCGGCCTGGAGGCCGCGCCCTGTCCTGGCCTGGACGCCTCGACGTATGCCTCGATGGAGTCGCGCAGCTCGCGCTTGCTGAGCGGCCGCCGTGTGCCGAGCAGGCACAGCGCGAGGTTCATCAGCCGCTCGGCCTTGGCAATGGCCATCGACGCCCTTCGCCTTCCCTGTGGTGCTTCCGATCGATGACCGTACCGCTCCGGGGTGTCGCGGCAAAAGCCGGAGCCGGGAAGGCGGCCCGATGCGGACACGGGACGACACGGGGCGTCGTGCCCGCAGGGCCCGCGCGGACAGCACGGGCCCTGCTTCGACCAGGTTCGGTCAGCGCTTGCCCACGCCCACCAGGTCGCAGACGAAGATCAGGGTCTCGCCCGGGGCGATCCGGCCGCCGGCGCCGCGGTCGCCGTAGGCGAGGTGCGCGGGGATGGTGAGCTGGCGGCGGCCGCCGACCTTCATGCCCTGCACGCCCTTGTCCCAGCCCTGGATGACCTGGCCGACGCCGAGCTGGAAGTCCAGCGGGGTGCCGCGGTTCCAGGACGCGTCGAACTCCTCGCCGGTGGAGAACGCGACGCCCACGTAGTGGACCTTGACGATGTCCCCGGCCTCGGCGACGTCGCCGTCGCCCTCCCAGATGTCCTTGATCTCGAGGTCGGCCGGCGGCTCGCCGCCCGGGAAGTCGATCTCGGGCTTCTCGATGCTCACGTCAAAAGCTCCTGCTGGTGTACGACACGAAACACGGACAGTCTGTCATCCCCGCAGGTCTGCCGCCCGCCACGGAGGCCGTGGCGCGGCCCCCGCTACATCGCGGCGAGGATGTCCACCGAGAACACCAGCGTGGAGCCCTTCTGGACGACGCCGCCGCTCGGCGGGGTGTTGCCGTAGCCGAGGTCCGGCGGGATGACGATCATGACCCTGCTGCCGACCTTCTTGCCGGTCAGTCCCTGGGCCAGGCCCTTGACGACCTGCTGCATCTGCTCGAGCGAGAACTGGGCGAGCCGTCCGGAGCCGTAGGTCTGCTGGAAGGTCTTGCCGCTCGCCCAGACGACGCCCTTGAACTGGCACAGCACGGTCTGGTCCGCCTTGACCGCGGGGCCGTCGCCCTCCAGGACGTAGGTGGACACCAGTTTCTTGGGCGGGGCGGCCTTCTTGTCGATCTTGATGTCGGGCGCCTTGCCGTCGGTGTTGGTGCCGACCGTCGGCAGGGCGGCGTCGTTCTGCGGGACGGGCTTGCCCTTGGCGGAGCTCTTGGAGTTGAAGGAGTCGATCACGTCGATCACGAACACCAGCGTGTCGGTGCCCTTGATGCCCGCCTGCGAGTTGCCGGACTTGCCGTAGCCCCAGGTGGGCGGGACGGCGATCTGGACGCGGCTGCCGCTCTTCTTGCCCGCGAGCGCGTAGCGCCAGCCGTCGATGATGCTGCCCTGGGCGAGCTGGATGACCAGCGGGCGTCCCCGGTCGTAGGAGTTGTCGAAGACCTTGCCGCTGCTCCAGATCTGGCCCAGGTAGTTCGCCTGGATGAAGTCGTTCTCGGCGACCGTGCTGCCGCTGCCCGCGATGACCGTCTTGACCGCGAGGTCCTTCGACGGGTCGCCCTGGCCCTTGGCGACGGTCGGCTTCTCACCGAACTTCGTGCCCGCCGTGATCGCCGGAAGCGGCCCCTCGACGATCTTGGGCGGAGGCGGGGCGGACACCGAGGGCGACGGAGAGGCGCCGGCCTTGCTCGAGTCGGACTTGTCGTCGCCGCACGCGGCGAGCGTGACCAGTCCTGCGGGGACAGCGGCGAGAAGGAGTGAGCGTCGGCGCACGGAAGAGCCTCGTAATCGGTCGGTCCTGCGGTTGGCGTGCGCGCAACTCTACGGTGCGGGACGGGCGCCGTACGGGAAACGTACGGCGCCCGTGTGGCGTTCCGGCATTTCGGTGCGGAAACACTTGACTCGGAAAGCTTCGTCACATTCCGGCGATGAGCTTCTCCACGCGGTCGTCCACCGAACGGAACGGGTCCTTGCACAACACCGTGCGCTGTGCCTGGTCATTGAGCTTGAGGTGCACCCAGTCGACCGTGAAGTCCCGGCGCTGTTCCTGGGCACGGCGGATGAAGTCGCCGCGCAGCCGGGCCCGAGTGGTCTGCGGGGGAACCGACTTGCCCTCGAAGATCTTCAAGTCGTTGCAGATCCGGGTCGCTTGTCCCTTCTTCTCCAGCAGGTAGTACAGGCCACGACGGCGGTGGATGTCGTGGTAGGCGAGGTCTATCTGGGCGACCCGCGGGTGGGACATGGTCATGTTGTGCTTGGCCCGGTACCGCTCGATGAGCTTGTACTTCATCACCCAGTCGATCTCGGTGCCGATCCGGTCCAGTTCCTCGGTCTCGATCGCCTCGAGGGTGCGGCCCCACAGGTCCAGGACCTGCGCGACCGTGCCGGTGCGGATGCCGCGGCGGTCGCAGAAGTCGACGGCCTTGTCGAAGTACTCGCGCTGCACCTCCAGCGCGGAGGCCTCCCGGCCGCTGGCCAGGCGCACCTTGCGCCGGCCGGTGATGTCGTGGCTGACCTCGCGGATCGCCCGGATCGGGTTCTCCAGGGTGAGGTCGCGCATCACGGTGCCCGCCTCGATCATGCGCAGCACCAGGTCGGTGGCGCCGACCTTGAGCAGCATCGTCGTCTCGGACATGTTGGAGTCGCCGACGATGACGTGCAGCCGCCGGTAGCGCTCGGCGTCGGCGTGCGGTTCGTCGCGGGTGTTGATGATCGGCCGGGAGCGGGTCGTCGCCGAGGAGACGCCCTCCCAGATGTGCTCCGCGCGCTGGCTGACGCAGTAGACGGCGCCGCGCGGCGTCTGCAGGACCTTGCCCGCGCCGCACAGCAGCTGCCTCGTCACCAGGAAGGGGATGAGGATGTCCGCGAGCCGGGAGAACTCCCCGTGCCGGGCCACCAGGTAGTTCTCGTGGCAGCCGTAGGAGTTGCCCGCCGAGTCGGTGTTGTTCTTGAAGAGGTAGACGTCGCCCGCGATTCCCTCCTCGTGCAGGCGTCGTTCCGCGTCCACCAGGAGTCCTTCGAGAATGCGCTCGCCGGCCTTGTCGTGGGTGACCAGTTCGGTCACGTTGTCACATTCCGGTGTCGCGTATTCCGGATGTGAGCCCACGTCGAGATAGAGCCGGGCGCCGTTTCGCAGAAAGACATTGCTGCTGCGGCCCCATGACACGACACGGCGGAAGAGGTACCGCGCCACCTCGTCAGGAGACAGGCGCCGCTGTCCCCTGAACGTGCACGTGACGCCGTACTCGTTCTCCAGCCCGAAAATGCGGCGGTCCATGACTGAACATTACGCCCGATCCCCTGAGCTGAAACGGGGTTCGGCAGCACGATTTGGATCATTTTCCGATGAAGCCGCAACAACCCCGCTCCACGCGGGAGCTGCGAGGACCCGTCCGGTGGCGAGCAGGACCAGCAGGGACACGGCCCCCGCGGCGCCCGGCAGCGCGAATCCCCACAGCGCGCCACCGGCCTGGACGACCGGGCCCGCCAGGCCCGTTCCGACGGAGGCTCCCACGGTGAACGTCGTCACCAGCCAGGAGAACGCCTCGGTGACCGTGCCGCGCGGCGCGTGCCGGTCGACAATGATGAACGCGCAGGCGATGCACGGCGCGAGGAACACCCCGGAGAGCACGGTGAGCAGCACCATGGCGACCGCGCCCGGCATCAGCGTCAGCGGCAGGTAACACACCGCCAGAAGCGCCACCAGCACCCGCAGCCGCCGCTCGGGCGCGCCGCCCCACCGGCGGGCGCCGTAGACGGTGCCGCCGATGAGCGCGCCGAGGCCGAGCCCGGCCATCATCCAGCCGTAGACGGCGTCGCCGCCGTGGCCGTCGGCGTACGACACGGAGGCAACGGTGATGGACCCGAGCGCGATCCCGACGAACAGGAAGGCGCCGAGCAGGGCGAGCAGGCCGGGCGAGCGCAGGGCGCCCAGCCAGTGGGCCTCGCGCGGGGCCGAGCGCCACGCGCGCGAGGGCGGCGAGAGCACCACGCAGAGCGCGCCGAGGACGCCCAGCACGTTCAGCACGAGCAGGGCCGCGCGCTCGTCCCACAGGGACACGCACAGGGTCACCAGCAGCGGTCCCACGGTGAACATGATCTCCTGCGCGACCGCGTCCATGGCGTACGCGGTGTGCACCTGCTCCTCGCGGCGCAGCACCGAGGGCCACAGCGCGCGCAGGCCGCCCTCCAGGGGCGGGGTGAACAGGCCCGCGGCGGCCACGGCGGCATGGGCGAGGGGCAGTGGGTCGGTGCCGCCGAGCGCGAAGACCGTCATGGCGAGGGCCGACAGCACGGCGGCGGGCAGCTGGACCCGGGGCTGGCCGTACAGGTCCACGAGCCGGCCCAGCACCGGCTGGCCGACCGCGTTGGCCACGCCGTACACCGCCGCGAGGGCGCCCGCCAGGCTGTACGTGCCGCCCTGGGCGCGGACGAACAGCACCAGGGCGATCGCAGCCGTCGCGTTGGGCAGGCGGCCCACCAGGGTGCCGGTGAGCAGCCGGAGCGCATGCCGCGCCCGGAGTATCTCCAGGTATCCCGTGGCCATGTGCCGCCCTTCCGTGGCTCGCCCGGAACGCCTCGACGCCCCGACGTGTTACGTATAACCCCGCCCGTCATACGTACCATGTGCGCTGTCACACGTCCAGGCGGACAACCCCGCCCCCACGACGCACCCCAGAGGAGCACCCCCACGGTGGCACGCAGCAGCACGCGCCCGACCAGCCGTGACGTCGCCCAGGCGGCCGGGGTCTCCCAGGCCGCCGTCTCCCTCGTCCTGGGCGACAAGTGGCGCGGCCGGGTCTCGGAGGCCACCGCCGCACGCGTCCGCGAGGCCGCCCGCGACCTCGGTTACCGGCCCAACCTCGCCGCCCGCAACCTGCGCCTCGGCCGCACCCGCACCGTCCTGCTCGTCGTGCCGGCCCTGACCACCGAGTTCTTCGCCGGCGTCTACACCGGCGCCGCGCGCGTGGCCGCCCGGCACGGCTTCGGCGTCGTGCTCTACCCCTCCCCCGAGGGCATCGGCCCCGCCCGCGACCCCTTCGCCTCCGCCTCCGCCGCCCTGGACGGCGTCATCGCCTCCTCGATGGCCGCCGACGCCCTCACCGCCATCCGCGGCGACCAGCTCCCCCTGGTCATGCTCGACAGCGACCCCGACGGCAGCCTCGGCGCCGCGACCGTCAACCTCGACATCGCCGACGGCGTCCGCCAGGTCGCCGACCACCTGCTCGGCCTCGGCCACCGCCGCATCCTGCACCTCGCCGCCGACATCCCGTCCTGGACCTTCGAGGCCCGCGCGCGCGAACTGGCCGCCCGCCTCGCCGCCGTACCCGGGACACAGCTGCGGACGGCGCGCGCCCCGATCTCCATCGACGGCGCCCTCACCGCCACCGAGGCCGCGCTCACCGCGCCCGGATCCCGGCCCACGGCCGTCGTCTGCGACGACGACAAACTCGCCGCCGGCGCCTACAAGGCCCTGCGCCGCCTCGGCCTCGCCGTTCCCGACGACGTCTCCGTCACCGGCCTCGACGACCTGGCCCTGGCCACCGCCCTCGACCCCGAACTGACGACGGTACGACTCGACGCCGAACTCTTCGGCGAACGCGGCATGGAAGCCCTCCTGGCCGTGCTGGACGGCCGGCGGCCCGCCGGCGGCGACATCCCGGTCCAGCTCGTCGTACGCGGCTCCACGGCACCGCCACCGGCCTAGGAGAGGCCACGGCATCCGGCGGCCCCTCCCGCGCCCCGGCGGTACCTCCCGCGCCCTTCGGGCAGGGGGTGCGTTCGACGGCACCGCCTAGGCGGCCGCCGCCGGCACCAGGCGCCGTACCGTCTCCTCCAGGCGCGGCAGGGCCCGCTGCCCGGCCAGCGCCACCGCGATCCCCGCCACGACACCGGCCCACGCCACCGGGCCCAGCGGCGTGCAGCCGAACGCCTGGCTCACCACCGGCGTCTCGATCAGCGCGACCAGCGCCAGGGCGGAGCCCAGCGACGTGAACCGCACGAGCGGGCTGTCGCGGCGGTCCAGCAGGGTCTGCGCCAGCTGCGTGCCCACCACCCCGCACAGCGCCATCGTGCTCGACCGGCGTGCCGTGCCCGGCGTGAACCGGCCGACCAGCCAGGCGGTCACCGCGCCCAGGCAGGTGGTCAGCGCACGGTGCCGGATCTGCCGGATCAACGGCTCGCCCAGGACTCCGCCGGCCGCGTCCTCCGGAGAGCGCGGCGCCGTCCGCGCGGCGGCCTCCTCGCCCGCTGTCGGCGTCACGGCCACCGCCATCGCCGGGAACAGGTCGGTGAACAGGTTCACCAGCAGCATCTGGCGCGTCGACAGCGGCGCCCGGCCCGACAGCAGCGTCCCCACCAGTCCGAAGCCGACCTCCCCGGCGTTGCCGCCGATCAGGATCGCGATCGCGTCCGCGACGCTGTGCCACAGCGCCCGGCCCTCCCCGACCGCATCGGTCAGCACGGTCAGGTCGTCGTCGGTCAGCACGATGTCCGCGGCGTTGCGCGCCGCCGCCGAACCGCGCGCGTTGATGCCCACACCGATGTCCGCCGCACGGATGGCCGCGGCGTCGTTCGCGCCGTCGCCCACCATGCCGACCACCCGGCCCGCATCCCGCAACGCCTCGACGACCTGAAGCTTCTGCTCCGGCGCCACCCGGGCCACCACCCCCGCGTCGCGCAGCATCCGCGCCCTGGCCGAGCGGTCCGCCGCCGCCAGATCGTCTCCGGTCACCACGACCGGATCCGCCGGCCAGCCCAGGTCACGGGCGATCGCGCGCGCCGTCTGCGGATGGTCCCCGGTGAGCATCACCGGCCGCACACCGGCCTCGTACAGCCCGTGCACCAGAGCCGTGGACGTCTCCCGCGCCACGTCCGACAGCGCCAGCAGGCCCGTGAACCGCAGTTCCCGCAGCGGCTCCTCCAGAACGTCCGCCTCCCGCTCGCCCTCGTCCAGCCGCCGCTCCGCGACCGCCAGCACCCGCAGACCGTCGGCCGCCAGTTCCTGGGCCGCCCGGGAGGCACGGGGGGACAGGTTCGCGCAGGCCGGCAGCACCGTCTCCGGAGCTCCCTTCACCACCAGGACCCGCGGCCCGTCCCCCGCCCGGCCGACGGCGGCCGCGTACCCACGGGCCGCCTCGAACGGCAGTCCCTCCAGCTGCGTCCACTCCTCGTCCGGGCCCGCCGCGTCCAGGACCGCCTCGTCCGTGGCGTGCACCGGCCGCTCCGAGCCGCCGTTCAGCCGCGGACACGCGCGTGCCGCCGACCGCATCGTCCGCGCCGCCGGCGCCTCACCGGCCGCGCACACCGCACCCTCGGCGTCCGACACCCGCACCAGGCGCAGGCGGTTCTCGGTCAGCGTGCCCGTCTTGTCGAAACAGATCGTGTCCATCCGGCCCAGCGCCTCCAGCGTGCGCGGCGTCCGCACCAGCACACCGTCCCGGCTCAGCCGCCGGGCCGCCGCCAGCTGCGCCACCGTCGCCACCAGCGGCAACCCCTCCGGCACCGCGGCCACCGCCACCGCCACCCCGCCGCTGACCGCCTCGCGGATCGGCGTACCGCGCAGCAGGGCCAGCCCCGTCACCGCGGCCCCGCCCGCCAGCGTCAACGGCAGCGCCTTGGCGGTCAGTTCCTGCAGCCTCGCCTGCACCCCGGCCGACGGCGGAATCCTGGCGGCCAGATGAACGGCACGGGCGGCCTCCGTACGCTCCCCCGTGTCCACCACCACGGCACGTCCCTGCCCCGCCACCACCGTCGTGCCCTCGAACACCATGCACCGCCGGTCCGCGACCGCGGCGTGCGGCGTCGGAGCCGTCTGCTTCTGCACCGGCAACGACTCCCCCGTCAGCGCCGACTCGTCGACCTCCAGCCCGTCCTCCCAGAGCAGCCGCGCGTCGGCCGGCACCACGTCGTCGCCCTGCAGCTCGATCACGTCACCCGCCCGCAGCCGGCCCGCCTCCACCGTGCGCGTCCCGCCGGCCGGCGCCTCCGCCTCGGACGGCGCCACCCGCGCCTTCCGCTTCTGCTCCGCCCGCAGCCCCGACAACGCCCGCTCGGCACGCAGCCGCTGCACACCCCCGACGAGCGCGTTCAGGTCCAGCGCGCCCAGAACCAGCAGGGCGTCCACCACCGACCCGAGAATCGCCGACGCCGCCGACCCCACCGCCAGCACCGGCGTCAGCGGATCGTGCAACTCACCGCGCACCGCCCGGCCCAGCTCCACGCCCCATCGCACGGGCGCGACCACCGGATGCTCCGACACCGTCCGCGCGACCCCGCGCACCGGCCCGGTCACCCCCTGCAACGGCGTCGGCTCCGCGGCTGCGGGCTCGTGCTCCAGCTGCTCCCGGGCCTCCCTCGGGTCCAGCTCGTGCCAGTGCACCCGGGGACGCGGGTGCGGCTCGGCGGCCAGCGCCACCCCCAACGCCGACCGCACTCCGGACAGCAGCGCACTCGCCGCGCCCACGTCCACCGGCGCATGGCGCATCCCCGGCAGCACCGCCCGGCGCCCCCGCCCGCCCTTGGACTCGCCCACCGCCACCAGGAGCCCCGACAGCGCGGCGCCCGACCGCGCCAGCGTCTGCGAGCGCCGCCCCACCGCCCGGGCAGCCGGAACCGCCAGCAGCACCCGCCACACGTCCCGCAGCCCACGCCGCGCCACGACGTCCGCGCCCCACACCACGGCCCCGCCGTCGTCCGCGAGCGCAACGGCGAGATCACTCCCCCGCAGCCCCGCCAGCACATCGCTCTCGTCCGACGACCGCATCCGGGCCACCGTGATCACAGCACCCTCGTCCCGGCGCAGCTCGTACACCACGTCGTCCAGCGGCCGACGGGCATCCACCACCTGATCCGCGAGCCCCGTGAAGTCCTCCAGCACCGGGTCGTCCACCAGCACCACCCGCAGCCCGGCCCGGCGCGCCGCGTCCAGCACCGGCTCCGTCCACGGATCCGCCCGTCCGTCCGCCGTGCGCAGCGCGCTCGGATGCAGCACCACCGTCCCCGCCGTCTCGAGCTGCCCCAACCGCTCCGGATCGCGCACCAGCACACCGACGCGGGCCAGCGCGCCCCCCAGCACCGCGTGGAAAGCTGCCGGGCCGTACCGGGCCGCCTTCGGGGAACCCGCCAGCACCGCCTCGGCCGCCTCGGCGACGTCGTGCTTCACCAGCAACGTCGCCGCCGCTCCCAGCACACTGCCCGTGGCCGCGTGCGAGGCGTACTCCTGCGCCGGCGTCGCCCGCAGCGGCGGCCGCCCCGCGTCCTCCGCACCGACCCCCACGCTCACCCGGTGCGGAGCACACAACTCGTCGTGCACCGCGTCGAACGCGGCGGCACGCGCCACCGCCTCCGCCAGCTGGCACACCCGCAGCGAACCGTCCAGCAGCAACGAGGCAGGACTCTGCCCCGCCCCGTGCGCCGCCGCGTTCGCGCACGCCAGCGCCAGATCCATCCCCGGCCCGCCGAGCCTGCGCCGCAGCGCACCCCGCACCCGCGGGTTCTCCCGCAGGAACGTCACCATCGCCGTCACCACCCGCGGCGACGGCGGCAACCGCAACGAGTACGCCGCCAGCCCCGCACCCGTGCCCACGACATCCGCCGCCAGCGCCGCCGCGGCCACCCGCACCCCGACCGGATCGGCGGGGTGCACGACCCCCTCCGTGCCCCCGTCCGCCAGCACCAGCCCGTGACGCTCCGCCACCTGAGCCACGTGCTCCAGCAGGTCGTCCGAGAGCCGGTCCTCGACCGCCGTGACCACCAGCCGCGCCAGCCCCTGATCCCAGTACGCCAGCAGCACGTCCGGATGCTCCTCGAGCGCCTCGGCCACCCGGCGCGCCAACTGCGCCGTCCCGTGCCGCGCCGCCTCCGCATGCGCCGGCCGCAACGCGACATGCTGCCGGGCGCCCGCCCGCCACCGGCCCGCCGCACCCGGCAGCGCGTTGCCGGCCACCCGCGCCGCCCGCACCGCCGCGTCCGCGCCGCGCACACCGGCACGCGCCGTACCGGCCATCGCGCCCGCCGCCGCCCCCACGACCGGGGCGGCCGCCCTCGCCAGCGCCCGGGGTGCCGCGGGCAGCAACCGCGCGACAGCGGACGGAGTCAACAAAGTGATCGTCATGGAGCGTCCTCAGCGATCAGGGAGGTCGGGCCAGGAAGTCGGGGGTGTGACGGTGGCGACGAGCCGAGCGGGTCAGCGCATCAGCGAGTCGTCCGATCGGGCCGGGCCGTGGGCCCCAGAGGACCCGGGTGCGCGCCGGGCGCACCCTGCTCCGGCGCCTCCGGCTTCCCCTGCGCCGGCCCAGCCGTGTGCGTCGCGGCCCGCAGCACCGCTTGGTCGTCCGGCTCGGCCGCAGGCGGCCGCACCCGCTCAGGAGACTCCTCGGCGGGCCGGGGCTGCGTCAGCCACGCCACCGCCGCACCGGTCAGCGCCACGGGCCACTCCACCACCCCCGCGACACCGAGCAGCCCCGCACCGGTGTACACCGCCATCCGGCGGCCCCGCGGCGACACCGCGCCCACCTTGTTCAGCGTGTCCTCCGCGGCCCTGGTCACCATCCCGGCGCCGGGCAACCGCCCCAGGACCGAGGCCGCGCCTCGCACCGGGGCAGTGAGGACCGAGGACGCCCTCTGCTCCGCCATGACACTCCCACCTCTCACCGCACCGAGGTCCTGTCGTGTCCCCCGAGTGCCCCCGACGGAGCCGGTCATCCACGCAGGTGGCACGACAAACGAACGCACCGCGCCCCGGCCGCGGAGACGGCCGGGGCGCGCAAGGTGAGGTGCCGGAGAGATCGCGGTGCTACGGGTGGACGGCGGCCTACTCCTCCTCGGAGCTCTCCGCCTCGGTGGCCGCGCCCTCCGCCTCCAGCAGACGGGCGAGCTGACGGCCGACGATGCGCTTGAACTTGCGCTTCTGCGGACGCGTACGGTCCAGCACTGCCACCTCCAGCCGCTCCGCGGGGATCTCCCGCTCACTGCCGTTGGTGTCCCGGGACAACGCCTGTACGGCCAGCTTCAGGGCCTCCGCCAGCGACATGCCGTCGCGGTGCCGCTGGTCCAGGAAGCTGCTGATCTGCTCCGCGTTGCCGCCCACCGCCACCGAGCCGTGCTCGTCCACGATGGAACCGTCGTGCGGCAGCCGGTAGATCTGGTCGCCCTCGGGGGTCTCCCCCACCTCGGCGACCACCAGCTCCACCTCGTACGGCTTCTCGGCCGCCGAGGAGAAGATCGTGCCCAGCGTCTGCGCGTACACGTTCGCCAGACCCCGGGCCGTCACATCGTCACGGTCGTAGGTGTATCCGCGCAGATCGGCGTACCGCACACCGCCGATCCGCAGGTTCTCGTACTCGTTGTACTTGCCGGCGGCCGCGAAACCGATCCGGTCGTAGATCTCGCTGAACTTGTGCAGCGCACGGGACGGGTTCTCGCCGACGAACACGATGCCGTCGGCGTACTGCAGCACGACCAGGCTGCGGCCGCGGGCGATGCCCTTGCGGGCGTACTCCGCCCGGTCGGCCATGGCCTGCTGGGGGGAGACATAGAACGGCGTCGACACCGGTTATCCGTCCCTTTCTGTCATGGTCACTGTGATCACCTCGAGAACAGCCGGGTCGCGCTCAGAGCAGGGCGGCCTTCGGGCCGTCCGGCTCCTCCAGACGCTTCTGCAGCACCGCACGGGCGAGCTGGGAGGACTCGTCCTCGGTCAGCCGGCGGAAACCGTCCTCGGTGATCACGGTGATGATCGGGTAGATCCGGCGGGCGACATCGGGACCACCGGTCGCCGAGTCGTCGTCAGCCGCGTCGTACAGAGCCTGGACCACGAGCGTGGTGGCCTGCTCCTCGGTCAGGTCGTCCCGGAACAGCTTCTTCATCGCACCCCGCGCGAAGATCGAGCCGGAGCCCGTCGCCGCGAAGTTGTGCTCCTCGGAGCGGCCGCCCGTCACGTCGTACGAGAAGATCCGGCCCCTCTCCCGGTCCAGGTCGTACCCCGCGAACAGCGGGACCACCGCCAGGCCCTGCATCGCCATGCCCAGGTTGGAGCGGATCATCGTCGACAGCCGGTTGGCCTTGCCCTCCAGCGACAGCTGGGCGCCCTCGACCTTCTCGAAGTGCTCCAGCTCCAGCTGGAAGAGCTTGACCATCTCCACGGCGAGACCGGCGGTGCCGGCGATGCCCACCGCCGAGTACTCGTCCGCCGGGAACACCTTCTCGATGTCCCGCTGCGCGATCACGTTCCCCATCGTCGCCCGGCGGTCACCGGCCAGCACGACACCGCCGGGGAAGGTGACGGCCACGATCGTCGTCCCGTGCGGCGCCTCGATCACCCCCTGTGTGGGCGGCAGCTGCCGTTTGCCGGGCAGCAGCTCGGGCTGGTGCTCGGCGAGGAAGTCCATGAAGGAGGAGGACCCTGGCGTCAGGAAGGCAGCTGGTAGACGCCCGGTGCTACGAGGATTGGCTTCCACGGGTTTCCTTCCAGGTAAGCAACAGCACGACGACCAACGTCGGGATCGTCCCTCAAGAGCCGATGGCCGAATTGCAGTTGAAGCACAGTACGCCACGGACCCTACCCGTCCTGCGGCAGTGATCCACATGCACAGCCGGGGCATCCGACCGATGCGATGGTTGCCACTCGACGGGGGCTGTGCGCGACGCGGACGCTGCCCGCGGCTTGTGCTGCTTGTGCCGCGAGCAGCGCTTCACGCACTTTTCGCTTGCCAACCCACCGCCCCCGCCACCTTCGATCCGAAGGCTAAAGCTACTCGCCGCCCTTTTGGACGAAGCTTCGAACGAAGTCCTCTGCGTTCTCCTCGAGCACATCGTCGATCTCGTCCAGGACGGAGTCCACGTCGTCGCTCAGCTTCTCGTGCCGCTCCTTGAGGTCCTCGGAAGCCTGGGCCTCCTGGGCCTGCTCCTCGACCTCCTCGGTGGAACGCGTGGCCTTCTGCTGGCCGCCGCCGGTGTCCTTGGTTGCCATAACCCTCACCCCGCTCAGATCGCCCGACATGGTCGTCAGGTCGGCATTCCTGCCGATCGGTGATGATCAGACCCTACAAGCCGGGTCCGACATCGGCCCCGCAGTTTCGAGAACGTACGGGGGCCACCTCGATGATTCCCGGGCGGTGGGATTTCCACCCTGCCCGCCCGGGGCGGTACGAGTACCCCGCAAGCCCTGTTCAGCCGCCCGAGAGCACCCTGACCAGGTCTTCCGCGGTACGGCACCGGTCCAGCAGCTCCTTGACGTGATTTCGCGTTCCGCGTAGCGGTTCCAGGGTTGGGACGCGCTGGAGGGAGTCCCGGCCCGGCAGGTCGAAGATGACGGAGTCCCAGGAGGCCGCGGCCACGTCGTCCGCGTACTGCTCGAGGCAGCGGCCGCGGAAGTAGGCGCGGGTGTCCTCCGGCGGCTTCGTACGGGCCCTGTCGACCTCGGACTCGTCCAGGAGCCGCTTCATGCGCCCGCGGGCCACCAGGCGGTTGTACAGGCCCTTCTCGGCCCGTACGTCGGCGTACTGGAGGTCGACGAGATGGAGACGGGCGGCGTCCCAGTCGAGGTCGTCGCGGCGGCGGTAGCCCTCCATGAGTTCGCGCTTGGCGACCCAGTCCAGCTCGCCGGCGAGGCTCATGGGGTCGTTCTCCAGCCGGTTGAGAGTGTCCTCCCAGCGGGCCAGGACGTCCTTGGTCTGCTCGTCGGCGTCGGCCCCGAAGCGCTCCTCGACGTACTTGCGGGACAGCTCGTAGTACTGCATCTGGAGCTGGACCGCGGTGAGCGTGCGTCCGCTGCGCAGGGTGATCAGGCGCTGCAGGCCGGGGTCGTGCGAGACCTGGTGGAGGGTGCGTACGGGCTGGTCGACGGCCAGGTCGACCGCGATGAAGCCGTCCTCGATCATGGACAGGACGAGGGCGGTGGTGCCCAGCTTGAGGTACGTCGAGATCTCGGAGAGGTTCGCGTCGCCGATGATCACGTGGAGCCGGCGGTACTTCTCCGCGTCGGCGTGGGGCTCGTCGCGGGTGTTGATGATGGGCCGCTTCAGCGTGGTCTCGAGGCCGACCTCGACCTCGAAGTAGTCGGCGCGCTGGCTGAGCTGGAAGCCGTGTTCGTGGCCGTCCTGGCCGATGCCGACGCGGCCGGCGCCGGTGACGACCTGGCGGGAGACGAAGAAGGGGGTCAGGTGGCGCACGATGTCCGAGAAGGGGGTTTCCCGCTTCATCAGGTAGTTCTCGTGCGTGCCGTAGCTGGCGCCCTTGTTGTCGGTGTTGTTCTTGTAGAGGTGGATGGGCTGTGCGCCGGGGAGCTGGGCCGCCCGCTCGGCGGCCTCGGCCATGATCCGCTCGCCGGCCTTGTCCCAGAGGACGGCGTCCCGGGGGTTGGTGACCTCGGGGGCGCTGTATTCCGGGTGGGCGTGGTCGACGTAGAGGCGTGCGCCGTTGGTCAGGATGACGTTGGCGAGGCCGATGTCCTCGTCGGTGAGCTGGCTGGCGTCGGCGGCCTCGCGGGCGAGGTCGAAGCCTCGTGCGTCCCGTAGCGGGTTTTCCTCCTCGAAGTCCCAGCGGGCCCGGCGGGCCCGGTGCATCGCCGCTGCGTAGGCGTTGACGATCTGGGACGAGGTGAGCATGGCATTGGCGTTGGGGTGGCCGGGGACGGAGATCCCGTACTCCGTCTCGATGCCCATTACTCGCCGTACGGTCATGCGGCCCTCCTTGCCCGGCGGCGCCCTCGGTCGTGGGCGCTGCTCGCGTACCGCCGGTGTTGCGGTGCGTGTGCGGTGCCCGTCTCCGCACTGCGCGACTCGGCGGTAGTGAAGAGCCTAGAACGCCTTTGCGCTGGTGGGGAGATCATTTGCGTCATTGCCTGCTCCGGTCGTGGCCTGAAAAACAGTCGGCTGCGGGTACCCGCCGAGGGCACCCGCAGCCGCCCTGCCGTTACAGGTACTGACCGGTATTCGCCACGGTGTCGATGGAGCGTCCGGTGTCGGCGCCCTGCTTTCCGGTGATGAGGGTGCGGATGTAGACGATCCGTTCGCCCTTCTTTCCGGAGATGCGGGCCCAGTCGTCGGGGTTGGTGGTGTTGGGCAGGTCCTCGTTCTCCTTGAACTCGTCCACGCAGGCCTGGAGGAGGTGGGAGACCCGAAGGCCCTTCTGGTTCTTCTCGAGGAAGTCCTTGATGGCCATCTTCTTGGCGCGTCCGACGATGTTCTCGATCATGGCGCCGGAATTGAAGTCCTTGAAGTAGAGGACTTCCTTGTCGCCGTTGGCGTAGGTGACCTCCAGGAAGCGGTTCTCCTCGGATTCGGCGTACATGTGCTCGACCGCCGTCTGGATCATGCTCTGGACGGTCGTCTCCTTGCTGCCGCCGTGTTCGTCGAGGTCGTCGGCGTGGAGCGGCAGGCGCTCGGTGAGGTACTTGCCGAAGATGTCCTTGGCGGCCTCGGCGTCCGGGCGCTCAATCTTGATCTTCACGTCGAGGCGGCCGGGGCGCAGGATGGCGGGGTCGATCATGTCCTCGCGGTTGGAGGCGCCGATGACCACGACGTTCTGCAGGCCTTCCACGCCGTCGATCTCGGCGAGGAGCTGGGGGACGATGGTGTTCTCCACGTCGGAGCTGACGCCGGAGCCGCGGGTGCGGAAGAGGGATTCCATCTCGTCGAAGAAGACGATGACGGGGGTGCCCTCGCTGGCCTTCTCACGGGCGCGCTGGAAGACGAGGCGGATCTGCCGCTCGGTCTCGCCGACGTACTTGTTCAGGAGCTCGGGGCCCTTGATGTTGAGGAAGAAGCTCTTGCCGGCGGCCTGCCCGGTGACCTCGGCGACCTTCTTGGCGAGCGAGTTGGCGACGGCCTTGGCGATGAGGGTCTTGCCGCATCCGGGGGGGCCGTAGAGCAGGACGCCCTTGGGCGGGCGCAGCTCGTGCTCCTTGAAGAGGTCGGGGTAGAGGTACGGCAGCTCGACGGCGTCGCGGATGGCCTCGATCTGGTTGCCGAGGCCGCCGATCTGCTCGTAGCCGATGTCGGGGACCTCTTCGAGGACGAGTTCCTCGACCTCGCTCTTGGGCACGACCTCGTAGACGTAGCCGGAGCGGGATTCGAGCAGGAGGGCGTCGCCGGGGCGGATGGTGACGTCCAGCAGCGGCTCGGCGAGCCGTACCACCCGCTCCTCGTCGGTGTGCCCGAGGACGAGGGCGCGTTCGCCGTCCTCGAGGATCTCCTTGAGGGTGACGATGTCGCCGACGCGCTCGAACTCCATGGCCTCGACCACGTTGAGCGCCTCGTTGAGCATGACTTCCTGGCCACGCCTGAGGTCGTCGAGGTCGACGCTGGGGCTGACGTTCACGCGGAGCTTGCGGCCGCCGGTGAAGATGTCGGCGGTGCCGTCCTCGTTGGCCTGCAGGAAGACTCCGAAGCCGGCCGGCGGCTGGGCGAGCCGGTCGACCTCTTCCTTGAGGGCCACGATCTGGTCGCGGGCCTCGCGGAGGGTGTTGGCCAGGCGCTCGTTCTGGGCGGAGACGCCGGCCAGGTTGGTCTGCAGCTCGACGATCCGCTCCTCGAGAATCCTCGTGTGCCGCGGAGAGTCGGCGAGCTTGCGTCGCAGGACGGCGATCTCCTGCTCAAGGTAGGCGATCTGCCCGGCCGGGTCGTCGGACCCTCGTCCCGGGCGGATGCCGCGGTTCATGTCGTCGTCGTGGGCTGCCACGGTCCTCACCTCCTCCAAGGGGAGCTGGACGCTTCCAGACCCTACCTGGGTGGGTGACGATTGAAACCCCTAGATCACAGAGACTGTCAAGGTGTGTCGTCGGTCACCCGGTGCGCTCTCCCTCGTGCCGAGGGGATACCCACTCAACGTGATTCGGAAGCGGCTTGTTCCATGTCGGGAACGGTCAAAACCCTTCAGGAGTGGCCGGAGTTGTCCGTTCCGGGCCGGTCGTCCGGTAGGTGGGCAGGGGTGCGAGCGCTCGCGCGATCATCACGCAGAGCGACGGGTCGGGCGGTGGGCGTCACGGCCGGGGCGGCTGGAAAGCGGCCGTCCCGGTGTCCGGGGCTCCCTTCCCCGGTCGAGCGCTCGTACCCGCGAGGGCGGGGCGGAAACCCGTTCTCGCCCGAACGTGGGGGTGATGGGCGCGGAGGTAGGGTCGGGGGTGTTCAACAGCCGCTGGTGCGGACCGGGCTGGCGTGCGCGCCGGGCGGGCCGTCCGGCGATCCGACGGCAGGAGAGGTGACCGTGCAGCAGGAGGCCCCGGGCGGCGAGGCGCTGGAGGTGTGGATCGATCAGGATCTGTGCACCGGCGACGGGATCTGCGCGCAGTACGCGCCTGAGGTGTTCGAGCTGGACATCGACGGGCTGGCGTATGTCAAGGGCGCGGACGAGGAGCTGCTTCAGGACAGGGGGGCGACGGTGCCGGTGCCGTTGCCGCTGCTGGCGGATGTGGTGGACTCGGCGAAGGAGTGTCCCGGCGAGTGCATTCATGTGCGCCGGGTCGCGGACGGGGTAGAGGTCTACGGGCCGGAGGCGGAGTAGGTCCGCTCGGTCGGCCGGTCGCGGTGCCGGTGCCAGTGGCGGCTGTCCGGTCGCCACGCGCGCGTGGGTGCCGGTGTCGGCCGCCGGTGGGGCGCGCGTGCGTGGGGCCCGGTGGGTGCCGCCGGGGCGGCGGGCCGGGTCACACGCTGTGGGGCGTGGCGGGGGCGGAGCGGATGAACGCGGTCCCGTTCCACTGCCATTTGGTGGGGGTTTTCAGGTCGGGGCAGCAACTGGGTACGTCGGCCGAGGAGTAGCCGAGCAGGGTGGCGGTGACGCTGCGCGCGCGGAGGGCGAAGTCGGTGACGGTGGTGCGGTCCTTGGGGTCGACGAGGGTGGCGACCACGCGGGGTTTGGCGTTGTCGCTGCCCCGGGTGAGGACGTAGACGCCGTCGGGCGGGGTGCCCATGGGGGCGTCGCAGTGGACGACGGCGACGGTTTCCGGCCTGCCGTCGCCGTCGAGGTCGCCGGTGGCCTTCTTCACGACGATCGCTTTGACGGGTCCGCAGCTGAGGGGGAAGGTCACGCCGGTGGTGCCGGGCGGCGCCGCGGCGGCGGGAGCGGACTTGGCCTCGGTGCCGGGGGCCGGCTGGGCGGCCGTGGCCGATCCGGGCTGCGCCACGGAGGACAGGGCGATGACGCCGGCGACCGCGGTGGCGGTGGCGACCCAGTGGATGGGCCGGGTGTGCGTGTGGGCGAGCTCCGGAACGGCGGATTGCTGCACTAGGAGTGTCTCCTGTGAGGGCTGTGCCGGTGGGGTGGCCAGCATGGTGCCACACGTCACAGTGCGGGGGAACGGCGGGGTCGGTACGGGTTGGCGTGGGCGTGGGGCCCGCGCGCGGTCGTACGCACGTGGTGCCGTGTCAACGTGCGGGCGCCGTGCCGGGGTTCCCGGGTGAGGTGGGGAACTCGGTCACGGCGCCCGTGCGTTGTGGTGCCGGAGGGAACGGCTGTCAGCGGCCGGTGCCGCCGTCGGCGTTGGGACCGGCGTAGTCCTCGCCGTAGGCGCCCTTGGCGGGGCGGCGGCGGCGCATGGGCGGCTCCACGCCGTCGGCGAGGCGGCGGGCGGTGAGGAGGAAGCCGGTGTGGCCGATCATGCGGTGGTCGGGGCGGACGGCGAGGCCCTCGATGTGCCAGTTGCGGATCATGGTCTCCCAGGCGGTCGGCTCGTTGAAGCAGCCGATCTCCCGGATGGACTCCACGGTCCGGGCGAGCTGGGTGGTGGTGGCCACGTAGCAGCACAGGATGCCGCCGGGGACGAGGGCCTTGGAGACGGCCTCGAGGCATTCCCAGGGGGCGAGCATGTCGAGGATGACGCGGTCGACGTCGGTGTCGGAGAGGTTGTCCTGGAGGTCGCCGACGGTGAGCCGCCAGGCGGGGTGCGGGCCGCCGAAGTAGCGCTCGACGTTGGCCTGGGCGATCTCGGCGAAGTCGGCGCGGCGCTCGTAGCTGTGCAGCATGCCCTGGTCGCCGATGGCGCGCAGCAGGAAGCTGCTGAGCGAGCCGGAGCCGACGCCGGCCTCCACCACGCGGGCGCCGGGGAAGATGTCGGCGAAGGCGAGGATCTGCCCCGCGTCCTTCGGGTAGACGACGGCTGCCCCGCGGGGCATGGACAGGACGTAGTCGGGGAGCAGGGGGCGCAGCGCGAGGTAGGCGACGTTGCCGGTGGTGCGGACAACGCTGCCCTCGGGAGCGCCGATCAGTTCGTCGTGCGGGAAGGAGCCCTTGTGGGTGTGGAAGTTCTTCCCGGCTTCGAGCGTGAACGTGTAGTGGCGGCCCTTGGGGTCGGTCAGCTGTACCTGGTCCCCGACCTTGAAGGGCCCGCGCCTGCGGGCGGCACCGGTCGGTTCGGACATGTGACCAGCCTACCGGCACCTGAGGGGGCCGCCGACCATCAGGAGGGGCGGGCCATGGCCTTCACGAAGGCGCGTTCGACGTCGGCCGCGGACAGGACGCCGTAGATCTCGCCGGTCTCCTCGACGACGAGGTATTCGGTGGCCGGGGTGGCGCGCAGGGTGTCGAGGAGTTCCTCGCCGGCCAGCTCGGCGGAGACGCGCATGCCGTCGGTGAGCTCCTGGGCCAGGCCGCTGACGGCGACCCAGGGGCGGCGGTGTTCGGGCACGCCGACGATGGCGGCCTCGCGGACGAGGGAGAGGGGGTTGCCGTCGGCGTCGACGACGACGAGGGCGCGGGCGCCGGCGGCGTTGGCACGGCGCAGGGCCTCGGAGAGGGGGGTGTCGTTCTCGACGGGTACGGCACGGCGGGTGAGGGCGCGGGCGCGGAGCTCGGGGAGGTGTTCGCGCAGGCGGGCCATGCGCAGGCTGTTGCCGGCGCCGGTCCAGATGATGGCGGCGAGGATGGCGGCGAGCAGGGCGTCGGTGACCGTGTCCATGCCGTTGCTGTCCTGGCCGCTGCCGCCGAACGTGCCGGAGCGGTTGAGCAGGGGCAGGCCGATCAGGACGGTGAGGGCGAGGGCGCGGCCGACCCATGCGGCGGCGACGGTGCCGGTCATGGGTTTGCCGGTGATCTTCCAGACGACCGCGCGGAGCATGCGGCCGCCGTCGAGGGGCAGGCCGGGCAGGAGGTTGAAGATGGCGACGATGAGGTTGGAGATCATCAGGCCGGCGAGGAGGACGCCGGGGACGGTGTCGGGCTGGACCGGCTTCATGGCGAGGTAGAAGACGCCGGCGAGGACGAGGGAGAGCAGGGGGCCGACGAAGGCGAGGACGAATTCGCGGCCGGGGGTCTCGGCCTCTTTCTCGATCTCGGAGACGCCGCCGAAGAACTGGAGCTGGATGCGGCGGACGGGGAGTCCGAAGCGGATGGCGGCGACCGTGTGGGCCAGTTCGTGGACCAGGACGGAGGCGTAGAAGGCGACGGCGAAGAAGAGGGAGACGAGGTAGCGGGCCGCGCCGAGTCCGGGCAGCACGCGATCGAGCTGGCCGCCGAAGACCCAGGTGATGAGCGCGGCCACGAGGAACCAGCTGGGCGCCACGTACACGGGCACGCCGAACGGCCGCCCCATCAGCAGCCCGCCCCCCGGCTCCTTGGGCCGCTGCGGGGGTTCCCCCTTGGCGATCCCGGACTGAGCGAGGGTCCGCTGCTCGCCGGGGCCGGTGCGCTGCCCTGCGGGGGCCTTCTCGGGGGCGACGTGCCGGCGGCTCTCGGAGCGCGTCGCCCCAGGGCTGCCGGCCGGCAGGTCCTCGCCGTGCGGCGGCTGCGGA
Organism: Streptomyces sp. NPDC030798; assembly: GCF_055572275.1. NCBI lineage: Bacteria > Bacillati > Actinomycetota > Actinomycetes > Kitasatosporales > Streptomycetaceae > Streptomyces > Streptomyces sp. NPDC030798. The sequence goes on along the minus strand of NZ_JBVIDR010000001.1, from coordinate 684,947 downwards.
GACGCGGCGACCGGGGCGGACTCGCCGTGCGGCGGCTGCGGAGACGCGGCGACCGGGGCGGACTCGCCGTGCGGCGGCTGCTGTGGCTGCGGGGGCTTGGCCGGGGTGGTCCGGTCGTGCGGCGGCTCGGGGGTTGCGCCGCGGGTTTCCTCGCCGTGCGGCGGCTCGGGGGTTGCGGTGCTGGTGTCCTTGTCGTGCGGCGCTCGGGGCGGGGCGGCCGGACCGGCGTCGTGCGGCGCTCGGGGCGGGGCGGCCTCGTCCTTCGTCGGCTCGGGGGGTGCCGCGCCGGTGTCCTCGCCCTGGGGGGCCGGGGGCGGCGCCGGGTCGGGGTCGGTGGGTCGGGGTGCCGGGGGCGTTGGACCTGCGGGGTGCTCGGCCGGCTCGTCGTCGCCGGACCGCGGCTGCCCGTTTCCGCCGCTCACGTCCACGGTGTCCCCTCGTTCGAAGCGTCCTTCGCGCCTGCCGGGCGGAAGGGTCTCGGGTCGATGGTATGCGGCCGTGGTGGCACGTTCCGCCCCGGCTCCCTTGTGTTTGCCCCGTCGTCGTGTGTCCACGCGGCCCGTGGCTGGGTGACTGTCAGTGCCGACCCGTATGGTCTGTGGTCATGGACAGCAGCATCGAGGACGCGGGGGCCCTGCCGGGCGGAGCAGAGGAGCCGGCAGGGGCGGACCCGGTGACAGGGGCGGGCGCCGCGCCAGGGGTCGGTTCCGCGGCCGATGCGGACCCGGTGGCCGCGGACCCGGTGGCCGCGACGGAGCCGGTGCCCGGGGGGAGCCCGGGGGCCACCCCGGCAGCCGGGGCCGCCGGTCCGGACACCTCGTCGGCCGAGGGCGCGACACCGACCGCTGCGTCGACCGAGGGCACAGAGCCGTCCGTCATCCCGGCCGGGACGGCGCATCCCGGCCCCGCGTCGGCCGAGGGCATGGCGCCGATCGCCGCCTCGGTCGACGCGGCAGGGCCGGTCACCGCCGCAGCCGGGGCACCGGGTGCCGGTGAGGGGGCGCGGGGCGGTGGGGTGCCGCGGTCGCTGTCGCCTTCTCGGGCCAGTGACTTCATGCAGTGTCCGTTGCTGTACCGGTTCCGGGTGATCGACCGCCTGCCGGAGAAGCCGAGCGCGGCGGCCACCCGGGGCACGCTGGTGCATGCCGTGCTGGAGCGGCTGTTCGACGCGCCGGCCGCGGAGCGCACCGCGCCACGGGCGAAGGCGTTGATCCCCGGTCAGTGGGACCGGCTGCGGGAGAGCAGGCCGGAGGTCGATGAGCTGTTCGCCGACGACCCGGAGGGCGAGCGCCTGGCCCAGTGGCTCGCCGAGGCCGAGCGGCTGGTGGAGCGCTGGTTCACGCTGGAGGATCCCTCGCGGCTGGAGCCGGCCGAGCGGGAGCTGTTCGTGGAGGCGGAGCTGGAGTCGGGGCTGCGGCTGCGCGGGATCATCGACCGGGTGGACGTCGCGCCGACCGGCGAGGTGCGGATCGTCGACTACAAGACGGGCAAGGCGCCGCGGCCGGAGTACGCGGAGGGTGCCCTGTTCCAGATGAAGTTCTACGCCCTGGTGGTGTGGCGGCTGAAGGGGATCGTGCCGCGGCGGCTGCAACTGGTGTATCTGGGCAGCGGGGACGTGCTCACCTACGACCCGGTGCTCGCGGACCTGGAGCGGGTGGAGCGCAAGCTGCTGGCGCTGTGGGAGGCGATCCGGTCGGCCACGGAGAGCGGGGACTGGCGGCCACGGCCGACGAAGCTGTGCGGATGGTGCGACCACCAGGCGCACTGCCCGGAGTTCGGCGGCACTCCCCCGCCCTATCCGCTCACGCCGAGGGCGGCCGGTTCCGGTGCCGTTGGTCAGGGCAGAATGGGGCCGGACTAGCGAAGGAGTGTCACGTGGCCATCCGTGTCCTACTGGTCGACGACCAGCCCCTGCTGCGTACCGGTTTCCGGATGATCCTGGAGGCCGAGCAGGACATCGCGGTCGTGGGCGAGGCCGGCGACGGCTTGCAGGCCCTCGACCAGGTGCGCGCACTGCAGCCGGATGTCGTGCTCATGGACATCCGGATGCCGCGGATGGACGGGGTGGAGGCGACCCGGCAGATCACCGGGCCCGGCCGGGACGGCCCGGCGAAGGTGCTGGTGCTGACCACGTTCGATCTGGACGAGTACGTGGTGGAGGCGCTGCGCGCGGGGGCGAGCGGGTTCCTGCTGAAGGACGCGCCCGCGAACGAGCTGGTGCAGGCGATCCGGGTGGTGGCGGCCGGTGAGGCGATGCTGGCGCCGAGCATCACCCGGCGCCTGCTGGACAAGTACGCCACTCATCTGCCGTCGGGTGAGGAGCCGGTGCCGGACACCCTGCACACCCTCACCGACCGTGAGGTGGAGGTGCTGAAGCTGGTGGCGCGCGGGCTGTCGAACGCGGAGATCGCCGCGGATCTGTTCGTCAGTGAGACGACGGTGAAGACGCATGTGGGGCATGTGCTGACCAAGCTGGGGCTCCGCGACCGGGTGCAGGCCGCGGTGTACGCCTATGAGAGCGGGCTGGTGCGTCCCGGCGCGCAGTGACGGCGATGTGCGAAGGGCGCCCCCTGGGCAGGGGGCGCCCTTCACGCGTGTCGGGCGGTCAGCTCTTGCTCAGTTCCCAGAACCGGAACACGGTGGAGGCGTCCAGGCAGTACTCCAGGCCGTAGACGCCGTCGCGCACGACGGCGTACTGCTTGGCCTGCCAGACCGGCAGGACGGGCAGTTCGTCGGCCACGATGTCCTGCAGCCTGCCGAAGTCCTTGTCGGTGGCGGCGCGGTCGCTCTGGGCGGCGGTGCCGGGGATCAGGGTCCCGGTGATGGTGCTGTTGGTGTAGTGGTTGCCCAGCACGTTGCCCTCGCCGAAGAAGGGCGCGGTGAAGTTGTCGGCGTCGGGGTAGTCGGGCACCCAGCCCTTGACGTAGACGCCGTACTTGCCGTGGGCGATGTCCTTCTCGTACTGGTCGAAGGGGACGGACTTCACGTCGGCCCGGAACAGTCCGCTGGCGTTGAGCTGGGCGGCGATGGCCTTCAGTTCCTCGTCGGTGGCCGGGCCGTAGCGGGACGGCGTCGACCACAGGGTGAGCTTCACCTTGCCGGTGATGCCGTCCTCGCGCAGCGCGGCGGCGGCCTTGGCCCTGGAGGGGCGGGCGCCGTAGGTGTCGAAGAAGGCGGTGTTGTGGCCGGCGATGCCGGCCGGGACGATCGAGTACAGCGGGGTGGCGGTGTCCCGGTAGACGTCCCTGACGAGGGCGTCGCGGTCGATGAGGTGGGCCATGGCCCTGCGCACGCCGAGCTTGCCCGCGACGGGGTCGTTCATGTTGAAGACCAGGTGCTGGACCTCGGCGCTGCTGCCCTCGATGACGTCGATGCCCTTGGTGCCGTCCTGCCGGTCGAGGCCGGCGATGTCGGCGGCGGTCAGGCCGCGGTAGGCGATGTCGACGTCGCCGTTCTCGATGGCCTTCTTCAGGGCGGTGCGGTCGCCGTGGAAGAACTTGAGGGTGACGCCGGAGTTCTTCACCTTGGCGGTGCCGTGGTAGGCGGGGTTGACGGAGAAGACCGCCCGGTCCTTGTCGAAGGAGTCCAGCGTGTAGGGGCCGGAGCCGACGGCCTTGCCGTCGGTGCGCAGGTGGCCCGCGTCGTACTGGCGGTGGTCGACGATGGAACCGGCGCCGGAGGCGATCTTGCTCGGGAAGGTGGCGTCGGGGACCTTGAGCCTGAAGACGACCGTCTTGGCGTCGGGTGTCTCGACCTTGTCGAGCATGGGGAACATGATGGCCGGGCCGGCCGAGTCGTTGATCCTCAGCATGCGGTCGAAGGAGAACTTCACATCCGCGGAGGTGAGGTCGTCACCGTTGCTGAACTTCAGGCCCGGCTCGAGCTCGCACCGGTAGACCATGGCCCGGCCGTCGGTGAAGGTGCAGCTCTTCGCCGCCTCGGGCTGCGGCTCGGTCGCTCCCTTGGGGAAGCTGAGCAGCGACTGGAAGACGTTGTTGAACAACAGCCAGGATCCGGGGTCGTAGCCGGATGCCGGGTCCGTGGCGAGGACGTCGTCGGACGTCCCCATCACCACGGAGGAGCCGGTGCCCCCGGAGTCACCGGTGTCCGCGCCGCAGCCGGTCAACAGGCCGGAGGCCAGCCCCGCCACGATGGGCAGGACCGGCCACTGGTTGCGCATGTTCACAGCATGTGCCTTGTCGTCGGTCGGTCACCCCGGGGCCGCCGTCCCGGGCCCCGGGCACAGGAGTGTCAGCCGTTCACACCGCGGCCGAGCTCCCAGAGCTGCAGCGTCGAGGACGAGTTGAGGGCGTAGGAGACGCCCGTGATGTCGTCCCGTGCGGCGACGTACTGCTTGCCCTGCCACAGCGGCAGCACGGGGACGTCGTCGGCGACGATGTCCTGAATCCGCGTCAGGGTCTTGGCGGCGTTGAGCCGGTCGGCCTCGCGGCGGGAGTCCGGGATCAGCGTGTGCTGGATGGTGCTGTTGGAGTACGGCGAGCCGAGGAAGTTGTCCTTGTCGAGGAAGGGCGCGAGGAAGTTGTCGGCGTCGGGGAAGTCGGGGAACCAGCCCATGCCGTAGACGTCGAACTGGCCCTTCTGCTCGGCGGGCCGGAACGTCGCCCAGGGGTGGCCCTGGATGCTGACGTCGAACAGGCCGCTGGCGTTGAGCTGCTTCTGCAGGATCTGGAACTCCTGCTTGGTGGCCGGGCCGTAGTGGTCGGTGGTGTAGTGCAGCGTGAGCTTCACCGGGGTGGTGATGCCGGCCTTGGTGAGCACGTCCTTCGCCTTGGCGGCGCTGGGGTTGCCGTAGGTGTTGAAGAACGAGTTGGAGTGGCCGGTGACGGTGGCCGGGACCAGCGAGTAGAGGGGCTCGGCCTGGGTGCCGTAGACCTTGGAGACGAGCTCGCCGCGGTTGATGACCTGGGCCATGGCCTGGCGGACGGCCTTGTTCTTCACGCTGGGGGCGTTGGTGTTGAAGGCCAGGTAGCGGATCTCCAGGCCGGGCATGTCGACGAGGTCGACCTTCTCGTCGGAGCCGGCGTCGAGCTTCTGGATCTGCGCCGGGGACATGGTGCGGGTCATGACGTCGATGTCGCCCCTGTCGATCGCCTCGCCCATGGCCTGCGCGTCGTCGTAGGAGCGGAGCACGACCTGGTCGTTGTTGACCTTCACATAGCCCTTGTAGTCGGGGTTCTTGGTGAAGGTGCCACTGACGATCGCGTTGTCCTTGACGTCGGCCTTGAAGGTGTAGGGGCCGGAGCCGTCGACGTCGAAGCCGTCGCGCAGCTTGCCCTTCTCGTAGTCCTTGGGGTCGATGATGCCGGCGACCGGGGTGGACAGCTTGTACGGGAAGGTGGCGTCGGCGGTCTTGAGGTGGAAGACGACCTCGCGGTCGCCCTGGGTCTCGATGGTGTCGATGGTGTTGAGCAGGGCGGAGACACCACTGTCGGCCTTGATGCGCAGGGCGCGCTCGATGGAGTACTTGACGTCCGCGGCGGTGACCTTGTCGCCGTTGGAGAACTTCAGGCCCTCGCGCAGCTTGCAGGCGTAGCGCTCGTTGCCACTGTCGGTGAAGGAGCAGCTCTCGGCGGCGTCGGGCACGGGGTCGCCCTCGCCCTTGGGCTGGGTCATCAGGGTCTGCACGGTCTGGCGCAGGATGTTCCAGGTGCCGACGTCGTAGGCGTAGGCGGGGTCCAGGGGCGCGGGGGCGTCGCTCGTGGCGGTGAACCGGTCCGTGGTGCCGACGACGATGGCGTTCCCGCTCTTGCTCCCGCTGTCGGATCCGCCGCACGCGGCGAGAACCGGCGTCAGCAGGCCGGCGACTGCCGGCAGCACCAAAGTCTTGCGGTTCATGCGGGAGTTTCTCCAGAGCTGTTCGGGTCCGTGTACCCGGCATGCATGGGTGGTGCGGCGGATCACGGGGGTTGCGGCGATGTTCTCGCGGACGAGATTAGTCCGCACCTGCGGGACGGTTCACAGCCGTGGGAGCGGAGAGGCCATCACGGAGTGAAACCGGTTGCGGACACACCGAACACCCGACAGCGGCAGGATTGGTGCAGCGTTCCATGAATCCGGACACAAGGGCAGGGCCGGCGGCCCCGACGCGGGGCGGTCAGCACACTTGGGCAACGATGTCGAGCCGGACGGGAGTGGGGAACGTCACACTCCCAACTGTGGTCGCGCTTACCGGAATTCGGCCGGTCGGACGGCCGGGAATTCCACCTGGGTGTACTTCCTCGGAATTTTGTCCAACGCGGCCAATGGACTAAGGCTTCGCACGCTGGGTGAAGGGCTGGGGCATTTCCGTCATCAGCCCGCGTAGAAATGCGAGGTCGACCTCTTCGAGGGTGCTCACGACGGTGCGCCGCTCGGCGGGGACGATGGGGGCGACCGAGGGTACGGCCACCACGTGGCAGCCGGCGGCCTCGGCCGCGGCGACGCCGGTGGCGGTGTCCTCGACGACCGCGCATCTGGCCGGGTCCACGCCGAGCCCCGCGGCGGCGAGCAGATAGGGGTCGGGGTAGGGCTTGGTGCGGGAGACCTCGTCGCCGGCGATGGAGAGGGAGAAGTGGCGGGGGCCCAGCACGGTCAGGACCCGGTCGATGATGCGCCGGTGGGAGGCGGAGACCAGGGCGGTGGGGATGGCGTGCTCGTGCAGTTCGGCGAGGAGCCGGGCGGCGCCGGGCATGAGCGGCAGGGCCTGGCCGATGCGGGCCTCGAAACCGTCGTTGAGCAGGACCGAGAGTTCGGCGAGGGTGATGTCGGCGCCGGTGGCCTCGATGAGGAAGCCGGCGCTGCGGGTCATGGGGCCGCCGACCACGACGTGCCGCCAGGAATCGTCGAGGGTGTGGCCGAGAGTGGCGAAGACCTCGACCTCGACGTCCCACCAGAAGCCTTCGGTGTCCACCAGGGTGCCGTCCATGTCGAGGAGCACCGCCTGCAGGGCGGAGCCTTCGGCCGTACGGGTTCCGAGCGCGGGGACCGTGCTGGTCATCCGGGCGCACCTCCTTGAGGGACGACCAGGCCGGTTCCCGCACGGGAACCGGCCTGCAGTGGACCGACCAGTGTACGACTCCGCCGTGCAAAGCGCCTCGTTTATCCCTCGCGCCCTGGGGTATCCCGAAAATCACCCCCGGCGCAGGCCGGAGGGCCAATCGGTCTGCCCCCGCAGGGGCGCGGGGATTTGCGCGACCGGCCGTCCACCCACCCGCGCTCGCGCGCCGACCGGACACGGAGCGGCCGGCAGGTGGCGACGGCCGAACCCCCGGAGGGGTCAGCGGGCGTTGAAGTACTTGGCTTCCGGGTGGTGGATGACGATGGCGTCCGTGGACTGTTCGGGGTGGAGCTGGAACTCCTCCGACAGGTGGACGCCGATGCGCTCCGGCTGCAGGAGTTCGGCGATCTTGGCGCGGTCCTCCAGGTCGGGGCAGGCGCCGTAGCCGAGGGAGAAGCGGGCGCCCCGGTACTTCAGGGCGAACATGTCCTCCATCGCGGCCGGGTCCTCGCCGGCGAAGCCGAGTTCCGCGCGGACGCGGGCGTGCCAGTACTCGGCGAGCGCCTCGGCCAACTGGACGGACAGCCCGTGCAGTTCGAGGTAGTCGCGGTAGGAGTTGGCCTCGAACAGCTTGGCGGTCTCCTCGCCGATGCGCGAACCGACGGTGACGACCTGGAGACCGACGACGTCGGTCTCCCCCGACTCCTCCGGGCGGAAGAAGTCGGCCAGGCACAGCCGGCGGCCGCGGCGCTGGCGCGGGAAGGTGAAGCGCGTGCGCTCGTTGCCCCGCTCGTCCAGGATGATCAGGTCGTCGTCCTTGGACACACAGGGGAAGTAGCCGTAGACGACGGCCGCTTCGAGCAGGTTCTCGGTCTGCAGCCGGTCGAGCAGGCCGCGCAGGCGGGGCCGGCCCTCGGTCTCGACCAGGTCCTCGTACGAGGGCCCCTCACCGGTGCGGGCCTGCCTCAGACCCCACTGGCCCTTGAACAGCGCACCCTCGTCGAGCCAGCTCGCGTACTCCTTGAGCTGGATGCCCTTGACGATCCGGGTGTCCCAGAAGGGCGGGGTGGGCACCGGGTTGTCGGTGGCGACGTCGGAGCGGACGTGCCCCTCCTCCGGCCGCTCCTCGACCTCGACGGTGGCCGCGCGCACCCGGCGCTGCCTCAGCTCCGGCAGCTTCGCCCCCGGCACGCCCCGCTTGACGCCGATCAGGGCGTCCATGAGGCGCAGGCCCTCGAAGGCGTCGCGGGCGTAGCGGACCTCGCCCTCGTAGAGCTCGTGCAGGTCCTGCTCGACGTAGGCGCGGGTGAGGGCGGCACCGCCGAGGATGACCGGGAAGCGGGCGGAGAGGCCGCGCTGGTTGAGCTCCTCGAGGTTCTCCTTCATGATCACGGTGGACTTCACCAGGAGGCCGGACATGCCGATGACGTCGGCCCGGTGCTCCTCGGCGGCTTCCAGGATCGCGGAGACGGGCTGCTTGATGCCCAGATTGACGACGTTGTAGCCGTTGTTGGACAGGATGATGTCGACGAGGTTCTTGCCGATGTCGTGCACGTCGCCGCGCACGGTGGCCAGCACGATCGTGCCCTTGCCCTCGGCGTCCGACTTCTCCATGTGCGGTTCGAGGTAGGCAACGGCCGCCTTCATCACCTCGGCGGACTGCAGCACGAACGGCAGCTGCATCTGGCCGGAGCCGAACAGCTCGCCGACCACCTTCATGCCGTCCAGCAGGGTCTCGTTGACGATGTCGAGGGCGGGGCGGTCCTGGAGCGCGGCGTCCAGGTCGGCTTCCAGACCGTTGCGTTCGCCGTCGATGATGCGGCGCTTGAGGCGCTCCTCCAGCGGGAGGGCGGCCAGCTCCTCGGCCTTGCCGGCCTTGAGGGACTTGGCGGTGGCGCCCTCGAAGAGCTGCATGAGCTTCTGCAGGGGGTCGTAGCCCTCGCTGCGCCGGTCGTGGATGAGGTCGAGGGCGGTCTGCACCTCCTCCTCGCTGAACCGGGCGATGGGCAGGATCTTGCTGGCGTGCACGATCGCGGAGTCCAGGCCCGCCTTGACGCACTCGTCGAGGAAGACGGAGTTCAGCAGGATGCGGGCGGCCGGGTTGAGGCCGAAGGAGATGTTGGACAGGCCCAGCGTGGTCTGCACGGCCGGGTGGCGCTTCTTCAGCTCGCGGATCGCCTCGATGGTGGCGAGGCCGTCCTTGCGGGACTCCTCCTGACCGGTGCAGATGGTGAAGGTCAGGGTGTCGATGAGGATGTCCGACTCGTGGATGCCCCAGTTCCCGGTCAGGTCCTCGATCAGCCGTTCGGCGATCTCGACCTTCTTCTCAGGGGTGCGGGCCTGGCCCTCCTCGTCGATGGTCAGCGCGATCAGCGCGGCGCCGTGCTCCTTCGCCAGCTGGGTGACCTTGGCGAAGCGGGAGTCGGGGCCGGCGCCGTCCTCGTAGTTCACGGAGTTGATCACCGCGCGGCCGCCGAGCTTCTCCAGGCCCGCCCGGATCACGTCGACCTCGGTGGAGTCGAGCACGATCGGCAGGGTGGAGGCGGTGGCGAAGCGGCCGGCGAGTTCCTCCATGTCGGCGACGCCGTCGCGGCCGACGTAGTCCACGCACAGGTCGAGCATGTGCGCGCCCTCGCGGATCTGCTCGCGGGCCATCTCGACACAGTCGTCCCAGCGGCCCTCCAGCATGGCCTCGCGGAACTTCTTGGAGCCGTTGGCGTTGGTGCGCTCGCCGATGGCCAGGTAGGAGGTGTCCTGGCGGAAGGGGACGGACTGGTAGAGGGAGGCGGCGCCGGGCTCGGGCCGGGGCCGGCGCTCGCTCGGGGTGACGCCCTGGACGCGCTCGACGACCTGGCGCAGGTGCTCGGGGGTGGTGCCGCAGCAGCCGCCGACGAGGGAGAGGCCGTAGTCGCGTACGAAGTTCTCCTGCGCGTCCGCCAGGCCCTCGGGACCGAGCGGGAAGTGCGCCCCGTCCTTGGTGAGGACGGGCAGGCCGGCGTTCGGCATGCACAGCAGCGGGATGCGGGAGTGCCGGGTCAGGTACCGCAGGTGCTCGCTCATCTCGGCGGGGCCGGTCGAGCAGTTCAGGCCGATCATGTCGATGCCGAGCGGCTCCAGCGCGGTCAGCGCGGCGCCGACCTCCGAGCCCAGCAGCATCGTGCCGGTGGTCTCGAACGCCATGGAGCACAGCAGCGGCACCTCGATGCCGAGGCGTTCCATGGCGCGGCGGGCACCCAGGACGGAGGCCTTGGTCTGCAGGAGGTCCTGGGTGGTCTCCACGATCAGGGCATCGGCGCCGCCGGTGAGCAGGCCCTCGGCGTTGGCCTGGAAGCCGTCGCGGAGGGTGGTGTACCCGATGTGGCCGAGGGTGGGCAGCTTGGTGCCGGGGCCGATGGAGCCGAGGACCCAGCGCTGGCGGCCGTCGGCGGAGAACTCGTCGGCCACCTCACGGGCGATGCGGGCACCGGCCTCGGACAGCTCGTACACCCGGTCGGCGATGTCGTACTCCGCCATGGCCGTGTGGTTGGCCCCGAAGGTGTTCGTCTCCACGCAGTCGACGCCCACGGCGAAGTACGCCTCGTGGACCGAGCGGACGATGTCCGGACGGGTGATGTTGAGGATCTCGTTGCAGCCTTCGAGGTGCTGGAAGTCCTCGAGGGTCGGGTCCTGGGCCTGGAGCATGGTGCCCATCGCTCCGTCGGCCACCACCACACGGGTGGCGAGCGCGTCCCGGAGCGCGGACGCACGGGTCCGGCTGTCGGCGGAAGGGGTCGGTGGCAACGAGGCCATGAAGGGGCTCCCTGGGGTGCGACGGCTGTCGGCTATGCGGCTTGCCCGGACGGGGGCCGGGCACGGGGCACGGCGTCAGGGTAACCGGGCTTGGGCTTGGATGGGCAGCGGCGTCCACGAGGCGGACGCCGGGGCCGCGGGTGACCGGGCCGGACGGCCGAGCGGCGACGCGCGGGCCACCGCCCATGTAACAGCTGTCGACGGGTCATTGGCGGTGGGTCGACAGCGACCGGTAGTGTTCGACATTGCCGAACAGGGTGATGCATCGTTCGGCAACGGTCGAAGAGGACGGAGGCAGAACGGCGATGGCACGGAACATCCAGTCGCTCGAACGGGCGGCCGCGATGCTGCGGCTGCTCGCGGGCGGCGAGCGGCGGCTCGGCCTGTCGGACATCGCCTCGTCGCTGAGCCTCGCCAAGGGCACCGCCCATGGCATCCTGCGCACCCTCCAGCAGGAGGGTTTCGTCGAACAGGACGACGCCTCCGGCCGCTACCAGCTGGGCGCGGAACTGCTGCGCCTGGGCACCACCTATCTCGACGTGCACGAGTTGCGGGCGCGGGCGCTGGTGTGGACGGACGACCTGGCCCGCTCCAGCGGGGAGAGCGTGTACCTGGGCGTGCTGCACCAGCAGGGCGTGCTGATCGTGCACCACGTCTTCCGACCCGACGACAGCCGGCAGGTGCTGGAGATCGGGGCCATGCAGCCGCTGCACTCCACGGCGCTGGGCAAGGTGCTGTCGGCCTACGACCCGGTGGCGCACAGCGAGGCGCTGGAGGCCGACCGCAAGCCGTTCACGGACCGCACGGTGTGCGATCTGGAGGACTTCGAGCATCTCCTGGACCTCACGCGCGCGCGGGGCTACGCGGCGGACGTGGAGGAGACCTGGGAGGGCGTGGCCTCGGTGGCCGCGCCGATCCACGACCGGCGCCGCATGCCGGTGGGCGCGGTGGGCGTCACGGGCGCGGTGGAACGGCTGTGCCGTGGCGGCGAGTTGCAGCCCGAGCTGATCGCGGCGGTGCGGGACTGCGCCCGCGCGGTGTCGCGGGACCTCGGCGCGCAGCGCTTCTGACCTGCCGCCGACCAGCGGCGATTCCTGCGGAGACGACCGGGACGCGAGCGGCGTTCCGGTTCTCGCCATACCCTGAAATGGACATACCGGGCGAAAGCGTATGTCACCGCAGGAAGGGCCAGGAAGGCTGGAAGAGCCGGAAAGGGTGAGGAAAGGGCGGCAACCGGCAGCGATCAATAACGATCCTGTTTTCGACAACAGAACCCTTGACGCATGCGTGACGCCGAAGCAAGACTCCCGTCCATCGGTCGGCATTGTCGAACACCTACCGGCAATACGCGCTAGAGTGTGACAACGCCAAGGGCCGGCATCGCTCTCACCCCCGAGGGCGCCAACCCCCGGAGGGACCCGGGGTTCGGCTTCCCTGGACGAAGGACAAAGGAGTCGCGGGTGTCCAGCTCCGACATCTTCATCGGCGAGACCATCGGTACCGCCATACTCATCCTGCTCGGCGGTGGCGTGTGCGCCGCCGTGACGCTGAAGGCCTCCAAGGCCCGTAACGCCGGTTGGCTCGCCATCACCTTCGGGTGGGGTTTCGCCGTACTCACGGCTGTTTACACCTCGGCGCCGCTCTCCGGCGCCCACCTGAACCCTGCCGTGACGCTCGCGCTCGCGATCAAGGACAAGGACTTCAGCAACCTGCCGGTCTACTGGGGCGGCCAGCTGTTCGGCGCCATGATCGGCGCGGCCCTGGTGTGGGTGGCCTACTACGGCCAGTTCCACGCGCACCTCACCGACAAGGAGATCGTCGGTGGCCCGGGTGCGCAGGCCACGGCGGCCAAGGCCGTCGAGGCCCAGGAGAAGGGCGCCGGCCCGGTCCTGGGCGTCTTCTCCACCGGCCCGGAGATCCGGAACGCGGTGCAGAACCTGCTCACGGAGATCATCGGCACCGTGGTCCTGGTGCTGGCGGTCCTCACGCAGGGCCTGAACGACAAGGGCAACGGTCTGGGCACCCTGGGCGCCCTGATCACCGCGCTGGTGGTCGTCTCCATCGGTCTCTCGCTCGGCGGCCCCACGGGCTACGCGATCAACCCCGCGCGTGACCTGGGACCGCGCATCGTGCACGCCCTGCTGCCCCTGCCCAACAAGGGCGGCTCCGACTGGAGCTACGCCTGGGTCCCGGTGGTCGGTCCGCTGATCGGCGGCGCCATCGCCGCAGGCATCTACAACGTCGCTTTCGCCTGAGCACGCGCTTCGCGCACGCGCCGTACGTACAGCCCCACACCCAAGGATTTCAGGAGCACACAGTGACCGACGCCCACACCGCAGGCCCGTTCATCGCGGCAATCGACCAGGGCACGACCTCCTCGCGCTGCATCGTCTTCGACCGGGACGGCCGGATCGTCTCCGTCGACCAGAAGGAGCACGAGCAGATCTTCCCGAAGCCGGGCTGGGTCGAGCACAACGCCACCGAGATCTGGACCAACGTCCAGGAGGTCGTCGCCGGGGCCATCGAGAAGGCCGGCATCACCCGCGACGACATCAAGGCCATCGGCATCACCAACCAGCGCGAGACCACCGTGCTGTGGGACAAGAACACCGGTGAGCCCGTTTACAACGCGATCGTCTGGCAGGACACCCGCACCGACGCCCTGTGCAGGGAGCTCGGACGCAACGTCGGCCAGGACCGCTTCCGCCGCGAGACCGGCCTCCCGCTGGCCTCGTACTTCGCCGGGCCGAAGGCCCGCTGGCTGCTCGACAACGTCGAGGGCCTCCAGGAGCGCGCCGAGGCGGGCGACATCCTCTTCGGCACCATGGACACCTGGGTCATCTGGAACCTGACCGGCGGTGTCAACGGCGGCAAGCACTACACCGACGTCACCAACGCCTCGCGCACCCTGCTGATGAACCTGCACACGATGCAGTGGGACGACAAGATCTGCGAGTCCATCGGCGTGCCGATGCAGATCCTGCCCGAGATCCGCTCCTCCGCCGAGGTCTACGGCGAGGTCACCGGCGGCAAGCTCGGCGACCTGCTGGGCGGCATCCCCGTAGCCTCGGCGCTCGGCGACCAGCAGGCGGCCCTGTTCGGCCAGACCTGCTTCTCCGAGGGCGAGACCAAGTCCACGTACGGCACCGGCACCTTCATGGTGATGAACACCGGTGACAAGATCATCAACTCCTACGCCGGTCTGCTGACCACGGTCGGTTACAAGATCGGCGACCAGCCGACGGTGTACGCCCTGGAGGGCTCCATCGCCGTCACGGGCTCCCTGGTGCAGTGGATGCGCGACCAGATGGGCCTGATCTCCACGGCCGCCGAGATCGAGACGCTCGCGCTCTCGGTCGAGGACAACGGCGGCGCCTACTTCGTACCGGCCTTCTCCGGCCTGTTCGCCCCGCACTGGCGCTCCGACGCCCGCGGTGTGATCGCCGGCCTGACCCGGTACGTGACCAAGGCGCACCTCGCCCGCGCCGTCCTGGAGGCCACCGCCTGGCAGACGCGGGAGATCGCGGACGCCATGGTCAAGGACTCCGGCGACGAGCTGGTGACCCTGAAGGTCGACGGTGGCATGACCGCCAACAACCTGCTGATGCAGACGCTCTCCGACGTCCTGGACGCGCCCGTGGTGCGCCCGATGGTCGCGGAGACCACCTGCCTCGGCGCCGCCTACGCCGCCGGCCTCGCCGTCGGCTTCTGGTCCAGCACCGACGAACTGCGCGCCAACTGGCGCCGGGCCGCCGAGTGGACCCCCCGCATGGACGCGGCCACCCGCGACCGTGAGTACAAGAACTGGCTCAAGGCCGTCGAGCGGACCATGGGCTGGCTCGAGGACGAGAGCTGAGCGGCCACCTGACAGCCGGCTCAGACAGCTCTGACGAGGAGTAAGTACCCGACATGACCAGTCAGTCCACCCTGCAGACCCTGCCTGCCCTGGGCACGCACCCGGCCTCCGGCTCGCTCCCGAGCCGGGCCGAGACCCGGGAGCAGCTCGCCAAGGCGTCGTACGACCTTCTTGTGATCGGCGGCGGCATCCTGGGCATCTCCACCGCCTGGCACGCCGCGCAGTCCGGGCTCAGGGTGGCGCTGGTCGACGCCGGCGACTTCGCCGGTGCCACGTCCTCCGCCTCCTCCAAGCTGCTCCACGGCGGTCTGCGCTACCTGCAGACCGGCGCGGTGAAGCTGGTGGCGGAGAACCACTTCGAGCGCCGTGCGGTCTCCCGCCAGGTGGCCCCCCACCTGGCGAACCCGCTCACCTTCTACCTCCCCGTGTACAAGGGCGGGCCGCACGGCGCGGCGAAGCTCGGCGCGGGCGTCTTCGCCTACTCCGCGCTCTCCGCGTTCGGTGACGGCGTGGGCCACCTGCTCTCCCCCGCCAAGGCGGCGCAGGACGTGCCCGAGCTGCGCACCGAGAACCTCAAGGCCGTGGCCGTGTACGGCGACGACCAGATGAACGACGCCCGCATGGCGCTGATGACGGTCCGCGCGGCCGTCGAGGCGGGTGCGGTCGTCCTGAACCACGCCGAGGTCACCGGGCTGCGCTTCACCAAGGGCCGGGTCACCGGCGCCGAACTGCGGGACCGGTTGTCCGGCGAGGAGTTCGGGGTCGGTGCCCGCCTGGTGCTGAACGCGACCGGGCCCTGGGTCGACCACCTGCGCCGCATGGAGGACCCGAACGCGGCCCCCTCCATCCGCCTGTCCAAGGGCGCGCACCTGGTGCTGAAGCGGACCTCTCCGTGGAAGGCCGCCCTCGCGACCCCGATCGACAAGTACCGCATCACCTTCGCCCTCCCCTGGGAGGACATGCTGCTGCTCGGCACCACCGACGAGGAGTACGAGGGCGACCCGGCGGACGTCTCCGTCACCGAGAACGACATAACCCAGATCCTGGACGAGGCCGCGTTCTCCGTCCGGGACCAGCAGCTCGAGCGCGAGCTGATGACGTACGCGTTCGCCGGTCTGCGGGTGCTGCCGGGCGGCCCCGGCGACACCGCCAAGGCCAAGCGCGAGACCGTCGTCACCGAGGGCAAGGGCGGCATGCTGTCCGTCGCGGGCGGCAAGTGGACCACCTTCCGGCACATCGGCCGCACGGTGATGCAGAAGCTGGAGTCGCTGCCGGGCCACCCGCTCGGTGACGACTTCGAGCCGATCTCCTCGCTGCCGAAGAAGCTGCCGCTGCCGGGCATCGCCAACCCGCGCGCGGTCGCCCACCGGCTGCTCACCGACCGCCCGGCGCCCGGCCCGCGCATGGCGGCCGACACCGCCAAGCACCTGGCCACCCACTACGGCTCGCTGGCGTTCGACATCGCCCGCCTGGCGAACGACAACCCGGAACTGGCCGAGCGCGTCCACCCGGACGCCCCGGAGATCTGGGCGCAGGTCGTGTGGGCCCGGGACCACGAGTGGGCCGAGACGCCGGACGACGTGCTGCGCCGCCGGACCACGCTGACCATCCGGGGCCTGGCCACGGACGAGGTCCGTGCCAAGGTCCAGGACCTGCTCGACAAGAAGTAGGCCCCGGTGGGGGCCGGTCCTCCCCCTGACCAGGACCGGCGCCCGCCGACGCTCCGGACCCCGCCGCACCGGGTCCGGATCAGCGGGAGGGGCGGCTCCACGCCGATGGAGCCGCCCCTTCCGCGCGCGTGGGGGCCTGTCGGTGGCGAGCCGCATACTGTGAGGCGGACACGTCCGATGTCTGAACAAGAGGAGGCCCGGTCATGGCCGTCACCGACGAGGCGATCGAGAAGATCAAGGACATGATCGTCTCCGGTGCGCTGCGCCCCGGCGACCGGCTGCCCAAGGAGAGCGAGCTGGCCGCCCGGCTTGGCCTGTCCCGCAACTCGCTGCGGGAGGCGGTGCGGGCGCTGTCGCTGATACGGATCCTGGACGTGCGCCAGGGCGACGGCACCTACGTCACCAGTCTGGACCCGCAACTCCTGCTGGAGGCCATGAGCTTCGTGGTGGACTTCCACCGCGACGACACCGTGCTGGAGTTCCTGGCCGTGCGCCGCATCCTCGAGCCGGCCGCGACGGCGATGGCGGCGCTGCGCATCAGCGAGCAGCAACTGGACGCGCTGTCGGCCCAGTTGGACGCGCTCGGCGACGAGCCGTCGGTGGAGGAACTGGTCGCCTCCGACCTGGAGTTCCACCGGGGCATCGTACGAAGCGCCGGGAACTCGGTGCTGTGCTCGCTGCTGGAAGGTCTGTCGGGGCCGACGACACGGGCCCGGATCTGGCGGGGCCTCACCCAGGAGGACGCGGTCGCGCGCACCCTGCGCGAACACCGGGCGATCCTCGCCGCGCTGCGCGACCGGGACACCGAGGCCGCCCGCTCCTGGGCGACGGTGCACATCGGGAGCGTGGAGCAGTGGCTGCGCAGCACCCTGTGACCTCCCTCTGCGGGCGGGCCGCGCTCCGGTGCCCAAGAGGGGTGTTCCCCGGCGGCGATCGGGGCAGTGATCCGTGCATCCCCCCGGGCCGGGGGGCTGCGGGCGCCCCCGGCGGACGCCGTAAGGTTGGGACGTCAGGCGAGGGCACGTCGGAAGGAGGCACTGGGTGATCGAGCTGGAGGGGGTTCCCGAGCTGATCGACCCAGTCATGGTGGCCGCGTTCGAGGGCTGGAACGATGCCGGCGACGCCGCCTCCACCGCGGTCGCGCATCTGGAACGCGAGTGGAAAGGTGAGGTGTTCGCGGCGCTGGACGCCGAGGACTACTACGACTTCCAGGTGAACCGCCCCACGGTGTTCATGGACGCCGGAGTGCGCAAGATCACGTGGCCGACGACGCGGCTGTCGGTGGTCCGGGTCACCGGTGAGAAGCCGCGCGACCTGGTGCTGGTGCGCGGCATCGAACCGTCCATGCGCTGGCGGTCGTTCTGCAACGAGCTGCTCGGCTTCGCGCACGAGCTGGGCGTGGAGCTGGTGGTGATCCTGGGCGCCCTGCTCGGTGACACCCCGCACACCCGTCCGGTCCCGGTCAGCGGGGTCACGTCCGATGCGGACCTGGCCCGGCGGATGGACCTGGAGGAGACCAAGTACGAGGGCCCGACGGGCATCGTCGGCGTCCTGCAGGAGGCGTGCGCGCACGCGGGCGTCCCGGCGGTGTCGCTGTGGGCGGCCGTCCCGCACTACGTCTCCCAGCCGCCCAACCCCAAGGCCACGCTGGCCCTCCTCAACCGCCTGGAGGACCTCCTGGACCTGCGCATCCCGCAGGGCGAGCTGCCCGAGGACGCGCGGGCCTGGCAGGTGGGCGTGGACCAGCTCGCGGCCGAGGACAGCGAGGTCGCCGAGTACGTCCAGACGCTGGAGGAGGCCCGGGACACCGCGGAGTTGCCGGAGGCGTCCGGCGAGGCGATCGCCCGGGAGTTCGAGCGGTATCTGCGGCGGCGGGATGTCCCTCCGGGCGGTAAGCCGCGTGCCTCCGGCGGTGGGCCCAAGGAGGACGACCAGGACGGTTCCGAGGACTGAGGGCCCGGAGGTACGAAGGTACGGCGAAGGGGCGGCTCCCCGTGGCGGGGAGCCGCCCCTTCGCCGCGCCTAGAGGGCCACCCCCAGCAGCGCGTCCACCGACCGTGTGACGAGGCCGGGCGCTCCGGTGTCCGTGCCGCCCTCCCGCTCCTGACGGGCCGCCCAGCGGTCGACCGCGGCCAGGGCCGCCGGGGCGTCGAGGTCGTTGGAGAGGGCCTCGCGGATCTCCTCCACCAGTGCGTCGGCGGGCGGGCCGTCGGGGCGGGAGACGGCCGCGCGCCAGCGGCCGAGGCGGTCCAGGGCGTCCTGCAGGACCTGGTCGGTCCACTCCCAGTCGGAGCGGTAGTGGTGGGCGAGCAGGGCGAGGCGGATGGCGGCCGGGTCGACGCCGTCGCGGCGCAGCCGGGAGACGAAGACGAGGTTGCCCTTGGACTTGGACATCTTCTCGCCGTGCAGGGCGACCATGCCGGCGTGCACGTACGCCTTGGCCATGGGGAACTCGCCGGTGAGCACCTGGGCGTGCGAGGCGCCCATCTCGTGGTGCGGGAAGGCGAGGTCGGAGCCGCCGCCCTGGACGTCGAAGCCCATGCCGAGGTGGTCCAGGGCGATGGCCACGCACTCGATGTGCCAGCCGGGGCGTCCCCGGCCGAGGGAGCCGCCGTCCCAGCTCGGCTCGCCGTCACGGGCGGCCAGCCACAGCATCGGGTCCAGCGGGTTCTTCTTGCCCGGGCGGTCCGGGTCGCCGCCGCGCTCGGCGGACAGCAGCCGCATGGCGGCCGCGTCGAGGTTCGAGACCTCGCCGAAGTGCGGGTCGGCCTCGACGGAGAAGTAGATGTCGCCCTCCAGCTCGTAGGCCGCGCCGAGGTCGCGCAGCCGCTCCACGAGCGGGACGATGCCGGGTATCGCCTCGACGGCGCCTATGTAGTGCCGCGGCGGGAGCATCCGCAGGGCGGTCATGTCCTCGCGGAAGAGGGCCGTCTCCTTCTCGGCGAGGGCGACCCAGTCGACGCCGTCCCGGTCCGCGCGCTCCAGCAGCGGATCGTCGACGTCGGTGACGTTCTGGACGTAGTGCACCTGCCGCTTGGTGTCGAGCCACACGCGCTGCACGAGGTCGAACGCGTTGTAGGTCGCCGCGTGACCCATGTGGGTCGCGTCGTACGGGGTGATGCCGCAGACGTAGATACGGGCGACGGGACCGGGGTCGAGGGTGACGAGGCCGCCGGTCGCGGTGTCGTGGATCCTCAGGTCGCGGCCCTGACCAGGCAGGGCGGGGACCTCGGAAGCGGGCCAGGCATGCATGTACATGAGCCTAACCCGGCCGCGAGCTGCGTAGACGAACGGGATCGGGCCGGATGGCCGGTTGGGCACTCTTGTACTTTCCCGGCCGGTGTGCTCACCCGCCGGTCACACGGGGGGCCAGGGGATCGCGGGCCACTGGCCGCTCGGCTCCGGGTGGCGGCCGGAGGCGAGGAGGGCGTCGACCCGCGCGCGCGTGGCGTCGATCTCGGCCGGCGTGATCAGTCCGGCCAGCCGGGCGCCCAGACCGGCGCCGAGGGCGTCCCGCAGCCGCTCGAGGACGCCGACGGCGTCCTCGGTGAGGGGTTCCCCGGCCCAGCCCCACAGCAGGGTGCGCAGCTTGTCCTCGACGTTGAAGGTGACGCCGTGGTCGATGCCGTAGAGGCGGCCGTCGGCGGTGGGCAGCAGGTGGCCGCCCTTGCGGTCGGCGTTGTTGATCACGGCGTCGAGGACGGCGAGGCGGCGCAGCCGCTCGTCGTCGGCGTGCACGAGCAGCGCGGTGCGGCCCTCGCCGACCTCGGCCAGGCCGATGGCCTTCCAGCCCGGCTCGGGCTCCTCGGCGTCCACCAGGGCGAGCAGTTCCGCCTCGGCGGTGACGTCGACCCACAGCTGGCACATGCCCTCGCCGTACGGCCCGTCGCGCAGCACGGTCGGCGGGACGAGGCCCCAACCGGTGGCCTCGGAGACCTCGTAGGCGGCCACCTCGCGGCCGGCCAGGGTGCCGTCGGGGAAGTCCCACAGCGGGCGCTCGCCGGCCACGGGCTTGTACACGCAGGAGGCTTCCCGGCCGTCGTGGGCGACCGTGCAGAACAGCGCCGCGTTCGACGCCTCGCGGATCCGGCCGCGCACGGTGAGCTCACCGCGCGCGAGCAGCTCGGCGGCGCCGGTGCCTGCGGCGGTCACGCTCCGCGGCGGTATCCGTTCTGGCGCGGACATACGTGTCCTTCCGGATCGAGCGGGAGGCTGCACAGCGGGCACGGCGGCCGCCCGGCGTTGACGACGTCGAGGGCGCGCTTGGCGAAGGCCCTGGCCTGCGCGCCGGTCAGCCGGACCCGCAGCATCGGGGGCCCGTTCTCCTCGTCCTGGAGCAGCCGTTCCTCGGCCTCGGCGAGGTCCTCCTCGGTGTCGGCCTCCAGCTCCACCAGGGCCTGGGCCTCCACGATCATGCGCTGTTCCTCGCCGTCCCAGGCCAGGGCCATGGTGCCGACCCGGAACTCCTCCTCGACGGGGGTCTCCAGCGGGGCGGTGTCGGCGATCTCCGAGGGCGCGACGGCGGGGACGGCCGCGCTGCCGCCGCTGCGTCGTACGACCTCGTCCAGCAGTTCGTCCATGCGCTCGGCGAGCGCGGCGACCTGGGTCTTCTCCAGTGCCACGCTGGTCACCCGGGATCCTGCGGTGGCCTGGAGGAAGAACGTACGGCGTCCGGGCAGTCCGACCGTGCCGGCCACGAAGCGGTCCGGCGGATCGTAGAGGAACACCTGACGGGACACGTCCTGTCTCCATGGGTCTCGTGAGTTGCTGCAGTGCGGGGCACGTGTGCGGGCGACGGTGCGGATCGCTTCACCCTACTGCGGCCGACGATCACGGTGCGCCCGCACCACCTCCGACCGGTGCGTCGTCGCCGGGCGGTTCCTCGCGCGGGGCCAGGGAGGCGAAGTCCCCGGTGTCGCCGAGACGGACGAGAAACGGCCTGAGGCGGGTGTAACGGATGGCGGTGATGGAACACGGTTCCACGGAGATCCGCTGGAAGAGGTCGAGATGAAGCCCGAGGGCGTCCGCGACGAGCGCCTTGATGATGTCGCCGTGCGAGCACATGAGGTAGACGGCGTCGGCGCCGTGATCGCGCTCCACGCGCGCGTTCCACTCGCGTACGGCCTCGGCGGCGCGGGTCTGCATGGCCCGCATGGACTCGCCGCCCGGGAAGGCGGCGGCCGACGGATGCGCCTGCACGACCTCCATCAGCGGCTCGTCCTTCAGTTCCGCGAGCTTGCGGCCGGACCAGTCGCCGTAGTGGCACTCCCCGATCCGCTCGTCGGTGTGGCAGCGCAGTCCGGGCCGGGCCTGGAGCAGCGGCCGCACGGTCTCCTGGCAGCGCTGCAGGGGGCTGGCGACGACCTCGGAGAGCGGCAGCCCGTCGAGCCGGCCGGGCAGCGCGGCGGCCTGGGCGGTGCCGCGCTCGTCGAGTGCGACGCCGGGCGTCCAGCCGGCGAGCACCCCTGAGGTGTTGGCGGTCGACCGTCCGTGCCTGACGAGGATCAGCGTGGGCATGCGGACCAGCGTAAGCGCACGGCGGCGGACACCGGTGTGCGGACGAAGGGAGAATGTGCTCCGTGATCGTGGACTGTGCCATCTACCGGCATGGGCGCCGTACCGAGGGCCCGGAGGACCTGTCCGACGCGCTGCAGGAGGCGCGGGCGGCGGGCGGGTTCGTGTGGATCGGGCTGCACGAGCCGTCCGAGCGGGAGTTCGCGCTGGTCACCGAGGAGTTCGGGCTGCACCCGCTGGCCGTGGAGGACGCCCTGAAGGCGCATCAGCGGCCGAAGCTGGAGGTGTACGACGACTCGCTGTTCATGGTGCTCAAGCCGGTGGTGTACGAGCCGGAGAGCGACACCGTGTCGGCGGGCGAGGTGATGGTCTTCGTCGGTGACGCCTTCGCGGTCACCGTCCGGCACGGCGAGGGCGCGCCGCTGGCCGCGGTGCGGCGCCGGCTGGAGGAGGAGCCGGAGATGCTGGGCAAGGGGCCCACGTCGGTGCTGTACGGGATCGCCGACGCCACCGTCGACCACTATCTGGAGGTGGCGACGGAGCTGCAGACGGACCTGGAGGAGCTGGAGGCGGAGGTGTTCTCGCCGGACGGCGGGGGCTCGCGGCACACGGCGTCGCGGATCTACACCTTCAAGCGGCAGATCCTGGAGTTCCGCCGGGCCACCGGGCCGCTCGCGCTGCCGCTGACCCGGCTGGCCGGCACGGGCGGGTTCGGCGGCGGGGTGGCGTACGTGGACGACAAGGCGCGGCCGTTCTTCCGGGACGTCAACGACCATCTCATGCGCGTGAACGAGTCCGTGGAGGGCCTGGACCGGCTGGTGTCGGACATCCTGTCCGCGCATCTGGCGCAGATGAGCGTGCGGCAGAACGACGACATGCGCAAGATCTCGTCCTGGGCGGCGATGGCGGCGGTCCCGACGATGATCGCGGGGATCTACGGGATGAACTTCGATCACATGCCCGAGCTGCACTGGCTGTGGTCGTACCCGGTGGTGATCGTGGTGATGGCCGTCCTGGAGGTGCTGCTGTACCGGCTGTTCAAGCGTCGGGGCTGGCTGTGAGCGGGGATCGGGCGTACTCGGGGGCGGGTGCGGCGGGTCCGCCGAGGGCGTCGCGGCACTCGGGCATCCGCAGGGTGGTCATGCGGCGCAGGCCGCCCAGCCGCTCGTAGGCGTACAGGGCGTGGATGCCGGCGGCGAGGGCCGCGGACCGGGCCCGGGACCAGCCGAGGATGCGGGCCATGCGGGCCATGACGGCGAGGCCGACGTCCCGGTGGACGCGGGACTCGGCGCGCGCGCACGCGCGCAGGGTGGCGCGGATGAAGGGGCCGTGCCCGGCGGCGGCGAGGCGCAGGAGCTCCTCGTGGGTGTAGGCGAGGTGGTGGTCCTCGTCGCGCGCGATCATACGGACGGCACGGCCGATGTCGGGGTCGTCCGCGAAGCAGGTGCGCAGCATCCGCATCTGGTCGGCGGCGCGCTGTTCGGTGACGCGGCTGTGCGCGAGGTAGACGATGATGTCCCGCACGGTGAGCGGCTCGTCGCGCCGGAGCTTGGCGTGGGCGAGGCCGATGCCGCGCTGCTCCAGGAGCATCGTGTAGTCCGTCTCGGGCGGGACCGGGACCGGGCTGAGCCCGCGCTTGCTCAGCAGGGCGTGGAAGATGCGTCCGTGCTTGTGCTCGTCGGCGCCGTGGCGGGCGATCTTCGGGGCGAGGGCGCGTTCGGCGTCCGGGACCAGCGCGGCGATCCGCCCGTTCTCCCAGCCGCCCTGGGCCTCTCCGCTGGCGGCGATGGAACAGAAGAGCCGGAAGGAGTCGTCGTTGCCGAGGATCTCCTGGAACAGACGCTTGGCCGACAGCATGGGAAGACACCTCTCTGCAGGATCCCCCGGAGAGCGAGTCAAATCGGGGCAGAGGGTGCGCGCAACACGTGCCTGGGCCTGCTCGGCCGAAAGGAGGAGCGCCGGGGTCGTAACCGTGCGGCGCCCGGCGCGTTGTCCTTCGTGACGGCCGTGGCGGGGAAGACCCCCGAGCCCCCACCACGGCCGCTGAATCCTTCCCCCGACGGGACCTCAGGCCAGCCCGGCGCGTTCCAGGGCCTCGCTGCCGGCCCTCAGCGAGGCGAGCCGCTCGTCGAGGGTGAAGCCGGCGGGGGCCAGGCTGAGGGTGGTGACGCCGGCGGCCGCGTAGGCCTTCATCCGGTCGGCGATGCGGTCCACGGAGCCCAGCAGGGTCGTCTTGTCGATGAGGTCCTGCGGGATCGCGGCGGCGGCGCCCTGCTTGTCGCCGGAGAGGTACTTCTCCTGGATCTCGGCGGCCTCCTTCTCGTACCCCATGCGCTGGGCCAGCCGGTTGTAGAAGTTCTGCTTGAAGCTGCCCATGCCGCCCACGTACAGCGCGGTGTAGGGGCGGAAGGTGTCGGCGAGCCGGGCCACGTCCTTGTCGTCGCCGACCGCGAGCGGCAGGGTCGGGCAGACGTCGAACCCGTCGAGGGTCTTGCCCGCCTTCTCGCGGCCCGCGCGCAGGTGGGTGATCGTCGTCTCCTCCAGGTGCTCGGCGGAGGGGAAGATCAGCAGCGCGCCGTCGGCGATCTCGCCGGTCTGCTCCAGGTTCTTCGGGCCGATCGCGGCGATGTACAGCGGGATGTGGTCGCGCTGCGGGTGCACGGTGAGCTTGATGGGCTTGCCGGGGCCGCCGGGCAGCGGCAGCGTCCAGTGCTCGCCCTCGTAGCTCAGCCGCTCGCGGGTCATCGCCCTGCGGACGATCTCCACGTACTCGCGGGTGCGGGCGAGCGGCTTGTCGAAGCGGACGCCGTACCAGCCCTCGGAGACCTGGGGGCCGGAGACGCCGAGGCCCAGCCGGAAGCGGCCGCCGGAGAGCGAGTCCAGCGTGGCGGCGGTCATCGCGGTCATCGCCGGCTGCCGGGCCGGAATCTGGAAGATGGCCGAGCCGACGTCGATCCGCTCGGTCTGCGCGGCGACCCAGCTGAGCACCGTGGCCGCGTCCGAGCCGTACGCCTCCGCGGCCCAGCACACCGAGTAGCCCAGCCGCTCGGCCTCCTGCGCCACGGCCAGATTGTCCGCGTCCATCCCGGCGCCCCAGTAGCCGAGGTTGATCCCGAGCTGCATGGCCGATTCCCCTTACCCGTGAGTAACGTCCCTTGGCGCAGACCTTAGCGCGGGGGCGGGGTCCAGGGGCAGGGCATGCCGGGGATCGGACGCCCGATCGGCCGCTGTCCGCGGTGGTAGGAGTTGTCCACAGGCAACCCACCGCAGCGGCTCTGGCCAGTAATCTCGCGCTCATGGAGCAGAGGCATCTCGGCCGTACCGGCCTGCGCGTGTCCCGGATCGGACTCGGCACCCTCACCTGGGGCCGGGACACCGACGAGCACGACGCCGCGGACATGCTGAAGGCGTTCTGGGAGGCCGGGGGCACGCTGGTCGACACGGCGGACGTGTACGGCGACGGCGAGGCCGAGTATCTGCTCGGGCAGCTCATGGACGGGCTGGTGCCCCGCCGGGACCTGGTGATCTCCACCAAGGCGGGCAGCGTGCCGGACCCCGACCGCCGCTTCGACGGCTCCCGCGGCCATCTGCTCGCCGCCCTGGACGCCTCGCTGGCCCGGCTGGGCACGGACTACGTCGATGTGTGGCACATCCACGCCTACGACCACGAGACACCGCTCGAGGAGACCCTCCAGGCGCTGGACCTGGCCGTGAGCAGCGGGCGGGCCCGGTACGCCGGGGTCTCCAACTTCTGCGGCTGGCAGCTCGCCAAGGCGGCCACCTGGCAGCTTGCGGCGCCGGGCCTGCGCACCCGGATCGCCGGCGCGCAGATGGAGTACTCGCTGCTGCAGCGCGGTGTCGAGCGCGAGGTGCTGCCCGCCGCGATCGACCTGGGCGTCGGGCTGCTGCCCTCCTCGCCGCTGGGCCGGGGCGTGCTCACCGGCAAGTACCGGCACACCACTCCCCCGGACTCGCGCGGCGCCTCCGAGCATCTGGCCCCGTTCGTGGAGCCGTACCTGGACGACACGGCGAGCCGCATCGTCGACGCGGTGACGACGGCCGCCGACGGGCTGGCGGTCACCCCGCTCCAGGTGGCCCTCGCCTGGGTGCGGGACCGGCCGGGCGTGGCGGCCCCGATCGTCGGCGCGCGCAACGCGCAGCAGCTCACGGGGGCGTTGTCAGTGGAGGCCCTTAGTCTTCCTGACGAGATCTGCCGGGCGCTGGACGACGTGTCGGCGCCCGTGCACCGCTATCCCGATCACGACTGGAGCACGCTGTGAGCACGGACCCGGAGACCACGGAGCAGGCCGGACCGGGAACCCCCGACACCCCCCGGACGGGAACCGGTCGGACGCCGGGAGCCGCCGAGGGCCGACGGACTCCGGACGGCGCCGAGCACGAGGCCGAGGGTGCCGGGGCCGGCGCAACGGTGGAGTCCACCGGGGGCTCTCGCGACGCCGGGACCGATGCGGGCGACAGCAGCTCGGCCGGGGACGCCGGAGCGGCCGACCGCGGGCCGGCCGTGACCGGTGAGGGCGGGGGCGACGCGGCGGCCGACGGGGTCGAAGGCGGCGCGGTCGGCGCCGAGTTGTCCGAGGCCGAGGCCGAGTTGGCGGCCCAGCGGCTGGAGCGGGAGCGGATCGAGCAGCGGAAGGCCGCCAAGAAGGGGCCCGTCCCG
This sequence comes from Streptomyces sp. NPDC030798, assembly GCF_055572275.1. Classification (NCBI taxonomy): domain Bacteria; kingdom Bacillati; phylum Actinomycetota; class Actinomycetes; order Kitasatosporales; family Streptomycetaceae; genus Streptomyces; species Streptomyces sp. NPDC030798. The sequence continues at coordinate 658,443 of NZ_JBVIDR010000001.1, read as the reverse complement.
AGCGGGGCCAAACTGAGCGGCAAGGCGGCCGATCTGCTCGCGGCGGTCCGGGCCGTGGAGAGTGGCGAGAAGCCGGTCGCCGCCGCTTTCCGCGAGCCCGCGCCGGCCCCGCGCCGTCCGGCTCCCGAGCCGGTGCGGCGGCCGCAGCCCACGGCGGCCGCCGCCGCACCCCCCGCCCCCGGCCAGGAGAGCGTCGAGGCCGTGCGCGGGGTGCTGGCCGAGGGCGGCGCTCCCGAGGCCCTGGCCGCGCAGGTGGCCGCAGCCCTCGGCGAAGGCGCCGGCACGGCGCTCCGGGAGGACCCCTGGCAGCTGCTGCGGGTCGGCGGGGTACGGCCCGACCAGGCCGACACGTTCGCGCGGGCGCTGCTCGGCGCGGCGGCCGGCCCGGACGACGAGCGGCGCGGACGCGCGGTGACCGTGTGGCTGCTGGAGCAGGCGGCGCTGGCCGGGCACACCGCCCTGGAGCTGCCCGCACTCACCGCGGCCCTGGGCCGGCAGGGCGTGGCCGGCGCCGACGCGGCCGTGCAGAGCACGCTCGCCGAGGGCGAGGCGCTGGTCTTCCAGGACGCCCTGGACGAGCCGGGCGCAGCGGCACCCGAGGAGCAGGAGCAGCAGGAGGACGGCGAGGGGGAGCGTCCGGTCCGGGTCCTGGTCGGCCTGGAGCGGTACGCGCTCGCCGAGGAGAGTCTGGCCGACGGCCTGGCCCGGCTGGTCGACTCCGTGCCGAAGGAGGAGGGCCTCGCCGAGGGCTGGGAGGCGGCTGCCGCCTCGGCCCGGGGCTCCGCCGCCGAGTTGATCCGCACGGTCGCGGGACACGGCCTGGTCCTGCACACCGGCGGCGAGGCGTCCCGCGGCGAGGCGGCGCAGTTGCTGGAGGCGGCCCGCGGACTCGGCCTGCGCGCGTGGGCCGCCACCCACAGCCCCCTCGGCCGTGACGCCTTCCAGCCCCCGGTCGCCACCCTGGCCGGGCTTCTCTCGGGAGCAGAAGGGCCCGGGCGGGATGCCGAAGGTGCACTGCATCTCGATCTGCTGGTCGTGCTGGACGCGCCGCAGCTCGACGTGGAGAGTGCCGCGATGGTGGTGGAGTCGTTGCCGGACGGTGCCCGGCTGGTGCTGAGCGGGGATCCCGCGGTGCTGTGGTCGGCCGGGGCCGGGCGGGTGTTCGCCGATCTGGCGGCCGCACGGGTGTGTCCGCAGGTGGCGTCGCGTACACCGGACACCGGCCCGCTCGGCGAGCTGGTCTCCGGGATCGGTGTCGGTGAGCTGAACCAGGTCGAGGCGCCCGGCAAGGAGATCGTGATCGTGCCGGTGCGCGACGCGGGTGAGGCGGTGCACCGGACGGTGCAGCTGGTCGCGGACTCGGTGCCGCGTGCGATCGGGGTGCCGCCGGAGCAGACCGTGGTGATCACCCCGGGCCACGGCGGCGCCGCCGGCACCCGGGCCCTCAACGCCGCCCTCAAGGAACGTCTCAACCCGGGCCCCGGCCGCTTCGGCGGCTTCGACGCGGGCGACCGGATCGCCTACTCCCCCGCCCCGGGCCGTACGGTGCCGGGCCGGGTCACGGGCGCCGGCGCCGACGGGCTGCACCTGGAGTGCGCGGGCGCCCCCGTCGTCGTACCCCGGGAGCGGGTGGAGCAGACGGTGCGGCACGGCTGGGCCTTGACCGCGCACCAGGCGGTGGGCGCCCGCTGGCCCGCCGCGGTGGTGGTTCTGCCGGGCGACGCCGCGCAGACGCTCAGCAGGCCCTGGGTGTACACGGCGTTCGGCCGGGCGGAGCGCCATCTGTCGGTGGTGCACGGGGTGGAGCAGGCGCTGCCGCAAGCGGTGGCGAAGGTCCCGGCCAAGCCGCGCACGACCCGCCTGCAGACGCTGCTGCGCACGCAGGTGCCGGCGGCGGGGTGATCCTTTCCCTCGCCCACCCCGCGGGCGGGGGTCACCTCTCGACGACCTCCACCCCGTCCCCGTCCTCCTGCCCGTCTGCGGTCTCGCCGGCCTCGTCGTCGAAGTCGAGATCGTCGTCCTCGTCGTCGGAGACGTCCTCGTCGAACACCGCGCTGACGTCGAACCGGCACACCACCCGCTGCGCGTCCACCTGCTCGAAGGGCGACTCCAGCCACTCACCGGGCTCGGCCGGCTCGTCGGCCGCGGTGACCCAGAGCGTGGAGTCGCCCTCCTCCAGGCCGAACTCCTTGTGCCGGGAGGCGATCTCGTCCGGTTCGAACTCGCCGAACAGGATGCCCAGCGCCCCGGGGACGGTGACGGAGGCCTCCTCGCCCGCGCCGTCGTCCTCGTACTCCGCCGCCTCCACCCGGTGGGCCTGTGCCAGCAGGCGCTGGGGTTGCACCACGGCGTAGTCGCGGCGGATCAGCACGCTGACCGCGTTCGGTTCCTCGGGGCCCGCGTACGGCGGCAGGGTGTCGTCCGTACCGGGGATCTCGAAGGGGGTGACCTCGTCGTAGCGGTCGTAGAGCAGCTCGTCGTACGCCTCGGCGGCCGCGGCCAGCGCGTTGAACGCCTCGTAGACGGCCGGGTCGTCCTCCCCCGTCCTGCGTTCGACGGCCGCCAGGTGGCGGTCGAGCGCGGTCTTGACCGCCTCGGCGGCGGCGCGTACCTCGGCAGCGGTCGGCTGCGCAGCATCAGACATAGTGCAGACGCTATCCGTACCGGGCACCAGCCCGCACAATAGATGCGATGCCGGAATACGAATTTGTCGACGTGTACGTGCCTCGCGGGGTGTCCCGCAAGGAGGCCACGCGTCTGCTGACGGACCATGCCGAGTACGGACACTGGGAGTTGGACCGACTGAGCCTGCTGCGCGACGGCAGCCGCAGGGTGCGGTTGCGCCGGCGGATCATCCGCCAGGTGCGTGCCACGTGGTGAAGCAGGACATGTGAGACGGAGCGGGCCCCGCCGGCATCGGCAGGGCCCGTTCCGTTGTGCCGGTGTGCCCGCGTCAGGCCGAGGCCCGGGCCTTGCGGTACAGCACCGCGCCGGCCAGCAGCGCTCCGGCGCTCGCCGGCAGGGCGAGGCCCAGCGGCAGGTCACTGCCGGTGTGGGCGAGCTGGTCGCTGCTCAGCGACTGGGAGGAGCCGCCCTGCTGCTTCACCTGGGACGAGTCGTGGGGGGTGTGGCCACCGGGCGTGCCGGGCTTGCCGGGCGTGCCCGGGTGCTGCGGCGTACCGGGGTGCCCCGGCTGACCCGGGTGGCCGGGGTGTCCCGGGTGGCCGGGGTGCCCCGGGTGCCCCGGGTGGCCGGGATGCCCCGGCTGACCGGGCTGACCGGGCTGGCCGGGCTGGCCGGGCTGGCCGGGCTGGCCGGGCGGCTGGGTGTGGTGGCCGCCGCCGTTCGTGCAGTCGTTGCCCTTGGCCGCGTTGCCCACGCCGATCACGTCGACGCTGTTGCCGCACACGTTGACCGGGACGTCGATCGGGGCCTGGACCGTGTTGCCGGAGCCGACGCCCGGCGAGCCGCTGGTGTGGCCGCTCGCGTGCGAGCCGCCGGAGCCGCTGTGGCTCCCGCCGCCCTCGTTGGCGCACTGGTTGCCGACCGCCGGGTTCAGGATCCCGACGACGTTCACGGTGTTGCCGCAGACGTTCACCGGCACGTGCACCGGCGCCTGCACCGTGTTGCCGGACAGCACGCCCGGCGAGTGGGCGGCGGAACCGGTCGCGCCCGCGTCGGCGTGGGCGTAGCCGCTCGCGGCGGCGATCACACCGGTCGCGGCCGCCATGGTCATCAGGCCCTTGCGGGTGCTCTGTCGCATGCTGAATTTCCCTGCCTTCGATTTCCGGAAAGAGCCGTCGGCCCCGGAGCGCATGGCGGGCGCTCCGAGGCCGACGGCGTGAAAGACGCCTCTAGGGAGCCGACGTCACTTGTTGATGCAGGTGTTGCCGAAGGTGGGGTTCAGCAGCCCGATCACGGAGACCGTGTTGCCGCAGACGTTCACCGGCACGTGAACGGGCACCTGGACGACGTTGCCGGACACGACGCCCGGGGAGTGCACCGCGGCACCCTGGGCACCGGAGTCGGCGACGGCCAGGCCCGCGCCCGCGAGAACCAGCCCACCGGTGGCAGCCGCAGCAGCGACGACCTTCTTGATCATTATTCCTCCTTGTTGGCAAAAGCGATCTCGTGTCGCTGATCGCATTACCTGTAACGAGGAGGGAGTAATGGAGCTACGAGCTTATGGTCGCATTCACCCTTCTCAGTCGATCTCGTACGGGCGCCCGATTATGCGGTCCTTTCCCGCGCCGGTTCCCGCGCCGGCTCGCGCCACCTCACGACGCGTCGAGGAACCGGTCCAGCACCCGCACACCGAACTTCAGCCCGTCCACCGGCACCCGCTCGTCCACGCCGTGGAACATGCCGGCGAAGTCCAGCTCCGGCGGCAGCTTCAGCGGGGCGAAGCCGAAGCCCCGGATGCCGAGGTCGTCGAAGGACTTGGCGTCGGTGCCGCCGGAGAGCATGTAGGGGATCGCCTTGGCGGTGGGGTCCTCGGCGAGGAGTGCCGCCTGCATGGCCTCGACCAGCGCGCCGTCGAAGGTGGTCTCGACGGCCTTGTCGCTGTGCACGTCCTCGCGCCGCACGTGCGGGCCGAGCAGCCGGTCGAGGTCGGTGAGGAACTCCTCCTCGTGCCCCGGCAGGAACCGTCCGTCGATGTGCGCGGTGGCCTCGCCCGGGATGACGTTGACCTTGTAGCCGGCGTTCAGCTGGGTGGGGTTGGCGGTGTTGCGCAGGGTCGCGCCGATGAGCTTGGCGATGCCGCCGAGCCGGGCGAGGGTGGTCTCCATGTCCTCCGGGTCCAGCTCGAGGCCGAGCGCGTCGCCCAGTTCGTCGAGGAAGGCCCGGGTGGTCTTGGTGACCCGCACCGGGAAGGTGTGCCGGCCGACCCGGGCGACGGCCTCGGACAGCTCGGTGATCGCGTTGTCCCGGTGGATCATCGAGCCGTGCCCGGCGGTGCCGGCCACCGTCAGCTTCATCCAGTGCATGCCCTTCTCGGCCGTCTGGATCAGGTAGAGCCGCCGCTGCTCGTCCACGGTGAAGGAGAACCCGCCCACCTCACTGATCGCCTCGGTGACGCCCTCGAACAGCTCGGGGTGGTGGTCGACCAGGTAGCGGGCGCCGTAGGTGCCGCCCGCCTCCTCGTCGGCGAGGAAGGCGACGACTACGTCGCGCGGGGGCCGCCGCCCGGAGCGCAGCCGGTCGCGCACGACGGCGAGCGTCATGGCGTCCATGTCCTTCATGTCGACGGCCCCGCGCCCCCACACGCACCCGTCGGCGACCTCGCCGGAGAAGGGGTCGTGGGTCCAGTCGGCGGCGTTGGCCGGGACGACGTCCAGGTGGCCGTGGATGAGCAGCGCGGGCCGGGAGGGGTCCTCGCCCTCGATACGGGCCACGGTGGAGGCACGTCCCGGGTGCGACTCGAAGATCTGCGGTTCCAGCCCGACCTCGGCGAGCTTCTCGGCGACGTACTCGGCGGCCCGGCGCTCGCCGGGGCCGGAGTGGTCGCCGTAGTTGCTGGTGTCGAACCGGATCAGCTCGCGGCAGAGGTCCACGACCTCGTCCTCGCCGGTGACGCCCCTGGCCGTGTCCGTCTCGCTCACGTGCTTCCTCCCGCTGTCACTGCTGGTGGTCTCCCTCATCCTCTCCCCGCGCCGCTCCGGGGCCCAAGACCGGTGCCAGCCCGTCACACGCCGTTCACGCCGGCCGCGCCCCGGGGACGGGGGGTGATCAGCCACCCCCGGAAAGCCTGGTAATGTTTCCTTCGTCGCCGCGGGGGAAACCCCGCACGACAGACACCTTGTCCGGGTGGCGGAATGGCAGACGCGCTAGCTTGAGGTGCTAGTGCCCTTTATCGGGCGTGGGGGTTCAAGTCCCCCCTCGGACACCAGCAAGGCCCCTGCCCGGCAGGGGCCTTCTTCGTGCGCCCGGGGCGCGGGGCTTCCTAGACTTGAGCTGTGGCCCGGCCCAATGACGAGGTCGAGGCGCTCCTGCAGGAGTACGCGGACCTCATCGCGATCACGGGAGGCGACGCCTTCAAGGCGCGCGCCTACGAGAAGGCCGCCCGCGCCATCGGCGGGTATCCGGCCGACGTCTCGCAGCTCGACGCCGAGGGCCTCAGGGAGATCCCGAACGTGGGTCGGTCGATCGCCGACAAGGTGCTGGAGTACCTGCGCACCGGACGCATCGCCCTGGTCGAGGAGCGCCGGGCGAAGATCCCCGCGGGGGTGCGGGAACTGATCACGATCCCGACGCTGGGCCCGAAGAAGGCGCTGCGGCTCTACGAGGACCTGCACATCTCGTCGGTGGACGAGCTGGCGGCGGCGATCGAGGCGGACGCGCTGGCCGATCTCAAGGGGTTCGGGGAGAGGACGCAGGAGAACATCCGGCACGGCATCGAGCTGCTGCGGCGGGCCGGGTCCCGGGTGCCGCTGTCGTCGGCCCTGGAGACGGCCGAGGAGATCGTCGGGCAGCTGTCCGCGGTGACCGGGTGCGGGCGCTGTGCCTACGCCGGGTCGCTGCGCCGGATGCGGGAGACGGTCGGGGACCTCGACGTGCTGGTGGCGGCGAAGCGGTCGGCGCCCTTCATGGAGGCGCTGTGCGAGCTGCCGGCCACGGCCGAGGTCGTCGCGCGGGGCGCGAAGAAGACGTCGGTGCGCACCGCCAAGGGTCTCCAGGTGGATCTGCGGGTGCTGCCCCCGGAGTCGTGGGGTGCCGGTCTGCAGTACTTCACCGGGTCCAAGGGGCACAACATTCGCACCCGCACCATCGCCGTGCACCAGGGGCTGAAGCTCTCCGAGTACGGGGTGTTCGACACCGAGAGCGGCCGGTCGCTGGCGTCGCGGACCGAGGAGGAGGTGTACGCGCGACTGGGGCTGCCGTGGATCGCGCCGACGCTGCGGGAGGACCGGGGGGAGATCGAGGCGGCGGTGCGCGGGGAGCTGCCGGAGCTGGTGACGGAGCGGGACATCCGGGGTGACCTGCACACCCACACGGATCTCACCGACGGTCTCGCGCCGCTGGAGCAGATGGTGGAGGCCGCGGCGGCACGGGGCTACGCGTACTACGCGGTCACCGATCACGCGCCCAACCTGTACATGCAGCGGATGACCGACGAGAAGATCCTCGCGCAGCGCGAGCGGCTGCGGGAGCTGGACGGCACGTACCACCGGATGCGGCTGCTGCACGGCACGGAGCTGAACATCGGCCCGGAGGGCGAGGTGGACTGGCCGGAGGACTTCCTGGCCGGTTTCGATCTGTGCGTGGCGTCGCTGCACTCGCACTTCGATCAGGGACGCGCGGCGATGACCCGGCGTCTGGTGCGGGCCTGCGAGAACCCGTACGTGCACATCCTCGGGCATCCGACGACCCGGTTGATCGGCAGGCGGCCGGGTGTCGACGCGGACTGGGACGAGGTGTTCGCCGCGTGTGCGCGCACCGGCACCGTGCTGGAGGTCAATGCCCAGCCCGACCGGCTGGACCTGTGCGACGAGGACATCCTGCGGGCCCGCCGGTACGGCGTGCGGTTCGCGGTGAACACCGACGCCCACTCGGTGCGCCACCTCGCCCAGGTGCGCTACGGCGTGGGCACCGCCCAGCGGGGCTGGCTCACCAGGGAGGACGTGATCAACACCTGGCCGCTGAACCGGCTGCGCCGCCTGCTGCGCAAGGCCTGAGCCGGGCGGGCCGGCCCCGGGCCGTCACAGGGGCCGCAGCGTGAGCGTGCCGTCGGGCTCGTGCGCGGTGCGGGTGCCGAGCGGACGGCCGTAGCGGTCCAGGACGCCGCCCAGCCACGCGGTCTCCTCGTCGGTGGCGTGCTCCAGGGTCATGCAGCGGGCGCGCAGCGGCACCATGCGCAGGCCGGCCAGCCGTCCGGTGCCGGGGTCGACGGAGGCCAGGTAGAGCAGGCGCAGGTCGTCGCGGTAGTGCTCGTGGCCGCCGATGCCCTCGTAGTCGTCGACGAGGTCGCCGCAGCCGTACAGGACGAGCTTGCCCCGGTGGACCTCGGCCGGGCGCGGGTGGTGGGAGGAGTGGCCGTGGACGACGTCCGCGCCGGCGTCGACGAGTGCGTGGGCGAAGCGGATCTCGGTGCGGGTGGCGGGGAAGCCCCAGTTGGGTCCCCAGTGCAGGGAGGCGACGACGAGGTCGCCGGGCCGTGCGGTCTGCCGGACCCGGTCGGCGAACGCGGCGGCGGCGCTCGCGGTGGGCGCGTCGACCAGGGCGACCCCGGGCCGCTCGGGGCCGGCGGCCCAGTCGTGCGGGATGCCGCTGGTGGGCATGCCGAAGGAGAAGACGAGGACGCGCCCGCCGCCGGGCAGCGGGACGGCCGCGGGGCGCCATGCGGCGGTCGCGTCCCGGCCGGCCCCGGCGGTGCGCAGTCCGGCCGCCGCGAGGGAGTCCAGGGTCTCGGTCAGGCCGGGTGGTCCGAAGTCGAGGACGTGGTTGTTGGCAAGGGTGCAGACGTCGGGGCGGGCGGCGGCGAGGCAGGGCAGGTTGGCGGGGTGCATGCGGTAGTGGACGGCCTTGCCGGGGGCGAAGTCTCCGTCCTGGGTGACGGCGGTCTCCAGGTTGATCACCCGGGCCTCGGGCGCGGCGCGGTCGAGGACCGCCAGTGCGTCGCCCCACGGCCACTCGGGGTCGACCGGCCGGGGTATCGGGCCGCTCGCGGCCTCCGCCAGGGCGACGTAGCCGCGGGCGTCGCGCACGTAGTCCTCGCGCAGGGCCGGGTCGCCGGGGTGCGGGAGGATCTGGTCGACGCCCCGGCCGAGCATGACGTCGCCGGCGAGGAACAGGGTGACGGCTCCGGCACGCATGACGGCCGCCTACACGTGCGCGGGCGCCATGTGGTCGGTGAACCAGTCGCGGGCCAGGTCGGTCACCCGTTCCAGGGTGCCGGGCTCCTCGAACAGGTGCGTGGCGCCGGGGACGACCTCGAGCCGGTTCTCGCAGCGCAGGCGCGCCTGCGCCTCCCGGTTGAGCTCGAGCACCAGCCGGTCGGCGCCGCCCACGACGAGCAGGGTGGGTGCGGTGACCGCGGGCAGCCGGGGTCCGGCGAGGTCGGGCCGGCCGCCGCGGGAGACGACGGCGGCGGGCCGGGTGCCGGGCTCGGCGGCGGCCCACAGGGCGGCGGCCGCGCCGGTGCTGGCGCCGAACCAGCCGACGGCGAGCCCCTGGGCGGCGGGTTCCTCGCGCAGCCAGGCGGTGGCGCCGGAGAGCCGGCCGGCGAGCAGGGCGATGTCGAAGACGTTGGCGCGGTCGCGTTCCTCGTCCTCGGTCAGCAGGTCGAACAGGAGGGTGCCCAGTCCGGCCCGGTTCAGGCCCCGTGCGACGAACTGGTTGCGGGGGCTGTGCCGGCTGCTGCCGCTGCCGTGGACGAAGGCCACGACGCCGGTGGCGTTCTCGGGCAGGGTGAGCCGTCCGCGCAGCCGTACGGCTCCGGCCGCCACCTCCACCTCGCGGTCCGCGGGGCCGTGGCCGTGGCCGTGGCCGGCGGGGCGCTGCCGCCGGGCGGCCGCGTGGTGCAGGCAGGCGGTGACCTCCTCGTCGTCGACCTGGGTGAAGTCGCCGTAGAACTGGCTGATGGCGAAGAAGTCCCGGGGGGTCTCCAGGCACACCAGGTCGTCGGCGTCGTCGCCGAGCCGGCCGGCGAAGGAGCGGGGTGCGACGGGTGCGGCCAGCACGATCCGGGCGGCGCCGCGGGCGCGGGCGATGCGGCAGGCGGCCCGCGCGGTGGAGCCGGTGGCGATGCCGTCGTCGACGACCACGACGGTGCGGCCGGCGACCGTGACGGGGCGGCGCTCGCCCCGGTAGCGGGCGGCGCGCTGTTCCAGGAGGGCGCGTTCGTGTTCCTCGACCCGCGCCAGGTCCGCCGGGCCGACTCCGGTGCCGCGCAGCACGTCCTGGTTGATGACGCGGACGCCGTCCTCGCCGATCGCGCCCATGCCGAGCTCCGGTCGGCCGGGCACGCCCAGCTTGCGGACCAGGCAGACGTCCAGCGGGGCGTCGAGGGCGTCGGCGACCAGCGCGGCGACCGGCACCCCGCCCCGGGGGAGACCGAGCACCACGACGTCCTGGCCCCTGAGGTGGGCGAGCCGTGCGGCAAGCCGCCGTCCGGCGTCGGTCCGGTCCGTGAAGGGCATGGCGGGCCCCCTCACTCCCTGGGCAGCCAGAGCGGTGCGGGGCTCTCCGTCTCGGTCGCGCCGAGCGCCTTCATGTCGCCGTTGGCCGCGCGCAGCAGCCGCCGGCCCATGGCGATCAGGGCGCGTCCGGCGGCGAGTTCGTCGCCGATCTCCGGCACCGCCATGTCGTAGGGGTTGCGGCGGGCCTCCGCGCGGCTCTCCAGAACGTTGTCACCGGTGTCCAGGACGATCCGGGCCGTGGTGTCCGGGTCGTGTTCGGACAGGTAGAGCTCGAGCCGCCACTCCTTGACCGACGGGGGCCGGCCGCTCATGGGTCGGGTCATCGTCCGTCCCTCCTCACCGCGCCGCGAGGCCACGGGACGCGCCGGTGCGTCACCCCTTCCACTGTGCACCGCACCGGCGTTCGGCGCCTCCCCTGGTGCGGGGCACAATGGGGCCCATGACCTCGCGTTCCTGCCCCTGCGGCCGTACCGAGTCCTACGACGCCTGCTGCGGGCGGTACCACGCGGGCCCGGCGACCGCGCCCACCGCCGAGGCGCTGATGCGCTCGCGCTACAGCGCGTTCGTCCGGGGGGACACGGGCTATCTGCTGCGCACCTGGCATCCCCGGACGCGGCCGGAGCGGCTGGAGCTGGATCCGCGGATGCGGTGGACCGGCCTGGAGATCCTGGACACCACCGACGGCTCGGCCTTCCACAGCGCGGGCACCGTGACGTTCCGCGCCTCCTACCGCGGCGGTTCGCTGCACGAGCGCAGCCGGTTCGCGCGGGTGGACGGGGCGTGGGTGTACGTCGACGGGGACTTCCCGGCGTGATGCCGGCTACGGCGCCAGGATGTCCAGCTCCTGGAGGGCGCCGACGGTGATCTCGCGGGTGAGTTTCTCGGCGCGGGGCCCGTCGCCCTCGCGTACCGCCTCGGCGACCTGGACGTGCAGGGTGACGGCCGCAGGGTCGGGGTCCTCGAACATCACCTCGTGATGGGTGCGGCCGGCCAGCACCTCGGCGACGACGTCGCCGAGCCGGGCGAACATCTCGTTGCCGGAGGCGATGAGGATGACCCGGTGGAAGGCGATGTCGTGGACCAGGTACTCCTGGAGCCGGTGGCCGCGTGAGTTGGCCACCATGCCGAGCGCGCACTCGGTGAGGTCGGCGCACTGCTGGGGCGTGGCGTGCCGGGCGGCGAGGCCCGCCGCGACCGGTTCGATCGCGGAGCGCAGCACGGTCAGGGAGCGCAGCTGGTGCGGGCGGTCGGCACCGGCCAGACGCCACCGGATGACCTGCGGGTCGTAGACGTTCCACTCGCACTTGGGGCGGACCGTCACGCCCACCCGGCGGCGGGACTCGACCAGGTGCATCGACTCCAGCACGCGCACCGCCTCACGCATCACGGAGCGTGACACCTCGAAGTGCTGTGCCAGCTCGTCGGTGCGCAGCACGCTGCCCGGCGGGTACTCGCCCGCCGTGATCGCGGGGCCGAGGGTGTCCAGTACACGGCCGTGCAGCCCCCGGCCCGGTGTGGTCATGCACTCAGCGTACGGGGTGGATCACGGGCCCAAAAAGTCAGACTTATAAGTCACAGTCTCTTGAATTCATCGGACTAATGGGTTTCAGTGTGGCGACGCCGCTCCGGCGTCGGATGTCGAGGAAGACAGCGAGGCAGTCATGCGCACCCCCCAGGTCGTCGTCGTGATGGGCGTCTCCGGGACGGGCAAGACCACGATCGGTCCGCTGCTCGCCGCCCGGCTGGGCGTGCCCTACGCCGAGGGCGACGACTTTCACCCGCGGGCCAACATCGACAAGATGTCGGCCGGGGTCCCGCTCCAGGACGCCGACCGCTGGCCGTGGCTGGACGCCATCGGCCACTGGGCGCACGGGCGGGCCGGGCTCGGCGGGGTGGTCAGCAGCTCGGCGCTGAAGCGGTCGTACCGCGACCGGCTCAGGGCCTCGGCTCCCGGAATCGTGTTCGTGCACCTCACGGGCGACCGGAAGCTGATCGAGGACCGGATGGCCGAACGGCAGGGTCACTTCATGCCGCCCGCGCTGCTGGACTCCCAGTTCGCCACGCTGCAGCCGCTCCAGCCGGACGAGCCGGGGGTCGCCGTGGAAGTCGTCGGCTCCCCGGAGGAGATCACCGAGCGCGCCGTGCAGGCCCTCGACGCGCTTCCCGGCATCACCGAGTAACACCCACCCCCGTCCCCCGTACCTGCAAGGGAACCCCGTGACCAGACTCAGCGTCGAGATGCTGGCAGCGGACACGCCCGCTCCGATCACCTCGGCCGGCCACGCCCAGCTCGGCATCGCCGTCCTGGTGGGCATCGCCGTCATCGTCCTGCTCATCACGCAGTTCAAACTCCATGCGTTCCTGTCCCTGACCATCGGCTCCCTGGTGCTCGGCGCGGTCGCCGGGGCACCGCTCGACAAGGTCATCACCAGCTTCACCACCGGGCTCGGCTCCACGGTGGCCGGCGTGGGCGTCCTGATCGCGCTCGGGGCGATCCTGGGCAAGCTCCTCGCCGACTCCGGCGGCGCCGACCAGATCGTGGACACGATCCTCGCCAAGGCCGGCGGGCGGGCGATGCCGTGGGCGATGGTGCTGATCGCCTCCGTGGTGGGTCTGCCGCTGTTCTTCGAGGTCGGCATCGTGCTGCTGATCCCGGTCGTGCTGATCGTCGCCAAGCGCGGCAACTACTCCCTGATGCGCATCGGCATCCCCGCGCTGGCCGGTCTGTCCGTGATGCACGGCCTGATCCCGCCGCACCCCGGCCCGCTGGTGGCGATCGACGCGGTCAAGGCCAACCTGGGCGTCACCCTCGCGCTCGGCATCCTGGTCGCCATACCGACGGTGATCATCGCCGGGCCGCTGTTCTCGAAGGTCGCCGCCCGCTGGGTGGACGTGCCCGCCCCCGACCGGATGATCCCGCAGCGCCCCTCGGAGGAGCTGGAGCGCCGCCCGAGCTTCGGGGCGACGCTCGCCACGGTGCTGCTGCCGGTGGTGCTGATGCTGGCCAAGGCGCTGGTGGACATCGTCCTCGACGACCCCGCGAACATGACCCAGCGCGTCTTCGACGTCGTCGGCTCCCCGCTGATCGCACTGCTCGCCGCCGTGATCGTCGGCATCTTCACGCTGGGCCGGCCCGCCGGCTTCAGCAAGGACCGCATCCAGCAGACCGTCGAGAAGGGCCTGATGCCCATCGCGGGCATCCTGCTGATCGTCGGCGCCGGCGGCGGCTTCAAGCAGACACTGATCGACTGCGGCGTGGGCCGGATGATCCTGGAGATCTCCAAGGACTGGTCGATCCCGGCCCTGCTGCTGGCCTGGCTGATCGCCGTGGCGATCCGGCTGGCCACCGGCTCGGCGACGGTGGCGACCGTCTCGGCGGCCGGTCTGGTCGCGCCGCTCGCGGCCGACATGTCCACCACTCACGCCGCCCTGCTGGTCCTGGCGATCGGCGCCGGCTCGCTCTTCTTCAGCCATGTCAACGACGCCGGCTTCTGGCTGGTGAAGGAGTACTTCGGGCTGAGCATCGGACAGACCGTCAAGACGTGGTCGGTGATGGAGACGATCATCTCGGTGGTCGCCGGCGGTCTGGTCCTGCTCCTCTCACTGATCATCTAGGGGGACGGCCACGACGGCCCACCCGCTCTTCGACATCAGCGGCCGCACGGCCCTGGTGACCGGCTCCGGTCGCGGCCTTGCGGAGGCCGGCTGCACGGTGGTGCTCAACGGGCGCGACCGCGAGCGGCCGGCGAAGGCGGCCGGGGATCTCCCCGGTGACGTGCAGACAGCGGTGTTCGACGTGACCGACGCGGCCTCCGGGATCGCGGAGGTCGAGGAGCGGGTGGGCCCGCTCGACACCCTCGTCAACGACGCGGGCATGCAACTGCGCGCCCCGCTGCTGGAGTTCACCGACTCCAGGTCAACCGACCCGTCCCCTGGTCGCGGACGAGGAGTTCAGGGCCTGGGTGCGCAGGCGGACACCGGCGGGGCGCCGGGGCGCCCGGAGGACCTGGTGGGCGGGGTTTCTTTCTCGCCTCCCCCGCCGCCGACTTCGTGAGCGGACAGGTGCTGTCGCGCTGGAACTCCTGGCGGACCGGGGCGAGTTCTACGGGCCGATCAACGCGGTGATGCCCGTGCGGCAGGCCGAGGCGGCGTTCGCGCGGGCCGCCGACCGGAGCCGGGCGTGCAAGGTGCTGCTGGACCTGACGGGTTGAGCGGCGCCCGGGGAGGGGCCCAGGGTCTCTTCCGGAGCAAGCCCGGCATGATCCGAACGAGAGGCCCTAGTGAGCGATGCGCACGACGGTGCCGTCCTCGGGGTCTCCGTAGGTCGCGATCACCTGTGCGTCGCTCATGCGGTCGACCTCTTCGCTGCGCTGGACGGGGAGGATCACGTGGGTGTCCTTGTCCGTCCAGTACTCGACGACGCGGTGCGTGGTGGTGGCTCGGCTCATGCTGTGCTCCCTTGTGCGTGGCGTTCAGGGTGCGTCGGTGCACGTCCGAGGGTCAACAGGAATCGGGGGTTCCATTTCGCGCGGCGGCAGCGTAGGTTCCGGGTACCCCGCGTCGGCGCCCAGTGCGGCGTCGGCCCGCCGGTCCCGGGACGGCGGGCCACGCGGGGGCCAAGTGCCGTCAGGGGCGCCACAAGGGGTGCTCCCGTTTCGCCCACTCCCTGCTCACCGACCCCGTCCGCAGGCCCCGCCTGGCCTCCGGGTCGCCCAGGGCCATGCCGATGTGGCCCGCCAGGACGACGCCGATGGTCAGGGCCAGCCAGTCGTGGACGAAGGTGGCCGAGGTGCGCCACATCAGCGGCGTGAGATGGGTGAACCACATCATCAGGCCGGTGCCGAGCATCACCAGCGTGGCGCCGGCGATCCAGGCCGCGTAGACCTTCTGGCCGGCGTTGAACTTGCCCGCCGGCCGGGAGGAGCGCCGCTTGTCGCGTTGCAGCGCGGCGAGCAGCCACATCCGGTCGTGCGGGCCGAAGCGGTTGAGGAAGCGCAGGTCGGCGCGGAAGCCGCGGGAGGCCAGGCCGAGCAGGACCGGGACGGGCAGCGCGAGCCCGGCGCACTCGTGGACGCGGACGACCAGTTCCCGGCGGCCGACGAGCACCGCGAGCTGGGGGATGTAGAGGCAGGCCGCCGTCACCACGCACACCCCCATCAGCGCGGCCGTCGCCCGGTGCACCCACCGCTGGGCGTGGCCGAATCGGCGGACGCGGGCGCTCGGCGGCGCCGGGGTCTCAGCTCGTAGGCTCATCGGTGCGTCCGTTCGAGCGGCCGACCCAGGCGTCGACGTCGTAGCCGAGGTGCTCCCAGTAGCCCGGCTGGACGCGGTCGGTCACGGTGATGCCGGAGAGCCACTTGGCCGACTTGTAGAAGTACATGGGGGCGACATAGAGGCGCACCGGGCCGCCGTGGTCGTGGCCGATGTCCTTGTCCTGCATGCGCAGAGCGACCAGGACGTCCGCGCGGCGGGCCTGGTCGAGGGTGAGGCTCTCGGTGTAGGTGCCGTCGAAGCAGGTGAAGCGGACGGCCTTGGCGGAGGACCGGACGCCCGCCGCGTCCAGCAGGTGGGACAGCCGTACGCCCTCGAACGGGGTGCCCGGCACCCGCCAGCCGGTGACGCACTGGACGTCCTTGACCAGCCGGGTCTGCGGCAGGGCGCGCAGGTCGGCGAGGGTGTAGGTGTGCGGGTGGTCGACCAGACCGCCGACGGCGAGCCGGTAGTCGGCGGGGCCCCGGTGCGGGACGGAGGCGGCGACGGAGTAGTAGCGGAAGCCGCCGCCGTTGGGCAGCAGGCCGGTCAGGCCCGTGGGGTCGCTGCCGGAGACGCCGCCGAGGAAGCCCTCCAGGCCGCGTTGCAGCACGGGCGCGGCGGCGACGCCGAGGGCGCCCAGGCCGAGCGTGCCGAGGAACACGCGGCGGCCGATCGGCCTGCCGTGCGCCTCGGGTTCCTCGGTCGGTTCAGAGTTCACGTATTCATTCGAGCACTCGGGGCCCTGCGGAGCCAGGCCATGCGGTCGCCGGTCAGGATTCCGTAATGAGTTCTTACGCGGTTCCCGCCTCCGGGTACGGCTGGACGGCGCGGATGTCTCAGTCGCACCCGAAGGCGCGGGCCCGGGCGGCGCGGAAGGCCCGGTGCGGGTCGCGGTGCGGGTAGGACCAGGGGGCGACGGTGACGTGGCGGCCGATCCGCCGGAACAGGGCGGCCGCCTCGGCCGGGCGGCCGGCGCAGGACATCGCGAAGGCCAGGTGGTTGAGGTCGAGGTGGCGGCGGGGGTGCTCGTCGTGCTCCCACTCCAGCCACCAGTCGAAGGCCGCGCGCAGGATCCGGCGGGCCCGCGGACCGGACCAGTGCCGGGTGCCGGCCGGGTCGGCGGGGGCGAGGCCGGCGGCGGCCAGGGCGCGGTAGCGCTCGGCGTAGGCGACCACCGGCAGCACGGCCAGCGGGGAGTCGGCGGGGGCGTCGGCGGCGGTCCGCTCGGCGAGGTCGTACACCTCGTGCGACTCCGCCGGGCCGCCGTGCGGCCGCTCGGCCAGACGGGCGACCAGCAGATGGTGGGCGTGATGGTGCTCGGGGTGGCGCGCGCGGACCTCGGCGAAGACCCGCAGCACCTCGCACTCCGGGCCCAGGGCGCGCGCCAGCAGGAGCAGTCCGAGCCAGGGAGTGGGGTCGGCGGGGACGAGCGCGGCGGCGGTACGGCAGGCCTCGCGGGCCCGGCCGGGGTCCTCCTTGCCGCGTAAGGCGCGCTGGACCAGGGCGTGGGCGTACAGCGTGGCGGCGTCGCCGGCCCCGGAACCGAACCCCGGCTCCGACGCCAACCAGGACCCTGGCCGGGACGCGGACCCCGAAGCCGGCCCGGACGCGGACGCGGAACCGCACCCCGGCTCCGACCCGGCCCCGGGCCCCGGCCGGGACGCGGACCCCTGAGCCGGCCCCGAGGCGGACGCGGAACCGGGCCCCGGCTCGGACGCGGACCCTGAAGCCGGCCCGGACGCGGACCCGCACCCGGACCCCGGCTCGGACGCGGACCCTGAAGCCGTCCCGGACGCGGACCCGCAACCGGACCCCGGCTCGGACGCGGACCCTGAAGCCGGCCCGGACGCGGACGCGGGCTCGGACCCCGGAGCCGGACCGGACGGGGACCCGGGTTCGAGCCCCGAAGCCGGACCGGACCCGGACCCCGGCTCGAACCCCGCAACGCGCCCGGACCCGGGCCCCGGTTCCGGTTCCGGTTCCGCCAGCAGCCAGTCGCGGGCCCACGCGGCGGCGTACGGCTGCGCGGCGAGCACGGTGATGCGGTGGGCGCGGCGGTCCCAGTCGTCGCCGGTGTGCAGCAGCAACGAGCGCGCGGCCTGCCATCGGCCCTGCGCCAACGCGGCTCGCGCGGCGAGGAGTTCGACGTCACCGAGGGCCTCGTCGGGCGCGTCGGCGACGGCCTCCGGGGCGGTGTCGCCGGAGGACTCCGTGGGGGCCCGGCGCGTGCCGAGCAGAGACGGGAGGGAGGGCACCGGACTTCCTGTTTCTCGGGCTGTCATCGGCCGACCACGCACAGCAAACCCTCAGCCAACGTTTGCGTCAAGCGGAACCGAGGTGTTACTGACTTCAATCACCTTCCGGAAGAGA
The DNA here is from genome assembly GCF_055572275.1 of Streptomyces sp. NPDC030798. Lineage (NCBI taxonomy): Bacteria > Bacillati > Actinomycetota > Actinomycetes > Kitasatosporales > Streptomycetaceae > Streptomyces > Streptomyces sp. NPDC030798. The sequence continues at coordinate 640,681 of NZ_JBVIDR010000001.1, read as the reverse complement.
GAACTTGAGACGAGAGGGCCCTCTCTCGCCCGTACCACCTCGTGCGGGAATCCGGCGGCTGTCTGTGGCGTACGCCATGGCGCCGGGCGACCGGGCGGCGGACCATGACCGGGCGGCCCGCCGCCGTTTCCAACCCCCTGCCGGGGTCCGGTGCGCCAACCGGGCCGAGTCGACTGCCCGGTTCCGGGTACTCACCGGGGCAATGCCGTCCCGGGAGCGCTACAGTCGGCCCTTACGCACCCGTGACCCGGCCGGATGATCGAGGTACGCAGCGTGTCCGTTCTGGTTCTCCTCCTCTCCGTGAGTGCCGCGTGCTGCCTGGGCTTCGGATTCGTGCTCCAGCAGAACGCCGCCCAGAAGGCTCCGCTCAGCGACTTCCTGTCCTTCCGGCTGCTGCTCGACCTGGTGCGGGTGCCGCGCTGGCTCGGCGGCCTCGGACTGATGGTGGCGGGCATGGTGTTGGGCGCGATGGCGCTCGGCAAGGGCGAGATCTCCCTGGTCGAGCCGCTGCTCGCGACGAACCTGCTGTTCGCCCTCGCCCTGTCCCGGCATCAGACCAGACAGCCCCTGGGCCGGCAGGGCTGGGCCGGTCTCGCGCTGCTCGCCGGCGGGGTGAGCACCTTCATCCTGGCGGGCCAGCCGCGCGGCGGCAGCGCGGTCACCGACCCGCTGCGCCACTGGCTCATCATCGGCGCGATGGTCGGCGCGGCCCTGGTGCTGACCACGTACGGCAAACGCTCCCGGCTGAGCTGGGGCCCGGTGCTGCTGGCCACCGCGGCCGGGCTGCTCTACGGCGTGCAGGACGCGCTGACCCGGGTGAGCGGCACCCGCTTCGCCGAGGGCGGGTTCGGCGAACTGTTCACCGGCTGGCAGCCCTACGGCGTGCTGGCGTGCGGGGTCACCGGGCTGCTGCTGGTGCAGAGCGCCTTCGAGACGGCGCCGCTGCGGATGTCACTGCCGGCGCTCACCGCCGCCGAGCCGCTCGCCGGCATCCTGTGCGGGGTGGGTTTCCTCGGGGACCGGCTGCGCACCGACACCGGCGCACTGGCCTGGGAGGCGGCCGGTCTCGCGGCGATCGTCGCGGGCATCGTGCTGCTCGGCCTGCACCCGGCGATGCCCTGCGGCCCGACCGAGCCGCAGCAGGCCCGCGACCTCCAGCGCCGCTGACCGCGCCGGGCCTTCGGGTTTTGCTTGGATACGGTCATGAACCCTGCTGAGGAGATCCTCGACATCGTCGACGAGCACGACCGGGTCGTCGACCGGGTGGCGCGCGGCGAGGCGTACGCCCGGGGCCTGCGCCACCGGTGCGTCTTCATCGAGGCCCGGGACCCGGCCGGCCGGCTCTTCGTGCACCGCCGCACCGCCACCAAACTGGTGTTCCCCTCCCGGTACGACATGTTCGTCGGCGGAGTCGTCGGGGCCGGCGAGTCCTACGACGCGGCGGCGCTGCGCGAGGCGGAGGAGGAGCTGGGCGTCACGGGCCTGCCCCGCCCCGCGTACCTCTTCAAGTTCCTGTACGACGACGGCGCAGGGAAGAGCTGGTGGTCGGCGGTGTACGAGGTGCGCTGCCGGCTCCCGGTGCGGCCGCAGGCGGAGGAGGTCCAGTGGTACGACTTCCTCGCCGACGAGGAGGTGGAGCGGCGGCTCGGCGACTGGGAGTGGGTGCCGGACGGGCTGGCGGCGTACGAGCGGCTGCGGTCGTTCCGGGCGGCCCGCTGACACCCCGGTAGGGTCGTGCGCGTGAGCGAGTTCGTGCGCAACGTCCGGCTGTGGTTCGCCCCTGAGCAGGTACGACAGGAGGGCGGCACCCCCGACTACCGGTTCTCGCTGGCCAACGAGCGCACCTTCCTGGCCTGGTTGCGCACCGCCCTCGCGCTGATCGGCGGCGGCTTCGCGGTGGACCAGTTCCTGCCCGACCTGCGCTGGGCGTGGCGGGTCGGTCTCGCGCTCGCGCTGCTCGGCGCCGGGGTGCTGTGCTCGCTGCGCGCGGTGAACCACTGGGTGCGCTGCGAGCGGGCGATGCGGCGGGGCGAGGACCTGCCGGCGTCCCGGTTCCCGGCGCTGCTCGGTGTGGTGGTCGCGGTGGTGGCCGTCGTGATGGTCGTGGTGGTGCTGGCCGGATGGGAGGGGTGAGCGCGGACCGGGATCCGGGGCTGCAGCCGGAGCGCACCCGGCTGGCCTGGCGCCGTACGACGCTGTCGGCCGCCGTGGCCGCCGTACTCGCGGTGCGGACCGCGCTGCACGGCGGCCCGTCGGCCCTCGGGTTCGTGGTGTGCGCGCTGTGCTGTGCCCTGTGGCTGTGCTTCCTGCTGGTGGCCCACCACCGGATCCGCGCCCTGTCCTGCGCACCCCGGCCCCCCGCGCTCACCCCTCGCTCCGCGACGGCCGCGGCGCTGTGCGCGGTGGCCCTGGCGGTGTGCGCGACCGCGCTCGTCCTCTAGGCCTCTCGCCTGGATCATGCCGGGCTCGCGGGGTCCGGCCTGATCCGAGCGGAAGCCACTACGACCCGTCCACCGTCACCACGATCTTGCCGCGGGTGCGGCCCTCCTGGTTCAGCCGGTGGGCGTCGGCCGCGCATTCCAGCGGGAAGGTCTCCTCGACGTTCACGGACAGCGCCCCCTGTTCCGCCAGCTCGGACAGGTACGTCAGGTCCTCGGCGTCGGGGCGGACGAAGCAGTAGCGGCCGCCGAAGCCGACCACCTCGGGGTCGGCGATGGAGGCCAGGCGGCCCCCGGGGGCGAGCAGGTTGGCGGAGGCCTTCAGCGTGTCGCCGCCGATGGTGTCGAAGACCGCGTCCACGCCCTCCGCGGCCAGTCCGCGCACGCGTTCGGCCAGGCCGTCGCCGTAGGTGACCGGCTCGCCGCCGAGGCCGCGGACGAAGTCGTGGTTGCGTTCGCTGGCCGTGCCGATGACCCGGGCGCCGAGGTGGGCGCCGATCTGGACGGCCAGGGAGCCGACGCCGCCGGCCGCCGCGTGCACCAGGAGGGTCTCGCCGCGCTCGACCTCCAGCGCCTTGAGCACCTGATAGGCGGTCAGGCCGGCCAGGGGCAGGCCGGCGGCCTCCTCGAAGGACAGGTTGCGCGGTTTGCGGGCCAGCGTGCGCACGGGCGCGGCGACGTACTCCGCGAAGGTGCCCCGGGACAGGAAGTCCTCCCGGACGTACCCGATCACCTCGTCGCCGGCGGAGAACTCGGTCACCGCGGCGCCGGGCCGTACGACGACCCCGCTGACGTCCCAGCCGGGGATCACCGGGAAGACGGCGTCCAGCAGGGAGTCGAGGTAGCCCTCACGGCACTTCCAGTCGACCGGGTTGACGGCGGCGGCGCGCACCTTCACCAGCACCTGGTCGGGACCGACCTTCGGGTCGCGCACCTCGCCGTACTCCAGCACGTCGGGACCGCCGTAGCGGCTGTAGCTGATGGCCTTCATGCCCTCGACCCTCCGGTGTAGTGGTGCGCCACGCAAGCGGGATGCCCCGGGGCGGTCCGTTCGCGTGGCAGCCTGTCCGTCGTCGGAACCTTCGTTCACAACCGTCGCCAGAACCCCGTACCCACCGAAGTCCGGCGCCATGACCGGCGGGGGCGGTCGGTCTATCGTGGCTCCCGTCACGTTTCGCTTCCTGTTCGGTCCGCGCACTGGACGACATACCGACCGGTCGGCATCATGAACGATGTTCCTGTTCGCCCGTTCGTAGGAGTGATGTATGAGCGCCGACCACCCGCCCGGACTCGATCTCGACCGGCTGCGCGCGCTGCTCGACCGTGAGCGTCCCGGTCTGGTCGACGGCCCCCTGACCGGCCGGCTGATCGAGGGCGGACGGTCGAACCTCACCTACGCGCTGACCGACGGCACCTCCCGGTGGGTGGTCCGGCGGCCGCCGCTCGGCCATGTGCTGGCCACCGCGCACGACATGAAGCGCGAGCACCGCGTGATCAACGCCCTGCACCCGACCTCGGTGCCGGTTCCCCGACCGGTGCTGCTGTGCGAGGACGAGGAGGTGCTCGGGGCGCCGTTCTACGTCATGGAGTTCGTCGAGGGCACCCCGTACCGCACCGCGCAGCAGCTCGCCCCGCTCGGCGAGGAGCGCACCCGGAACGCGGTGCTGTCGCTGGTGGACACGCTGGTCGAGCTGCACGCGGTGGACCCCGCCGAAGTGGGCCTCGAGGACTTCGGGCGGCCCGAGGGCTTCCTGGACCGGCAGCTGCGCCGCTGGGGCAAGCAGCTCGACGCCTCCCGCAACCGCGACCTGCCCGGCATCGACGAGCTGCACGCCGCGCTGGGCCGGCAGTTGCCCGTCTCCCCGGCGCCCGCCGTCGTCCACGGCGACTACCGGCTCGACAACGTGCTCATCGGGGACGACGACCGGATCAGGGCGATCCTCGACTGGGAGATGTCCACGCTCGGTGACCCGCTCACCGACCTGGGCCTGCTGGTGATGTACAGCCGGCCGCTCGGCCTGCCCGCCTCGCCCGTGTCGACCACCGCCGAGGCGCCGGGGCATCCCTCCCCGCAGGAGCTGATCGAGCGGTACGCGGCGCGCTCGGGGCGCGACGTGTCGGCGGTGTCCTGGTACACGGCGTTCGCCTGGTTCAAGCTCGCCGTGATCCTCGAGGGGATCCACTACCGGTACACGCTGGGCCAGACGGTCGGGCGCGGCTTCGACCGCATCGGCGAGCTGGTACCCGTCTTCATCGACCACGGACTGACCACTCTTCAGGAAGGCTGACCGGCCATGGACTTCGCGTTCGACGCCCGCACCGAGGAACTGCGCGCCCGACTCCTCGCCTTCATGGACGAGTACGTCTACCCGGCGGAGGCGGTCGCCGAGGAGCAGCGGGCCCGGCTGGCCTCGCCGTGGGACACCCCGGCGGTGGTCGGGGAGCTGAAGGCCGAGGCGCGCAGGCAGGGCCTGTGGAACCTGTTCCTGCCCGACGCCGAGCACGGCGCCGGGCTGACGAACCTGCAGTACGCACCGCTCGCGGAGATCACCGGCCGCTCCCCGCACCTCGCCCCGACCGCGACGAACTGTGCCGCGCCCGACACCGGCAACATGGAGGTGCTGGCGCAGTTCGGTGACGAGCGGCAGAAGAAGCAGTGGCTGGAGCCGCTGCTGGCGGGCGAGATCCGCTCGGCGTTCGCGATGACCGAGCCGGAGGTGGCCTCCTCGGACGCCACGAACATCACCACGCTCATCGAACGGGACGGCGACGAGTACGTCATCACGGGCCGCAAGTGGTACATCTCCGGGGCGATGAACCCGGACTGCAAGATCTTCATCGTGATGGGCAAGACGGACCCGGACGGGGCCGACATCCGCCGCCAGCAGTCCATGGTCCTGGTCCCCCGCGACACCCCGGGCGTGACCGTGAAGCGCGCGATGCAGGTGTTCGGCTACGAGGACCACTCGCACGGCGGCCACGCCGAGGTGATCTTCGACCAGGTGCGCGTGCCGGTGTCGAACCTGGTCGGCGAGGAGGGCGGCGGCTTCGCCATCGCCCAGGCGCGGCTCGGTCCCGGCCGGATCCACCACTGCATGCGGCTGATCGGCATGGCCGAGCGGGCGATCGAGCTGATGTGCCGGCGCGCGGTGTCCCGTACCGCCTTCGGCAAGGCGCTGGCCCAGCAGGGCGTCGTGCACAACTGGATCGCGGACGCCCGCGTGACGGTGGAGCAGCTGCGGCTGCTGGTGCTGAAGACGGCCTGGCTGATGGACACCGTCGGCAACCGGGGTGCGCACACGGAGATCCAGGCCATCAAGATCGCCACCCCTCGTGCGGTCGTCGACATCATCGACCGGGCGATCCAGCTGCACGGCGCGGGCGGCGTCAGCCAGGACTTCCCGCTGGCCGAGCTGTACGCGGCGGCGCGCACGCTGATGATCGCGGACGGCCCGGACGAGGTGCACCAGCGGTCGCTGGCGCGGCGGGAACTGAAGCGGTACGTGTAGCCGGCCGCTCCCTTCCCCGTGCCGGCGTGCGCCGTCGAGTGCGCCCCGGGCGTTGATGTCGCGCCTCTCCGGGACGGACCGGAGGGGCGCCGGTGCGGCGCACGCGTGCGGGGAAGGCGGGAGCGTGACGGATGCGGGGACACCGACCGCCGACGCGTCGGGGGTGACGCTGGAACGGCTGCTGACCGTGGTGGACTCCGGGGCGCTGGAGCCGGCCGCGGCGCCCTGGGGGCTCGGGGTGGCCGTCGCCGGTGTCGCCGGACCGGACGCGCTGGTCCGGCCGGCGTGAGCTGCTGCTCGCGGTCGGCGTCGACGCGGGCTCGGCCCAGGCGGCGGACGCGCTGCGCCGTGCCGGGGACACCGACGCCGCGGGCGCGGTGTTCGGGCCGGAGACCGGACCCACCCGCGCGGGCCGCCGAGGCCCTGCGGGCGGTCGCCGCCCGGAGCCCTACGGCCGCAGTGCGCGCAGCAGTAGGTCGGCGAGGTGGTCGGCGACCTGCTGCGGGGTGAGCGGGCCGTCGGGGCGGTACCAGGTCGACAGGTGGTGGACCGAGCCGAAGTGGTAGTCCACGACCAGGTCGGCCGGCGTGGCCGTGGAGAAGACGCCGGTGCGCTGGCCCTCCTCGACGAGCGCGCGGAAGCGTTCGTGGTAGCGCCGGCGCTCGGCGCGCACCTGCTTGTTCTTCTCCGGGCTCAGGTGGTGCATGGAGCGGAAGAAGATCATCGCGTCGTCGAGGTTCTCGATCGTCGTGACGACGACGTCGGCGGCCGCGCCTCTGAGCCGCTTCTCGATCGGCTCGTCGGCGTTCGCGAAGGCGTCGAGCCGCTCCTGCTGGACGCGCAGTACGCGCGCGTACACCTCGTGCAGGAGGTCGTCCTTGGAGCCGAAGTAGTGGTACAGCGCCCCCTTGGTGACGCCGGCCGCCTCCACGATCTCCTGCACCGAAGTGCGGTCGTAGCCCTGCTCGGCGAAGAGGCGGGTGGCGGCGTTCAGCAGCCGCTGCGGAACGGGCGTCCCGTCTCCGTCCGTCGTCCTGGGCACTGCCGCCACCTGCCTTCCGGTTCTGCTGCTAGTCGTTGTCGGTGCGGGAACGCAGTTCCCGCCGGAGGATCTTCCCACTTGCCGTCTTCGGCAGGTCGGGCAGGATCTCCACCTTGCGCGGGTATTTGTAGGCGGCCAGTCTCTCCTTGCAGTACACCGCGAGTTCACCGGGGTCCGCCTCGGCGCCCGGGCGCAGGCTGATGTAGGCCTTGACGGTCTCCCCGCGGTAGCCGTCGGGCACGCCGACGACGGCCGCCTCGCGCACCGCCGGGTGGGTGTACAGCACGTCCTCGACCTCGCGCGGCCACACCTTGAAGCCGGAGGCGTTGATCATGTCCTTCTTGCGGTCGACGACGTAGAGCCAGCCCTGTTCGTCCATGAAGCCGATGTCGCCGGTGCGCAGCTCGCCTTCGGGGAACGTCTCGGCGGTGGCCTCGGGGCGCCGCCAGTAACCGGGGACCACCTGCGGCCCGCGCACGACGATCTCGCCCTGCTCGCCGAAGGGCAGCTCGGCGCCCCGGTCGTCGACGATCCGCACGAGCGTGTCGGCGCCGGGCAGGCCGACGGACAGCGTCCCGGAGACCGGGTCGACCGGCGCCCGGAGGCCGGGCGGCACGGAGGCGCAGGGCCCGGTGCACTCGGTGAGGCCGTAGCCCACGCGGATGTACGGCCCGAGGTGCCCCGCGAACTTCTCCACCAGGGCGGGCGGTACGGGCGCGCCGCCGGAGGAGATGTTGACGAAGGAGGCGAAGTGCTCCGGGGTGGCGTCCGGGTGGGCTGCCAGCGCCATGTAGGCGGTGGACGGGCCGACCGTGTAGTGCGGGTGGTGCTCGGCGAAGGCCTCCAGCACGACACCGGGCTCGAAGCGGTAGGTGAGCACCAGGGTGCCGGCGCTGTTCAGGCAGGCGCCGAACTGGCAGACCATGCCGGTGATGTGGAACAGCGGCGCGAGCGCGTAGTACACGGGCGCCTCGGGCAGGGCCAGGCCGGTGCTCTGCCGCTCGGCGTTGTGCATGATGTTGCCGTGCGTGTTGGTGGCGCCCTTGGGGGTGCCGCTGGTGCCGGACGTGTAGCTGATCAGGGCGATGTCCGCGGGGCGTGGGTCGCGGCCCTCGGGTGCCGTGCCGCCCCGCCGGGCGACGGCCACGAGGTCGTCGGCGTCCGGGGCCTGGGGCAGCCGCTCGAAGGTGAGCACGCGCGCGTCGTCGCGGGTCTGGAAATCCCGTTCGCATCCGGTGAGCACGATCCGCACCGGCGAGTCCGCGGCCGTCTCGCGCAGGTACGACTGCCAGGCCCGGTCGGAGCAGACCAGCGCGGCCACCTCGCCGTCCCGCAGGACGTGGGCGACCTCGGCCGACTTGTACATGGGGTTGACCGGCACGACGGTCGCGCCCGCCTTCCAGGCGCCGAGGACGGCGAGCACGAAGTGCGGGGAGTTCTGCAGCAGGACGGCGACCCGGTCGCCGCGCTGCAGACCGCGCGCGGCGAGGTGGGCGGCGACGGAGTCGGTCAGCTCGTCCACCTCGCGGTAGCTCAGGCGGGCGTCGAAGTAGGCGAGAAAGGTGCGGTCGGGTGCCTCGGCGACGGCGCGCCGCAGGGCGTGCACGAGGGAGTCCGCCGGGTCGACCGGGGCGCGCTGCGCGTCGGTGAGCAGGGCCAGCCAGGGGCGGGCCGCGTATCGGGAGACGGTCACCGGCCCTCCTCCCAGGTCTGCTGGATGTGGTTCATGCCCGCCAGCCAGCGGTCGGGGTCGGCGGCCCGGACCCGGTAGAAGCCGGCGACCTCGGGGTGCGGCAGGATCAGGAAGCGGTCCTCGGCGATGCCCTGGAAGAGGGCGTCCGCGACGGCGTCCGGCTCGATCGCGGTCGGCTGGAGCACCAGGTCGCCGGCGCTGCCGGTCGCCTCCAGCATGGCGGTGCGCACTCCTTGCGGGCAGATGGCGTGCACCTTCAGACCGCGGTGGCGGTAGGTCAGCGACAGCCACTCGGCGAAGGCGTAGGCGCCGTGCTTGGTGACGCTGTACGAGGGCGCGCCGATCATGGTGAGCAGCCCGGCGGCGGAGACGGTGGACACGAACCGGCCGTGCCCGCGCTCCAGCCAGTCGGGCAGCAGCGCGTGGGCCGCCCGGACGTGCGCCATCAGGTTGACGTCCCAGGAGACCGCCCAGGACTTCTCGTCGAGGGGCCCGTCCACGCCCCCGTCCTCGAAGGCGACGCCGGCGTTGGCGCAGTAGACGTCCACGGTGCCGCCGAGCGCGTCCCGCGCGTCCCCGACGATCGCGGAGGCGTCCCCGGGGACGGCGGTCCCGCCGATCTCCTCGGCCACCGCCTTGGCCCGCTCGGCGTCGAGGTCGTTCACGACCACCCGGGCGCCCTCGGCGGCGAACCGGCGGGCCAGCGCGGCCCCGATTCCACCGCCCGCTCCGGTGACGACCACTCCCGCATCCTGCACGGCTTCCACCATCGGTCTCCTTCGACACGACGCGACTCGGTTCGGCAAGGCCAGACTAACCGGTCGGTATGTGTGAGGGAAGGGCGACCGACCCAACCTCAAGAGGCGCGGGAAAACCACGCGAACGACCACCTGACTGCCGCACTCCGCGGACCGACGAAAAGGCCCTCCCATGCCCGTGTCCCGACGGAACCTCCTCGCCTCGGCCACCCTGGCGGCCGCGCCACTGCCCCGCCACCACGGCGGGCGCCTGCACACCGGCTTCGAGAGACTCGCGGCCGACGGCTACTCCCTGCTCGGCGGCCGGCGCGTCGGCATCGTCACCAATCCCACCGGCATCACCCGGGACGCCCGGCACATCGTCGACGTGATGCACGCGGACCCGCGGGTGCGGCTCACCGCCGTCTTCGGCCCCGAGCACGGCTTCCGCGGCACCGCCCAGGCCGGCGGCTCCGAGGGCCGCTACGACGACCCGGCGACCGGCCTGCCGGTCTACGACACGTATCTGAAGAGCGGCGCGCCGCTGGCCGACGTCTTCACCGCCTCCGGCGTCGACACGGTCGTCTTCGACATCCAGGACGTGGGCGCCCGCTTCTACACCTACATCTGGACCCTCTACGACTGCATGGAGGCGGCCGCGCTCGCCGGCAAGCGGTTCGTCGTCCTGGACCGGCCGAACCCGGTCACCGGCCGCTCGGCCCAGGGTCCCGTGCTGCACAAGGAGTTCGCCACCTTCGTCGGCCGGCAGCCGATCGCGCAGGCGCACGGCATGACCGTCGCCGAGCTGGCCCGGCTGTTCAACGGCGAGTTCCTCGCCACCCCGGTCCCGCTGGACACCGTCATGATGGAGGGCTGGCGGCGCACCGGGTTCTACGACGCCTCCGGCCTGCCCTGGGTGCCGCCGAGCCCGAACATGCCGACTGCGGACACGGCGCTGGTGTACTCCGGCACCTGTCTGTTCGAGGGCACCAACCTCTCCGAGGGGCGCGGCACGACCCGGCCCTTCGAACTCCTCGGCGCCGAGGGCGTCGACGGGCGGTGGGCCGCGGCGGCGGGCGAGCTGGGGCTGCCGGGCGTGCGGTTCCGGGAGGCGTACTTCGCGCCCACCTTCTCCAAGTTCCAGGGGAAGACCGTCGGGGGCGTCCAGATCCATGTGCACGACCGGAGCGCCTACGACCCCGTGCGCACCGGGATCGCGCTGCTGGTGACCGCGCGGAAGGTGTGGGACGGCTTCGCCTGGCGCCCCGACCACTGGATCGACAAGCTCACCGGCTCCGCGCGCGTCCGGACGATGATCGACGCGGGAGCGGGTCCGGACGAGGTGGTCGGCGCCTGGCAGGAGGAGCTGGCGGAGTTCCAGGCGGTGCGGATGAAGTATCTGCTCTACAAGTGAGCCGTACGGTATGGCCAACTTCGCCCCGCCGCAGGACGATACGCGCACATCGCATCGTTTCGGGGGGACGAGGGAGCCTGTCATGGCGGATGCCGGGATGAGCGTGAGGCCTTACTGGGAACTGACCTTCGACGCGGACGGGGACGTGGACGGCCCCGAACGCGACCGGCTGCTGGCCCAGGTCACGGAGCGCGGCGTCCGTGACCTGATCGTCTTCGCGCACGGCTGGAACAACGACCGGTCGGGTGCCACCGCGCTGTACCGGCGCTTCTTCGCGCCGATCCCGGGGCTCGCCCCGAAGGCGCGGATCGGGTACGTGGGCGTGATCTGGCCGTCGATGCGCTTCTGCGACGAGCCGATCCCCGACTTCCCGCGGTCCGTGGCGGCGGCCGAGGCGGAGGCGGCGCCGGGCCCTGCGCTGGACAAGGACACCCGGCGCGCCCTGCTGGAGACGTTCCCTGGCCGGGCCACCGTGCTCGACCGGCTGACGCGGCTGCTGGAGGAGCGGCCGGCCGGGGACGCGGGCCTGGCGGAGTTCGGGCGGCTGGTGCGGCTGCTGGTCGAGCCGGGGCCGCGGCCGCCCGCGGTGGCGGACACGCCCGAGGAGGAGGGGCCGGTCGTGTTCCGCTGCGACACGGCGACCGCCTGCGCGGAGCTCGCCGAGGCGCTGGCCGCGCCGCCGGACGGGACACCGGCCGAGTTCTCGCTGCCGAACCCGTGGGACGGCGCCAAGGAGCTGCTGCGGCAGGCGACGTACTACGCGATGAAGCGACGGGCGGGCACCGTCGGCGAGCACGGACTGGGGCCGTTCGTCGGGCAGTTGGCCGTCCGGTCGCCGAAGGTGCGGGTGCACCTCGTCGGGCACAGCTTCGGCGGGCGGCTGGTGTCGTTCGCGCTGCGGGGGCTGCCCGGGGGCGTGCGCGCGGTGAAGTCCGTGACCCTGCTCCAGGGGGCGCTCTCGCACTACGCGTTCGCCACGCGCCTGCCGTTCGACCCGGACGCTGCGGGGGCGCTGGGCGACCGGCAGAAGCGGATCGACGGGCCGCTGGTGTGCTGCTACTCGCGCTTCGACGGCGCGCTCGGCACCTTCTACCCGCTGGCCTCGCGCTGCTCGGACGACGACCGCTCGGTCGGCGGGCTCTCCCTCGCGCATCTGCTGGGCGACCGCTGGGGGGCCATGGGACACGACGGGGTGCAGGCGGTGCCGGGCACTGCCCACCTGGACCTCGCGACGGCCCTGCGCGGACCGCTCCCGACGACCGGTTGCGTCAACGTGGACGCGGCGTCGGTCGTCCGCCGCGGCGGTCCCCCGGCCGGCGCCCACAGCGACATCGTCCATCCGGAACTCGCCCGGGTGGTGCTGGCGGCGGGGCGCATCGGGTGACCGACGGGGAACCGGCGCCGGCCAACACCCGTCGGCCGACGCCGGTTCGCCCTCAGCTGTTCACCGGTGCGAGGTGTACTCCACGACCTGCTGGAAGGTCGGGCGGTTCTGCCAGCTGATCTTGCCGTGCTTGATGCCGCCCAGGGTGCGCTGGACGATCGAGTCGGCGCACCACTGGTCGCCGGCCGAGCACTGGTCGTCGCCCGGGTAGACCTGGGCTGCGGTCGTCCCGGCCGCCTGCTTCAGGGTGCTGATCAGGGCGTCTCGGCAGGAGCCGAGGCTGCCGCCGCCGCAGTACTTCTGCGCGAGCCCGCCCTGCACGGACTCACCGAGCACCGCCCGGATGTCCTTGTCGACATAGCTCCACCAGCCGTACTGGAAGGAGCTTCCGGCGTGCGAGCCGGTGGGCCCGTGCCCGGCGGACGGCGCCTCGTCGACGGGCAGGTTGTCGGTGAAGGCGGTGTACAGGTCGCTGCCGAGCCCGGGTTCGAACTCCGCCTTCACCAGCAGCGGCCACCAGGCGTCCAGGATCCGGACGGCGTCCGCGTTGGCGTACGTCTTCGAGCCCGCCGAGGTCTCCGTGCGCTTGGCGCCGGCGGTCACCCACGCCTGGAGCTTGCTGACGGCGTCGGCGGCCGTGGAGTCGGTCACCGGCGAGGAGTTGATCACCTTCAGCAGCTTCGGCAGCACGTCCTCGGCGCGCAGATCGGCGAGGGCCGCGTCCGCCATGGCCTGCACCAGCTTGGCGCGGGTCACCCCGCCGGCCGCGACCAGCTTCTTCACCCGGTCCTCGAGCAGGTTGCCGCGGTGCACGGACCCGTCGCCCCAGGGCGCGGTCGTGTAGTCCTTGGCCTGCTTGTTGTTCCAGGAGACGTAGTAGTCCTGGTCGACGGAGTTGGGGTGGGCGGAGGCCGGGGTGTAGTCGGCCGTGTTGGTGGCCGGGTCCCAGTTCTTCCACTCGTACGCCGGCTGCGCCCACACCGGGAACTCGGCGTCGACGCCGCTCGCCCGGACCGGGTTGTCACCGCTGTTGTAGTACGCGGTGTGCTGGGAGTCGGCGTAGAACCAGTTGAAGGTGTAGTTGATGTGCTGCGCCGCCGCCTGGAAGTCCTTCGGGCCCTTGACGAAGTCCGGGTCGTTCAGCATCTGGAAGCCGATGATCGAGTCGGCCTCGTGCAGATAGGAGGAGCGCAGGTTGGTGTAGGCGACCTTCTTGCCGCCGACGGTGGCCCGGTACTCCACCGGCCCGTACTTGGTCCGCCACACGCGCATGGTGTAGGAGCCCGCGGCGGTGCCGTCGGCCACGGTCGGCTTCCAGGAGTTCTTCTGCTCGACCTTGTCCATGGCGGTGCACGTGCCGTGGTACAGGTAGTGGTAGTCGTCCTGGCAGAGCTCGACGGCGTAGCTGTCGATGATGTCCTGGCCGGAGGTGGTCGCGCTCCAGGAGTAGTCCTGGCCGCGGCCGAGTTCCACGTACATGCTCAGGCCCGCGAAGGAGGCGCCGCGGGCGCTGATGCCCGGGCCCTGGATCTCCTGGAGCATGAGCAGCTGCGGAGCGAAGTAGCCGGTCTGCGGCCCGAAGACGGCGATCGGGTGTCCGCTCGCGGTGTACTTGCCGCTGACCACGAGGGCGTTGGACATGCCGCGCCTGGCGGAGCTCAGCGTCGTCCTGGCCGCCGTGGTGGAGGCGCTCTTGGCGCTCGCGGTGGCGGCGCTGCCCGTGCGGTCGTGGACGAGCGGTTCCTGGGTCACCGAGCCGGCGTCGGGCAGCGCCTCGCCCTGGGCGTCGTCGGGCCGTGAGGCGTACGGGAAGCTCTCGCCGTTGTGCACGGTGAGGACGGCCTCGGGGTCGTTGCGCTCGCGGAAGGACTCCCAGACCTTGGTGCCCTCCGCCACGCCGTACTTGGACTGGGCGGCGATCAGGGAGAGGGCGTTGTTGACCTCGCCGCCTCCGCCGGAACCGAAGAGGGAGCCGATGACCGAGCCGAGCGCCACCAGGTCGGTGATCTTGAAGTGGTCTATGGTGCCGGCGTTGGTGATCGAGTCCTTGTGGCCGGTCAGGACGTACTCGCCGGGGAAGTAGCGGCCGGAGTCGGAGGCGTCGATGTAGGCGTTGATGCCGGCGAGGTAGGCGTTGGCGTCGGCCAGGGCCTGCTGGCCGCGGGCGCCGTTGCGGGCGACGGCGTTGTCGATCTGCGCCTGGAGGTCGGCCTCGGTGTACGGGGCGTTGCGGTAGAACTGCTGCTCCAGGCCCTGGTTGGCGGCGGCGCCGCCGGCGAAGGAGGTGAGCTGGCCGCGGCCGACGTGCCGGAAGACGTCCATGAGCCACAGCCGGTCCTCGGCGGCCGCGTATCCGGCGCCGAACTCGGTGCCGTAGCGGGTGGTGCCTGTGATGTGCGGCACACCGGTCTTCTTGTCGCGGACGATGGTCACGTCACCGCGGCCGGCCGGCTTCTCGGTGGAGGCGACCTGGTCGGAGGGGACGCCGAACGACGCGTCGTTGAAGAAGGTGTTGATCTTCGCGTCGGTGAGGCCCGAGTAGCCGGTGGCCAGGTTGGCGTAGGGGCCGAGTTGGTCCTCGGCGTGCGAGGGCTGGGTGCCGAAGGCCTGGTTGAGCAGGATCTGGGCGAGGGTGGCGTTGCCGTTCTCGCCGGGCGGCAGGATGTCCGAGCACTGGCCGCCGCAGTAGTCGTTGGAGGCGGTGGCGCCGTCGGCCGCCGCGGCCTGGGTGAGCGGGGAGAGAAGTCCGGCGATGAGGACGCATACGGATGCGGTCTTCAGGAACCCGGTGAGCCCGGAGGTCCCCGGGGGCCGCGGGAACCCGGTGAGCCTGCGGGGAGTTCTCAGTTTGTCGAACAACTCGTGGAGTGGGGTGCTCCGTGGCATGGCAGCTCCTCGCGGAACGGGGGTGGGCGGGATGTTACCGCCGGTATCCCCGGGATTAGAAGATGAACGAACGTCAACTTTTGGAGGGACTGCGGCCGATGCCGGGCGGTCAACCCGGGGCGCCTTATGGGAGGGCATCGGAAAACGGATGGAGCCGATTCGTGTGTCGATACGTCTACTCGGCGACGTCGCGCGGAACCCGTACGGCGACGCCGAAGTGACCGAAGTGCGGACGCAGGTGTGACGGAGGTGCAGGGCTATGGCCGGATTCCGAAGTCTGGCGAGACAGGTGCGCGATCCGCGGTGTGATCTGGCACTGCGGCGCTACTCGCTGCGCAAGTGCCTGGAGCGGTTCGCTCCCTACGGGCACAGGGCGACCTGGGACCATCTGTGCTCCCGGGCCGGTTTCGGCCCGGAGGACCGGTCTCCCGAACCGGCGCGGCTCGTGGCCGCACTGGAGGAGCTGGAGGAGGCGCGGGCGGTGTGGCTGACCTACGAGACCGAGTTCGCCGAGCGCCGCAAGAAGGAGAAGCACGACGGGCTGCGCCGGCCGGGCAGCGTGGACGACTGGCACCGGCTGACCTGGGGCGGGTTCGGGGTCGCCTGGTGCGACGACCCCCGGGTCCACCCCGACGAGCCGCTGGCGGAGGTGCTGCGCCGGCTGATCGCCGCGCTCAACCGGGAACCGGGCGCGGCGTGCCCGGTGTGCGGCGGGGAGCGCCTCGTCTGGAAGTACGGTCTGGACCATGAGCCGTCCTCCGGCCCGGTCTGCACGGACTGCGGCATCCTGGTCCCGCGCCCCGTCCTCACCCCGCAGGCCGTGGCCTACGCCAGGCGCGAGCGGCTCCTGATGTCGGCCTGACCGCACGAGCGCGACCGGGGGTGCGCCGGGGATGCCGCACCCCCGACCGACCCGGGCGACCCGGTCGGCGGGCGCCGGCCCGGTGAGGTGAGCAGCTGCTGCCGTCGGTCGAGGAGCATGACGTTAGCAGGGTCAAATCCGGTCGCTCCAGCCCTTTTGCGTCCGGACAGTGAGGAGGCGATGAAACCGAGCTGACGAACCGTGAGAGACCGAGGAGTCCCCATGTCGACGCTGCGCGTCACCGCCGAAGTGCTGACCGTCCACGAGCATCCGAACGCCGACGCGCTGGAGTTGGCCCAGGTGGGGCTGTACCGGGCCGTGGTCGCCAAGGGCGCGTACCGCACCGGCGAGGCCGCCGTCTACATCCCGGAGCAGGCCGTGCTGCCGGCCGATCTGATCGAGGAGCTGGGGCTGACCGGGCGACTGGCGGGCGGCGACGCCAACCGGGTCAAGGCGGTACGGCTGCGGGGCGAGCTGTCGCAGGGCATCGTGTGCCGGCCGAAGGCGCTGGCCGACGTGGACCTGGCGCGGGCGGCGGCCGAGGGCACGGACTTCGCCGAGCGGCTGGGCATCACCAAGTGGGTGCCGCCGATCCCGCCCACGATGGACGGCGACGTCGAGTCCGCCCCCGATCTGCTGCCCTGGGTCGACATCGAGAACATCCAGCGCTACCCGGACATCTTCGCGCCGGGCGAGCCGGTCGTCCTGACGGAGAAGCTGCACGGCTCGGCCTGCCTGCTGACGTATGTCGCCGACGAGGGGCGGGTGTACGTCTCCTCCAAGGGCTTCGGGGCCAAGTCCCTGGCCCTGAAGGAGGATCCCCGCAACCTGTACTGGCGGGCGGTGCGCGGGCACGGCGTGGCCGAGACCGCGGCGAAACTCTGCGACCGGCTGGGGGCGCGGCGGGTCGGCATCTTCGGCGAGGTCTACGGCGCCGGGGTGCAGGACCTGTCGTACGGCGCCGACGGCCGGCGCGAGAGCCTCGGATTCGCGGCGTTCGACGTGTCGGCGGACATCGACGGGCAGGTGCGGTGGCTGGACGCGGGCGAACTGCTGGAGGGGTCGTTGCCCGTGGTGCCCCGGCTGTACTCCGGGCCGTACGGCATCGAGCGGGTGCTGGAGTTCGCGAGCGGACGGGAGACGGTGTCCGGGCGGGGGCTGCATCTGCGGGAGGGTGTGGTGATACGGGCTGCGGTGGAGCGGTACAGCGGGGTGACGGGGGGCCGGGCCATCGCGAAGGCGGTGAGCCCGGCGTACCTGACGCGGAAGGGGGGCACCGAGTACGAGTGACTCGGGCGGGGTGGCGGGGTGCTCCCCCGCCACCCTCCCTGCCGTCCCTCTACCGTCCCTCGGACAGCAGCCTCGACCCCGCCCGCCGCTCGCCGAACACGTCGTCCGGGTTGGACAGCACGCAGGTGTCCAGCGAGAGGCATCCGCAGCCGATGCAGTCGGTCAAGTGGTCGCGCAGGCGGTTGAGTTGCTTGATGCGCTCGTCCAGTTCCGAGCGCCACGCCTCCGAGAGCCGGGCCCAGTCCTCGCGGGTCGGGGTGCGCTCCTCGGGGAGCTGCGCGAGGGCCTCGCGGATCGTGGCCAGCGGGATGCCGACCCGCTGGGCGGCGCGGACGAAGGCGACCCGGCGCAGGGTGTCGCGGCTGTAGCGGCGCTGGTTGCCGGAGGTGCGGCGGCTGGTGATCAGTCCCTTGGACTCGTAGAAGTGCAGGGCGGAGACGGAGGCGCCGCTGCGTGCGGCGACCTGGCCGACGGTCAGCTCGTGGATCTTCTCGGGGATCTGGGGCACTCCTCAGAGCCTACCCACCCGGCCTCGGCCCGGCTCCGTTGACAGGGGGCCTCGAGGCGACCATGCTAAGCAGTTGCTTAGAGGCGTAGAGACGCGAGCGAGAGGCCGGGAACATGGCAGAACCGAGGACCTTCACCTCCACCGACGAGCTGAAGGCCGCCGTGGGCGAGCAGCTGGGACACACGGACTGGGTGGAGATCGACCAGAAGCGGATCGACCTGTTCGCCGAGGCCACCGGCGACCACCAGTGGATCCACGTCGACCCGGAGAAGGCCGCCGCCGGGCCGTTCGGCACCACCATCGCCCACGGCTACCTCACGCTCTCCCTGCTCCCCCTCTTCGGGCCGCAGCTGATCCACGTCGAGGGCGTGAAGATGGGCGTGAACTACGGCACGAACAAGGTGCGCTTCCCCTCCCCCGTCCCGGTCGGCTCCCGGCTGCGCGCCACCGCGACCATCACCGGCGTCGAGGACGTCCCCGGCGGCGTCCAGGTGACCGTCGCCTTCACCGTGGAGCGCGAGGGCGGCGACAAGCCGGCCTGCGTCGCGGAGTCGGTGGCCCGGTACTACCTCTGACGAGGGGCCTACTTGGCGCCCACCATGCGCAGGACGAGGTCGGCATAGAGGGCGCCGACCTCGTCGGGGGTGCGCGGGCCGTCCACGGTGAACCAGCGGGCCACGTCGATGCACAGGGAGAGCACCGCCAGGGTGGTGCCCTTGACGTCGATCACGTCGAACTCGCCCGCGGACACGCCGTCCTCGATGATCCCGCGCACCTCGGCGTCCACCTGACGGCGCAGCGCGACGATCTCGGCGCGGGCCTCCGGGCCGAGCGCGTCGAGTTCGTACTGCACGACCCGCGCGGTGGTGCGCCGCCCGGCGTGCCAGCGGACGAAGGAGCTGACGGCGTCGGCCAGCCGCTCGGTCGCGGTGCCCTCGCGGCGCGCCGCCGTGCGCAGGATGTCGAGGGCCTTGTCGTGCCCGATGCGGCTGATCCGGTGGAGCAGCTCTTCCTTGGTCTTGTAGTGGATGTAGAGCGCGGCCGGGCTCATGCCGGCGCGGCCCGCGATGTCGCGGGTCGTCGTCGCGTGGTAGCCGCGCTCGGCGAAGGCCTCCACGGCGGCGACGAGGAGCCGCCGGGCCGCGTCAGGGGTGACCTCTTCCCACGGCTCGACCTCGCCGCCGGTCGTCTCCTGGCCCGTACTCATCGCTCGTTCGCCCCTCTCGGTGACAGGAAACACCACCATACCGCCGAAGGTGAGCGCTCGCTTAGTCCGGCCGCCCGGAGCCGCCGGTGCGGACGGCGGGCTCAGATCTTCTCGAAGGGGTCGTGCTCGGCGAGCAGCTTCTCCAGGCGGGCCTGGTCGACCCTGCTCACGATCTGCCCGGCCTCCTGGCGGTCACGGATCACCTTGGCGAGCGTGAACGCGGAGGTGACCAGGTAGAGGACGGCGATGCCGAGGAAGCCGCGGACCCACGCGTCCGCGTTCAGCCGGAAGATGCCGATGGTGGTGGCGGTCATGGCGACCGCGAACGATGCGACGGCCTGGCCGTAGAAGGCGGCCGTGCTCTGCTGCTTGACCGGTGTGTCATTCATGGCATCGATCATCGGCGGACGTGGCCCGCGCCACATCCGCCGGAGTACTCAGGCGACGTACTCAAAGGCCGCACACGCGCCGGGCACCGTACTCAGAAGGCCGACACCCCGGTCAGCGCACGCCCGATGAGCAGCTTCTGGATCTGGCTGGTGCCCTCGTACAGCGTCATCACCCGGGCGTCGCGCAGGAGTTTGCCGGCCGGGTACTCGTCGATGTAGCCGTAGCCGCCGAAGACCTGCAGGGCGTTGTTGGCGGCGCGTACGGCGGCCTCGGAGGCGAACAGCTTGGCCTTGGAGGACTCGACGGCGAACGGCCGGCCGCGGTCGATCAGGTCGGCGACCCGCCAGGTCAGCAGCCGGGCCGCGTCCACGTCGACGGCGATGTCGCTGATCAGCTCCTGGACGAGCTGGTGGTGGGCGATCGGCTTGCCGAACTGCTCGCGCTCGCCGGCGTACCCGACGGCCGCGTCGAGCGCGGCCTGGGCTATGCCGACACAGCCCGCCGCCACCGACATCCGCCCCTTCGCCAGCGCGGACATGGCCACCGAGAACCCCTTGCCCTCCTCGCCGAGGAGCGCGGAGGCGGGCACCCGGACGTCCTCGAGGACCAGCTCGGCGGTCGCCTGGCCGCGCAGGCCGAGCTTGCCGTGGATGGTGCGGCGGGTCAGGCCGGGGGTGTCGGCGGGGACCAGGAACGCGGAGACGCCCTTGTGGCCGGGGGCATCGGTGGAGCGGGCGAAGAGCAGGACGACGTCGGCCCAGGTGCCGTTGGTGATGAACATCTTGGTGCCGTTCAGGACGTAGTCCTCCCCGTCGCGCACCGCCCGGGTGGTGAGGTGGCCGGCGTCGGAGCCGGTGCCGGGCTCGGTGAGGCCGAAGCAGCCGACGTACTCCCCGGCGGTCAGGCCAGGCAGCCAGCGCCGCTTCTGCTCCTCGCTCCCCCAGGCGGCGACCGACTTGGCGACCAGCCCGAGGGAGACGGACACGATGCCGCGCACGGAGGAGTCCCCGCGCCCCAGTTCCTCGGTGACCAGGCAGTACGCGAGATGGTCGCCGCCGGAGCCGCCGTACTCCTCGTCGACG
This sequence comes from Streptomyces sp. NPDC030798, assembly GCF_055572275.1. Taxonomy (NCBI): domain Bacteria; kingdom Bacillati; phylum Actinomycetota; class Actinomycetes; order Kitasatosporales; family Streptomycetaceae; genus Streptomyces; species Streptomyces sp. NPDC030798. The sequence continues at coordinate 620,239 of NZ_JBVIDR010000001.1, read as the reverse complement.
GTCAGACCGAGGAAGCCGACCTCGCCGAGCTTCTTCACGATGCCCCGGTCGACCTCCTCGGCGCGGTCCCAGGCGATGACGTGCGGGGCGATCTCGCGCTCGACGAAGTCGCGGGCGAGCTGCCGTACGGCTGCCTGTTCCTCGCTCAGCTCCAGGTTCACCACGCGATCACCCCACACCAGACGGACCTTGAAAGGCGTACATTTAAATTAGCACTGCTAGTTTCCATGTGCAGCCCTACTATGTGCGCCATGGCCCGACCGCGCAAGCCCCTCCTCAGCACCGACCGGATCGTCGAGACGGCCCGCGACCTCGTGGACCGGGAGGGCCTGGCGGCCGTCTCCACCCGGCGGCTCGCCGCCGAGCTGGGGGTGAGCGGGCCCTCGCTGTACAACCACTTCCGCACCAAGGACGAGATCCTGGAGGCGGTGGCGGACTCGGTGAGCGGGCTGGTGGACCTGTCGATGTTCGACGGCGGCCGGGACTGGCGGACCGCGCTGCACGACTGGGCCGTCTCCTACCGGACGGCCCTGCGCGACCACCCGAACATCGTCCCGGTCCTGGCGCGCGGCCCCGGGCGCCGCCCGGCGGCCCTGCGGCTGGCCGACGCGGTGTACGGCGCGATGGTCGAGGCCGGCTGGCCGCCGGCCCAGGCGACCTCCATCGGCGCGCTGATGCGGTACTTCATCATGGGCTCCGCGCTCGGTTCCTTCGCTGCGGGCTTCGTCGACGACGCGAGCGCGTACGACCCCGCCGACTATCCCCACCTGGGCCAGGCGCATCTGCTGGCCGAGCAGCAGGAGAAGATCGACGAGCGGGCCTTCGAGACGGGGCTGACGGCGCTGCTGGACGGGCTGGCGCAGCAGTACGAGCAGGTGCGGGAGAGCGTGTAGCGGCCAGCGGGGCTGCCGGGGCCCGCGCCGCCGGACCGGCCCGCGCCGCCGGCCGTCGGGCCGCCCCGTCCGAATACCGCCGGCCTCGTCCCCGGCGCTCCGCCTAACCTCGGGACCATGATGCGTACCTCTCGTCACCCCCTCCTCCCCGCCGGTGCGGCCGCTCTGACCGTCGTGCTGTGGGCCTCCGCCTTCGTGGCGATCCGGAGTGCGGGCGGCGCCTACTCGCCGGGGGCGCTCGCGCTGGGGCGGCTGCTCGCGGGTGCCCTGGCGCTGGGGGTGCTGTGGGCCGTACGGCGGGAGGGGCTGCCGCCGAAGGCCGCCTGGCGGGGGATCCTGCTGTCGGGGGTGCTGTGGTTCGGGCTCTACATGGTGGTCCTGAACTGGGGCGAGCAGCAGGTGGACGCCGGCACGGCGGCCCTGGTCGTGAACGTGGGCCCGCTGCTGATCGCCCTGCTCGGCTCCCGGCTGCTCGGTGATCCGATGCCGCCGAGGCTGCTGGCGGGGATGGCCGTGTCCTTCGCGGGTGCGGTGACCGTGGGGCTGTCGATGTCCGGCGGAGGGCGGTCCTCCGTGCTCGGCGTGGCGCTGTGCCTGCTCGCTGCCGTGGCGTACGCCTCCGGGGTGGTCGCGCAGAAGCCCGCCCTGGCGCAGGCGAGCGCCCTGCAGGTGACCACGTTCGGGTGCCTGGTCGGGGCCGTGGGCTGTCTGCCGTTCGCCGGGCAGCTGGCCGGCGAGGCGGCCCGGGCCCCGCTGTCGGCCACCCTGAACATGATCTACCTGGGGGTCTTCCCGACGGCGCTGGCGTTCACGACCTGGGCGTACGCCCTGGCCCGGACCACGGCCAGCCGGATGGGCGCGACGACGTACGCGGTGCCCGCGCTGGTGGTGCTGATGTCGTGGCTGGCGCTCGGCGAGGTGCCCGGGCTGCTGACACTGGCCGGCGGTGTGCTGTGCCTCGCGGGTGTCGCCGTGTCGCGGTCCCGGGCCGGGAGCGGGCGGGGGCGGCGGGTCGCGGCCGGGGAGCCGCGACCCGAGAAGGTGCCCTGAGCGTCAGAAGACGACCAGCGCCCGGCCGCCCTTGCCCGCGAGCATGTTCTCGAAGGCCGCCGGGATGCCCTCCAGGGCGATCCGTTCGGTGACCAGGGCCGAGAGGTCCAGACGGCCGGCCCGGACGTGCTCGGCGAGCACCGGCAGGTCGCGGGCCGGGTCGGTGTTGCCGTAGACGCAGCCGGTCAGGGTGCGGCCCCAGTGGAAGATCTCCAGGGCGTTGAAGGTGACCTCCTGGTCCTTGCCGCCGATGCCGACGACCGTCGTACGGCCGCCCCGACGGGTGGAGTCCCAGGCGGCGCGGATGCTGACCGCCCGGCCCACGCACTCCACGGCGACGTCGACGCCCTGCTTGCCGGTGAGGGCGCGGATCTCGCGGGCGGTGGTGTCGGAGGCGAGGACGTAGTCGGTGGCGCCGGCCGTGCGGGCCAGTTCCTCCTTCTCGGGGGAGACGTCGACGGCCACGATCCGGGACGCGCCGGCGATCCGGGCCGCCTGGAGGGTGGCCAGGCCGACGCCGCCGACGCCGAACACGGCGACCGTCTCGCCGGGCTGGACGCGCGCCGCGTGGTGGACGGCGCCGTAGCCGGTGAGGACGGCGCAGCCGAGGAGGGCGGCGTCCGTCAGCGGCACCCCTGCGGGCAGGGGCAGGACGCAGGAGGCGGAGACGACGGTCTCCTCGGCGAACGCGGCGACGTTCAGGCCGGGGTGGAGGTCGGTGCCGTCGGTGGTGCGGGCGTAGACGTCGGCGGCTCCGTTCAGCGCGTTGGCGCACAGCCAGACCTCGCCGAGCGTGCAGGCGTGGCAGCTCCCGCAGGAGGGGGCCCAGTTGAGGACGACGCCGTCCCCCGGGGAGACGTGGCCGACCCCCTCCCCCACGGCGACGACCGTGCCGGCGCCCTCGTGGCCGAGGACGGCCGGGACCGGCACCCGCATGGTGCCGTTGGCCAGGGACAGGTCGGAGTGGCAGACGCCGGCGGCGGCGAGGCGGACCCGGACCTGTCCGGGACCGGGATCGGGCAGCTCGACGCCGGTGATCTCCAGGGGGGCGCCGATGGCGGGCAGGACGGCGGCTCGTACGGCCATGGGTGGCGGGATCCTTAGAACTGGAGGGACTTGGTCTGGAGGTACTCGGCGAGTCCGTGCGCGCCGAGTTCCCGGCCGACCCCGGACTGCTTGTAGCCGCCGAAGGGGGCGAGGGGGTTGAACCGGCCGCCGTTGATGTCGACCTGACCGGTCTCCATGCGGCGGGCGAAGGCGACCGCCTCGGCCTCGTCGCCCGCCCAGACGGCGCCGGCGAGGCCGTACACCGTGCCATTGGCGATGCGCAGGGCGTCGTCCTCGTCCTCGTAGCGCAGGACGGACAGGACGGGCCCGAAGATCTCCTCCTGGGCGACGGTCATCTCGGGGGTGACGTCGGCGAAGACGGTGGGGCTGACGAAGTAGCCCCGCTCGCGCGGGGCTTCGGGGCCGCCGGCGACGAGACGGGCGCCCTCGGCGACGCCCTTCTCGATGTACCCGAGCACGCGGGCCTGCTGCTTGGCGTTGACGACCGGGCCGATCCGGTCGCCGTACTTGACGGCGGCGGTGGCGGCCAGCTCGACGGCCTCGTCGTACCGGGCGGCGTGCACGAGCATGCGGGTCCAGGCGCTGCAGGTCTGGCCGGAGTTGGACATCACGTTGGCGACACCGACGTTCACGGCCTTGGCCAGGTCGGCGCTCGGCAGGATGACGTTGGCGGACTTGCCGCCCAGTTCCAGCGCGACCTTCTTGACGGCCGCGCCGGCCACCGCGCCGATCTGCCGGCCGACCGCCGTGGAGCCGGTGAAGGACACGAGGTCGACACCCGGGTGCTCGGCGAGGGCCTGTCCGGCGACCGGGCCGAGGCCGGTGACGAGGTTGAACACACCGGCCGGGACGCCGGCCTCGTGGACGGCCTCGGCGAAGAGCTGGGCGGTGAGCGGGGTGTCCTCGGCGGGCTTGAGGACGAGGGTGCAGCCGGCCGCCAGGGCGGGGGCGACCTTGGCGACGATCTGGTGCAGCGGGTAGTTCCAGGGGGTGATCGCGCCGACGACGCCGATGGGCTCGTGCAGCACGGTGGAGTTGCCGACCTTCTCCTCGAAGGAGTGGGTCGCGGCGAGTTCGGCGTAGGAGCCGGCGACCGCGATCGGTACGCCCGCGTGCACGGTCCGGGAGAACTGCAGCGGAGAGCCCAGCTCGGCGGTGACCGTCTCGGCGATCTCGTCCGAGCGGGCCAGCAGGACGTCCCGGAGGGCGGTGAGGCGTGCGGCGCGTTCGGCCGGGGGTGTGGCCGCCCAGGCCGGGAGGGCGGCACGGGCGGCGCGCACGGCGGTGTCGACGTCCAGCGCGGTGCCCGCCGGGACCTGGGCGATGACCTGCTCGTCGGCGGGGTTCACGACCTCGATCACGTCTCTGCTCTCGGCGGGGCGCCAGGCGCCGTCGATGTACAGGCCGTCGTGTGCCTTCATGCTGCTTCCTCCCGGCGGGTGTGCGTCGTCCGGCACACAAACTAGCGGCGTTAGTTTTTACGCGCCAGACGTCCCCGCACATCATCGCCGGGCCGGGCGGGGCTCACTCGCCCAGGTCGGGGAGCCGGGCCGGGGCCGGGCAGATGCGGTCGCCGTGCTGGTCGAAGACGAAGAGGTGCGCGAGGTCGACGAGGAGCGGCACCTGCATGCCGTGGCGCAGCCGGATGTCGGGGGTGGTGCGCACGACCAGGTCGCCGGGGAGCCGGCCCTCCGGGGGCGCGGGCTCGGTCTCCGGGGGCTGTTCCAGGACGACCACCGGTCCGGCCCGCAGCGCACTCGCCCGCTCCTTCAGCCGGTCCAGCACGCCCGTGCCGCCGTCCCGGCGGCGCCGGCGGGCGGTCCGGGAGGCCGGGCGCGGGGCCTCCAGCTCGGGTACGACGGCGGGGCTGGAGCCGGTGTCGAAGTGGACGAGGGTCTCGTGGCCCTGGAACTCCATGTGCTCCACCAGCCCGGTCAGCGGCACCTCGCCGGGCCGGGCGGAGCTGTGCTTGGCGATGCGCACCGCCTCCGAGCGCAGCCCGACGATGACCTCGCGGCCCTGCTGCACGCGGAGCAGCTGGTGGTCCAGGGAGAGGGGTTCGGGCAGCGGCAGGGCCTGCTTGCCGAGGCTGATGGTCATGGCGCCGTCCAGCGGGGCGCGGACCAGGCCGCGCAGCAGGTTGATGCGCGGGGTGCCGATGAAGGCGGCCACGAAGACGTTGCGGGGCAGCGCGTAGACCTCGCGCGGGGTGCCGACCTGCTGGAGCACGCCGCCGCGCAGGACGGCGACCCGGTCGCCGAGGGACATCGCCTCGGACTGGTCGTGGGTGACGTACACCGTGGTGACGCCGAGTTCGCGGGTGAGCCGGGATATCTCGGCCCGCAGATGGTTGCGCAGCTTGGCGTCGAGATTGGACAGCGGCTCGTCCATCAGGAAGGCGGACGGGTGGCGGGCGATGGCCCGGCCCATGGCGACCCGCTGGCGTTCGCCGCCGGAGAGCTGGCCGGGGAACCGGTCGAGCAGATCCTCGATGCCGAGCATGCGGGCGGTCGCGTCCACCCGGGCCCGGGGGTCGGTGCCGGGTGACTCGATGCGCAGCGGGAAGCCGATGTTGTCGCGGCTGGTCATGCTCGGGTAGAGGGCGAAGTTCTGGAAGACCATCGCGATGTTCCGCTCGGAGGGCTGCCAGTCGTTGGCGAACTCGCCGTCGAGGAGGAGTTCGCCGTCGTCGATCTCCTCCAGGCCCGCGATCATGCGCAGCACGGTGGACTTGCCGCAGCCGGACGGGCCGAGCAGGACGAGGAACTCACCGGGCGCGATGTCGAGGGACACCCGGTCGACGACGCGGGGGCCCCGCGCGTAGGACTTGCTCACGTCGTGCAGAGAGATGGCGCGTGTCATGCGTGCTGCCCCCGGGGGCTGTCCGGAGCGCCGCTGCTCCGTGGGTCCGAAGGCCCCGTGCGGGTCGTACGGGGCCGGGGGTCTGCCGGCGCGTGACGCGTCGTCCGCCCGCCTGAGGGCGGGCCGATCGGCCGGCGAAAATACGCCGACAGCCCCTACGCGTCACGGAAGTTAACGGAATGTGCACCCCCTGGGGAAGAGTCGGCACGACATCCGCCGTCACGAAGCCGGGAGGCACAGGGATCCGGCGCGTGCCGGAGGGGGTCATCTCGTCGCCGTCAGGTGGGCGAACACCACCACGTTGCTGGTGTAGCCGGTGCGCCGGCTGAACAGTCCGCCGCAGGTGAGCACGCGGAGCTCGGGGCGCTCGGCGGGGCCGTAGACCTCCCGGTCGGGGAAGTCGGCCTTGTCGAAGACCTTCACCCGGTCCACGGTGTAGACGGCGGTACGGCCGTCCGCGCGCCGGGCCTCGATCCGCCTGCCGGGTTTGACCAGGGCGAGCGCGGCGAAGACGGCGGGGCCGGTCCGGGTGTCCCGGTGGCCCACGGCGACGGCGGTGCCCGACTCGCCGGGGGTGGCGCCGCCCTCGTACCAGCCGACCAGCCTGGGCTTGTCGAGCGGTGGTGTCTCCAGGCGCCGGTCCGCGTCCAGCCGCAGCCCGACGACCGGCGCGTCGATGCCGAGGGACGGGACGCGGAAGGACGTCGGCCGGGACCGGGGCAGCGGACGGGGCGGGGGCGCCTCCGGCGCGGCCGCCCGGCCGGCCGCCTGGACGGAGTCGGTCCGGTCCTGCCCCTCGCACCGGACCCCCACCGTCACCAGGACGGCGACGAGCAGAGCCGTCCTGACGAGCCGGTAGGCACGGGTGCGGTGCCAGGGCCTGCGTCGGCGCCTACGCGGCGCCATGGGGGCGGCGGCGGATCAGCCGGATGTACACGGCGCCGCTGACCGCGACCAGGCCCACGGCCGCTGCCGCCGCGACGGGTGAGAAGGCGCCCGAGGTGTCGACGAGTCCGCCGCCGCCGGCGTGCACACCGCCCTTGGGGCCGTCGTTGTGGTCGCCGCCCTGGCCCCAGGCCGCGTCGCCGCGCTCGCCCTGCGGGTCGCCCTGCTGGTCACCGCGCTGGTCGCCCTGCTGGTTGTCCTGGATCTGGCCGCCGGGCCCGTGCGCCGGATCCTGCTTGCCGTCGTGGCAGTTGACGCGGAAGACCTTGCGCTTCTGCACGGCCGGCACGGTCGGTGTGGCCGGCACACCCCAGGAGATCTCGTACTGCCCGTCGGCCAGGCCCAGCGGGTCGGTGTGCCCGGCGCCGCCGGCGAGCTGGATGTCACCGGTGACGGTGGCCTGCGTGGGCAGCGGGGGCTGCGGGGTGATCTGGTAGCCGATGCGCGGCAGATTGTCGAAGTTGACGGCGTCGAGATAGAACTTGCAGACCAGCGGGTCGTCCTTGGAGACGCCGAAGGGCACACCCACGCGGTGGATCCTGATGTCGCCGTTCTCCCCCTGGGCCGCCGCTTCGGGTGCCGCCACCCATGACGCGCCCGCGGCGGCGAAGGCGGTGAGGACGAGGGTGGCGCCCGCGCGGGAGAGGGGCCGTGGAAGTGTCAGGGTGGGCATGCCAGCTCCTCCGGGTGAGTACGATTTTCATACAAATCGGCCTGTCGTTGGGACTCTGCACACACCCGGTCCCGCAGTCTCGGCACAACGCCGGACGCGCCGTCACATATCGCTCGTACGGCGCAACGCCGACCCCTTCCGCCCCGCCCCCGCCACCGCGCCGGCCCCCTCGGCCGCCCGTCCGGCACCCGGGGAGCGCAGGGCCACCCCCGCCGACAGCAGCAGCAGCGCCCCCAGCATCACGAACGGCGCGGCCGCGCCCGCAACGCCCGCGACCAGGCGGGCGCCGGCCGGTGCGGCGACCTGACCGAGCCGGTTGCCGGTCAGCCGCAGGGCGAGCGCCGTCGAGCGCGCGGCCTCGGGCGCGGCCCGGACGACCGTCGTCATGGACAGCGGCTGCCCCACGCCCAGACAGAAGCCCAGGGCGGTGAGCATCAGCCCGAGCGCCCACACCGGCACCGGCAGGGCGGCCCCCGCGCACAGCACGGCCGCCAGGAAGCAGGTCACGGTGAGCAGCACGGCGCGGCCGAGCAGCCGCAGCAGCGGGGTCAGAACGAGCCGGCAGGCGATGGTGGCACCCGCGCACAGGCTCAGCAGCACGCCGATCGCCGAGGGGGCGATGCCCCGGTGCTCGCCGACCACCGGGAGACAGGCGGTGAGGATGTCGGTGGCCGACAGGACGGAGAGGCTGATCAGCATGCCCGCCGGGACGCCCCGGGCGCGCAGGATGCCCCCGACCGGCACCCGCTCGCCGCGCGCGGTACGGGAGCCGACCGCCGTCCGGTCCTCGATGCGCCACAGCGAGGTGACCGCGACCGCCGCGCCCGCGCCCGCCACGACCAGGGCCAGGGCGCTGCTGCCGGCCAGGTCGGGGCCGCCGATCAGGGCACCGGCGGCGATCGGTCCGACGAGCCGGCCGAGGGAGGCGCCGATGGTGAAGTGCCCGAAGTTGCGGTCGTGTTCGTGCGGCGCGGACCGGCGGGCCACCAGCGACTGGGCGCCGATCACGAAGCAGAGGTGCCCGAGTCCCATCACCCCGCTCCACAGGGCCGTGGCCCAGAGGGAGTTCACGCATCCGCTCAGCACGCACCCGCCGGAGACGAGCACCACGCCGGCCGGCAGCAGCGGTGCGCACCGGCCGTGGTCGGTACGGCGGCCGAGCGGTACGGCGGCGAAGAGCGGGAGCAGGGCGTACACGCCCGCGATGACGCCGACGGCCCGCTCGTCGACGCCCAGCGCGAGGGCCCGGTAGGAGACGGCGGGCCGGGCCGTGGACACCGCCCCCTGCGCGAAGCCGGAAGGTCGCGATCATGGCGAAGCCGAGGATGGTCAGCATGAGTGGATACCTGACGTTCGCCCTTGAACATCCCACCTGGGGGTCGGCGGTGCGATGACGTTAGGTCGGCCCAAGCCTCGTCAACAAGACGTCGACGTGCGAGCAATACGAGCAGAATTGCAGGTCACAGGGTTGGACTGACCTCGACCGGCACCCCGTTCAGCACCGCGTTGCCCGACAGCGGGTCCAGCAGGCTGCCGTCGAGGAGCTGGTTGACGTTGACGCCGGGGTCGCCGGCGGCGTGGCTCAGCCGGGTGCCGGGACGGTCGTGGCCCCAGCCGTGCGGGAGGCTCACCACGCCCGGCCGGACGCCGTCGGTGACCTCGGCGGGCGCGGTCACCTCTCCCCCGGCGCCCTTGACCCGCACCGGCTCTCCGTCGCGTATGCCGAGCCGCTGGGCGTCCTCGGGGTTGAGGTGCAGGGTGCAGCGGTTGGAGCCGCCGGTGAGGGCGGGCACGTTGTGCATCCAGCTGTTGTTGGAGCGCAGATGGCGGCGGCCGACCAGGACCAGCCCGGCCGGGCGCTCGCGCAGGGCCTCCCGCAGCCGGGGCAGGTCGCCGGCGATCGGCTCGGGCAGCAGCTCGATGCGTCCGCTGACGGTCTTCAGCGGCTGCGGCAGGCGGGGGCGCAGGGGCCCGAGGTCGATGCCGTGCGGGTGGGCGAGCAGCTTCTCCAGGGTCAGCCCGTCGGGCCGGGCGCCGAAGCCGTCGCCGTACGGTCCGAGGCGCAGCATCAGGTCCAGTCGCCGCTCGGGGCCGGTCTCCCCGGTCAGCAGGGCGGCGAGGTCCTGCGGGTCGCGGCCGTGGACCGGGGAGTGCGGGTCGGCCACGGCCTTGCCGAGGGTCTGCTCGACGACCATCGCGTCGACGGCGCCCGGGTCGGCACCGTGCATGCCGGTGGCGGCCAGGATCAGCCGGGCGAGGATCTCGGTCTCGGCCATGCGGCCGGGCTCGAGCGGGACGGCGGGGCGGGTGTAGCGGACCTGGTTGCGCACGGCGAGGGTGTTGAAGGCGAAGTCGTGGTGCGGGCTCTGCGACGGCGGGGGCGGCGGCAGCACGACGTCGGCGTGGCGGGAGGTCTCGTTGAGATACGGATCGACGCTGACCATGAAGTCCAGTGACTCCAGGGCCTTGTCGAGGCGCCGGCCGTCGGGTGCGGACAGCACCGGGTTGGCCGCGATCACGACGAGCGCGCGGAGGGGCTCGCCCTCCTCGGTCGCGGTGTCGATCTCCTCGGCGAGTGCGGAGAGCGGCAGCTCGCCCTTCGCCTCGGGGAGTTGCCGTACCCGGGTGCGCCATCGGCCGAGGGCGAAGCCGCGGCCGGGGCCCGCCGGGCGGGGGGTTCTGTCGGTGGCGGCCTGCGGGAAGAGGGCGCCGCCGGGCCGGTCGAGGTTGCCGGTGAGGATGTTGAGGACGTCGACCAGCCAGCTCGCCAGGGTGCCGTGGGGCACGGTGCAGCTGCCGATGCGGGCGTAGACGGCGGCGGTGGGGGCGGCGGCCAGGTCGCGGGCGAGGGTGCGGATGAGGTCCGCGTCGAGGTCGCAGGCCGGGGCCACCGCCTCGGGGGTGAAATCGCGCAGTGCCTCGCGGAGTTCGGGCAGGCCCTGGACGTGCGGGGCGAGGCGCCTGAGGTCGGTCAGGTCCTCCTCGAAGAGCACGGTCGCCATCGCGGCGAGCAGCAGGGCGTCGGTGCCGGGGCGGATCGCGAGGTGCTGGTGCGCGAGCTTGGCGGTCCGGGTGCGGCGCGGGTCCACGACGATGAGCCGGCCGCCGCGCGCCTTCAGCGCCCGGAGCTTGCCGGGGAAGTCGGGGGCGGTGCACAGACTCCCGTTGGACTCCAGGGGGTTGGCGCCGATGAGCAGCAGATGGTCGGTGTGGTCCAGGTCCGGTACGGGGATGGCGTTGGCGTCGCCGAAGAGGAGCCCGCTGGAGACGTGCTTGGGCATCTGGTCGACCGTGGAGGCGGTGAACAGGCTGCGGGTGCCGAGGGCGCCGAGCAGCACCGGGGGGTAGAGGGCGCCGGCCATGGTGTGCACGTTGGGGTTGCCGAGGACGACACCGAGGGCGTTCGCGCCGTACCGCTCCACCACCGGGCGCAGCCCGGCGGCGACGGCGTCGAAGGCCTCCTCCCAGGTGGCCTCGCGCAGTGCGCCGTCCCTGCGGACCAGCGGGGTGCGCAGCCGGTCGGGGTCGCCGTCGACGGCGCCGAAGGAGGCGCCCTTGGGACAGATGAAGCCCTTGCTGAAGACGTCCGCGCGGTCGCCGCGCGCGCCGGTGACGCGGGTGCCCTCGACGGTGAGCGTCAGGCCGCAGGTGGCCTCGCACAAGGGGCAGATTCGCAGGGCGGTGCGGGACACGGGGTCCTCCCGGAGGGTCGGCGGCGGTGCCGGGCGGGCGAACGCCCGGGGGGCCCGGCGGCAGGGCGGGCACCGGGTGAGCATACCGACCGGTACGCATGGAGGGGAGTCCTCTTTCCCGGCCGGAGCGGGATCTCAGTCGAGCACGCGCGCCAGATACGCCCGCAGCAGCTCACGCGTCTCCTGGATGATCGCCTCGTCCCCTGCGGGATCGACCCGGAAGGCGAGCTGCACCAGGGTGTCCGCGCTCTCCACGGCGACCAGGAAGACCCGGCGCAGATCGTCGTCCGGGGTGCGGCCGAGGTAGCCGGCGAGCAGGTCGGTGAGGCGGTCGGCGACCCTGGTGTTGGGCTCGCCCTGCCGGGTGCCGACCGGGATCTGGTTGCCGAAGTCCACGAGGGAGAAGCCGGGCGCGGTGCGCTTCATACCGAGGTACTCGTCCAGGACGGCGTCCATGGCGGCCCGCCAGTCACCCCGCCGCGCCTCCTTCAGCCGCTCGGTGACGCGCTCGCTGTAGCGCTCGAGGTTGCGCTGGGCGAGGGCGTCGGCCATCTGCCGCTTGTTGCCGAAGAAGCGGTACACCGAGCCGATGGGGACCTGGGCGCGCTGGGCCACCGCCCGCGTGCTCAGGGCGTCGTAGCCGACCTCGTCGAGCAGGTCGGCGCAGGCGTCGAGGATCCTCGTCAGCCGTTCGGCACTGCGCCGCTGGACGGGCGCGCGGCGAAGCGATGTCGCGTGGGGCACGGACTTCATGATGCCTCTCCCCCCGGGTCGGGTGAACCTCGGCCCCCAGTACGGAGAACGGTGGTCGATGCACTCATCGGCCGTCGCGAGGCACCCGCGGGAGCGGGACGGTCTCTACTCCGGGGCGGTGGCGGCCGGTTCGGACTCCGCGACGGAGGCCGTTATGTCGGCGGTGCTCTCGACCGGCTTGCCCTGGACGGCCCAGACCGTGCCGTCATCGGCGTACAGGCGGGCGGTGACGTGGTGGGTGCCGTGCGGTACGAGGCGGGCGGGCAGGTGGTATCCGGGCGTGCGCAGCCGGGTCACCGGGCGGCCGTCGACGAAGAGGCCGGCGAGGCCGCGCCCGGGGACCGCCTTGTGCGGTGCGCCGGCCGGGGAGAAGCGGAAGTGGCGCGGCGTCAGCCGCACGTCCCAGCCCCCGGCGGCGTCCGGGGTCACCTCGACGCCGACCTCGGGCGCGTCCGCCGTGCCGACCTCGCGCAGGTGCCGGCCGCTGTCGTCCGTGCCGTTCAGCACCTTGCCCACCGGGGAGGGCGAGACGGCACCCGTGTGCGCCTCGCCGGTCCCGCAGCCCCCCGCACCGAGCGACACCAGGACACCGACCGCGAGTGCGGTGAGGGTGCGGCCCTTCCACGACCTCCATGACATGTCCCGGAGACTAGAACAGCGCTTCGCCACCCCGAATCCCCCTGAAGTCTGGTTCCGCCCCTACCTGAGAGGGACCCCGCACGCCCCGGAGAGGACCCCGGGGCCCTCTTGCGCCCGCCCCCGGCTATTCCTACGGTGATGCATAGGAATCAGGAGCGCAAGGGAGCGATCATGAGCGGGGACGCACGCAAGAGCGCCGAGGGACTGTCGTACCTGTCGGGGTTCGGCAACGAACACGCCTCGGAAGCGGTGCCGGGCGCCCTCCCAGAGGGCCGCAACTCGCCGCAGCGCGCGCCGCTCGGCCTGTACGCGGAGCAGCTCAGCGGTGCGGCGTTCACCGAGCCCCGGGCGCACAACCGCCGCTCCTGGCTGTACCGCGTCCGCCCGTCCGCCGCGCACCCGGCGTTCACCCGCACCGGCAACGGCGCGATCCGCACGGCCCCCTTCACCGAGACGGTGCCCGACCCCAACCGGCTGCGCTGGAACCCGCTGCCCGAGCCGCCGGCGGGGACCGACTTCCTCGCCGGTCTGTGGACGCTGGGCGGCAACGGCGACGCGGCCCAGCGCACGGGCATGGCAGTGCACCTGTACCACGCCAACTCCTCGATGGAGCGGGTCTTCTCCGACGCCGACGGCGAGCTGCTGATCGTGCCGGAACAGGGCGGCCTGCTGCTGCACACCGAGTTCGGACGGCTGCATGTGGAGCCGGCCCAGGTGGCGTTGATCCCGCGTGGGGTGCGCTTCCGTGTGGAGCTGCTGGACGAGTGTGCGCGTGGCTATGTGTGCGAGAACTATGGGGCGCCCTTCCGGCTGCCCGACCTCGGCCCGATCGGCGCCAACGGGCTCGCGAACGCCCGGGACTTCCGGGCGCCGGTCGCCGCGTACGAGGACGTGGAGGGCCCGGTGGAGGTGGTGAACAAGTTCTGCGGCAACCTCTGGACGGCCACCTACGACCACTCCCCGCTCGACGTGGTCGCCTGGCACGGCAACCATGTGCCGTACCTCTACGATCTGCGCCGCTTCAATGTGATCGGCACCATCTCCTACGACCATCCGGACCCGTCGATCTTCACAGTCCTGACGTCGCCGTCGGACACTCCGGGCCTGGCCGGTGTGGACTTCGTGGTCTTCGCGCCGCGCTGGCTGGTGGGTGAGGACACCTTCCGGCCGCCGTACTTCCACCGGAACGTGATGAGCGAGTACATGGGCCTGATCGAGGGGGCCTACGACGCGAAGGCGGAGGGCTTCGTGCCGGGCGGCGGCTCGCTGCACAACATGATGTCGGCGCACGGCCCGGACCGGGAGACGTTCGACCGGGCGAGCGCGGCGGAGCTGCGGCCGCAGAAGATCGACGACGGGCTGGCGTTCATGTTCGAGACCCGCTGGCCGGTGACGCTCACCCCGCAGGCGGCGGGGGCGGACCATCTCCAGCCGCGCTACGACGACGTGTGGCAGGGTCTGGAGCGCCACTTCCGTCCATTGCACTGACCACACCCCGACAGGTACGGATAGCCGTGTGACCGCCTTCGCTCCGGATTCGATCGTCCTGAACCGCAAGCTGCCGCTGTGGTACCAGGTGTCGCAGTCGCTGCGCGCCTCGATACTCGGCCGCTCCCCGCGGGACCCGCTGCGCCTGCCCACCGAGGAGCAGCTCGCGGAGCACTACGGGGTCAGCGTGCTGACCATGCGGCAGGCGCTGAAGGAGCTGGAGGACGAGGGGCTGATCAGCCGGCACCGGCGGCGCGGCACGTTCATCGAGCCGGGGGCGCGGCGCGGGGCCCCGGTGCGGCTGCTGGGCTCGGTGGACGCGATCGTGGCCCAGCAGTCCGGGATGACGACCGAGCTGCTGGACCACGGGGAGGCGCCGGTGGCCGGCGAACTCGCCGAGTACTTCCCGGATCTCGCCCAGGTGGCGTCGTACCACCGGCTGCGCTGCGACGAGAAGACCGGCGAGCCGACCAACCACGCCCGCAACCACGTCCGCCCCGAACTGGCCGCGCGGATCGACCTGGAGGATCTGGTCCGCTGGCCGATGACGAAGGTGCTGCGGGACGTCGTCGGGGCGGACATCAGCCGCATCACGGACACCGTGGAGGCCCGGCTCGCCGACCCGGAGACCGCGCGGCTGCTCGAGGTGCCGCTGCTCAGCCCGATCCTGCACTACACGGGCGTGACGTACGACGCCGGGGGGCGGGTGCTGGACGTGGCGGTCATCCACTACCGGGGCGACCGCTTCTCCTTCACGGTGACCCTCGACGCCACCTAGGGCCTGTCTGACAATCCCCGTCGTTGCCCGAAGGGCGGCCGCGCGGCGTCAGGTGCGTGCTCTCGGCGTGCCGGCCCCAGGCCCTCGTACTGGATGTACTTGGGTCCGGGGTCGGTGCGGCGAGAGTGCGTGCATGGCGTCGGGCGGCAGACGCGAATTGTCAGACAGGCCCTGGGCCTGTCACCGGCAGGTCGTACGATGCCCAGCGTGACGCACGACGACGCTCCGCTGCTGGCGGACCTCATGCCGTGGTCCGTCGCACCGCTGCGGCCGGGCCGCGCCTGGCCGACGGCCCCCGACCCGGCGTGTCTGAGGGCCCGCTGGGACGCGCTGCTCCGGGCCGAAGGGCCCGACCGGGAGGCGCTGTTCGGCCCGACGCGCTCGCGCACGCTGCGCTCCGCGGTGGCCCAGTTGCCCGGCCGGTCCACCGGTACCGAGCCGCTGGCGCGCGCGGAGGGCCCCTGCGCGGAGCCGGTACGGGTGCTGGCGGCACCCTTCGACGAACAGTGGCTGATCCCGGACCACCGGCTGCTCGACGTGGCCCGGCCCGAGCTGTGGCGGGTGGCGGACGAACAGCAGGTGTTCGTGGTGGAGACGGGCGCCGAGGACCCTCTGCTGGCCACGTCGGTCCTGCCCACGCTCCGCACCGGCCGCATCCGCCCCCTGTACCGCCGCCCGGGCGGCACGGAGCCGAACCTCGCGCCGGGTCTGCTGGACCATCTGGCCGCCCGCCTGGGTCACCGCCCGGCGCCGGCCGACGTCCTGGCGTGGATCCTCTGGACGGTCCGCCCGGACCTCACGGTGCCGCTCACCGGGGACGGCGAGGTGTGGGCGCGGGGGGTCGAGTCGGGCCGCCGCATGCTGTGGCTGATGCGCCGCGACGGCGAACGCCCCAAACTGCCCGGTGGCCGCCGCCCCTACGTCCGCGCGCCCCTGCCCGCGCGTCCCCTCGCCCTCCACTACGACCGCGACGAGGAGACCCTCCACGTCGACGAGGGCCGCATCTCCCCCGTCCCGCCCGAGGCCTGGGACTACGAACTGGCCGGCGCGCGCGTCCTCGAGTCCTGGTTCGCGTCCCGCACGGCCCCGCCCGAGCCGGGCACCCTGACGGCGATCCGCCCCGCGACCTGGCCGCAGGCCTGGACCTCGGAACTCCTGGAACTGATCACGGTCCTGGCCCTCCTGGCAGAGCTGAAGCCGATCCGGGCCGCGCTGTCCCCGACCTCGCCGATCACCTCCACCGACCTGCGCCGGGCCGGCATCCTCCCGCCCCCGCCGTCCGCCCGCCGCCCCGCCTCGGTCCTGACCCACCCCGAGGAGGGCCCGAACGGCCAGTTCGCCCTGCTCTGGCGATGAGCGGTCACTGACGGCGTCCGAGGGCGGCCTCGAGCCGCGCGATGTCCTCGGCGTCCTTCACCCGCCGGGGCCGCGAGGGGTCCCACACGGGCATCATCCGCTTGATCTCCACCTGCACCCGCGGGCAGACGATCGCCGCCTCCAGCTCCCCGATGCGGCCCGGCTCCGCCCCGAGCAGCCCGTCGGGCCAGGGGGTGCCGGCCCAGGGGCCGCCCGCGACGGTGACCCGGCCCGCCGCATCGCGGGCCAGGAGGGTGAAGCTGCTGTCCAGGCCGTCCTTGACGAAGTCGAGCTGGAGGGCGGGGGGCGGTCCGGGCACCGGTCGGTGGCCGAGCCGGGTCAGGGTGTCGGTGAGGGTGCCCGCGTCCCGCGCCCAGGCGAACCAGTCGATGTCCCCGTGGTCCCGGGTCACCTCGCCGAGGAAGAAGTCCATCGCCCAGCCCCCGCGCAGCCACAGGGGGATGCCGTGGTCGTCTGCGGCCCGCACGGTCTCGGCGATCAGGGCGAGCTGGCCCTGCGCGCGCTCCCGGTTCACTCCCCCTCCCGCCGTGCCGTCCCGTCGGGCCGGCGCGGCGTGTACGCGTCGAGGACTCTTTCCAGTGCCCGCTGGAACACCGCCTCCAGGTCGATCGGTCCCGCATCCTCGGCGAAGGCCGCCGCCATGCGGGGATACGCGCCGGAGGCGATCTGGCTGCCGAGGTAGGCGATGCGGACGGCGTTCTCCTGATCCTCGGACCACGGCAGGGCGCGCACCCGTTCGGCGGTGTCGAGTTCGTTGCGCACGTAGGTCGTCACCACACCGTTGAGCATCGCGATCAGCTCCAGCTTGGTGCCGTAGGGCGCCTCCAGCGGGTCCAGGCAGGCCAGGCAGTGCTCGAGGTAGCGCAGGGCGTGCGGGCTGAAACCGTAGACCGGGGACATCAGGCGCGGCAGCCACGGGTGCCGGTGCATCAGCGCGCGGGTCTGGTGGGCCACCCGCAGCATGTCGGCCCGCCAGTCGCCGCTCGGCTCCCACAGCTCGTGCTCGGCGCTGATGGCGTCCACCATCAGCTCGTACAGGTCCTCCTTGCGCGGCACGTAGTTGTACAGCGACATGGTGCCGCAGCCCAGTTCGGCCGCGACGCGCCGCATGGACACCGCGTCGAGCCCCTCCGCGTCGGCGATCCGGACGGACGCCGCCGCGATGTCGTCGCGCGTGTACGCCGGCTTCGGACCCCGTCCCGTGCGCTCGGGGCGCGCCCAGATCACTTCGGGGACGGCCCCTCGGACTGCCATCGGTCATCACCTCGGTCACCATCCTAGTTACGTACACCGTACGTAGTGCGGTATGGTCGGCGCATGACTACTACGTACGCTGTACTTAGTGAAGGTCTGGAGAAGCGCTTCGGCGCCGTCCACGCCGTGCGCGGCCTCGATCTGGCGGTCGCCCGGGGCACGGTGTGCGGGCTCCTCGGACCGAACGGCGCCGGCAAGACGACGGCCGTACGGCTGCTCACCACGCTGCTGCGGCCCGACGCCGGCTCCGCGCGCGTCGCGGGCCACGACCTGGTCCGCGAGGCGGCGGCCGTACGGCGCCGGATCGGCGTCACCGGGCAGTACGCGTCGGTCGACGGCGACCTCACCGGCCGGGAGAACCTCCGGCTGTTCGCGCGGCTGCACCGGGTGGCGGCGCCCGCCCGCCGGGCCGAGGAGCTGCTGGAGCGGTTCGGGCTGGCCGAGGCGGCGAACCGGAAGGCGTCCGCCTACTCCGGCGGCATGCGCCGTCGGCTGGACCTGGCCGCGAGCCTGATCCGGCGGCCCGACGTGCTCTTCCTCGACGAACCGACCACCGGACTCGACCCGGCGAGCCGCACCCGGATCTGGGAGGCGGTGCGCGAGCTGAAGGCCGAGGGCACGACCGTGCTGCTGACCACGCAGTACCTGGAGGAGGCCGACCAACTCGCCGACGACATCGCCCTGATGAACCTGGGAACGGTCGCGCACACCGGCTCCCCCGCCGAGCTCAAGGCCCTCATCGGCTCCTACGCGGAGGTCGTCGTCGCCCATGCGGACGGGCTGCCGGCGGCGGCCGCGGTCCTGGACCACCTCACCGGGTGCGAACCCGTCCTCGACCGCGACCGCCGCACCGCCGGCGCGGTCACCACCGACCCGACCCTCACCCTGCCCCGCCTGGTGCGCGAGCTGGACGCGGCCGGGGTGCCGTTGCTCGACGCGAGCCTGCGGCCGCCCACCCTCGACGACGTCTTCCTGCGGCTCACCGGAGAGACCGCCGACCACAAGGAGCTGGTGACATGAGCGCCTTCGCCCACGACGGCCTGGCGATGACGGGCCGGCAGCTGCGCCGGGTCCGCAACAGCCCGGGCCTGGCCGTCCTGACCCAGATGATGCCGGTGAACATGCTGCTCTTCTTCGGGTACGTGTTCGGCAGCGCGCTGGCGATGCCCGGCCGTGAGTACCGCTCCTTCCTGGTGCCCGGCCTGCTGGTGGCGACCGCGGCCGGCGGGCTGATGACCGGCATGTTCCAGGCCGCCGCGGACACGCACCGCGGCGTGACGGACCGCTTCCGCACGATGCCGGTGAGCCGGGCCGCCGTACCGCTCGGGCAGGCGGTGGCCGACCTCGTCGTCACGACCGCCGGGACCGTGCCGCTGCTGCTGGTGGGGCTCGCCGTGGGCTGGCGGATCGAGGGGTCCGCGCTCGCGGCCGCCGGGGCCGTGGGGCTGTTGCTGCTCTTCCGGTTCGCGTGCACCTGCGCCGGGATCTTCCTCGGGCTGCTCACCCGCAGCGAGGACGCCGCCGGACAACTCGGCGCCTCCTCCTTCGTCCTGCCGCTGCTGTCCAACGCCTACATCCCGACCGACAACCTCCCCGGCTGGCTGCGCACGCTCGCCGAGTGGAACCCGATCAGCGCGGTGACCACCGCCCTGCGGGACCTGTTCGGCAACGCGCCCGCCCCGGAGGGCGCGGCCTGGCCGGTGGCCCACCCGGTCGCCGGGGCGCTCGCCTGGAGCCTCGCGCTGACCGCCCTCTTCCTGCCGCTCGCCGTACGCCGGTACGCGCACGGGGAGCGGTGACCTGCACCGCTGACAGAGCTGCGTCCCAGGGGCATGATCGGCTCATGACCCAGCAGCCGCTGCCCCTGGAGGGCATCACCGTCGTCGCCGTCGAACAGGCCGTGGCCGCGCCCTTCGCGACCCGGCAGCTCGCCGACCTGGGCGCCCGGGTCGTCAAGGTGGAGCGGATCGACGGCGGCGACTTCGCGCGCGGCTACGACACCGCGGCGCGCGGCCTCGCCTCGCACTTCGTGTGGTGCAACCGCGGCAAGGAGTCGATCGCGCTGGATCTGAAGGACCCGCGCGGCCTCGGCGTCGTACGGCGGCTGGTCGCGGACGCGGACGTGTTCGTGCAGAACCTCGCCCACGGGGCCGCCGCCCGGCTCGGACTCGACGCGGCCACGCTGTGCGCGGCGCACCCGCGGCTGATCGCCGTGGACATCTCGGGGTACGGCGGCTCGGGGCCGTACGCCGACAAACGGGCCTACGACATGCTCGTGCAGTGCGAGGCGGGGCTCGTGTCGGTGACCGGGACGCCGGAGCAGCCCGTGAAGGCGGGGATCCCGGCGGCGGACATCGCGGCGGCCATGTACGCCTTCTCCGGGGTGCTGGCCGCGCTGGTGCGGCGCGGCACGACCGGGCGGGGCGGGCCGGTGGAGGTGTCGATGCTGGAGGCGCTGGCGGAGTGGATGGGGCATCCGCTGCACCATGCGATGCACGGGGGTGAGCCCCCGGCGCGCACGGGTCTCGCGCACGCCGTCATCGCCCCGTACGACGCCTATGCGACGGCGGACGGCGGACGGGTGCTGCTGTCGGTGCAGAACGACCGTGAGTGGCGGCGGCTGGCCGAACAGGTCATCGAGGAGCCCGCGCTCGGCACGGATCCGGCGTATGCCACGAACGCGGCGCGTGTCGCCCATCGCGAGCGGACCGACGCGCTGGTCGCGCGGGCGCTGGGGGTGCTGGACACGGACGAGGCGCTGGCCCGGCTGGAGAAGGCGGGGATCGCCTGTGCCCGGCTCAGGGACCTGCACGAGCTGGCGGAACATCCGCAGCTGGCGGCCCGGGAGCGGTGGCGTCGGGTGGGTTCGCCGGTGGGGCCGCTGAAGGCGCTGCTGCCTCCCATCACACTGCCGGGCGGGGACGAGGCACGGATGGGCGACGTGCCCGCGCTCGGTCAGCACACCGGGGCGCTGCTGCGTGCCGTGGGGATGACGGACGCGGAGATCGCAGCGTTGCGCCGGGACGGTGTGGTGGCCTGAGCGCGGGCCCCGGAGAGGATCCAGGACCGCCGGTTCGCTCGGGTTCGAGTCGGGGACGCGAGCCCGCCGGGCTCAGTGGCCGCCGAACAGCGAACGGCGCAGCCGGCGCAGCGGTGCGAACAGCGAGACACGGCTGACCCGCCGACCCTGGTCGCTGCGCTCCTGCGGAGTGTCACGTGCCGTCAGCTCACGCATCAGCGAGGTCGCCTCGACCGTCTCCCGCTGCGGTATGGCGGGACCCGCCAGCACCGACAGATGGCGGTCGAGCCGCGAACTGGTCGCGCTGCTCCCGCAGGTGATCGCAGGGATCCTGGCCCTGCTGCGCACTGTTATCTGCTCCATGTCACTCCCCACCCGTACGAGTCACCCGGCCCGGGCAGGGTAACCCTATCGCCCCGCCGAGGCATGCGGGTATCTCGGCCACAGGATTCACCTTCCCTGCAAGGCGGTTGACCATGCACCGTTGACTACTCTCCGAATCCGACCGATTTCAGGGTGAGTTGGACAACGGGCTGGCCGGTGGGCTGTGCTGACCCTCCGTCAGGCTCGACGGTTACGGCGAGTGACGTCGCCGACTTGTCGAGACCCTTGGCGATCAACGGCGTGTCGCCCGCGAGGAGCCCGAGGGAGCGCGGTTGCACACGAGGGCGCATGAGCCAGAGCTGGTGGACGCGGCCGCCCGGCGGGGTGCCGTATCCGCTCAGGGTGACGACGGCCTGCCCCTCCGATACGGAAGCGATCACTCCGATACTGCGGCCGCGGGCGTCCTTGCTGTTCGCGGCGCGGGCGTCGGGAGCGGCGAGAACGTGGGCGATCTCACGTGCCCGGTCGCGCTCGGCGTCCAGCCTGCCCTGGGTGCGGTGCGCCTGGACGCCGAAGAGGGAGGCCACGACAAGGGCCGCCGCGGCTGTCGCGGTGGCCAGCGGCACGAACAGGGGGCGCGTGCGGGGCGTACGGGTGCGGGCCGGCGGGGGCTGGGCTCCCCAGACGTGCGGCGGCAGTTGCGGCGCGCGCTCCCGGGCGGCCGACCGCGCCGGCTCCTGCGGGGTGGTGCGTACGGCGGCCAGCACCCGGTCGCGCAGGGCGGCCGGGGGCGGGGCGGCCGCGGACCAGGCGAGGCGCACCGCATCCTCCGCCAGCACCCGCACCTCCTCGGCGCAGCGGTCGCAGTCCCCGAGGTGCTTCTCGAACCGGCGCCGCTCGCCCGGTTCGAGGGCGTCGAGCGCGTAGGGCGCGGCGAGGGAGTGCAGGTCCGCGCGGCCCAGCAGGCGGCCGAGGATGCTCATGCCGCACCTCCCAGGCACTCACGCAGCCGGGTGAGCCCGTCGCGCATCCGCGTCTTGACCGTGCCCAGCGGCAGCGAGAGCCGCTCGGCCACCTCACGGTAGGTGTAACCGTCGTAGTAGGCGAGGGTGACGGACTGGCGCTGCAGGGCGGTGAGCCGGGTCAGGCAGCGGCGCACCCACTCGCGCTCCAGGCCCGCCTCGACCTCCTCGGCCACATGGTCGAAGGCGGGTTCACCGGCGCGCAGGGCCTCGCGCTGCTCGCGTTCGCCGGCCGCACGGGCGCTGCGCACCCGGTCGACGGCACGGCGGTGGGCGAGGGTCAGGATCCAGGACAGGGCGCTGCCCCGGCGGGGATCGAACCGGGCGGCGGAGCGCCAGAGTTCGAGCAGCACCTCCTGGGCGACCTCCTCGGACTGGGCGGGGTCGCGCACGACCCGCCGGACGAGCCCGAACACCGGTCCGGCAACCACGGCGTACAGATCCTCGAAGGCCCGCTGGTCGCCGCCGGCGACGAGTACCAGGAGTTCGTCCGCCTCCCCACCGGTCCCCCTTCCGTGGCCGCAGCCGGCCCTTCCTCGCACACCACGCATCCGCACGAGAGCACACCTCCGGCGGTTGATACGGATCCCGGAGGCGAAAACGCGGGTCCGGAAAGCCGAAAAGATTTTTTCCGTCCGACCAATCCGAACCGGCTCGCCGCTCCGTATACCCGTCCGTCAAGGCAAGTTGGCACTGAGGACGGACGGCATGACACCTCTCATCTCCAGGAGCGGCACGGGACGCAAGGGCCTGGTCTCGCTCATCTGTGCTGCGCTGGCCGCCGGGGGGCTCGCAGCCGCCGGCGTCGCCACGCTGGAACCCGGGGCGGCCTCCGCCTCCTCCCACCGGGAGGCTCCGCTGATCTCGGGGACGCCGCAGTACGACAACACGGACCTGTACGCGTTCGTCAGCCCGGACAAGCCCGACACGACGACGATCGTGGCGAACTGGATCCCGTTCGAGGAGCCGGCGGGCGGGCCGAACTTCTACACGTTCGCGGACGACGCGCAGTACGACCTGCACATCGACAACAACGGGGACGCGCAGGACGACCTGGTGTTCCGCTACACCTTCAAGACGCACACGAAGAACGGCAACACCTTCCTGTACAACACCGGCCCGGTCACCAGCCTCGACGACCCGGACCTCAACATCACCCAGACCTACGACATCGACCTGATCCGGCTGAAGCACCAGCGTGCGGTGTCGAAGACGCGGGTCGCGGACAACGTGCCGGTCGCGCCGTCGAACGTCGGCAAGGCGTCCATGCCGTACTACGCCAAGCTGCGCTCGCAGGCCGTGTACAAGGCCGCGGGCGGCGCCGCCACCTTCGCCGGCCAGGCCGACGACCCGTTCTTCGCGGACCTGCGGGTCTTCGACCTGCTGTACGGCGGGAACCTGACCGAGGTCGGGCGGGACACCCTCAAGGGCTACAACGTCAACACGATCGCCCTTCAGGTCCCGAACGACCTGATCCGCGAGTCGTCGAAGCAGCCGGTCGTCGGCATCTGGTCCACCACGCAGCGGCGCAACGCGCAGGGCTACTACTCGCAGGTGTCGCGGCTGGGCAACCCGCTGGTCAACGAGGTGGTCAACCCGCAGAAGGACAAGGACAAGTTCAACGCGTCCCAGCCGGCCTACGACGGGCAGTTCCTGCGCAACGTCACCAACCCCGAGCTGCCGAAGCTCATCGAGTCGATCTACAAGATCAAGGCGCCCTCGGAGCCGCGCAACGACCTGGTCGACGTCTTCCTCAAGGGTGTGAAGGGGCTCAACCAGCCGCCGTACGTGAAGCCCGCGGAGGAGCTGCGGCTGAACACCTCGGTCAAGCCGGCGATGCACCCGAAGCGGCTGGGCGTCCTCGACGGGGACAACGCGGGCTTCCCGAACGGGCGCCGGCTCACGGACGACGTGATCGACGAGGCGCTGCAGGTCATGGAGGGCGAACTCGTCGGGTCCAAGAACGACTTGGGCGACGCGGTGAACAAGAACGACAAGAAGTTCGAGAAGTACTTCCCGTACATCGCCGAGCCGACCGCCGGCTCGCGCGGCCGGCTCGCCAAGGGGACGACCTCGGGTGCGGACGTGCGCAGCCAGCTCGGTGACGCCCTGCAGCCGGCCGGGTCCTCCTCCGGCGGCTCCGGCAACACGGTCATGATCGCCGCCTCGGCGGCCTCGGGCGCGGCGGCGATCCTGCTGCTCGGCACCGCCGTCACCTGGTGGCGCCGCCGCATGCAGCGCCCGTACTGACCCGCACGCTCCCTTGTGACCGGCGCGGCCCGTACCCCCTCCCCCACGGCGGGCCGCGCCTTCCCCTTCGACCCCACCAGGCGACCGAGGAGACCCATGCCCCCGCAGACCCCCGCCGACAGGCCCACCGCCGCCGGGCCCACCCCGCCGGACCCCGACCCCCACGACACACCGTCGCGGACACCGGGGGGTTCGGCGGGCGGGGGTCGGACGGCGGGGGCCGATGCGCACCGGAGTCCAGCCGACGCTCCCACTCCGTCGGAGGACTCCGCACCGGCGGCCGGAAGCGCCGTTCGCTCGGCGGAGTGCTCCGGCGCAGGCTCCGGGCCGGAAGCGGATCGGTCCGCTGACGCGCGCAAGGTTGCCGCCGTGCGGCGCGTCGCCGCCGCGGGACGGCGGTGGCGGGGGGTGCAGTTGGCGGGATGCGCGGTGCTGACGGCCGTCGCGCTGACCGGTGGGGCCATCGCCTTCGGGGCGGCGCGGGAGCAGGGGCCGACGCCGGTGGCGGCGTCCAGTGCCGTCGACCCGGGGCTGCTCGGCAGCGGGAACCTGGACGCGAGCATCGCCGCGCTGCAGGCTCACCTGCGGTCCCAGCCCAAGGACTACAGCGGCTGGGCCACCCTCGGTCTGGCCTACGACGAGCAGGCGCGGACCAAGGGCGACCCCGCCCGGTACCCGCAGGCCGAGAAGGCCCTGAAGCGGTCTCTGACGCTGGCCCCCGGCAACGACCAGGCGCTGGCCGGCCGGGCCGCCCTCGCCGCCGCCCGGCACGACTTCCAGGACGCCCTCACCTACGCGGACCGGGCTCTGCAGCAGAACCCGTACAGCGAACGCGCCCTGTCCACCCGTATCGACGCCCTCGTCGAACTCGGCCGGTACGCCGACGCCTCCCGGGCCGCCGAGACGGCGGACGCGCGCAAGCCGGGCGTACCGGTCTTCACCCGGTACGCCTACGTGCACGAACTGCGCGGCGACGTCAAGACCGCCCACCGCGTGCTCCAGCAGGCGCTCGCAGGCGCCACCTCGTCCGGCGACGTGGCCTACGTGGCCGCCCAGCTCGGCCAACTCGCCTGGAACCAGGGCGACTACAAGGCAGCGCTCGGCCACTACGCCCGCGCCCTGGCCGCCGACGACACCTATCTCCCCGCCCTCGAGGGCCGCGCCCGCGCACAGGCGGCGGTCGGCAGGCGCGACGAGGCGATCAAGGGTATGCGGACCGTCGTCTCCCGCTACCCGCTGCCCGGCCCGCTCGTCGAACTCGGCGAACTGTACGAGTCCCGCGGCAAGCCCGGCGATCGGGCGCGCGCTCGTGACCAATACGCCCTCGTCGACGCCTGGATCGCCCTGGCCCGCGCCAACGGCGTCAACGCCGACCTCGACACCGCTCTGGCCGCCGCCGACCACGGCGACAAGACCTCCGCCCTGCACGCGGCCCGCGCCGAGTGGGCCCGCCGCCGCACCGTGCACACCGCGGACGCGCTCGCCTGGGCCCTGCACGTCAACGGCCGCGACGGCGAAGCGCTGACGTACACCCGCCGGGCCACGGCCACCGGCTACCGCAACGCCGCCTTCCTCTACCACCGCGGCATGATCGAGCTGGCCACCGGCCACGAGAAGGACGGCCGGGCCTCGTTGCGGGCGGCCCTGAAGCTGAACCCCGGCTTCTCCCCCCTGGGCGCCGCGAAGGCCCGCAAGGCCCTGGAGGCGGCCCGGTGAACCTCCGCCGCCCACTCGCCACCGCAGCGGCCGTCCTCACCGCCGCCTGCGCCCTCGCGCTCACCCCGGCCACGGCCGCGAGCGCCCACCCCCTCGGCAACTTCACCGTCAACCGCTACGACGGTCTCGTCGCCGCCCCCGGGCAGCTCCGCGTCGACCACGTGGAGGACCTCGCCGAGATCCCGGCGACCCAGGCCGAGCCCGGCATCCAGCGACTCGGCCTGGCGTCGTGGGCCGAGCAACGCTGCGCCGGGGCCGCGCGGGACAGCAGACTCACCGTCGCCGGCCGGCCGGCCACGCTGACCCCGGGCTCCGCCCGGGCCGAGCTGCGGCCGGGCCAGGCCGGGCTCCACACCCTTCGCGTGACGTGCCGGTTCACCGCACCCCTGCCCCACACGCGGTCCGTCGCCGTCGGCTTCCACAGCGCGGGCGCCACCAGCGGGCCCGGCTGGCGGGAGATCACCGCGCGCGGCGACCGCATGACGCTCACCGGGACGGACGTACCGAAGAGCTCCGTCTCGCACGAACTCACCACCTATCCGAAGGACCTGTTGTCCTCCCCCGCCGACACGGTCGACGCCTCGCTGCGCGTCCGCCCCGGAGGCCCGGCCCTCGCCGAGGAGCGGCAGGACGCACCGGGCGCCTCCGTCCTGCCGCGCGGCGCCGACCGCTGGACCCGCGCCCTGGACAACCTGGTGGCCCGCGACCACCTCACCCTCGGCTTCGCCGCGCTGGCCCTCCTCGTCGCCGTCGTCCTCGGCGCCCTGCACGCCCTCGCGCCGGGGCACGGCAAGACGCTGATGGCCGCCTCGGCCGCCGCGCGCGGGGGCCGGGCCCGGCTGCGGGACGTGCTGCCGCTGGCCGCCTCGGTCACGGTGACCCACACCCTCGGCGTGGTCGCTCTGGGCCTGCTGGTCACGGCCGGCTCCGCCGCCACCCCGTCGGTGATCGCCTGGCTGGGCATCGCCAGCGGCCTCCTCGTCCTCGCGGCGGGCGCCAACCTCGTACGCCGGGCCTGGCGCAACCGCTCCCACGGACACGAACACGAACACGAACACGGACACGGACATGCGCACGGACACGGGCACACGCATGCCCATGCGGAGGTGGAGGAGCGCCAGTTGGCCACCGTGGGCGCCCCCCACCACGGTCACGACCACGGCCATCACGACCACGACCACCAGCACGACCACGGTCACGACCACGGCCCGCACGGGCACCCCCACCCCCACGCGCACGTCCTCGAGCACACCCACGGCGGTCACACCCACAGCCACCCCACCGCCCCCACCCTCCGCGGCACGATCCTCCTCGGGTTCGCCGGCGGGCTGGTGCCCAGCCCCTCCGCGGTCGTCGTGCTGGTCGGTGCCGCCGCGCTCGGCAAGGCCTGGTTCGGGCTGCTGCTCGTCGTGGCGTACGGCGCCGGGCTGGCGCTGACGCTCACGGCGGCCGGGTTCGCCGTGGTCCGGCTGGGCTCGGGGGTCACCCGAGTGCTGGACCGGCGCCCGCGCTGGAGCACCCATCCGGTGGCCGGCCTGGTGCACCGCACCCTGCCCCTCGTGTCCGCGCTGGTCGTCGTCGCCCTGGGTGCCGGACTGGTGCTCAAGGGGGCGGCATCGGCGCTGGGCTGAGCTACGTTTGTGGAGGAATCACGTGAGATGCCGTGGGGGGCGCCCGTGTCCGAAGAATACGGCCCTGAGCGTGTGATCGCGGGCCGCTACCGTCTGCTGGCCCCGCTGGGCGAGGGCGGCATGGGCACCGTGTGGCGCGCCCGTGACGAGGTGCTGCACCGCGAGGTGGCCGTCAAGGAGGTGCGGGCCCCGGCCGGACTGCCCGCGTCGGACGTCGAACGGCTGTACACGCGCCTGGAGCGCGAGGCATGGGCGGCGGCCCGGGTGGCGAACCGCAACGTCGTCACGGTGTACGACGTGGCGCTGGAGGGCGGCCGCCCCTGGGTCGTGATGGAGCTGGTGCGCGGGTTGTCCCTCGCCGACCAGCTGGAGGCCGAGGGTCCGCTGTCGCCGCAGCGGGCCGCCCACGTCGGTGCCGAGGTGCTGGCCGCGCTGCGCGCCGCGCACGCCGCCGGGGTGCTGCACCGGGACGTGAAGCCGGCGAACGTGCTGCTGGCGAACGACGGCCGGGTGGTCCTCACCGACTTCGGCATCGCCACGGTCGAGGGCAGCTCGGCGCTGACCATGACCGGTGAGGTGATCGGCTCCCCCGAATTCCTCGCGCCGGAGCGCGCGCTGGGGCGCACGCCGGGCCCTGAGTCGGACCTGTGGTCGCTGGGCGTGCTGCTGTACGCGGCCGTGGAGGGTGACTCCCCGTTCCGCCAGGACACCCCGCTGAGCACCCTGCGTGCCGTGGTGGACGAGGAGCTGCCGCCGCCCCGCCGGGCCGGGCCGCTCGCCCCGGTCATCGAGGGCCTGCTGCGCAAGGACCCCGCCGAGCGGCTGTCCGCCGAGCAGGCCGAGCACGACCTGCGGATCGTCGCGGCGGGCGGGGCGCCCTCCGCCCGCACCGCGCCGGTGCCGGTCTCGCCGTACGACCCGACGCTCGCGGCCGGGCCGCGGCAGCCGGCTCCGACCCCGCCGATGCCGCTGCCCACGGGGTATCAGGAGCCCCGGACCACGGCCGGTGAACCGGAGCGCGGCAGGCGGGCCGGCGCGGTGCTGGTCGCCGGGGTGCTCGTGCTCGTGCTGGCGCTGGCAGGGCTGACGTACGCGCTGCTGAACCGCGACAACGGCTCCGGCGGGACCGACGGCGCGCACACCAGCCGGGCGAGCGGCACCGCGCGGCACTCCGCCTCCCCCGGTTCCGGCAGCGGTGCGCACACGTCGGCGCCGCCGCCCTCGCCGAGCAGCGGCCCGGCGAGCAGCGCGCCGGCCCAGTCGGTGCACGTCACGCTGGCCGGCGCGCACACGACGTACGCCGGGAGCTGTCCGCCGCCGACCGCGCAGGCACCCGCGTTCACGGCGACGTTCACGGTCGGGCGGGTGCCCACGCAGGTGGAGTACCGGTGGGTGCTCGCGCACGGGTCGGTCTCCGACCCGGAGTGGAAGACGCTGTCGTTCCCGGCGGACGGCGGGCGGACGCGGCAGACGCGGGTGACCGTGACGGCCTACTCCGGCAGCGGGACGATCGAGAACGAGATCAGCGTCGAGGTGCGCGCTCCCGTGCGGACGACGTCGAACTCCGTGCCGTTCTCGGTGACCTGCTCGACGGCGACGGAGACCCCGTCGGACGGGGCCTCCGCGTCTCCTTCGGCTTCCCACTGAGAACCCCCTGAGAACCCCCTGAGGACTGACCCTCGGAATCCCTGAGGGTCCCTCGTGGGAATTCACCCGGACAGTTCACTCGGACGGGTGGACGCGCGAAGGCTCGGATGGACGGTGGTGCCGTCCCGTGCGGCTCAGGCCGCGTTGGTGAACACCGGCAGATAGCCGCCGGACTGGCCGGCCGCGGTGGGGTGGTACGACTCGGTGATGTTCAGCCAGTTGACGCTGTGCAGCCAGGAGTTGCCGGAGCAGATCTCGTGGCCGGTGAAGGGGGTGCGGACGTCGCCGAAGACGAAGCCGTGGTCCAGGGCGCGCTTCTCGATGGCGGTGTCCAGGTAGTCGGCCGCACCGTTGATCGCGGACCGCTTGGTCTCGGACAGGCCGAGGCAGGTCTGGCCGAGCAGGTAGAACCGGGGGTAGCCGAGGACGACCACCCGGGCGGACGGGGCCTTGGCGCTGATCGCGTCGTAGACGGTGTCGAGCTTGCCGGGGAGCGTGGAGTCGACGTACGCCCTGGCCGCGTTGATCTTGGACAGGCAGGCGCTGTCGGACTGGAGCACACAGGTCGTCATGACGTCGGAGAATCCCGCGTCGTTGCCGCCGATGGTGAGGGACACCAGGGCGGTGGCGGAGTTGAGGGAACCGAGCTGGCTCGCGAGCACGTCGTCGGTCTTCGCGCCGGAGCAGGCGTTGAAGGCGAACGAGGACGGGTTGTGGGCGGCGTTCCACAGGTACGGGTACGCCTTGGTGCTGCGGTCGCAGCCACCGCTGGAGCTGATGTAGCTGCCGGCACCCACCCCTGAGGAGTAGGAGTCGCCGAGAGCCACGTAGCCGCCGGTCGCGGCTGTCGAGGAAGCCTGCGCCGTCGCCGCCCCGGTGAGGGACAGGCCGGCGGCGAGGAGGAGCGAGGTCACGAATCCGGTAAGTCGGGAACGTCTCATGGAACCTCCCTTTAGCAGGATCTCTGCCATAACTGTCGTAGCAACTACGCGTGTTGACAGGAAGTGTCCATGCCAAAACTTTTGGGGTTTCTCCACCACGAAGAGCGCGCCGGACCTGACGGGAACACATGTTTAGAGGCGGACGGTCGTCTTGACGGGCCGCTCGGGCCTGCGCGACATTGAAGCCCGGCATCCGGCGCGTCGGGGGGCAAAGTCGCCAATGCAGACCTTAGGTATCAAGACACCTTCACCGGACGGCGCCGAGGGTGACGCCGGGCGGGCGCGGACGGGGCCGGGGAGGGACCTGTCACCGCTGCTCGCGGGGGCGGCCACGGCCGTCGGCGCGGTCGGCGCGCTACTCGCGCTCACCGGTTCCGGTTCACCGCTGCGCGGTCCGTGCACGCTGTTCTTCCTGCTCGCGGCGCCGGCCGCGGGGATCGCTGCAACCCTGCGCGGGCTGGATCCCTACGGCCGGGTGCTCACCGCGCTTGCGGGCGCGGTGGTGGTGGACATGCTGGTTGCCCAGGGCATGCTGGCCGTGCACCGCTGGTCGGTCCGCGGCGGAGTCGTCGCGGTGACCGGGCTCAGTCTGCTGCTCTTCCTGTCCGTCCTCGCCCGGGGGAAATTCCGTTCGAGGAAACACTCCCAAGAGTGATCAATGCAGGTCAACGTTGTGTAACGGCCAAACCAACAAAAACGTGAGACCACCTTCCAGGTCTTGCCATTCTGCTTCAATCGTCAATACCGTCGTACATCTCACCCGCATCGGTCCGTCGTCATACGGTTCAGGGGAGGGCTCAGGGCCGTGACGTTCCGTCGCGGGGCGCGGTAGGGGGGTGCCGCGCTCGGTGACCGCAGTGTGTGACCGAGCCGTGCCGCGCGACCGGCTGCCTTCTTCTTCCGGCAGGCCGGCCAGCTTTGCCAGCTCATCCTCGGGTGCGGAGAGCGGTTCGCCGTGCCGGGGACGAGAACCCCCCTTTCGAACCGGACACAGAGCCGGGCCGCCCAGGGGCGGGCGGTCCACCGGACGAGAGGGACCAGCTCATGAGTTCCGTTCTGCGTACGCCGAATGCGGGCCAAGATCCGTTAATCGCCGCCCACTATCGGCCCATCTCCTCTCACCTGGCGATCACTCCGCCGGTGAGCGTGGTGATTCCCGCCATGAATGAGGCGGAGAATCTGCCCTACGTCTTCAAGACCCTTCCGGACTGGATACACGAAGTCGTTCTGGTGGACGGCAATTCCACCGACGACACCGTCGAGGTGGCCCGTTCGCTGTGGCCGCAGGTGAAGGTCGTCGAACAGCGGGGCAAGGGCAAGGGGGACGCCCTGATCACCGGGTTCGAGGCGTGCACCGGCGACATCATCGTGATGGTCGACGCCGACGGCTCGGCCGACGGGGGCGAGATCGTGTCGTACGTCTCCGCGCTGGTCTCCGGTGCCGACTTCGCCAAGGGCTCGCGGTTCGCCAACGGCGGCGGCACCGACGACATGACCTTCATCCGCAAGCTCGGCAACTGGGCGCTGTGCACGGTCGTCAACCGCAAGTTCGGCGCCCGCTACACCGACCTGTGCTACGGCTACAACGCGTTCTGGCGGCACTGCCTGGACAAGATCGAGCTCGACTGCACCGGCTTCGAGGTCGAGACACTGATGAACATCAGAGTGGTCAAGGCGGGGCTGAAGGTGCAGGAGATCCCCAGCCACGAGTACCTGCGCATCCACGGCACGAGCAATCTGCGGGCCGTGCGGGACGGCTTCCGGGTGCTCAAGGTGATCCTGGGAGAACGCTCCAACCGGCGCGAGCTGCGCCGCCAGGAACACCCCTCGCCGCTGCTCGACACGGTCCGGGGAGAGGTGTCTTGAAGGATCCCGGCATCTCCGTCGTGATCTGCGTGTACACCGAGGACCGCTGGGAGGACATCCTCGCGGCGGTCTCCTCGGTGCGCGCGCAGTCGTATCCGGCGCTGGAGACACTTCTGGTCGTGGACCACAACACCGCCCTGCGGGAGCGGCTGGAGCGTGAGTACAAGGAGACCTCGGGGGTGCGCGTGCTCGCCAACGCCGGGCCGCGCGGCCTGTCGGCGGGGCGCAACACCGGCATCGCCGCCTCCCGGGGCGAGGTGATCGCCTTCCTGGACGACGACGCCGTGGCCGAGCGGGACTGGCTGCGCCGCTTCGCCGAGGGGTACGCCGACCCGCGCGTGCTGGCGGTCGGCGGCCGCACGGTGCCGGTCTGGGCGTCGGGCCGTCGCCCGGCCTGGTTCCCGGAGGAGTTCGACTGGGTGGTCGGCTGCACCTACCGGGGTCTGCCGCCGGGCCGGGTCCGGGTGCGCAACGTGCTGGGCGGAAACGCTTCCTTCCGGCGTTCGGCGTTCGAGGCGGCCGGCGGCTTCGCGACCGGCATCGGCCGCGACGGCGACCGGCGCCCGCTGGGCTGCGAGGAGACGGAGCTGTGCATCCGCCTCGGCCGCGCCCGGCCCGACGCCGTTCTGCTCATCGACGACCGGGCGGTGATCCACCACCGGGTGCCGGAAGCCCGCGAGCACTTCGCCTACTTCCGTACCCGCACCTACGCGGAGGGCCTCTCCAAGGCCCTGGTGTCCCGCAGCGTCGGCGCCGCCAAGGGCCTGGAGTCCGAACGCCGCTACACCACCCGCGTCCTGCCCGCGGGAATCGCCCGCGGCCTGCGCGACGCCCTCCTCGCCCGCCCGGGCGGCGCGGGGCGCGCGGGCGCGATCGTCGCAGGGGTGCTCACGGCGGCGGGCGGCTACCTGGTGGGCACGGCACGCGCCCGGCGAGGCACGGCGACCTTCTCGGTGGTGCCGGTCGCCGCGGGCAGTGCGGCGGAGGGAGCGGACACATGACCGACGCAGCCGTACCGGTTCTGATGTACCACTCCGTCGCGAGCGCGCCCAACGACGCCACCCGGGGTCTGTCGGTCGCACCGGAGGCCTTCGCCGAGCAGCTGGCACTCGTCGGTGACCTGGGGCTGACGCCGGTGACAACCGCCGAACTGGCGGCGGGCTGGCGGTCCGGACGGGCGCTGCCCGCGCGGCCGGTGCTGATCACTTTCGACGACGGCTACGAGGGCGTCCACCGGCACGCCCTGCCCGTCCTCGCCAAGCACGGCTTCCCCGCCACCCTGTTCGTCTCGACGGGCTGGATCCGGGGCGCCCACGACATGGGCGGCGGCCTGGACACCATGCTCGACTGGCAGCAGGTGCGCGACCTCGCCGCCACCGGCGTCGAGATCGGCGGGCACAGCCACACCCACCCGCAGCTCGACCAGCTCGACGACGCCTCGCTGCACGCGGAACTGGTGCGCTGCACCGAGATCGTCACCGGCGAACTCGGCACCCGGCCGCTGTCGTTCGCCTACCCCTACGGCTACTCCAGCGGCCGGGTCCGCCGGGCGGTGCGGGCGGCCGGGTACGACCAGGCGCTCGCCGTCGGCAACGGGCTCGCCCGGCGCCGGCAGGGGCCGTACGCCCTGCAACGCGTCACCGTGCGCCGCAGCACCGGCATCGAGGAGTTCGAGCGGCTGCTCCAGGGCCGCGCGATCGCCCGTACGTTCGCCCGGGACCGGGCCCTCACCAAGGGCTACGCCCTCGTCCGCAGAGCACGCCAGGTCCGCCGGAAGGCCATCCGTTCCCGTGTCTGACACGACGACCACCACCGACACCGCCACGCCCGGTACCGCGGCGCCCGCACCGTCCGGGCGCCGGCTCCGCCTGCCCGGGACGGGCCGGCCCCCCGGCGGCAGCCAGCTGTTCCGCAACGCCTACGCGCTGATGCTGAACACCGGCATCTCCGCCGTCCTCGGCCTCGGCTTCTGGCTGGCGGCGGCCCACTACTACTCCGACTCCGCGGTGGGGCAGGGCTCGGCCGCCATCGCCGCGATGAAGTTCCTCGCCGGGCTGACCGCGGTGACCCTGACCGGCGCCCTGGCCCGCTTCATCCCGGTGTCCGGGCGGCGCACCGCCCGGCTCGTCTTCCGCACCTACGCGGGCAGTTCGCTGGTCGTCGCGCTGGCGGCCGGCCTCTTCCTGCTGACACTGGACACCTGGGGGCCGTCGTACCGCTTCCTGCACGGGCCGGTGAACGGCCTCGGTTTCATCGCGGCCGTCGTCGCCTGGAACCTGCTCACCCTGCAGGACGGTGTGCTGACCGGGCTGCGCAGCGCGCCCTGGGTGCCGGTCGGCAACACCGTGTTCTCGGCGGTCAAGCTGGGCCTGCTGGTCGCGTTGGCGGTGGCCGTCCCGACCACCGGCGTCTTCGTGTCCTGGATCGCCGCGATCGCCACCTCGGTGGTGCCGCTGGGCTGGCTGGTGTTCCGGCGGCTGGTGCCCCGGCACGTCGAGGCGACCGAGGACCACGCCCGCCCGCCGTCGCTGAAGGAGATCGGCAGGTTCCTGGCCGGCGACTACACCGGCTCGCTCTTCTCGCTCGCCGTGGTCTACCTCGTCCCGGTCATCATCGCCTCGCAGGTCAGCTCCGAGGACAACGCGTACTTCTACATCGCCACCACCATCGGCGGCACCACCAACCTGCTCGCCATCAACATGGGTGCCTCCCTGACGGTCGAGGGCTCGCACGACCCGGGGCGGCTGGCCGCCAACACCCGGTCCGCGCTGAAGCGGATGGCCCGGATCATGCTGCCCATCGCCGTGGTGCTGTTCGTCGGCGCCCCCTGGATCCTGGGCGTCTTCGGCCCCGGCTACGCGGACGCGGCGACCCCGCTGCTGCGCTGGTTCGCGGTCGGCGGGGTGCTCCGGGTGGTGATGGAGACGTACTTCGCGGTGCTGCGCGCGCAGAGCCGCACCGCCGGGCTCGCCTGGCTGCAGGGCCTGTTGTGCGTGCTCGTGCTCAGCCTGACGCTGCTGCTTCTGCCCCGGATGGGGCTGACCGGCGCGGGTGTCGCCGAGATCGCCAGCCTCACGGTGATCGTGGCGATCGCGGCGCCCCGGCTGTGGCGGACGATCCGCTCCGCGCCCGCCCCCGTACCGGAGACCGCGGCACCGGACGGCGACCTCGCCGACCTCGGTCTCGGACCCCGCGAGGTCCCGGCCGGTTCGGCGGCGCACCGGCGCGGCCCGGCCTGGTCGCTGGACCACGACACCCTCGCCCTCGGCATCCACGTCGACTTCGACCACGTCGAACGCCGGCCGGACGTCCGGCCCGGCCCGGGCACCCCGCCCGCGGGCCTGCCCGCGCCGGTCGAGCAGCCGGAGCCGGGCGCCGAGGCGTCTTTGGGGCCGGCCGAGGCGGCCCTGCTCAAGGAGGCGGAGGTGGCCGCGCCGTTCGACGGGGTCGAGGTGGACGCGCCGTTCACGCAGGCGGAGACCGGCGCGCCGTCCGACGAGTCGGCGCTCCGACGCGCCGTGGAGGACGAGGAGGTGGTGCTTCCCGGGTCCGAGGAGCCGCCGCCCGGCCCCCGCGGCCCTCTGCTGCCCACCCGCCCCGGTGTCGTCCTCGGCTGTCTCCTCGTCGCCGCGCTCCTGCTGTACTGGGTGCCCGCGCTGCGGCTCGGTGAGGCCGATCTGGACGGGATGGGCGGGCTCGGGCTCGTCTCCGTGCTGCCGCTGCCGACGCTGGTGGGCGCCGCCCTGCTGGTCACGGTGTTCGCCTCGCTGCTCCGGCTGCGCCGCGAGCACCGGGCGCTGCTGCTCGTCACGCTGCTGGCGACCGTGGTGTCCCTGCACGCGCTGCCCGCCGTGATCGAGACCGAGCCGCGGTTCGCCACGGCCTGGCAGCACCTGGGCTTCATCGACTACATCGACCGCACCGGGTCCGCCGTACCGGACCTGGACGCCCGCTGGAGCTGGCCGGGGTTCTTCGCGGCGGCCGCGTTCGTCGGCAGGGCGTGCGGCGTCGACGACTTCACGCAGATCCTGCGCTGGTGGCCGACCGCCGTTCAACTCGCCTATCTGGCACCGCTGTTCCTGCTCACCCGCTCCCTGCGGGCCAGCTGGCGGGCGAAGTGGACCGGGGTCTGGATCTTCGTGCTGAGCGGCTGGGTCGGCCAGGACTACTTCTCCCCGCAGGGCTTCACCTATCTGCTGTACCTCGTCTTCGTAGCGGTCCTGCTGGTCTGGTTCCGCGCCCCGGGCGTGATCTGGACCCGGCTGCGCCCGGGCGAGGCCGAGGTGGAGCGCACCGACCGGCGGCAGAAGGCGGTGCTGCTGCTGGTGCTGATCGGGCTGTACGCGGCCTGCGTGCCGGCGCACCAGCTCACCCCGTTCGTGATGCTCGGTGTGCTGGCCGTCCTGGTCCTGGCCGGCCGGTCCGAACTGCGCGGGCTGCCGCTGCTGTTCGCGGTGCTGGTCGCGGTCTGGGTCGGCTTCATGGCCGAGCCGTACTGGTCCGGGCACTTCGACGACCTGTTCGGTGGGGTCGGCGGCGTCGGCAGCAATGTCTCGACCTCCGTGTCCGGCCGCATCCAGGGCGGGAGTCCGACCCACAAGCTGGTGCTGTACACCCGGGTGCTGCTGGCCGGCTCGGTGATGGGCCTCGCCTGCTGGGGCTGGTGGCGGCGGCGCCTCCACCGGTACCGGGAGCGGTCCCTGCTGGTGCTCACCTTCGTGCCGTTCCTGGGCTTCGGCATGCAGTCGTACGGCGGTGAGATGGCGCTGCGCGTCTTCATGTTCGCCCTGCCCGGCGCGGCCCTGCTCGGCGCCCTCGCCCTCTTCCCGCGCAGCGGGGTCACCGCCGAGGAGCGGGCGCAGGACCGGGCGAGCCTCGCCCCGCCGGCCGCGCTGCTGGCGGGGCTGCTGCTGATGGGCGGCTTCCTGGTGGCCCGCTGGGGCAACGAGCCGTTCGAAAGGACGCGGCCCGGTGAGGTCGCGGCCATGAACTGGGTGTACGCCCACGACAGGCCGACCGTACGGCTGCTGTGGCTGACCCAGGACCCGGTCAACGACGTGACACCGGCGATGCCGTGGGGCGCGCGCGACATGGAGCGGGTGAACTACGTGCCGACGCAGGCGCCGGTCGACCCGGTGCTGGTGGCGGGCCTGGTCAAGGCGTTGAAGGACGCGGGTCCGCACTCGTATCTGATGGTCAACGAGAGTCAGGTCACCTATCTGGAGCTGGACGCGGGCTACTCGGCGACCTGGGAGTCGAGGCTGCTCAGGAATCTGGACGACCGGAAGGAACTGACGAAGGTCCTGGTCAACGACGACGTCACCGTCTTCGCCCTGCGCAGGCAGCCGGCGGGCCCGGTGCCGAAGCCGGATCCGGGGCCGATCGGGCCGCAGGTGACCTGGACGCCGTGGTCGGTGGCGGGCGCGCTCGCCGCCGTGGCGCTGATCCTGCTGCTCACCGCCCGCGAGGTGGTCCGGGTCGCGGCACGGCCCGGCGTGCGCCGACTGCGATGGCTGCAGGGCACCTTCTGGTTCTCGGTGCCCCTGCTGGCGCTGCTGCTGGCCTCGCTGGTGCAGCGGTTCCTGACCATGAAGTGACGGGAGCGGGGTGGCTCAGCGGTCGAGCCACCTCACCTCGTAGGCCCGCATGGCGAACCGTCTGCCGTCGACCTGGGCGCTGATCGTCCGGTCCAGGATGTTGACGACGAGCACCGTCCGGCTGTCGGCCAGCACCCGCACGTTCGGCACGTCGTCCGGGGCGACGGACACCTTCTCGAACCGGGTGCCCGGCGGGAACGCCTTGTCGAAGCGGGACAGCAGGCCGTACATCGGCAGCGGCCGGCCCCCGTCCGCGGTGTCGGTCGGGGTCCACAGGCAGCCGGGGCAGCCCGGGCCCTGCTTCTCCTCCGGGTTCCAGTAGAAGGCGGAGTCGGCGCCGCCCCTGGCCAGGGCGATCAGTCCGGCGGCGTGGACGGCCCGGCGGTGGGTCTCGGACCAGCCCGTGCGGTCGTCGCCCCGGTCGGCGGGCTCGACGTAGTACTCCGCCCACCACAGGGGAAGGTCCCCGGTCCGGCGCCGCACCCACTGGCTGACGGCCGTGAGCTTGTCGGTGGCCGCGAACTCGTCGGGCAGCAGCTCGTCGTCGTTGGTGTAGCTGGAGCCGTCGACGACCACGAAGTCGGCGCCCGCCCTGTGGGTGTTCCAGTAGCCGAAGGCGTCCAGGACCCGCTGGTCCATGGCGCCCCAGGGCCCCTTCAGCGCGCCGGAGGCGTTCTGGTCGCGCGGGTCGAGGCTGTCCATGACCAGGTACGGCCCGCCGACCATGATGTCCTTGTCGACCTTCTTCAGCGCCCGGTAGACGAGGTTGTACAGCTTCGTGTAGCCCTCGTAGTCCCAGCGGCCCCGGGCGTCGTTCCAGAAGCCCTTGAACTCGTTCCAGACGAGGAAGTGGCGGACGTCGGGATACCGCCGGGCGACGGTCGCGGCGAGGTCGGCGAAGTCCTGGTAGTGGTCCGGGGTGGGCGCGGTCTCCAGCGCGGCCCGGCTCCAGTCGGTGTTGCCGACGCCGGCCCGGCCGCCCTTCATCCAGTCCGGCGAGCAGCACAGCGTGATGACGGGGGTGCCGCCCGACCTGCGGACGAAGTCGATGCGGCGGTCCAACGAGCCGAAGTCGTAACGGCCCTTCACCGGCTCGGGGTTGTCCGCGCCCCAGCCCATGAGGGCCTGGTCCTGCGGCAGCCCGCCGTCCTTGGCCAGCAGCCGCTCGACCCGCCCGGTGGCCGCGGCGCTGCCCTGGTCGGCGCTGTACTGGGTGTGCGTGAAGCCCCAGCCCACGTACGGCTGCGGGTGCGCGGGCACCGTGGCGGGCGTGCCGTGCACCCGGTCGCCGGCGCGGGTGGTGCCGGCCGTGCTCGCGCCGTTGCCGGGCAGCGCGTTGATCAAGGTCACCACCAGGGCCAGCGCGGCCACTCCCGCACCGAGCAGGGCGGTGAGCCGCCACCGCCGAGCCCCCGAATACCACCCATGACGTCCCATCAAGGACAACACTAACGGCGCGGGCCACGGCGCGGGCAGGGTTGGGATGACACGGAACAAGCGGCGGAAATGCCGTGCGCCGAGCGCATCGGTGGCGGATCATGGCGGCATGTCTGCGAACCCACACGACGCTCTGCCGATCCGGCTCCACGTCGACGACTCCGACTCACCCTCCGATGTCGTCGACGCGCTGTTCCTCGGCCGCTTCGCGACGGGCGAGCAGCCGTACGCGCACGCGGCCAACATCGACCGCGTGCGCTCCGGCGCGACCCTGGTGCCGGAGGGCGCCCGGGTGTTGCGGGTCGCCCGCGACGCCGACCGCAGCGCGACCCTCGCCGAGGGCGACGGCTGGACGCTCCTGGTCTCCCGCTGGAACCGCGGCGCGGACGTCACGGTGACCGCGACCAGCGCCGAACTGGCCAAGTCGGTGCTGGACCGGGCGACCGACGGCGCGGCCGACGAGCCGGAACCGCAGCCGGAGAACGTGACGATGGGGTTCTGGTACGTCTCGCCGCGCCGCGGCCCGCACCGCACCACCCGCCAGATCTCCGCGGGCACCTGGGAGGAAGTGCGGCCCAACTACACGGAGCCGGTGGCGGAAGCCATGGACCGCCTGATGAAGACCACGCCGGAGGACATCGCCGGCCGGCTGCTGCTCCTGCACGGCCCGCCCGGCACCGGCAAGACCTCCGCGCTGCGCACGCTCGCCCGGTCCTGGCGCGACTGGTGCCAGGTGGACTGT
Organism: Streptomyces sp. NPDC030798; assembly: GCF_055572275.1. Lineage (NCBI taxonomy): Bacteria > Bacillati > Actinomycetota > Actinomycetes > Kitasatosporales > Streptomycetaceae > Streptomyces > Streptomyces sp. NPDC030798. Next base: position 580,575 of record NZ_JBVIDR010000001.1, on the reverse strand, counting down.
GTGCTGGACCCGGAGCGGCTGTTCAGCGACGTCGGGTATCTCATGGACATCGCGATCGGCGAGGAGGACGGCGCGGGCAAGGGCCGCTGGCGGCTGCTCCTGCTGGAGGACTGCGACGAACTGATCCGCGGCGAGGCCAAGCACACCGCCGGCCAGGCCCTGTCCCGGCTGCTCAACCTGACCGACGGCCTGCTCGGCCAGGGACGCAACGTGCTGGTGGGCGTGACCACCAACGAGGACCTGGAGCGTCTGCACCCCGCCGTGGTCCGCCCCGGCCGCTGTCTGGCCCGCATCGAGGTGGGCCGGCTGACCCGCCGGGAGGCGGCGAACTGGCTCGGCACGGAGGAGGGCGTCGGCCGGGACGGAGCGACGCTGGCCGAGCTGTACGCGCTGCGCCGGGGCACGACGCCCGCGTCGGTGCCGGGGGCGCGCGACGGGGCGGACGCGGGGCTGTACCTGTAGTGCTTTGATGAGGGTATGACCCTGTTCGTCGGCACCTCGGGGTGGCAGTACAAGGACTGGCGGGACCTGGTGTATCCGGCCGGGGTCCCGGCGCGGCTGTGGCTGGAGGAGTACACCCGGTTCTTCGCGACGGTGGAGATCAACAACGCCTTCTACCGGCTGCCGTCGTACGACACCTTCGCCGCGTGGCGTGTGCGGGTGCCGCCGGACTTCGTGGTCGCGGTCAAGGCCAGCCGCTATCTGACCCACATCAAGCGGCTGAAGGACCCCGAGGAGCCGGTGCACCGGCTGATGACCCACGCGGCGGGCCTGGGCGACCGGCTGGGCCCGGTCCTGCTCCAGCTCCCGCCGACCCTGCGCGCCGACCCGTCCCTGCTGGACGCCTGCCTGGCCCGTTTCCCCGCGGGGACGCGGGTGGCGGTCGAGCCGCGCCACGACTCCTGGTGGATCCCCCAGGTGCGGGACGTGCTGTCGTCCCGGGGAGCGGCCCTGTGCTGGGCGGACGTCCAGGCCCGCCCGGTCACCCCGCTGTGGCGCACGGCGCCCTGGGGCTACGTCCGCTTCCACCAGGGCCGGGCCCAGCCGTGGCCGCGCTACGGCCGGCGCAGTCTGGAGACGTGGGTGGACCGCATCGCGACGACGTGGTCCGACGCGGAGGACGTGTACGCGTACTTCAACAACGACCCCGGGGGCGCGGCGGTGCGGGACGCGGTGACCTTCGCCCGGGCGGCACGCAAGGCCGGCCGCACGGTGACGCGGACACCGGAGCCCGTGGCACACCGGTGACCCGGGCCCGGCGACACCGGCATGATCCGCCGGACAGGTCCTACGAGCCGTACGCCGCCCGCAGGGCGTCGCGCACCGCGGCCAGCGCCTCCTCCTCCGCCAGCCCCAGCCGCCGCACCCGCTCGGCGTACGCCTGCGCGGCCAGCGACGCCTCCCGCTCCGCGGCCGAGCCCGCGGCGGCCACGAAGGTGCCGTTGCGTCCCCGTGTCTCGATGACCCCGTCGCCCTCCAGCGCCCGGTACGCCTTGGCCACCGTGTTCACCGCGAGCCCCAGCGACTCGGCCAGTCCGCGCACGGTCGGCAGCCGGTACCCCACCGGCAGCGCCCCGGACCGCGCCTGCTCGGAAATCTGCGCCCGCACCTGCTCGTACGGCGGCGCGCTGTCATCGATGTGGATCTTCAGGCTCACAGCGCCGATTGTCCCGCACGCGGAGGAAAATGAGAGGCACCCCCGGCACGACTGCCCGTACGGTGCCTCCCCATGACCGTGATCGTGCGCGACCTCCGCCCCGACGTCCCGGCCGACACCGAGGGCTACGCCCGGGTGCGCCATCTCGCCCTGCCGTACATCCTGTTCACCCCCGACTCGATCCGGCACTTCCTCGTGCACAGTCACCCCGACGCCCGCACCCGGCTGCTCGTCGCGGAGGAGGACGGCGAGGTGATCGGCGCCGCCGGGGCGTCGCTGGTGCAGGACAGTCCGGAGCCGGGCCAGGGGACCCTCAACGTCTATGTGCGCCCGGGCCGGACCGGGCGCGGCGCCGGCCGGCTGCTCGTCCGGGCCGGGGAGGAGCACCTCGCCACCGTCGGCGCGACGAAGCTGTACACCTGGGTCCTCGACGAGCCCGCCAACCGGACCTTCGCCGAGCGGCACGGCTACTCCAGGGGCCGGCCCGCCCACTTCCTCCGGCTCGACCTGGCGAACGGCGCTCTCCCGCCGCTCCCGGAGGTGCCGCGGGGCGTCGAGCTGCGCACCGCCGCCGACTTCGCGGACGACCCGCGCCCGCTGTTCGCACTGGACGCGGAGACGGTGTCGGACGAACCCGGCATGATCCCGACCCGGTTCACGGACTACGACGCCTGGCTGGAGCAGAACTGGCGGCACCCGCTGCTGAGCCGCGAGCTGACCACGGCCGTGGTCGTCGACGGCCGACCGGTCGCCTTCACCGTGGCCTACACCGACGGCGCCACCAGATACTCCACGGCGATGACCGGTACCGCCCGCGCCCACCGCGGCCGGGGTCTGGCCAAGCTCGCCAAGATCCACTCCCTGCACCGGGCCCGCGAGGCCGGCATCACCGAGGCCTTCACGGGCAACGACGCCGGCAACGACCCGATGATCGCGGTCAACAAGTGGCTCGGCTACGAGATCTGCGCCACGGAGGTGCGCTATGTCCGCGAACTCGGCTGACCGGGTGGAGGTGGTACTGGTCAAGGGCGGCCGTACGAAGATCCGTTACCCGGCGGAGCTGCTGTCCGACGACGGTGTCCGCGTCTCGGTGCGCGCACCGTGGGCGGGCGGGGGCGTGCGCGACTTCGGGTTCGTGCGCTTCGAACCCGGTGACGTGTTCACCGAGCACTACTGGCGGGACCGCTGGTACTCGGTGAAGGAGGTCCGGGCCGCGGACGGCACCGTCAAGGGCTGGTACTGCGACGTCACCCGGCCCGCCGTGCGGTCCGGCAGCGAGCTGGTCGTCGAGGACCTCGACCTGGACCTGTGGCGCTCCGGCGACGGCACGGACGTACGCCGCCTGGACGAGGACGAGTTCGCCGAGAGCGGGCTGGCGGAGCGGGATCCGGGGGCAGCGTCCGCCGCGCTGGCCGCCCTGGACGAGCTGGAGGCGCTGGCCCGCGGGGGCGGCTTCGACGCGTTGCTGCCGTGACGGTGTGCTCACACGGTCGCCAGCACCGCGTACCGCTCGTCGGTCACGGTCTTCCCCCACAGCGCGGGGTCGTCGGACAGGGGCTCCACGCGCACCCGCGCGGCCACCGGTTCCAGCAGGGCCGTGAGCCGGGCGGCGGGTATGCCGACCGGGGTGAGCGCGCCCCACACGCCTTCGACCAGCACGAACCGGCCCTCGGGTCGCAGCAGGGCCCGCCAGTGCCGCAGGACGCGCGCGGGGTCGGGCAGCGCCCACAGGACGTGCCGGACGAGGACGACGTCGTAGCGCTGCTCCCCCACCGGAGGGGCGGCGGCGTCGCCGTGCAGGACCACGGCGTTGCGTCCGGCGAGCTTGGCGCGCGCCCGCTCCACCATGGCCGGGGAGCCGTCGACCCCGGTCACCCGGTGTCCCTGCTCGGCCGCGAGGAGCGACAGGCTGCCGGTGCCGCAGCCGAGGTCGAGCACGTCGGCGGGGCGCTCGGGCAGCCAGCCCCGGAGCCTGACGGCCCAGGCGGCCCGCACCTCGGGGTCGCGCAGGCCGTGGTCCGGCTCGTCGTCGAACGCGGCGGCCTCGGCGTCCCAGTCCACCCCGGCACGCTGCGCACCCGTGGTCCCACTCTGTTTCGTCATACCCGAAGAGTGACACCCGCCACTGACAATCCGGCACCGATGAGGAACTCTCGCCGAAAGTGTCTACCCCCGTGACATCGCGGATACCCGGTAGGCACCGAAGGAGGCAGCCATGCGCCGTGTGACCGTGCAGAAGCCCCTGAAGAGGACTGACGGCCGCCGCGTCCGCGAAGACGCGGAGCAGCAGGCCCCCACGGCGCGCCCCGAGGTGCGCAAGGACATCGCCCGCACCTGGTGGCCCGACGGCTGACGCCCGGCGAGCCCTCAGTCCAGCATCTTGCGGTAGTGAATGCGGTCGTACGGCCCGTCGACCCGGCGTTCGACGACTTCATAGCCGTACTTCGGATAGATCTCCTGGTTCTCCCACATCATCGCGTTCGTGTAGAGCCTGACCTCGCCGAGTCCCAGCGTCCGCGCGTGCGCGTCGACGAAGTGCAGCAGCCGTCGCCCCACGCCCCGTCCATGGGCGCCGGGGTGGACGGCGATGCTGTGGAGCAGCAGATGGCCGGGGAACGCCTCGACGACCACCAGCCCGGTCACGGGCTCCCCGGTGACGAACACCTTTCCGGCGGCCACGTCCGCCGCGTGGTCGGCCCGCATGGGCTGCGGCACCACGCCGATGCGCTCGATGTAGTGCTGGTAGGCCGCGTCGGTCACGGCCTTCACGGCGGGTACGTCGGCCGCGCCGGCCGGCCGGATGCGTGCGTGCGTCATGCGGCGCACGGTACCTACCTGAGCGCAGCCTCAGCACTCCCTTAACGGCACCATAAGGATCTCCGCAAGCCGCCCTCAGCAGGCGATCCCACGGTTTCTTGGGGCTAGCTTCGAATCGCCCCCACGGGATCAGCCCCTGTCGAGAGACCGCTGCGAGGAGTCCCCCATGCCCGCACGCCGCCAGGCCGCCGCCGTCGCCGTCGCCGCCCTCGGCCTCACCGCGCTCGCCGCCGTGCCCGCGTCCGCGCACGGTTCGATGGGCGACCCGGTCAGCCGGGTCGCGCAGTGCTACGCGGAGGGCCCGGAGCATCCGGAGTCGGCGGCGTGCAGGGCCGCCGTGGCGGCCGGCGGCACGCAGGCGCTGTACGACTGGAACGGCATCCGGATCGGCGACGCCGCCGGGCGGCACCGGCAGCTGATACCGGACGGCAAGCTGTGCAGCGCCGGCAACGAGGAGTTCAAGGGGCTGGACCTGGCCCGTGCCGACTGGCCGGCGACGCGGGTGCGCGGCGGGTCGTACACCTTCAAGTACCGCGTGACCGCCCCGCACAAGGGCACCTTCAAGGTCTATCTGACCAAGCCCGGTTACGACCCGGCGAAGCCGACGGCCTGGGCGGATCTGGACCTGGCGCATCCGGTCGCGACGGCCACGGACCCGGTCGCCTCAGGCGGCTTCTCCACGTTCTCCGGCACCCTGCCCGAGCGTACGGGCCGGCAGTTGCTGTACGCGGTCTGGCAGCGCTCGGACAGCCCGGAGGCGTTCTACTCCTGCTCCGACGTCGACTTCGGCGGCGGCAGCGGATCCTCGACGCCCGCCCCGAGCGCGTCGGCGCCCTCGGACCGGCAGATCGAGGCCGGTGCCGGCCGGTCGGCGGTCGGGCACCACGGGCACGGGGGCGGCGAGACGAGCACCTCGCCGAAGCCCGCCACGGCGGCCCCGGCCAACCGGCCCGAGGCGGACGGCACTGCGGCGAACCTCGCCGAGACCGGGGCCTCCTCCGGCGCCTCGTACGCCGCGGTCGGCGGCGCGGCGGCGCTGGCGCTGGGTTCGGCGGCGCTGTTCTGGTCGGTGCGGCGGCGGGCGACGGGCCGTCGCTGACCGGCGCCGCCCCCCGAGACGGGCGGGGGGGGGGGGGGGGGGGGGGGGGGGGGGGGGGCGGGGGGGGGGGGGGGGGAGGGGGGGGGGGGGGGGGGGGGGGGGGGGGGGGGGGGGGGGGGGGGGGGGGGGGGGTGGGGAGAAGAAGGACACGGGGGGGGGGGCCCCCCCCCCCCCCCCCCCCCCCCCCCCCCCCCCCGCCCCCGTCTCAGCCCTCGCCGAGCACCTTCTCCAGCGCGTCCAGTGCCGAGCGCAGCTCCTCCGCCGTGATGGTCAGCGGGGGAGCGAGCCGGATCGTGGAGCCATGGGTGTCCTTGACCAGGATCCCCTCCCGCATCAGCCGCTCGCTGATCTCGCGGCCGGTGCCGAGGGCCGGGTCGACGTCGACGCCCGCCCACAACCCGCGCGCCCGGAACCCGGTCACGCCCTTGCCGACCAGGTCGGCCAGACCACCCCGCAGGACGAGCCCCAGCTCGGCGGCCCGGCGCTGGAACTCCCCGGTCTCCAGCAGTTCGACCACGGCCGTGCCCACCGCCGCCGCCAGCGGGTTGCCGCCGAAGGTGGAGCCGTGCTCGCCCGGGTGCAGCACGCCCAGCACCTCGCGCCGGGCCACCACCGCCGACACCGGCACGATGCCGCCGCCCAGCGCCTTGCCGAGCAGCAGCATGTCCGGGACGACGTCCTCGTGCTCAACCGCCAGGGTCCGGCCGGTGCGGCCGAGGCCCGACTGGATCTCGTCCGCGATGAACAGACAGCCCTTGCGCCGGGTCAGCTCCCGGACCCCGGTCAGATAGCCCTCGTCCGGGATGATCACCCCGGCCTCGCCCTGGATGGGCTCGATCAGCACGGCCGCCGTCGTCTCGTCGACCGCCTCCTCCAGCGCGGCCAGGTCGTTGTACGGCACGATCCGGAAGCCGGGTGTGAAGGGGCCGAAGCCGGCCCGGGCCGTCTCGTCGGTGGAGAAGCTGACGATGGTCGTCGTACGGCCGTGGAAGTTGTCCGCCGCGACGACGATCGTCGCCCGGTCGGCGGGGACACCCTTGACGTCGTACGCCCACTTGCGGGCGACCTTGATGCCGCTCTCCACCGCCTCCGCGCCGGTGTTCATCGGCAGCACCATGTCCAGTCCGGTCAGCTCCGCGAGCCGCTCGGCGAACGAGGCGAGCCGGTCGTTGTGGAAGGCGCGCGAGGTCAGCGTGAGCTGGTCGAGCTGGCGGTGCGCGGCCTCGATCAGCGCCGGGTGCCGGTGGCCGAAGTTCAGGGCCGAGTAGCCCGCGAGCATGTCCAGGTAGCGGCGGCCCTCGACGTCCTCCACCCAGGTGCCCTCGGCCCGGGCGACGACCACGGGCAGGGGGTGGTAGTTGTGCGCGAGGACCGGCTCCTCCGCCCGGATCAGGTCGGCGGACGTACGCGTGCGCGCGGTTGCACGGGTGGGCGCGGTCATCAGCGGATCTCCTGGGTGCAGCACTTGATGCCACCGCCGGCCTTGTGGAACTCCGACAGGTCGACGGGGACGGGGACATAACCATGGTCGGCCAGACGTGCGGCCAGCGCCTCGGCCCGCGGCGCGATGAAGACGTGCCGGCCGTCGGACACGGAGTTCAGGCCGAAGGCCATCGCGTCGTCGCGGGTGGCGAGCACCGCGTCCGGGTACAGCCGCCGGAGCACCTCGCGGCTGCCCGGGGAGAAGGCCTCGGGGTAGTAGACGATGTTGTCGTCGTCGAGGACGAACAGCGCCGTGTCCAGGTGGTAGAAGTACGGGTCCACCAGGCTCAGGCCGATCACCGGATGGCCGAAGAACTCCTGCGCCTCCCGATGGGCCTCACGGGTGGTGCGGAACCCGGTGCCGGCCAGCACGTACCGGCCGGTCCACACCAGGTCGCCCTCGCCCTCGGTCACCGACTCGGGGCGGTGGACGTCGTACCCGGCCGCCTTGAACCAGGTGTCGTAGTGGACCGACTCGGGGCGCCGTTCGGGCGCGTGGAACAGGGAGCCGAAGACCCGGCCGTCGACCACGCAGGCCGCGTTCGCGGCGAAGACCATGTCGGGCAGCCCGGGCACGGGCTCGACCGCGTCGACGGTGTGCCCGTGGGCGCGGTAGGCACGGATCAGCTCCTGCCACTGCTCCTGGGCGAGGTCCACGTCGACCGGACGGTCGGGGTGCATCCAGGGATTGATCGCGTACTGCACGGCGAAGTGTCTGGGTTCGCAGACGAGGAAGCGCCGAAGGCGCGGCACACGTGTTTCGGACACAGAGGGTTTCCTCCGCTTTCCTGTGTGTCACTGAGGGGTGACACAAAGGTAAGAAGCGACGCCGACGGACGACAAGGAACGAAGACTGCGCACATCCGCAGCATCGCTGCGTCTTCTCCCGCCCTCACGCACGAGTGCTGCGCATGGTGCGGCTCACTCCGGTGCCGCGTGGGTGGCACCGGCTTCCGGGCTTTCCGGGAGGAGGTGGGACAGCACCATCACGCTGATCGTCTTCCGGATGAACGGCTCGGTGCGGATCCGCTCCAGCACCTCCTCGAAGTGCTCCACGTCCCGGGCCCGTACGTGCAGCAACGCGTCCGCGCCGCCGGTCACCGTCATGGCCGCCGTGATCTCCGGGTGGTTGCGCACGACCTCCGCCAGGCGCCGCGGCGGGGCGGCGCCCTCGCAGTACACCTCGACGTACGCCTCCGTGCGCCAGCCGAGGGCGGAGGGCTGCACGGTGGCCGTGAACCCGGTGATGACCCCGGTCTCCCGGAGCCGGTCCACGCGTCGTTTGACCGCCGTGGAGGACAGCCCGACGGCCCCGCCGATCTCGGCGAAGCTGGTCCTGGCGTTCGCCATCAGCGCGGTGATGATCTTCCGGTCGAGGTCGTCGAAGGACGCGGCCCTGCTGTTCATGCGGGCACTGTAATCAGCCACGCCCGCCGCGGCGGCTCTAGGACTGGGTGACCACCAGTGCGAGGGTCAGCAGTCCCAGCACCACCCAGCCGAACCACAGCCAGCCGTTGCTGCCGAGTGCGACCGTGTAGGCCGTCACGAGGACGAGCCCGCCGAAGGTCATCGCCCCCATCGCCTTGGTGGCACCGTTCGTGGAACCGCTGGAACCGGGCATCGCGACACCCTCCTCATGGTCCGTCGCAGACCATGGTGCCCCGATTACGGCCCCGAGGGCATACCCCGGGCCACACCCCTCGCGGATGCCTCAGCTCTCGCGCGCGTTGAGCGAGGCCAGGTAGGCGTTGTACGCCTCCAGCTCCTTGTCGCCGTCCCGGTCGGCGGCGCGGTCCAGGCGCTTGGCCTGGCGCTGCTCGGAGCCGTACCACTGGAAGAGCAGCGCGATCAGCACCAGCACGGACGGGACCTCGCTGAACGCCCAGGCGATGCCGCCGGCCGCGTTCTGGTCGGAGAGCGCGTCGATGCCGAGGGAGGCCGGCGGATGCGTGAAGGTCTCCACCATCGGCGTGGACGCCATCATCAGCGCGATGCCGAAGAACGCGTGGAACGGCATGCCCGCGAACAGCTCCAGCATCCGCATCAGATACCCCGGGCGGTGCGGGCCGGGGTCGACGCCGATGATCGGCCAGAAGAAGACGACACCCACGGCCAGGAAGTGCACCATCATCGCGATGTGCCCGGTCTTCGACCCCATCAGGAAGTCGAACAGCGGGGTGAAGTACAGCCCGTACAGGCTCGCGATGAACAGCGGGATGGTGAACGCCGGATGCGTGATGACGCGCAGGTACCGGCTGTGCAGCAGCGCCAGCAGCAGCTCACGCGGACCCCTGCGCCCCCGGCCGGCCGTCGGCAGGGCGCGCAGCGCCAGGGTGACCGGGGCGCCGAGCAGGATGAGGATCGGCGACAGCATGCTGATGATCATGTGCTGCACCATGTGCACGCTGAACATGACCATGCCGTAGTCGTTCAGCGCGGTGCACATCACCAGGGCGATGGTCAGCACTCCGACGACGTACGACACCGTCCGCGCCACCGGCCAGGCGTCCCCGCGCCGCCGCAGCCGTACGACCCCCCAGCCGTAGAGCCCGAGGCCCAGCAGGCAGGCGACCAGGAAAAACGGGTCCGCCGACCACTCGAGCCCTCGCCCCAGCGTGAACGGCGGCAGATCCATCATCATGCCGTGCCCGCTGTGATCCATCGCCGGCTCCTGATTCGTGGGGGTTGTGCGGTTTCTGTCCGCACTCAGGGTACGGCCGACCCCGGGCACCCTCGTGACCGGGGTCGGCCGCAACACCCTCAGGGGGGCGGGGAACTGCGCCGGCTACAGCACGCACTCCGCCTCGTCGTAGCGCTCCACCGGAACCGTCTTCAGCGTCTCGACCGCCTCCGCCAGCGACACCATGACGATGTCGGTCCCGCGCAGCGCCGTCATCCGGCCGAACTCGCCCCGGTGCACCGCCTCCACCGCGTGCCAGCCGAAGCGGGTGGCCAGCACCCTGTCGTACGCGGTCGGCGTGCCGCCACGCTGCACGTGCCCGAGGATGACCGGGCGGGCCTCCTTGCCGAGCCGCTGTTCGAGCTCGATGGACAGCTGCCGCGCGATCCCCGCGAAGCGCTCGTGGCCGTAGATGTCCTTGCCGCCCTCGTCGAACTCCATCGAACCGGCGCGCGGCTTGGCCCCCTCCGCGGCGACCACGATCGCGAACCGCTTGCCCGCCGCGAACCGCTCGCCGACCTTCTTCGTCAGCTCGTCGATGTCGAACGGCCGCTCCGGGACGACGATGGCGTGCGCGCCGGCCGCCATGCCGGAGTGCAGCGCGATCCAGCCCGTGTGGCGGCCCATGACCTCCACGATCAGCACCCGCTGGTGCGACTCGGCGGTGGTCTTCAGCCGGTCCAGCGCCTCGGTGGCGACACCGACCGCCGTGTCGAAGCCGAAGGTGACGTCCGTGACCGCGATGTCGTTGTCGATGGTCTTGGGCACGCCCACGATCGGCAGCCCGTTGTCCGACAGCAGCCGGGCGGCCTTCAGGGTGCCCTCACCGCCGATCGGGATGATCGCGTCGAGCCCGAGCTCCTCGACATGGCCCTTGGCCCGCTCCACGCCGTCCCGCAGATGTTCGGGACGGACCCGGGAGGAGCCGAGGATGGTGCCGCCGCGCGCGAGGATGCCGCCCACGGCGTCCAGGTCGAGCTTCAGATAGTCGCACTCCAGGAGGCCCTTCCAGCCGTCCCGGAAGCCGATGACCTCGTCACCGTGGTCGGCGACGGCACGGTGCACGACGGACCGGATGACGGCGTTCAGGCCGGGGCAGTCGCCGCCTGACGTGAGGACACCAATGCGCATAGCCCGAAATACCTTCTCAACGTGGGCCGGGAAACCGGACCACGTCGTCCGGCGGATTCCCGGTCACCCTACCGGCGTGAGGGGGTGGCTCCGTAGCGGGCGTCCGCCTGCTGGACGCGCCCGCACATGTGAGCGGACGCGCCGTCAGGCGGGCCCGGAACCACCGTGCCGGAACACGCTGAGTCCTTGCTGAAGTCTTGCTCTCGCGCCGCTTACGCGGGCTGCTGCGCGGCCGCGATGCGTTCGGTGCGCAGCGCCTCGTACCAGCGGTCGTCGATCGGCGGCAGCGCGTTGACGTCGAGTGCCAGCTTCAGCAGCAGGTCGGCGATCTGCGGGTTGCGGGCCAGCACCGGTCCGTGCATGTACGTACCGAAGACCGTCCCGTTGTACGCGCCCTCCGTGCCGTCCCCGGTGCCGTTGCCACGGCCGATCTGGACCCGGGCGAACGGGCGGGCCGTCGAGCCGAGGTGGGTGACGCCCTGGTGGTTCTCGAAGCCGGTCAGCTGGGGCAGCCCGAGCTGCGGGTCGATGTCCGCGAGCACGTCGCCGACGCACCGCTCGCCCTCGCCGCGCACCGACACCACGTCGAGCAGCCCGAGGCCGGGCTCGCGCTGGCCGAGGTCGTTGATGAACTCGTGCCCGAGGATCTGGTAGCCGGCGCAGACGGAGAAGACGATCGCGCCGTTCTCCACGGCGCGGTGCAGATGCCCGTCGCGGCGCAGCCGCTCGGCCGCGAGCCGCTGCGGCCGGTCCTCGCCGCCGCCGATCAGGTAGATGTCACCGGAGGTCGGGATCGGCTGGTCGCTGCGCACGTCGAGCCGGGCCACGTCCAGTCCGCGCTGCCGGGCCCGGCGCTCCACGACGAGCGCGTTGCCCTGGTCGCCGTAGGTGCTCAGCAGGTCCGGGTAGATCCACACCAGCCGCAGTTGGTTGTCGCTCATGAGGTGATCGCCCTTCGAGGATCAGAAGATCAGTTGCCGACGCGGCGGCGCAGGTCCTGGAACGCGGTGTAGTTCGCGATGACCTCGATCCGGCCGGCCGGGCACATCTGCACGGCCTGGTCGAGGGTGTCGCAGACCTGGAAGTGCTGGTTCGCGACCTCCAGCCGGACGGCGAGGTCCAGCTTGCGGTCACCGATCACGAAGATCGGGTGACCGGTCAGCCGCGTGTAGTCGACGTCCCACAGCCAGGAGGTGTCGGTGCCGTCGGCACCGCGCGCGTTAACGGAGAGGATCACCGGGGCCGGCGGCGGGTCGATCAGGGAGAAGGTCTCCAGCCAGCCGGCCGGGTTCTTGGCCAGCAGAAGTCTGAGGTCGCGCCCCTGGAACTGGACGACGTCGTACCGCCCCGCCACGGCCTGCACCTGGTACATCCGCTCCAGGGCGACCTGCGGCGGCACCCCGAAGACGGCGGCCACGGCCGCCGAGCTGGCCGCGTTCGCCTTGTTGGCGCGGCCCGGGAGCTGCAGGTGGATCGGCCAGGCGGACCCGTGCGGGTCGAGCACGTGATCGCCCGAGAGCGCCCAGCTCGGCGTCGGCCGGCGGAAGCCGCACTCGCCGCAGAACCAGTCGTCGCCCGGGCGCTGCATCACGCCACCGCAGGACGGGCAGGACCAGGCGTCGTCCTTCCACATCTGCCCGGCCGCGACCCAGATCACGTTGGGGGAGGAGGAGGCGGCCCACACCACCAGCGGGTCGTCGCAGTTGGCGACGACCACGGCCTTCGATCCGGCGAGGCCCTCGCGCCAGTTCTCGGCGAGCATGCGGGTCTCGGCGGCGCGGTCGAGCTGGTCGCGGGAGAGGTTCAGCAGGGCGATGCACTTCGGGCTGGTGTCCCGGGCCACCCCGGCCAGGTACTTCTCGTCCACCTCGATGACGCCGAACTTCGCCTCCGAGCCGCCCGCGAGCGCCGAGGTGATGCCGGCCGGCATGTTGGCGCCGAGCGCGTTGGACACGACCGGGCCCGCGGCGCGCAGCGCCTCCGCGATGAGCCGGGTGGTCGTGGTCTTGCCGTTGGTCGCCGACACCAGGACGACGTCCAGGTTCTGGGCGAGCCGGGCGAGCAGGTCGGGGTCGAGTTTCAGTGCGACCCGGCCACCGATCACCGACCCGCTGCCGCGCCCTGCGGCGCGCGATGCCGCAGCGACCGCCTTGCCCGCGGTCACGGCCAGCTTGGCCCGCGGCGTGAGCGGGTCCGAGTTGCCTGCCATCAGTTCTCGATCCTCCTTGCGTACGCGCCGCGCCTGAGCCATCCGGCAACGTGGTGTGGACCTCAGCCTATCGAGATCCATTCGCACACCCGAATCCCGGCCCACGCCTGCGCGGCGGGCGTGGGCCGAGGGAACCGTACCCTTGCCGCCATGCGACACGGTTCCATTCCGGGCGCCCGCGGGCGAGTCCGGCCTCTCACCCTGCTCGGTGACCCCGTCCTGCGCGAGCCCTGCCGGGACGTCACCGACTTCGGCCCCGAACTGGCGGAGTTGGTGGAGGATTTGTTCGCGACCATGTACGCGGCCCAGGGGGTGGGCCTGGCAGCGAACCAGATCGGGTCCGCTTTGCGGGTGTTCGTCTACGACTGTCCGGACGACGAGGAGGTCCGCCACCTCGGGCACGTGGTGAATCCGCGGCTCGTGGAGGCCGACGGCGTGGTGATCCGCGGTCCGGAGGGCTGCCTGTCCCTGCCGGGCCTGGAGGCCGGCACGGAGCGGTACGACCGCGCGGTGGTCGAGGGGTTCACGGCGGCGGGGGAGCCGGTCACCGTGCACGGCACCGGCTTCTTCGCCAGATGTCTGCAGCACGAGTGCGATCATCTGGAGGGCAAGCTGTACGTCGACCACGTGACGGGCCGGCGTCACCGCCGACTGCTGAGGCAGATCGACCGGGCCTCCTGGCACCGGGCGGGCCGCGCCACCTGAAGGGGTGCGGCGCAGTGCCTGAGGTGCCGCTCCGCCACGCGGGTGCGCTCAGCCTCCCGCACCCGCGGCCGGGCGAACGGCCGTCAGAACCCGGGACCCCCCATCCTGTCCCCGGCGGCGGCGAGCCGGCCCCACAGCAGATCCGCCAGTGAGCGCACCAACTCGGCCCGGGTGCAGGGCCGTTCCCCGAGCCACCAGTCGCCGGCCGCGTGCATCATCCCGACGATGCCATGTCCCCACACCCGCGCCAGCTGCTGACTCCCCGGCCCCAGGTCGAGCCGCTCCTCGATGACCTGCGCCAGCTCCTCGCCCATCCGCCGCAGCAGCGGAGCCGAGTGCTTGCCGACGTCGAACCCCTGGTCGCCGCCCGTGCTGCCCTCCGCCGGGTGCATCAGGAACCGGTACACCTGAGGCCGCGCCTCGATCGCCGCGAGGTAGGTGTCCAGCGTGGCCTCGACCCGCTCGCGCCGGTCGGCGGGCGCGTCCAGCGCAGCCCGCAGCGAGTCCAGGAGCGCGTCCGTGTGCCGCTTGGCCAAAGCCGCGTAAAGCCCGCCCTTGTCGCCGAAGTGGCGGTAAAGGATCGGCTTCGTGATGCCCGCCTCCGCCGCGATCGCGTTCATCGACGCCTGGGGGCCGTCGCGCAGCACCACCCGGTCGGCGGCCTCCAGCAGCTCACGCCGTCGGCGGTCGGCGGACCGCTGCTGATCGGTCCGCTGTGTGGTGTCCATGTGCTCTCCCCACCCGTGCTGATTCGGTGACGCCAGCGCAAACTAACACTGTCCTCGCCCCTGACATCGAACGGGATGCCGAGGCGTCATCAGGAGTTGACTTTTCCTACTGGTCAGTAACAGACTCGGGTTACCGCTAGTAACACTGTACGTATCGCCGCTGGAGGGGTCATGGCCGAGTTCACCATGGAGCTGAACGACGAGCAGAAGGAAGTCCGGGACTGGCTCCATGGCTTCGCCGCAGACGTCATCCGCCCCGCCGCCGCCGAATGGGACGAGCGTGAGGAGACTCCCTGGCCGGTCATCCAGGAGGCCGCGAAGGTCGGCATCTACTCCCTCGACTTCTACGCGCAGCAGTACTTCGACCCCACCGGCCTCGGCATCCCGATGGCCATGGAGGAGCTGTTCTGGGGCGACGCGGGCATCGCCCTGTCCATTGTGGGCACCGGCCTGGCCGCCGTGGGCGTTCTCGCCAACGGAACCGAGGAACAGATCGGCACCTGGATCCCGCAGATGTACGGCGACCAGAACGACGTCAAGGTCGCGGCCTTCTGCTCCTCCGAGCCCGACGCCGGCTCCGACGTCGCCTCCATGCGCACCCACGCGGTCTACGACGAGGCCAAGGACGAGTGGGTGATCAACGGCACGAAGACCTGGGCGACCAACGGCGGCATCGCCAACGTCCACGTCGTCGTGGCCGTCGTCGACCCGGAACTGGGCTCCAAGGGCCACGCCTCCTTCATCGTCCCGCCGGGCACGCCGGGCCTGGCCCAGGGGCAGAAGTTCAAGAAGCACGGCATCCGCGCCTCCCACACCGCCGAGGTCGTCCTCGACAACGTCCGCGTCCCCGGCTCGTGCCTGCTCGGCGGCAAGGAGAAGCTGGACGAGCGGCTCGCCCGGGCCCGCGAGCGCGCGAAGGCGGGCGGTGAGCGGGTGAAGAACGCGGCGATGGCGACCTTCGAGGCGTCGCGGCCGGCCGTCGGCGCCATGGCGGTGGGCACCGCCCGGGCCGCCTACGAGGTCGCCCTCGACTACGCCAGGACCCGGGAGCAGTTCGGGCGGCCGATCATCGACAACCAGGGCGTCGCCTTCCAGCTCGCGGACATGCGGACGCAGATCGACGCGGCGCGGCTGCTGGTGTGGCGGGCGTCGTGGATGGCGGTCAACGGAAAGCCGTTCACCGCGGCCGAGGGGTCGATGTCGAAGCTGTTCGCCAGCGAGACGGCGAAGAAGGTGACCGCGCAGGCGATCCAGATCCTCGGCGGCAACGGCTACACGCGGGAGTATCCCGTCGAGCGGATGCACCGGGACGCCGCCATTTACACGATCTTCGAGGGGACGAGCGAGATCCAGCGCCTGGTGATCGCGCGGACCCTGTCGGGGATGCCGATCCGGTAGCGCCGTGGGGGCGAGGGGCGCGCGGCCCCACGCCCCTCCGGCTCTCTCACGAGTGTCCCTTGTGCCTGAGCGGCGTGAGCTGCTGGATGTCGTACTTGACTCTCAGCGCCTCGATGGCCTCCTGGTCCGGTGGGCCGCCGCTTCCCAGGATCTCCAGCAGCTCCTCGAAGTAGCGCTCGTGGTCCGGAGGCGGGGACGCCTGGAAGAACATCTTCGCCGGCGTGTCCGTCGGGTTCGCGAAGGCGTGCGGGCAGCCCGGCGGTACGACGATCACCGTGCCCGGAGTCGCCCGGACCACCCTGTTGCCGGACCTCGACTCCCATCTCTGCCAGTGGTCGGGGGTGCGGATGCGGGGCTCGAAGGCCAGCACGTCCAGCTCGCCCTCGAGGACGTAGAACAACTCCTCGCTGCGCGTGTGCACATGGGCGCCGACGTCGAAGCCCGGCGGGACCTCCACCTCGAAGGTGGAGGCCATGCGCGAGTGCGTGCCGGTGACCTTGAACGTCACACGCTGGGCGGGTGTCTCCACGACCCGGCCGTGGCCCGGCGGGACGAGCAGCCCCTCGGTCGCAAGTGCTTCGGTCGCCGTCATCGCCGCCTCACCAGGTCACCGGCAGGGACTCGGGCCCCCGGATCAACGCGCCCTTCCTGAAGGGCACCTGGTTCGGGGGCACGGCCAGCTTCAGGCCCGGTACCCGGTCCAGCAGCGCGTCGAGGAGCAGCTCGGACTCCAGCCGGGCCAGCATGCCGCCGGGGCAGTAGTGCGGGCCGAAGCCGAACGCCACGTGCGGGTTGGGGCTGCGCGCGAAGTCGATCGTCTCCGGGTCGGGGAAGACGTCCGGATCACGGTTCGCGGCCAGGTAGGAGACGTAGATCGCGTCGCCGGCGCGGATGCGCACGCCCGCGATCTCCACGTCCTCCAGGGCGATCCGGGACAGGCCGACGGCGTTGCGGTGCGGGATGTAGCGCAGCAGTTCGTCGATGGCCCGGGGCCGGATCCGCGGCTCGGAGCGCAGCCGTTCGGCCAGTTCGGGGCGGCTGAGCAGCAGATGGAACATCTGGCCGCTGTTGTTGGTCACCGCCTCGCCGCCGATCTGGAGGAGCACGGCGAGGCCGACGGCCTCCTCCAGGGCGACCTCGGCGCGGCCCACGGCGGCGCCGAGCAGCGAGGTGACGTCCTCGCCCGTGCTGTTCCCGCGCACCCCGATCAGGTCGCAGAAGTAGGCGCTCATCTCGCGCTTGGCCTTCTCGCTGACCTCCTTGCCGTGCGCGGAGGACAGGATGAGCTGGGTCCAGGTGTGCATGGCGTGCCGGTCGGCGACCGGGACGCCCATCAGCTCGCAGATGACCGCGATCGGGAACGGGCCGAGCACCGCACGTGTCAGGTCGGCGGGCGGGCCGTCCTGCAGCAGCTCGTCGACCAGTTCGTCGAGCATGGCACGTGCCGTGCCGCGGATCCGCTCCACGCCCTTCGCGGTGAACGCGGAGGCCACCGCGCGCCGCAGCCTCGTGTGGTCGGGCGGGTCGAGGAAGCCGACCGCACCCCGGTCGGGGATGAAGTGCGGGGCGAGCCGGGTGACCGGCCGGTCCATGACCGCCTCCCGGCCGAAGCGGGGGTCGTTGGCCACCGCCCGCACGTCGTCGTACCGGGTGACCAGCCACGCCCAGCCCTCTCCGTTGGGCAGCTGGATGCGGGTGACCGGGCCCTCCTGCATCAGCTCCCTCAGCACCGGGTCGAAGTCCGTCCCGGTCAGGTCGACGGCCGGCCAGTGCCGGATCGGGGGCATGGGCCGGGTGAGCGGCGCACTCGTCATCGCGCGTCTCCGTCCGAGCGGACCCAGCGGCCCACCGTCATCTCGGCGGTGATGCCGGGCCCGAACCCGGCCAGCAGCCCGCGGGCCCGGTGCTGGGCGCCGCCCTCGTCGAACAGGCGGCGCAGCGCGTCCAGGACGACGGCGCTGGCGATGTTGCCGTACTCGGTGAGCGTGGCCCGGCTGAACCGGAACGCGTGCGGCTCGACCTTCAGGAACTTGCTGAGGTCGTCGAGTATTCGGGGGCCGCCGGCGTGGATGATGTAGAAGTCCAGTTCGGAGGCGTCCCAGCCGTGGTTGCCGGCCAGGTCCTGCAGCGCCGGGGCCAGCGGCTCCATGGTCGTGGGCACCCGCTTGTCCAGCAGGAAGTGGAAGCCGGTCGCGCGTACGTCGTAGGCGATCCAGTCCTCCGTCTTGGGGATCAGGTACGACCCGTTGCGCTCGAGCTGGACGCCGGTGCCGCCCCGGCCGCGCACCACGGCCGCGGCGATGCCGTCGCCGAACAGGCCGTTGGACAGCAGCGAGCCGACGCCGAGGTCGGTGGGCTGGTAGCACAGCGAGCAGAACTCGCAGGCGACGATGAGCGCGTTGCCCTCCGGGTAGGCCGCGCAGAAGTCGTGGGCCCGGTTGATGGCGGCACCGCCGGCCGCACAGCCCAGCTGGGCTATGGGGAGCTGTCGGGTGTTGCTCGGGAAGTCCATCTCGTTGATCAGCCACGCGGTCAGCGAGGGCATCATGAAGCCCGTGCACGACACGTAGATGATGACATCGATGTCGGAGGTCAGGAGTTCGGCCTCGTCCAGCGCCCGCTGGATGACCGCGGGGACACGGGCCTTGGCCTCGGCCTCGTAGAGCTTGTTGCGCTCCTCGAAGCCCGGGTGCTTCAGGGTCTCTTCGATGGGCTGCACGATGTGGCGGGTGCGGACGCCCGTGTTCTCGATGAGCCGGAGGGCCAGCGGGAGCTGCGGGTGGTCCGCGTGGTGCGTACGTGCCAGCTCGAGCGTCTCCTCCATCGTGATCACGTGTTCTGGTACGGACACCGAGGGTCTGCACAAAGTCGCCATGAGCCGTCCCTGCTTTCGCCGTCCGGCAGGCCTTCGCCCACCGGTCAGAAGGTGGTCCACCCAGGTTCACCCGAGGGAGCGACGATCTCTCGTCGGACTACGCCGAATCGGTGACCAGGGGTCAGGGACGGCCCACGGTCGGCCAGGTCTGCGGACAGGTCTACGGTGCCCCGCTGCTGTGCGCGATGCACGCCACGTCGATGCGATCCGCCAGCTTCGCCAGCTCGATGGTCAGCGCGGCCACGGTGTCCTCGTCGAGCTGCTCCCCGGCCTCGACGAGATGCAGCCACCGCCCGCCGACGGTCCGCAACAGCTTACTCACGTCGGCCGCAGCCACCTGCAAGGTACCGCGGTCGTCGACGATCAGAGGCAGAGTCACTTCGCGGTTCACAGAACGGGATGGTAGCTGCGCGGTGCTCACGCACCCTGCCAAACCGTGGTGATGTTGCAGAACTCGCGGATTCCGTGCCCGGACAGCTCACGCCCGTACCCCGACCGCTTCACGCCGCCGAACGGGAACGCCGGATGGGAGGCGGTCATCCCGTTCACGTACACCGCGCCGGCCTCCAGGTCCCGGGCGAACCGCTCCACCTCGTTCTCGTCCCGCGTCCACACGTTCGAACTCAGGCCGAACGCCGAGTCGTTGGCGATCAGCACCGCCTCGTCCAGGTCCCCGGCCCGGTACAGGGTGGCGACCGGCCCGAACGCCTCCTCGCGATGGATGCGCATCTCCCGGGTGATCCCGGCCAGCACGGTCGGCGGGTAGTACCAGCCGGGGCCGTCCGGACGCTCCCCGCCGCACAGCACCTCGGCACCGCCGCGCCGGGCGTCGTCGACCAGTTCCTCCAGGTCCCTGCGCCCCTGCTCGCTGGAGAGCGGCCCGAGGTCGGTGTCCTCCTCCAGCGGGTCGCCGGACTTCAGCGCGCGCATGCCCGCGACGAAGCGTTCGGCGAAGGCGTCGTACACGTCGGTGTGCACGATGAAGCGCTTGGCGGCGATGCACGACTGCCCGTTGTTCTGCACGCGCGCGGTCACCGCGACCTGCGCCGCCCGGTCCAGGTCGGCGGAGGGCATGACGACGTAGGGGTCGCTGCCGCCCAGCTCCAGCACCGTCTTCTTGATCATCTCCCCGGCGGTCGAGGCCACGGCCCGCCCGGCCGGCTCGCTGCCGGTGAGCGTCGCGGCCCTGACCCGCTCGTCGCGCAAGATGTCGTCCACGGCGCCCGAGCCGATCAGCAGTGTCTGGAAACAGCCCTCCGGGAAACCGGCCCGGTGGAAGAGGTCCTCCAGGTACAGGGCGGTCTGCGGCACGTTGGAGGCGTGCTTGAGCAGGCCCACGTTCCCGGCCATCAGCGCGGGCGCGGCGAAGCGCACCACCTGCCACAGCGGGAAGTTCCACGGCATGACCGCGAGCACCGGGCCGAGCGGCCGGTAGCGCACCCGCACCCGGGAGGCGCCGGAGTCCTTCACGTCCGTCTCGGCCGGCTCCTCGTCGGCCAGCAGTCCCTCGGCGCGCTCGGCGTACCAGCGCATCGCCTTGGCGCACTTCGCGGCCTCCGCGCGGGCCTGCTTGACCGGCTTGCCCATCTCGGTGGTCATGACCCTGCCGATCTCCTGCTGGTCCTCGTCCAGCAGGTCGGCGGCCTTGGTGAGCAGACGGGCGCGTTCGGCGAAGGTGGTCGTCCGGTACGTGCGGAACGTGGCCTCCGCGAGCTGGAGCCGGCGCTCCAGCTCCTCCTCGCCCATGGGCTCGTACGTCTTGAGCGTCTCGCCGGTCGCCGGGTTCACCGTCGCGATGGGCATGGCTGACCTCCCTGGGAGCGGGCTTGCTTCGACCTTCGCGCGCGACCGCGCCCGTCGCAACGCGTAGGCCCCTGTTCAGCCCGAGTGCTCCGCCAGCCGGTCGAGAAACGCCGCCTGTGCCGTGATGATCACCGCACGGGCCCGGTCCAGACCGAACCACGCCACCCGGTCCAGCTCCGGGAACTCCCGCACCCGTCCGGATCTCGGCGGCCACTCCAGGGTGAAGGTGCCGGGGTGGATCGACTCCGGGTCGAGGTCCGCCTCCACCGCCCACGCGGTGACGATCTTGCCGCCGGCCTGGGCGACCTCGCCGAGCGGTACCGCCTCCCCGTCGGGCGGGGCCAGTCCCAGCTCCTCCTGGAACTCCCGGCGCGCCGCCTCCCAGGCCGGCTCGTCCGGTTCGTACTCGCCCTTGGGCACGGTCCACGCGCCCGCGTCCTTCTTCGCGAAGTACGGCCCGCCCATGTGGCCCAGCAGGACCTCGAGCCCGTCGTCGGTGTGCCGGAACAGCAGCAGTCCCGCGCTGCGCCTCGTCGTACGGACCGTCACGGCTTGACCTCCGGGTGGGCCGCCAGCAGGGCCTCCACCGTATCGGCCTCCGCGGGCCGCTTGTCCTCCCGGTACCGGACGACGCGCGCGAAGCGCAGGGTGACCCCGGCCGGGTAGCGGGAGGAGCGCTGCAGGCCGTCGTAGGCGATCTCCACCACGAGTTCGGGCCGCACCCGCACCACCCAGCCGTTGTCCTCGACGGCCAGTTCCCGGAGCCGCTCGGTCTGCCAGGCGAGCATCGCGTCGGTCATGCCCTTGAACGTCTTGCCGAGCATCGCGAAGCCGCCGTCCGCGGTGCGCGCGCCCAGGTGGAGGTTGGACAGCTTGCCGGTGCGGCGGCCGTGGCCCCACTCGGCGGCCAGCACGACCAGGTCGAGGGTGTGCACGGGCTTGACCTTCAGCCAGGCGGCGCCGCGCCGGCCGGCGCTGTAGGGGGCGTCCAGTGCCTTGACGACCACGCCCTCGTGCCCCCGGGCCAGGGTGTCGGCGAGGAAGCGCTCCGCCTCGGGAGTGTCGCCGGGGCCGGACACCACGGTCCGGCGCACCCGCATCGGCCCGGGCACCAGCCGGGCCAGCTCCGCGTGCCGCTCGGCGAAGGACAGGTCGAGCAGGTCCCGGCCGTCGACCGCGAGGGCGTCGAAGAAGACGGGGGAGACGGGCACCTCTCCGGCGGCCTTGGCCACGTCCGTGCGGGAGCCGACCCGGCCCGCCGTCTCCTGGAAGGAGCGGGGCCGGCCGTCCGCGTCGAAGGAGATCACCTCGCCGTCCAGGATGAACCGCTCGCCCGCCAACGCCAGCGCGGCGGCGGTGACTTCCGGCAGCCGGTCGGTGATGTCGTCCAGGGTGCGGGTGTGGACCCGCACGGTGTCGCCGTCCCGGTGCACCTGCACGCGGATGCCGTCCAGCTTCTCCTCCACCGCGCACGCACCGAGCTTCTCCACCGCCTCGGCGACGGAGGAGGCGCTGTGCGCGAGCATCGGCAGCACCGGGCGGCCGACGGTCAGCCGGAACCGGTCCAGCGACGCCGGCCCCTCGGCGAGCAGCGCCTGGGCCACCGTCTGCAGCGACCCGGCGAGCATCACCGCCCGCCGTACCTCCGCCGGATCCGCGCCGGTGGCCTGCGCGAGCCCCTCGACCGCCACGGCGTCCAGCGCGCCCTGCCGGACCTCGCCGGTGAGCAGGCCGAGCAGGAAGCGCTGCTCGTCCTCGGTGGCCGCGCCCATCAGCGCGCCGACGAGCCGGACGCGCTCGGCCTGCGAACCGGGGCCGGACACCTTGCCCAGCTCGGTCAGCCGGGCGTCGACCTCCCGCACCGTCAGGGAGGGCTCGGCGGCCGGCGACACCGGACGGCTCAGCACCTTCCAGCCGACGCCGAGCCGGCCCTGGGGGAGCCGTCCGGCCAGGTACGGGATGACGATCGGCACGTCGTCCGCCTCCGCGTCCCGGAACAGCTCCGCGAGGAGCGCGGTCTTGCGGGACCGGGCCGCCGTCGCGGCGACCTCCCGGGACACCTGCGCGAGCCGGGTCAGCAGCATGCAGTCATGGTGCACCGCCGGCCCGGGGTCCACACCCGGACGGCCGCGCCGGAATCCGCGCACCCGGCTCCCCGCCGACCGCCCTCCCGCCGGAGGCTGCGGCTCGCCACGCCGCTCACCTGCTGGGCACGCCCCGGTGCGGCCCGCCGCCGGATCCGGGGCGCGATCGCCGGTCACCCGGTGGTCCCGAACGGTGCCTCGTGCCCCGCGCGCCCTGCCGGACCTGCTGGGGATCGTGCGGTACACGCGGCCGGCCGGGCAGGGACATGCCGCGTTGACAAACGGCCTTGCCGGAATTGCAATTCCGGTATGACGACGGACGAGGTTCTGGCGGGCGTCGGCCCCCGGCTGCGGCGGATCCGCAAGGAGCGGGAGGTGACGCTCGCGGCGCTGTCGGAGGTGACCGGCATCTCCGTGAGCACGCTGTCCCGGCTGGAGGCCGGGCTGCGCAGGCCCAGCCTGGAGCTGCTGCTGCCCATCGCGCAGGCGCACCAGGTCCCGCTGGACGAGCTGGTCGGGGCGCCACCGGTCGGGGATCCGCGGGTGCGGGCCGAGCCGCTGGAGCGGGGCGGCCGCACCTTCTGGCCGCTGACCCGCCAGCCCGGCGGCCTGCAGGCCTTCAAGGTGCGCGAACCCCGGCGCAAGGACGAACCGGAGCCCCGCAGCCACGAGGGGTACGAGTGGCTGTACGTCCTCTCGGGGCGGCTGCGGCTGGTGCTCGGCGAGCACGACGTCGTGCTGTCGTCGGGGGAGGCGGCCGAGTTCGACACACGGGTGCCGCACTGGTTCGGGTCGACGGGGGAGGGGCCGGTGGAGTTCCTGAGCCTGTTCGGGCCGCAGGGCGAGCGGATGCACGTGCGGGCCAAACCCCGGCGGGCGTGACGCACACGACTGTTCCCCGATGGGCAAGCGACCGCTTAGTATGCCGTCGGACCGGTCAGACGAAGCAGTCCCGTGGAGGCCCCGCATGCAGGCATGGCAAGTGCACGAGAACGGCGAGCCGAGCGAGGTGATGCGCCTCGCGGAGGTGGAGCGGCCCGCACCGGGTGACGGCCAGGTGCTGCTGCGCGTGCGCGCCGCCAACATCAACTTCCCGGACGCCCTGCTGTGCCGGGGCCAGTACCAGGTGCGGCCGCCGCTGCCCTTCACCCCCGGGGTGGAGATCTGCGCCGAGACCGAGGACGGCCGCCGGGTGATCGCCAACCCCGTGCTGCCCCACGGCGGCCTCGCCGAGTACGCCGTCGCCGACGCCCGGGCGCTGCTGCCCGCGCCCGAGTCGCTCGACGACGCGGAGGCCGCCGCGCTGCACATCGGCTACCAGACCGGCTGGTTCGGTCTGCACCGCCGGGCGCACCTGGAGGCGGGCGAGACCCTGCTCGTGCACGCCGCCGCGGGCGGGGTCGGCAGCGCCGCCGTCCAGCTCGGCAAAGCGGCCGGTGCCACGGTCATCGGCGTCGTGGGCGGCCCCGACAAGGCGGCCGTGGCCCGCGACCTGGGCTGCGACGTGGTGGTCGACCGGCGCGGCGAGGACGTCGTCGCGGCCGTGAAGGAGGCCACCGGCGGCCGGGGCGCCGACGTGATCTACGACCCCGTCGGCGGCGAGGCCTACGCCCAGTCCGCCAAGCTCGTCGCGTTCGAGGGCCGGATCGTCGTGGTCGGCTTCGCGAGCGGCACCATCCCCAGCCCGGCCCTCAACCACGCGCTGGTGAAGAACTACTCGATCCTGGGCCTGCACTGGGGCCTGTACAACACCAAGAACCCCAAGCTGGTCCTGCGCTGCCACGAGGAACTGACCGAATTGGCCGCCCGCGGCGCGATCAAGCCGCTGGTGAGCGAGCGGGTGCCGCTGAGCGAGGCGGCCGTGGCCGTGCAGAAGGTGGCGGACGGCCGGACCACCGGCCGGATCGCCGTGGTGATGGAGGAAGCAGCATGACCGACGCCGAAGAACTGCGCCGCCGCACCCGGGAGCTGCTGGCCGCGCATCCCCCCGCGGACACCGACCGCCTCGACTTCCTGCGCGCCCGCTTCGACGCCGGCCTGGCCTGGGTGCACTACCCGGAGGGCCTGGGCGGGCTCGGTGCCCCGCGCTCGCTGCAGGTCGTCGTGGACGCCGAACTGGAAGCCGCCGGCGCCCCGGACAACGACCCCCGGCGCATCGGCATCGGCCTCGGCATGGCCGCGCCGACGATCCTGAAGTACGGCACCGAGGAGCAGAAGCGGCGCTATCTGCGGCCCCTGTGGACCGGCGAGGAGGTCTGGTGCCAGCTGTTCAGCGAGCCCGGCGCCGGATCCGACCTGGCCGCCCTCGGCACCCGGGCCGTACGGGAGAGTGGGGGAGGCTGGGTGGTCAACGGGCAGAAGGTGTGGACCTCCAGCGCCCACGTCGCCCGCTGGGCCATCCTCATCGCCCGCACCGACCCGGACGTGCCCAAGCACGCGGGCATCACCTACTTCCTGTGCGACATGACCGACCCGGGCGTCGAGGTGCGGCCGCTGCGCCAGGTCACCGGTGAGGCCGAGTTCAACGAGGTCTTCCTCACCGACGTCCGCATCCCCGACTCCCGCCGCCTCGGCGAGGTCGGCGACGGCTGGCGGGTCGCGCAGACCACGCTGAACAACGAGCGCGTCGCCATCGGCGGCATGCGGCTGCCCCGCGAGGGCGGCATGATCGGCCCGGTGTCCAGGACCTGGCGCGAGCGCCCGGAGCTGCGCACCCACGACCTGCACCAGCGGCTGCTGAAGCTGTGGGTGGAGTCCGAGGTCGCCCGCCTCACCGCGGAGCGCCTGCGCCAGCAGCTCGTCGCCGGTCAGCCCGGCCCCGAGGGCGCCGGCATGAAGCTCGCCTTCGCCCGCCTCAACCAGGAGATCAGCGGCCTGGAGGTGGAGCTGCGCGGCGAGGAGGGCCTGTTGTACGACGACTGGACCATGCGCCGGCCCGAGCTGGTCGACTTCGTCGGCCGCGACGCCGGGTACCGCTACCTCCGGTCGAAGGGCAACAGCATCGAGGGCGGGACCAGCGAGGTCCTGCTGAACATCGTCGCCGAGCGCGTCCTGGGCCTGCCCGCCGAGCCGCGCACCGACAAGGACGTCGCCTGGAAGGACCTCGCCCGATGACGAATCTTCTCTACTCCGAGGAGGAAGAGGCACTGCGGTCGGCGGTACGGGACCTGCTGGCCGACCACTGCGACGCGCCGGGGGTGATCGCCCGCACGGAGTCGGACGCCCCGCACGACATCGCGGCCTGGAAGGCACTCGCGGGCGACATGGGCCTCGCCGGTCTGCTGATCCCGGAGAAACTGGGCGGCCAGGGCGCCACGCACCGGGAGGCCGCCGTCGTCCTGGAGGAACTGGGGCGGGCGGTCGCGCCCGTGCCGTACCTGACCAGTGCCGTCGTCGCCACCGAGGCGCTGCTGGAGTGCGGCGCCGACGACCTGCTGGCCGGGCTGGCCCAGGCGACGACGGTCGGCGTGCTCGCCGTCGGGCTCCACACCGCCGCGGGCGCCGCCTTCGCGACCGTACGACTCGACGGCGGATCCCTGCACGGCGAGTTGACCGGCATCGCCGACGCGGCCGCCGCCGACCTGCTGCTCGTACCCGCGGACGACGGCGGGCTGTACGCGGTCGAGGCCTCCGTAGCGACCGTCACCCCGCAGGTCTCCTTCGACCTGACCCGTCCGCTCGCCACCGTCACGCTCGACGGCGCGCCCGGCCGCCGTGTCGGCGACGCCGAGCCGGCCGTACGACGGGCACTGCGCGCCGCCGCCGGACTGCTCGCCTCCGAGCAACTCGGCGTCGCCGAGTGGACGCTGACCGAGACGGTGCGGTACCTGAAGGAACGCAAGCAGTTCAACCGGCCGGTCGGCGGCTTCCAGGCGCTCAAGCACCGCCTCGCCCAGCTCTGGCTGGAGGTGGTCAACCTCCGGGCGGCCGCCCGGGCGGCCGCCGACGCGCTGGCCTCCGGCGAGGACGCCGAGGTGCTGGTCGCCGTCGCCCAGGCGTACGCGGCGCCCGTCGCCGTCCACGCGGCGGAGGAGGCGCTGCAGCTGCACGGCGGGATCGGCATGACCTGGGAGCACCCGGTCCACCTGTACCTCAAGCGCGCCAAGGCCGACTCGATCGCCTACGGCACCGCCGGCGCCCACCGCGAGGCACTGGCCGCACTGGTCGACCTCCAGGCGCCCTGAGCGACCCCGCGCCGAGAAGCCCGCCCCCGCCGGGGGCGGGCCTTGCCGCACATCCGTCCGGTCAACACCACACGATCGGAGGACATGTCGGCCGCCCGGACCAACCCTCCCCTGCGCCACACTTGCGGCCGAACGCCGCATACGGGGCGTGGCGGAGGAGGTTCCAGATGGCCATTTCCATCTCTGTGGTGCTGCTGCTGTCGATCCTGGCCGTGGTCTTCATCCGCAACGGCGCGCTGAAGATGTCCCACGCCCTGGTCTGCATGCTGCTCGGCTTCTACCTGGCCAGCACGAGCATGGCGCCCACCATCCACAGCGGGCTCTCGGCGACCGCCGAACTGGTGAGCAGCCTGCGGCCCTGAGCGCCCCGCGTCAGTCCGAGAACACGCCGACACCGTTCGCCACCGGGCGCTCGGCGCCGCCGCTCGGGTGGTTGCGGACCGTCACGCCGCTCGCGCCCTCGTCGCGGGTGACCAGGTCGCTCGACCCGCCGCCGTCGAGGTTGAACGCGTCGGACGCGCCGAGGCCCCGCATCGCCGCCGCCTCCTCGGCGACCGTCATGCCGGTGCGGTAGTCGGAGGCACCGTCCAGGGCGAGCAGCAGCATCCGCCGTCCGCCGCTGGTGAAGCCCACGACCGTGCGCACGGCCGAGGTCGTGTCGTCGAGGCCGGCGAGCGGCCTGCCGTCGCGCAGCACCGGGAACCCGCCGACGGCGAAGACGTACGGCACCCCGGACGTGGCCGCCACCAGATCGTGCGTGACACTCACCCGGTCGCCGACCGACAGCTTCCGCAGCTGCTGGGCACCCTCCTCGCGGCCCACCAGGACCGTGGTGCCCGAGGGGATCGAGCCGCTGCCCGGGGCGTCGGTGGCGGAGACCACCCGGCCGTCGCGCAGCGTCACCTCGTGGGTGTCCGTGCTGCACGGCGCCGACCGCCTGGTGTCCGTGCCGCAGACGGCGCGCTCGCGGGAGGCAGTGCCCCACAGCGAGGTGAAGGCGCCGACCGAGTTCTCCGGCAGCGCGTACTGGTTCAGCCCCTTGAGCGGCAGCCGCCCCTGCGGTGTGGTCACCGAACCGGTGAGACGGAGGCGGTCCAGCCGGGCCCGGCGGTCGGTGCCCACGCCGAGGACCTCTTCCGTGGTGGTGCCGGGCGGCAGCGCGGGCCCGAACCGCTGCCCGTCCGGCACCGCCGCCTTGAGCGCCTGCCCGTCCGCGACCGCCGGCCCCACACTCGCGCCCGTCGCCTCGACGCCCGGATGCTGGGTCTCGCTGATGTGGAAGAAGTCGCCGTTGACACCCGCGACCGCGCCCGCCGAGTCCGCCAGCCGGGACACCGTCGCCCGGGCCGCCACCACCCCCGGGTACAGCAGGTCCAGGTGGACGTGCGGGTTGTCCAGGTCGACGGTCAGCAGATGGGCGTGTGTCCCGCCCGCCGCCGCGTCGATGTCGAACTGCCGGTACGTGACCCCCGGTGCGATCCGTTTGCCCCGCTGGACGGCGCCGGCCGGTGCCGCCCCCGCCAGGGCCGCACCGGCCAGCACGCCGAATGCCGTGAGGACCGTGAGAACCGATCTGCCTGCCGCCGTCTGCCGCCCGACACGCGCCACCCGCGCCTCCTGATGTCTCCTCAACTTCCCCTTCGCTCAAGGGAAGTGCAGCAGACGCGGGCGGCTCGCGGGGCGTCTAGGCGTCGAGTACGCGAGAACGAGTGAGAAAACGGACCCCCTCGGGTGCCTCCAGCGAGAAACCGCTCCCGCGGCCTGGTACGACGTCCACGATCAGCCGTGTGTGGCTCCAGACCTCGTACTGGCTGCGCGACATCCAGAAGGTCACCGGTTCCCCGACGCCCTCCACCGCCAGCTCCGCCAGCAGCACGTCCGAGTCGCCGGTGCGGAACTCGCCGTCCGGGTAGCACATGGGCGCGCTGCCGTCGCAGCAGCCGCCCGACTGGTGGAACATCAGCGGACCGTGCTCGGCGCGCAGCCGGCGCACCAGGTCCGCCGCGCGAGGGGTGAGTTCGACGCGGGGTACGTCCACTTCCATGGGTCACCGTCCTGGAGAGCCGGAGCCTGCCACCGGTCCAGTCTCACGGCTCGTCAGCGGCGCGTCCACCGTCTTCACGTCCACGTCGCCGGCCCTGACGTAGGCGAGCCGGTGGTCGAACTGGATTTCGTAGTACGCCTCCCTGCCCTTGATCACCGGCGCCGGGGAGTCGGTGAAGGACGACCGGTCGGTGTACGTGCCGTACACCTGGGAGCCCGTCACATACCGCTGGCCCGCGCGCAGGGTGTACGGGAGCGGCGACTCGGTCTGCGGGGTCACCCCCTCCGGGTAGGCCGTCTCCTCCGGCAGGGCGCGGCCGTAGACGGGGATCTCCTCCAGGCCCTGCTTCGGGGTCACCACGCGGGCGCGCGCCCCGACGGCCGTGGGCTGGTTCGCCGGGTTCCTGAACCACCCCTCGTGACCCTGGAACCAGATCGCCGTCCAGTCACCCCGGCGCTCGGCGACCGCGAAGGTCTGCCCGGCCGAGACCCGCGACCCCAGGTCGTTGACGTCCTTGGTGGTCTCGTCCCCGTCCGGGCGCCGGCCCGGGTCCTGGATCAGCGGGGCGGCGTCGTCCGGCTCGGTGTGCAGGTGTACGGCGCTCGAGCCGTGCGGCGCGCACGGCACACCGCTCTTGACGCACCCCGTGAACTCCGGCTTGTGCCGGGCGTAGTCCGGCAGGATCATCACCGCGTCGCTGTCCGGCCCGGCCGTCGCCCGCAGCGGCGCGCCGAGCAGGTCGAAGTAGTGCCGCCAGTCCCAGAAGGGCCCCGGATCGTCGTGCATGTCCGGGATGGTGTCCTCGGTCGGCGACGGCACGTTGTCGTGGCCGAAGATGTGCTGCCGGTCCAGCGGCACGTGGTACTTCTTCGCGAGGTACTTCACCAGGCGCGCCGAGGACCGGTACATCTGCTCCGTGTACCAGGCGTCGGGCTGCCGCAGGAATCCCTCGTGCTCGACGCCGATCGAGCGGCCGTTGACGAACTGGCTCCCGGAGTGCCAGCTCGAGTCCTTGAGCCGCACGTGCTGGGTGACATGGCCGTCGCTGGAGCGGACGGAGTAGTGCCACGACGCCTCTTCCGGGTCCTGGATCGTCATGAACATCGACGACAGGGGCGCCTCGGTGTCGTGGATGACGATGTAGTCGATCCGCTGGTCCTTGGGCCGGTCGGCCAGGTCGTGGTTGCCGTACCCGCCGTCGTCCGTCCGGACGTACGGCGCCCCGAGCCAGGAGCAGGACAGCTCGGGCGGGCAGTCCACGTTCTTCGGCCGCTGCTCGCCCTGCGTGAGGGCGGCGTGCGGGCGGACGGCGGGATGCGCGGCGAGGGCGACGTACTGCCCCTCGTCGGTGAGGCGGTGCGCGCCGCGGCGGATCACGTCGTAGACGTCGTTCGCGTACGCCGCCGCCGACACGCTGTCACCTGTGCCCGGGAACCGGGCCACGGCGTCCCACCAGTCCGCCGGGTCGGCGCTCAGCGGCTTGCCCAGCTCGCGCTGGGTGGCCGCGAGGAGGGCCGCGCCGCCGCGCACGTTCGCGGCGTCGTCCGTGCGCAGCTGAGCGGGCGGCAGCTCCAGCAGCCGGGCGGCCCGGCGCAGATCGGCGGGCTGCCCGGTGCCGCTGTCCGGGGACTTGCCGGGGTGGCCGGCGGGGGCTCCCGCCGTCGCCGGGTGCGGCCGGGCCTGACCGTGGCGGGCCTGCGGCGACTGGAGCGTGTCCACCAGGTGCATCGGCCCGTAGCCGCCGACGACGCTCGGGGTGCCCGGATGCGAGTCCCACCGGGACTGCAGGTAGGACACGCCCAGGAGCACGCTGCGGGGCACATGGAACTCCTCCGCGGCGGCCCGGTACTGCTCCTGGAGGAGCTGGTCGGCCGGTACGGCGGTGTCGCCGGAGCGGTCGACCAGGAATGGCACCACGAGGGCCGCCGAGGCGGTCGCGCAGATGAGCCGCCGGTGCCCGCGCACGGTGGTCCAGACGTGTCGGGTGACGCGTTTTCTCATGCGGTGGTCTCCCAGGGGGTTTCGGCACGGCGAGGACAAACGCGAACAGGGCAAGGCGGGTTGTGGGCGTTTGCCCGTCACGTCACCCCTCGTACGTTTCCGTGCCTTTCGCGCCGCGTCGCGCCGAGCGTCACTGGCGTGGACCAGCCGCCGGGCACAGGCCACCCGGTCGGACGCAGCGTGTCCGCTTTACCTGAGGACCCGTCAGTCCTCCTGGACCGGGTCCACTCGCCAGTCCGGGTGACCCGGCATCAGCGGAGTGTGCGCCCCGTACAGCCACGGGTGCAGGAAGGGGGCGAGGTTCTCTCCGGCCACCTCGGAGGCGAGCCGGACGAAGTCCGCGGTACCGGCGGCGCGGCCCCGGTACCGCGTCACCCAGGACCGCTCGATCCGCGCGAAGGTGTCCTCGCCGACCTTCTCCCGCAGCGCGTAGAGCACCAGTGCCGAGCCGTCGTAGCGCATCTGGCGGAAGAGGGTCGCCGCGGCGGGCTCGGCGGGGGCGCCGTCGTCGTGCCGCCACTGGTCGTGCGCCGCGTACGCGTCCCGCATGGCCTCCTCCATGTCCGGGCCGCCGTGCGTGTCGGCGTACAGCCGTTCGTAGAAGCGGGCGTGTCCCTCGCTCAGCCACAGGTCGGACCAGCGCCGGATCGCCACGCTGTCGCCCGTCCAGTGATGGGCGAGTTCGTGCACGAGGTTGCGTTCCGCGTCGACCCGGTCGCCCAGCAGGTCGGCGCTCGGGACGACGGACAGCGACTGCGTCTCCAGGGCGACCGGCAGGTCCGTGTCGCCGACCAGCACGCCGTAGCGGCGGAACGGGTAGGGGCCGAGCCGCTGCTCCAGCCAGGCCAGGTGCCCCGGGGTGAGCGCGCGGTAGGCCCCGGTGTCCGCGACCAGGCCGTCCGGCACCACGTCCCGCACGGGCAGCCCGCCCGGCCCCCGGCCGGTCACCACGGAGAACTTCCCGATGGCCAGCTGCACCAGCTGCGCCGCGACCGGATGCTCGGAGTCGTAGGTCCAGCGGGTGCGTCCGCCGGGCAGCCGCACCCGCTCGACGAGCCGGCCGCCCGCCACCGCGGTCAGGCCGGGCGGGGTGGTGACACGAAAGGTGAAGGGCGCCCGCACGCTGGGGTGGTCGTCGGCCGGGAAGATCATCTTGGCGCCGTCCGGCTGCGGGGCCAGCAGCATGCCGTCGGCCGTGGGCACCCAGCCGTAGTCCTGGATGGCGTCGTCGCGGTGCCGCCGCCGTGTCGGGTCGGCGGTGTACGCGACGGTGACGGTGAAGGTGCGGCCGCGGGCGATCGGCCGGGCCGGGGTGACGACGAGCTCGTCGCCGTCGCGCACCGCCCGCGCCGGTGCGCCGTCGACGCTCACCGTGCGCAGCGTGTTGCCCGCGAAGTCGAGGTCGAAGCGGGAGAGGGCCTGCGTGGCCGTGGCCCGGAGGGTGGCCGTGGCGGGGAACGGCGTGTCGGGCGCCCGCCAGTCGAAGGCCAGGGTGCAGTGGCGCAGTGTGTAGCCGCCGTTGCCGTCCAGCGGCATCAGCGGGTCGCCGAGGCCGCGGGCGCCGGGCGAGGGGGCCTCCCGGGGCGGGCCGGCCGAGGCGCCGCTCGCAGGGTGCCCGGCACGGGCCGGCGCGGGGTGCTCCCCGTGCGCCAGGACGACGGTGAGGACGGCGGCCCCCGCGAGACCGACGGCACCGGTCGCGGCCAGGACCGCACGCCGGGCGCGTCGGCCGGGGAGCGGCGCTCTCATGTCCATGGCGGCACTATGACAGCAAAAATGACCAATCACGGTGTTTACGGCATCGGCATTCGGCGCGTGTGAGGGATCCGGCGGGCGTGGCAGGCGTGGCGGAAAGACGCCCGCTCGCGCGGCACTGGGCAGGAATGGAGAAGCGCGCGACGCGACGGCGCGACTAGCGTGACGGCAGCCCCGCCCACAGATGAAAGAGACATTCGCATGGCCCCGAGGACGGACCCGCAGCCGACCACGCCGCACGTCGCCGACAGCCACGATCTGATCCGCGTGCACGGCGCCCGCGAGAACAACCTCAAGGACGTCAGTATCGAGATCCCCAAGCGCCGGCTGACGGTGTTCACCGGCGTCTCCGGCTCGGGCAAGAGCTCGCTGGTGTTCGACACGATCGCCGCGGAGTCGCAGCGGCTGATCAACGAGACCTACAGCGCCTTCGTGCAGGGCTTCATGCCGACCCTGTCCCGCCCCGAGGTCGACGTGCTCGACGGGCTGACCACCGTCATCACCGTCGACCAGCAGCGGATGGGCGCCGACCCGCGCTCCACGGTCGGCACCGCCACCGACGCCAACGCGATGCTGCGCATCCTCTTCAGCCGGCTCGGGCAGCCGCACATCGGCTCACCCAAGGCGTACTCCTTCAACGTCGCCTCGATCAGCGGAGCCGGAGCCGTCACCGTGGAGCGCGGCGGACGGACCGTGAAGGAGCGGCGCGCCTTCAGCATCACCGGCGGGATGTGCCCGCGCTGCGAAGGCCGGGGAACCGTCCAGGACTTCGACCTGACCCAGCTCTACGACGACACCAAGTCGCTCAGCGAGGGCGCCCTGACGATCCCCGGCTACAAGGAGGGCGGCTGGAACTACCGGCTCTACAGCGAGTCCGGCCTCGTCGACCCGGACAAGCCCATCCGTGACTACACCAGGCGGGAACTGGACGACTTCCTGCACCGCGACGCGACCCGGATGAAGATCGCGGGCATCAACATGACCTACGAGGGGCTGCTCCCGCGCATCCGGAAGTCGATGCTCGCCAAGGACCGCGAGGGGATGCAGCCGCACATCCGGGCGTTCGTGGACCGGGCGGTCACCTTCACCGCCTGTCCCGAGTGCGACGGCACCCGGCTCAGCGAGGCCGCCCGGTCCTCCAAGATCGAGGGGGTCAGCATCGCCGACGCCTGCGCGATGCAGATCAGCGACCTCGCCGCCTGGGTGCGCGGCCTCGACGAGCCGTCGGTGGCGCCCCTGCTCACGACGCTGCAGCACACCCTCGACTCCTTCGTGGAGATCGGCCTCGGTTATCTCTCGCTCGACCGGCCGGCGGGCACGCTGTCGGGCGGCGAGGCGCAGCGCACCAAGATGATCCGCCACCTCGGGTCCTCGCTCACCGACGTCACCTACGTCTTCGACGAGCCCACCACCGGACTGCACCCCCATGACATCCAGCGGATGAACAACCTGCTGCTGCGTCTGCGGGACAAGGGCAACACGGTGCTCGTCGTGGAGCACAAGCCCGAGGTGATCGCCATCGCCGACCACGTCGTCGACCTCGGCCCCGGCGCCGGCACGGCGGGCGGCACCGTCTGCTTCGAGGGCACCGTCGAGGGGCTGCGCGGCAGCGGCACCATCACCGGCCGGCACTTGGGCGACCGCGCCGCGCTCAAGGAGACGGTGCGCAAGCCCACCGGCACGCTGGAGATCCGCGGTGCGCACACGCACAACCTGCGGGACGTCGACGTCGACATCCCGCTCGGGGTGCTGGCCGTCGTCACCGGGGTCGCCGGCTCAGGCAAGAGCTCCCTGGTGCACGGGTCGATCCCCGCGGCTGCGGGTGTGGTGTCGGTCGACCAGGGCTCGATCCGCGGCTCCCGGCGCAGCAACCCGGCGACGTACACCGGGCTGCTCGACCCGATCCGCAAGGCGTTCGCCAAGGCCAACGGCGTCAAGCCGGCCCTGTTCAGCGCCAACTCCGAGGGCGCCTGCCCCAACTGCAACGGCGCCGGCGTCATCTACACCGACCTGGCGATCATGGCGGGCGTTGCCACCACGTGCGAGGTGTGCGAGGGCCGGCGGTTCGACGCGTCGGTGCTGGAGTACCACCTCGGTGGCCGGGACATCAGCGAGGTGCTGGCCATGTCGGTGACCGAGGCGGAGGAGTTCTTCGCCGCGGGCGAGGCCAAGACCCCGGCGGCCCACGCGATCCTGCGGCGCCTGGCCGACGTCGGGCTCGGCTACCTCACCCTCGGCCAGCCGCTCACCACACTGTCCGGCGGCGAGCGGCAGCGGCTCAAGCTGGCCACGCACATGGCCGAGAAGGGCGGCGTCTACGTCCTGGACGAGCCGACCGCCGGCCTCCACCTCGCCGATGTCGAGCAGTTGCTCGGGCTGCTGGACCGGCTCGTCGACTCCGGCAAGTCGGTCATCGTGGTCGAGCACCACCAGGCGGTCATGGCGCACGCCGACTGGATCATCGACCTCGGGCCCGGTGCCGGCCACGACGGCGGCCGCGTCGTCTTCGAGGGAACCCCGGCCGACCTCGTCGCGGCGCGGTCCACCCTCACGGGGGAGCACCTCGCACAGTACGTGGGCGCCTGAGGGGTTCCGTTCGCGCGGGGGGCGCCCGGCCGGCCGGGGTGACGGGGTCGGGCGCTCCCGGGACCGACGGGGGAAGCAGGCCCGCCGCCCCCGTCGGCCGGCACCCCGCGTCCCGCCGACGAGGCCCGCCGCGACGGACGCCCGGGTGCGCGTCGGCGGCACGATGCCCTCCGGCGCGCGGCGGCTCCCGTCGCCCTGGGCGCTGTGCAACCGGCCTCAGCCCTTCCCGCTGGACGACCACGAGGTGGTACGGCGCGGGGTGCGCGACCCGGCCGACGCCGCCCTCCTCCGGGTCGGCGCCTCGACGCCGCGAGGGCCACTGCGGGCTCCCACCAGACCGCACCGCCCACACGGTGCTCCACCACGCCGCCCGTCCGGCCGCCGTCGGACCGCACGTCGATCCGATCGGGCAACCGCCGACCCGCGGGATGCGCCGGGGTCGGCGGCCCGGCAGCCTCACACGTCGCTGATCGGCTGTGCCGGCGGACGGCGCCCGGTCAGTTCGCCGCCCGCTTCACCAGTTCGGAGATCCGTGCCTCGTCGGCCGCCGACAGGTCACCCGTCAGCGCGTACGCGGTCGGCCACATCGCGCCCTCGTCCAGCTGGGCCGGGTCGTTGAAGCCGAGGGTGGAGTAGCGGGCCTTGAACTTCGCCGCACACTGGAAGAAGCAGACGACCTTGCCGTCCTTGGCGTAGGCCGGCATCCCGTACCACAGCTTCGGCGTGAGCCCGGGCGCGGCGGCCGTGACGAGGGCGTGGATCCGCTCGCCCAGGGCGCGGTCGCCCGGCTCCATCTCGGCGATCTTCGCGAGCACCTCGGCCGTGCCGTCCGCCTTGGCGGAGCCGCGGCGCGCCGCCTTCGTCTCCCGGGCGCGCTCCTTCATCGCGGCGCGCTCCTCGACCGTGAACCCCGTCTCGCCCATCTCGGCCTCCATTCGTCCGTGCCCCCGCTCTGGGACTTGACTCGATGTTAGAAGGCCGCCCGCGCGCGTGGCTTCTCCAAAACTGATCAGTCCGACCCCCGCCGCCGGCATCATCGCCACCCCTGTTCGCGGGCGTCGCCCGGGACGAGGCGGCTGCGCGCGGGCCGACCGGCCGTCCGCCTGCCGCCCCGCCGCACCCCTGTCCGCTGCATCCCCGGGTCGGACCGTCGCCCCGGCACAACCTGCGCGTCAGCCCACCGCGCCGGTCACTGCTGAATGCCGTCCTCGTCGTCGCTCCACATGTCGAAGGGCAGTTCGTCGCCGTAGCGCCACAACTGGCTCTTCGGGCCGCTCAGTTTCTCGTGGGCCTCGCGGACGAAGTCCCGCAGGCCCTGATGGCAGCCGGCCCGCCAGGCCCAGAGGAAGTCGATCATGTCGTCGACCACATGCACGAGCCGCTCCTCGGGCCCGCCACCCCGGAAGCGCCCGAGGAACTGCTCCTCGGCCCCCGGATCGTCCACCTGCCCGAACCAGATGATCGCGTTGAGACTCAGCATCTGGGCCACCAGGTTGATGAGCGCGACGACGTTGTGCGGGGTGTCCGGCTTGCCGGTGGCGAAAAGGATCGACCGGTAGTAGTCGGGCAGCAGCTCGGGGATGTCCCGCGGCGCGGTGACCACGGGCCGGCTCGTCAGCAGGAACTGGTCCACCGCGACGGCCAGATGGTCGGCGGGGACACGGTCACGGAAGCCGAGGACCAGCCCCGGACCGTCGATCGCGGCCATCCAGGTCCCGCCCGGATGCCGCAGCAGCCGGGTCCGGCTGATACGGCCGGGCTCGTACGACCCCTCGATCCGCCGCTTGCGGGCGATCACCAGCCGCCGGGACGTGACCATGGCGACGCGTGAGTCCAGCGCCTCCTCGGCGACGACCGTCTTGATCAGCTCCCCGTCGGCCAGCGCCGCGAGCAGGACGTCCTGGTTGACGCCGACCAGACGCTGCGCGGTCCGGTTCTCGCCGTTGAACAGACGGCTGGCCAGGGCCGCGTGCACCTGCGGACGTGCTCCGAACATCGGCGCTCCTCACTGCTCCGTGGCACGGGCCAGCGCTCGGAAGGCCCGCTTGCGCTGGCGGATGAGAATGCTCGGCGCGTGCGCCACGCCCAGCGCCTCGTAGATCCGGTTCATGATCGCGAAACTGAGGGCGAACAGGCCGGAGCGCGCGTTCCTGCCGTACTGAGCGGGCGTCAGTTCCTCCGCCCAGCCCGACACGCGGTAGCCGCGGCCGTCGAGGGCCGGGCGCACCTGCATGATCAGTACGCCTCCCTTGCTGCGCACCCGCCACGACACCCCACCGCTGACGTCCTGTTCGGCGGGCACGGCGCCACCGCCCAGGGCGCGCCTGAGCACGGACGACGTGGCCCGGCCGCCCACGGCGACGATGGTGTCGAGCGGCAGCTCGACGTCGATGTACTCAGGTGTGCTGATGCGTGTGCCGAGCGCCTTCTGCCAGGCGATGCCGGCCACCACGATGCCCAGCAGCACGAGCACGACCACAGAGAACCCCACTGCCCCGCCCCTTCTCCCGGCCCGGCGGCCTCGTCACCTCGCCGAAGCACAGCCGGCCCACCGGTCATAGCTGTCCCAGATTCCCGGAATCTCCGCCCTCGGGGGTGTCGGATCCGTACGATCTGGTTGTCATTTCTGTACGCGGCCGCGTCGGATGTCCCAGGCTGCCCAGGGGAGGGGAATGACCTTCGCCGCACCGGAGCGGGAGCGGATCCGCTCCGCGCTGGCCGCGTGCCGTGCCGCGCTGGAGGCGGACGGCAAACGCGTCAGCGACAACGCCATCGCCACCCGACTCGGCTACCACCACGAGACGGTGCGCAAGTGGCTGGCGGGATCGCGCCGCCCGGACCCGCTGTTCGTCCGCGCCCTGGCGGAGCTGGCCGGCCTGGATCCGGCCCGGGTGCTGGCAGACATCGGCTGGTTGCCCCCGCAGCCGCACCGGCACGAGACCCTGCCGGAGACCTTGGCACCCGGAGTGCTGACCGCGATCGACACGCTCGGCGGTCTCGGGGAGCACCTGCGGGCGCTGGCCGCCGCCCCGGCGCGGCCCGCCCCCGTCCGGGCGGCCGAAGCGGTGCTCTCCCACCGGCCGGCGGCGGACCGGTTCCGGGTCACGCTGGCGCATGTCCGCTCCGGCGCCGCCTACCCGGCCACCACCGCGCTGGTGGGAGAGTTCCGCCTGGTGGACGGCGCCGAGCCGCTGGCCCCCGCGGCCCTGGCCGCGCGCGCCCTGGCCGCCGGGATCCCCGACGTCGACGGCCCGCCCGAGCCGGACACCGCCTACGCCCGGGTGGCCGCGGAACTGCGGCTGGCCACCGCCCGCGCACTGCGCGGGGCGGGGGAGTGGAGCTGGCAGGGCGAACCCGGCACCACGCTGTGGCGCGACGCCGCCGGGCAGTGGCCCGCCCATCTGCTGGTGCAGAACACCAGCACGGGCCTGGCCCGCCCCGCCGTCACGCCCCACCACCTGACCGACACCCGCCCCGTGGTGGTGATCGGCGCCGCCTGGTCCGTCGCCCACGCCGGGGCGCTGCTGGCCGAGGCGCTCGGCTGGGAACACGTACCGGTCAACTCCGCCACCGCCGTGGACGGCGACCGCATCGTCTACAGCGAGCCGCTGCACCGCAGGACCGGACGACTGCGCGGCTGGGCCTTCGTCGCCGGGCACATCAGGTCACGCCACCAGCACGGCACGCCCTGGCCCGCGGTGGTCGTCGTCAAGCCGTACGTCTTCGGCAGCGACAGCCCCTACGCCGACGGGCTGCTGCGGCTGCTGCGGGACACCCCCGCACGCGTCGTCCACGTCCGCCCGCCGCGCGCCTACGTCGAGTGGTGGGCCCGGCGCCGCGACCTCACCGCCCTCGGCGGCACCCCGGGCCCGCAGTGGGCCGACGCCGCCCGGCGCGCCCTGGACCGCGTCGAGGACGCGCTGCGGGACCGGCCCGGTGCCGGGCAGGGGGGCGACGGTGATCTGCGGCTGACGCTG
Source organism: Streptomyces sp. NPDC030798 (assembly GCF_055572275.1). Taxonomy (NCBI): domain Bacteria; kingdom Bacillati; phylum Actinomycetota; class Actinomycetes; order Kitasatosporales; family Streptomycetaceae; genus Streptomyces; species Streptomyces sp. NPDC030798. The sequence goes on along the minus strand of NZ_JBVIDR010000001.1, from coordinate 541,360 downwards.
CCGGAGCCGGCCGAGCCACCCGAGGCGGCCGTGCCGCGGTGGCCGGCCCAGCTGATGGACGACCAGTTCCGCTGCTGCTGGAGGATGCTCGAATGGCTGGACCAGACCGCCAACCGCGGCCGCCCGTCCCTGCTGCACGACCTGCGCCCGTCCGCGCTCGCCGATTACGCCGACCGGTTGCGCCACGACCCCCGGGTGCGGACCCTGTCGGCCGGCTGAGCCGCCCCGGGGCGCGGGCACACCTCGTCGTCGCCGTCCTCGGGACCGTGCGTCCCCCGCTTGCCCGGCGCCACCCGTGCGCCGGTCCGGCATACCGTCAGCATCGCGAACCGCCCCCTGTCCCGCGTCACCCCTGCGACGACCCGGTCCCACGGCGGAGCGACGGCGCCCCCCGGTCCCACGCCCGGGCGGGCCGCGCCACCGCCCCGGGCCGTCGACCCGGCCCCACGGTAGGGCGCATCGCACCCCACGGCATCGCGTCTTGCGCGCCCTCCGGGCGGCCGCAATAAATCCGGGGACGGCGATGGCATCCGCAGGGCGTGGCCGGCCCCCGCATCCGGCCCACGAGTCCGACGGCCCGGCCGGCCCCGTCTCCGTCCGGCACCGGGCGGCCTGGCTGCTGCGCGTGAACCGGTTCTACGGCGCCCGGGAGGAGTGGACCCGGGGCTACGCCTTCGCCGAGGCCTTCCCCGGCGGCGCCTGGCCCCATCCGGTCGACCCCAGCCGGATCTCCCGCTGGGAGAACGCCCGGGTGACCCTTCCCTACCTCGCCGTGCGCCGGTACGAGGAAGTGCTCGCCCTGCCACCCCGGTTGCTGACCTCGGCCATCGACACCGTCAACCGCTACGCCGTCCCCGCGGCCGGCCCCGGCCCGCTGCTGGCCCGCCCCGACCCGGACGACGACCCGGCAGCGGCGGCCAGGACCGGTGATCTGCTGGACGCGGCCACGAGCCGCACGCCGGTGACCGCGGCCGACTGGGACGACCTGACGGCGACCCTGGCCGCCCGCCCGGGTGTCTGGCTGCGCGCGGCGGACTGGTCGGCCCTGTGCACCCGGCTGCTGACCGAGACGCTGATCTCCGACGGAGCCGCCTGGAAGCAGCGCTTCGAGGCGATGAGCAGACTGCTGCTGCACCCTGCGGCCCAGCCCTTCGCCATCGCCGCCTGCGCCGCCGCAGCCGAGCCCGGCAACCAGGGGCTCGTGGAGACCATCTGCCTGCTCGACACCAGCGCCCATCCCGACGCCGCCCGCCACGTCCTCGCGCAGCTCCACGACCCCGCGAACGACGACGCCTTCTACGGGGCGCTGCTCGCCTGCGTCCGCAAGGTGCACGAGGGCCACTTCAGCACCCAGCAGCTCCGTACGGTCGCGGCGGTCTGCGCCGACCTGCTGCACGACACCAGCGTCCGCTACGACGACGCGCGCGCCCTCGCCCGCGCACTGATCACCGCCGTCCCGCACGGCGAACTCCCGCACGCCGCCCGGGAGACCGCACGCTCCACCCGGTCGGCGGCCCGTGACGAACAACCGCCGCCGGCCCCCGACGCGTCCCTGATCGACCGCGTCGCCCGGGCCGCCGTGAGCGCCCTGCCCCGCGAGATCCCGGGCTTCGAGGACGCCGTCCTGCGCAGCCTGGTGCGCGAGGTCCTCCACGCACCGGTGTCCGACGTCCGGATGCACGCCGCCCTCCTGCTCGCCGCCACCCCGTACCGGACGACAGTGGCGACCGCCCTGAGGGACCAGGTCCACCAGGACGGCCCGGCGTCCGGCAGGCTCCTGCTGCGTGCGCTCGCCGCGCTGCGCTGCCTGGGAGCCGGCGCCGAACGCTCCTGGATCGAGGACCTGATCCTGCACCCCCACGCACCGGCCCCGGTCGCCCATGCCGCCGCGCAGGCCCTGGGCCATCTCGACGGCCACAGCGACGACACGTTCTGGACCGCGGCCCTGGCCCGCTACGCGACACCGGACGCGCACCGGCCGGGCCGCGCCGACGAACGGGTGCTGTCCACGCTGGTGTACGCCCTCGGCATGAGCGGTGACACCGACCGCCTGCGCACCCTGGCGGCCTCGACGACGCAGTCGGCGAGCATCCGGGCGCAGGCCCGCTGGTGGACCGCGATCCCCGACCATCTGCGCTTCGGCCCCCCGGACCGGCCGCCGAGGGCGCCCGCCCCGGAAGCCGGGCGTCCGCTCAGGCCGGGGTGACCTCGACCGGCAGCCGTTTGATGCCGTTGACCAAGTTGGAGCGCACGCGGGGGACGTCACCGGTGAGCCGGATGTCGGCCAGGCGCGGGATCAGCTCCTCGAACATGATCCGGATCTCGGTGCGGGCGAGCAGATTGCCCAGGCACAGATGTCGGCGTGCCGGGTCACCGTCCAGAAACCGGAGTTGGGGGCCTCCTCCGGCTGCCGGCGGGGGCTCGGTCATGCGGGGACTCCTCGGTCACAGGTGGTAGGCGTACTCGGTGAACTCCCAGTCGGTGACGTGTCGTCCGAACCGCGCGGCCTCGTCGCGCTTGTACGCGAGATAGGCAGCCGTGAAGTTCTTGCCGAGCACGTCGGCCAGGGCGGTGTCCGCCTCCAGGGCGTCCAGGGCGGCGGGCAGGGTCGCCGGCAGCACCGCGGAGTGCGTGGTGTCGTAGCCGTACCCCTCCAGCGGGGCCGGGGGCTCCTCCCCGGCGAGCACACCCAGCAGCGCCGCGGCGATGGTGGCCGCGATCAGCAGGTAGGGGTTGGCGCTCGCGTCGCCGAGCCGGAGTTCGATCCGCGCCCCGGAGCCGCGCTCGGGCGGGACGCGGACCATGGCGCTGCGGTTGTCCATGCCCCAGTCGATGAGCCAGGGGGCGAGGGTGCCGGGGCCGAAGCGCTTGTAGGAGTTGATCGTCGGGTTGGCGAGGGCGGCCAGCGCCGGGGCGTGGGCGAGGATGCCGGCGGCCGCCTGCCGTGCGGTGGCGGACAGGCCGTACGCCCCGGTCGGGTCGTCGAAGGCATTGCGGCCGTCCTCGCCCTCGCAGGACAGGTGGAGGTGGAACCCGGAGCCGCCGGCGTCGTTGAACGGCTTGGCCATGAAGGTGGCCAGCTTGCCCTCCGTGCGGGCCAGTTCCTTGACGGCGGACTTGAACCGGAAGGCGCGGTCGGCGGCGTTCAGTGCCGTGGAGTGGTCGAGGTTGATCTCGTACTGGCCGCCGTCGAACTCGACGTTCCCGCTGACCACGCCGATGTCCAGGTCGCGCAGCCGGCGCAGGGTGCGCAGCAGGTGATTGTCGGGGTCGGCGCGCAGGCCGGCGGTGTAGACGGCGCCCTTCGTCTCGGGGGCGCGGCGCCAGCCCCGGGGAGTGCCGGGTGCGGGCTCCAGCAGGAAGTACTCCAGTTCTGGGCCGACGACCGGCCGCAGCCCGTGCTCGGCGCACCGGTCGAGGACGGTGCGCAGCAGGTCGCGCGGCGACTCGGCGGCCGGGGCTCCGGTCGCCGGGTCGGTCACCTCGCCGAGACACGAGGCGACACCGGGCTCCCAGGGCAGCGCGACCAGCGTGTCCAGATCCGGCCGGACGGTGATGTCGGGCAGCCCCGCCTCCAGCCCGCCCGCGACGGGGACCGTGTCGCCCTGGGGGCTGGTGTGGTACACCGCCCGGCAGAAGGCCAGGCCGTGGGCGCAGGCCGAGGGCAGATGGTCGAGCAGGACGTCGCGGGCGCGGTCGATGCCGATGAGGTCGGGATAGGTGACCCGGACGACGTCGATGCCCTCTGCGGCGAGCCGCTCGATGTGCCGGTGCACGTCGTGGGTGTCGTGAGCGCTCACCGATGCCTCCTGGGCGACGGGGAAGGTGGCGGGTTCATTTGATGCCAAACGTTATGGAGGCCGCTCCCGCTCCCGCAAGAGGGCGGACCGAAGAAGTTATCCAGGTGGACAGCCATTGACCAGGCGGCATGGGCCGCGAGGCCCTGCTGGACGCCGCCGTGTGCGTGGTTGCCCGCGGGGGTTGCGCAGGCTCACCTACCGGGCGGTCGCGGAGGAGGCCGGGGTCGCCCACGGGCTGGTCGTGCACCACTTCGGCTCGCGGAACGCGCTGATCGAGGAGGCCCTCGCCCCAGGGCTGCCCGACATGGTCACGGCCGACCCGGACCAGCAGGCGTTCCAGTACGGGCTGCTGCTCGAGGCCCGGCGCCGCCCCGAGCTGCTGCCCCCGATCCGCGCGCTGTACGACGAGTGCGTCGACGCGACCCAGCGCGAGCTGTCCCGCATCCTCCCCGGCGGGGCGCCCCGTCCTTGACCCGCCTGGTCTTCGCCGCGCTGGACGGCCTGGTCCTGCACCAGCTCGTCTTCGGCGCGCGCGCCCTGCTGCTCCTGGCCACCGAGCGCCCACCGGCCCGCCTGCCGGCGCCCAGCACCCACGAACAGCCGGCCGACCGGCCGGACCGCTGCGCAGGTGCGGGTGGCTGCCGGCGTCGGTCGGTGTCAGCCGACGGGGGTGGCATGGTCGAGGAACGCGTCGACGAGGCGGTACGCGTTCTCCCGCGCCACCGGCGCCAAGGCGTGGCTGCGTGCGACCACCTCCTCGGGGTCGATGCCGAGCCGCACGCACTGCTCGGCGCCGCCGAGGTCCACCCAGCGCCGCACGACGGACGGGACCGCCTCGGGATGGAACTGGACCCCGAGCGAGTTGCGGACCCGGAACGCCTGCGTGCACACGGCGTTGCGGGCCAGCTCCTCGGCGCCGGGCGGCGGGACGCAGCGGTCGTAGTGCCACTGCATCCAGGGGCCGGCCGGTATCAGGGCGGGCTCGTCGGTGTCGATGCCGAACCAGCCGATCTCGGGGCGCACCGCCGCCTCGACGGAGCCGCCCAGCGCCGTGGTCAGTGCCTGCGCGCCGAAGCAGATGCCCAGCACCGGGATGCCGAGGTGGTGGGCCTTGCGCAGCAGGGCGAGCTCACCGCCGATCCAGCTGCCGACCGCCGTCCCGTCGTACACCGACCAGGGCGCACCGAGTGCCACGACCAGGTCCCAGCCGTCGGCGTCGGGGAAGTCGCACCGCACGTCCGGCGCGTGGTGCCGTTCCTCGGGGACGACCGTGAGGAGCGTGAGGTCGTACCCACGCTGCTCGAGCCGCTCACCGACCAGTCCGGGCTCCGTCGCATGGTCGTGCCGGATGACGAGTGCGCGCACGATGGAACTCTCCCGTCCGAGGGGGCCGGGCCCCGGCGGGAGCAGGGCCGCGCTCCGGCCGAAGCCAAGGTTGTACGGGGTCAAATGATACCGCGCTCTCCGCGTGAGAGAGCGTCGCCGGCCCCACCTCATGGCCCGCTGCATCGTCTCGGATTTGGGGCGTATTGTGCGCATATGGGTGATGCCCGCTGCGGTTGGTGCGGTGTGCCGCTACCGGATCGGTCGGCCACCAACCGGCGGTACTGCTGCCCGGCGCACCGGCAGGCGGCCTGGCGGGCGCGGCGTCGCTGGCGGGGGGCGGCGCAGGCCCGGCAGGCGATGCTGCTGGCCGGCGCGGAGCTGCTGGCCGGGGCGCAGGCGGCGGCGCAGCAGGCCGATGCCCGGTTCCCGGCGCGGCGGGCCGCCGCGAGGTGCCTGTCCGCTGCGGCGGCCGAGGTTCCCGGGCTGGCCGAGCAGCTGGTTCGGCAGGCCGTGCTCGCCGATCGGCGCGCCGGCGTCAGCTGGGCGCGGATCGGAGCCGCCTTGGGGATCAGCGGCGGGGCGGCCCGAAACCGTTTCGGGCGCCCGCGTGCCTCTCGGACGGTGCAGCGGGGGACCCGCGACCGTGTCGCGCGGGCCGCCGGATCCGGAGCGGAACTCCTCGTCCCCACCCTGAATCACGTGGTCCGGGAAACGGGTGCGTCCGCGTGCCTGTTCCATCTGGTGTCGCCGAGCGAACAGGTGCTGCGGCTGGCAGCGGTCAGCGGTGTTCCGACGAAGATCGCCGCGCTCTATGCCCGGCTGCCGTTGACCGCGTCCGGCCCGGTCGCCGAGGCGGTGCGGGAACGGCGCACCGTGTGGGTCGCCGGCCAGACGGAGCTGGCGAGCCGGTACCCGAGGGCGTCGCTCGTGATGCCGTACGACGTGGCGCTGGTGGCGGCACCCGTCGCCGCGGGTGCCGCGGTACGGGGCGGGCTGCTGCTGCTGTGGCCGGGCTCCCGGCCCGGGGGCCTGAGCGCGCACCAGCGCGAGGCGCTCGCTGCCGCCTGTGACCGCATGGGCGCGCTCCTGCAGCAGGCCGCCGATGACGGGCACCCGGTACTGCCCGGGCGCACCGTGCACATCCCGGCTCCGTCGCCTGCGCGCACGGCCGGACCGGCGGAGGCGCTGGCCGCGGCGGACTTCGCCAACCGGCTCTCGGAGGGCTGCGTGGCGCTCGACCAGGAGGGCAGGGTCGGCTTCGTCAACGCCGCCGCAGCCGACCTGCTGGCCCGCGGCGTGCCGGACCTGCTCGGGTCACTGCTGTGGGAGGCGCTGCCCTGGCTGGAGGACCCGGTCTTCGAGGACCGCTACCGGGCCGCGGTGATCGGCCGTCGGCCCACGTCCTTCAGCATGCCGGGCCCGGCCGGGCGGTCGCTGGACTTCCAGCTGCACCCGGACGCCTCCGGCGTCAGCGTCTGCATCGTCCCCGGCGCCCACCCCATCGACACACCCCCGGCCGACCGCCCGGAACCCGCCCACCGGGGACGCGCCTCGCCGGCTGGGGCAGGGGGACTGTACGACCTGATGCGCCTGGCCGCCACGCTCACCGAGGCCGTCACCGTCCAGGACGTGATCGAACAGGCCGCCGACCACGTCCTGCCCGCCTTTCACGCCCAGGGCTTCGTCGTCTCCGTGGCCGAGGGCGGCCGGCTGCGCATCGTCGGTCACCGCGGCTACCGGCCCGAGCTCCTCAGCTGCCTGGACCTGCCCCCCTTCCGGGACCGGGGAGCCCCCACCGTACGCGCGGTGACCTCAGGGGTTCCGCTGTTCTTCGCCTCGCCCGACGAAATGGCCCGGCTGAACGCCGACATCCCGCGGATCACGGGCAGGGCGGCCTGGGCGTTCCTGCCGCTGATCGTCTCCGGCCGGCCCGTCGGCTGCTGCGTGATCTCCTACGACCAGCCCCACTCCTTCACACCGGACGAGCGCGCCGTCCTGGTCTCCCTTGCCGGCCTGCTCGCCCAGGCCCTGGACCGCGCCCGCCTGTACGACGCCGAACACCACCTCGCCCACGGCCTGCAGACCGGCCTGCTCCCCGCCTCCCTGCCGGCCGTGCCCGGCCTGGAAGTGGCCGCCCGCTATCTGTCCGCGGCCCACGGCATGGAGATCGGCGGCGACTTCTACGACCTCATCCGCCTCGACGACACCACCGTCGCCGCCACCATCGGCGACGTCCAGGGGCACAACGTGAACGCCGCCGCCCTCATGGGGCAGGTACGCACCGCTGTCCACGCCACCGCCGGCGCCCCGCCGGGCGAAGTCCTCGCGCGCACCAACCGCCTGCTCACCGACCTCGACAGCGGCCTGTTCACCAGCTGCCTGTACGCCCATCTCGATCTCGCGCGCCACCGCGCCGAGCTGGCCATCGCCGGCCACCCACCCCCGCTCCTGCGGCACCCCGACGGCCGTACCGACATCCTCCGCATCCCCCGCGGGCTCCTGCTCGGCATCGACCCCGCCGCCGACTACCGGGCCACCGAGATCCCCCTGCCGCCCGACGGCGTGCTGGCCTTCTACACGGACGGCCTCGTCGAAACCCCGGGCACCGACCTGGACGAGGCCATCGAAGCGCTCGCCGCCCACCTCGCCCACGCCCCCCACCAGCCCATGGACGCCGTCGCCGACACCCTCGTCCGCGACCACACGCACAACACCGCCCGCAACGACGACATCGCCCTGCTCCTCCTGCGCCCACAGCCCTCGTCCCCACGCGGTTCATGACCGGTCCATGAGTCCGACGGCGCCCCTCCTCCCCTCGGCGCGCGGCCCGGAGGCAGCGATGCGAGCGTGGATGCGAAGAGGCAGATCCAGTCGGGGCGCTGGGCGAGGGGACGGAGCGCGGAATGGCACGGGCGATCTGGACAGGTGTGATCACCTTCGGGCTCGTCACCGTGCCCGTGGGCCTGTACACGGCCACCGAGGACCACACGATCCACTTCCACCAACTGCAGCGCGGCACCTCGGACCGGATCCGCAACCGGCGGGTCAACGAACGCACCGGCGAGGAGGTCGACACCAGCGACATCGTCAAAGGGTTCGAGACGGGCGAGGGCGAGTACGTGGTGGTCGAGCCCGACGAGCTGGACGAGATCGCGCCGGGCCGTTCGAAGACCATCGACATCTCCGACTTCGTCGACCTGGACCGGATCGAGCCGGTGTACTTCGACCGCACCTACTACCTCGCCCCTGGCGGCACCGAGTACACCAAGGTCTACGAGCTGCTGCGGGCCGCCCTGGCGGAGGCCGGCAAGGCCGGCATCGCCACCTTCGTCATGCGCAACAAGCAGTACCTCACGGCCCTGCGCGCGGAGGAGAAGGTCCTGGTGCTGCAGACGCTGCACTGGGCCGACGAGGTCCGCGACCCCGGCGAGGAACTGCCCGAGCTGCCCTCGGGCCGCGCGGGCGGCGGCAAACAGCTCGAGATGGCCCTGCAACTGGTCGACGCGCTCAGCACCGACTGGGTTCCGGGCCGCTACCACGACACCTACCAGGAGAAGGTGCGCGAGCTGGTCAGGGCCAAGGCCGAGGGCCAGGAGATCGCGGTGGCGGAGGAGGCGCCGGAGGCCACCGACGTGATCGACCTGATGAAGGTCCTCGAGGGCAGCCTGCAGGCCGCCCGGTCCGGCCGTGGCGGCAAGGAGCCGGCTGCCCAGCAGCAGCGCAAGCCCGGCCCCCGCAGAGCGGCGCGCACGCCGGCGCGGAAGGCTCCACCCAGGAAGGCCGGTACGGCGACGGCGAAGACCCGCGACCGCAGCACCGGCGGCAGGAGAGAGCTGCAGAAGCTGAGCAAGGCCGAGCTGTACCAGCGGGCGAGCGACCAAGACGTCCCCGGCCGGTCGAAGATGACCCGCGAGCAACTCATCGACGCCCTCGCACGCACGGCGCGCCGCAAGAAGAGCGCCGCCTGAACGTCTCCACTCCGCGCTGCTGCAGGAGTAGAATATTCATCGAATGATGAATTGTTGCTCCCGTGAAAGGCGGGACCGTCATGGAACGGACCACCTGTTGTGTCGTGGGCGGTGGCCCCGCGGGTATGGTGCTCGCTCTGCTGCTGGCCCGGTCCGGCGTCGAGGTGACGGTGCTGGAGAAGCACGCCGACTTCCTGCGCGACTTCCGCGGCGACACCGTCCACCCCTCCACCCTGGTGCTGCTCGACGAGCTGGGGCTGGCCGAGCGCTTCGCCGCACTCCCGCAGCGCCGCGTCCGCACCCTCCAGCTGCCCCTCGGGGCCGGCCGTTCGCCGGTCACGGTCGCGGACCTCGCGGTCCTGCCCGGTCCCTACGACTATGTGGCGATGGTGCCCCAGTGGGACCTGCTGGACCTGCTCGCGGACGAGGCCCGGCGCGAACCGTCCTTCCATCTGTGGATGAACACGGAGGCGACATCCTTCCTGGTCGAGTCCGGGCGGGTGACCGGGGTGCGCCACCGCACCGCCGACGGCCGCACCGGCGAGCTGCGCGCCCTGCTCACCGTCGCCTGCGACGGCCGCGGCTCGCTGGCCCGGGCCCGGCCGGAACTCGGGCTGCGCCGCTTCGCCTGCCCGATGGACGCCTGGTGGTTCCGGCTGCCGCGCGACGAAGGCGACCCGCAGGGCCTCGTCGGCGGCGTCGGTGACCGCTTCCTCACCGCGATGATCGACCGCGGCGACTACTGGCAGTGCGCCGCGCTCATCCCCAAGGGCAGCGACTCCCGGCGCCGCGCCGCCGGCCTCGACCGCTTCCTCGCCGACTTCCGGGCGGCCGCCCCCTGGCTCGCCGAGCGCGCGCACGCCGTGCGGTCCTGGGACGAGGTCAAGCTCCTCGACGTGCGCCTGGACCGGCTGCGCCGCTGGCACCGCCCCGGCCTGCTGTGCATCGGCGACGCCGCGCACGCGATGTCGCCGGTCTTCGGCATCGGCATCAACCTCGCGGTGCAGGACGCGGTGGCCGCCGCCCGCTGCCTCACCGAGCCGCTGCGCCGAGGCACCGTGCGGCGGCGTGACCTGCGCCGCGTGCAGCGCCGCCGCCGTGCCACCACGGTCGCCACGCAGGCCCTCCAGCGCCTGGCCCACGCCCGCTTCATCGCGCCGGTGCTGCGCGGCCGGCCCCCGCTGGGGAGTGTGGCGCGGGCCCGGCGCGTGGCGTGGCTGCTCGCCGAGTCGCGCGGACTGCGCCGGCTCCCCGCGTACTTCTTCGCCTACGGGGCGCTGCGGGAGCGTCCGCCCGACTCGGCGCTCCGTGCGAGCGATCGGCGTCGCGGTCGGCCATCTCTCTTGCCTTGACAATTGTTGTCACGGCAATAATGCTGGACGTGTGAGTGACACAAGCGGACTCCACGACCACCTCGGCTACTGGCTCCGTCGCCTGTCCGACGAGGTCCACGGCCGGTTCGAGGCCGAACTGGGCCGGCACGACGTCACCGTCTCCCAGTGGGGGGTGATGGTCAGCGTGTTCCACGGCCACGACACCACCAAGGCGGTGGCCGCGCACATGGACATCGATCCGGGAGCCGTCTCCCGCCTGGTGGACCGCCTCGCGGCCAAGGGCCTCGTCCGCCGCGAGCCCGACCCCGCCTCCCGGCGCACGGTCCGGCTCGTACTGACCGACCGGGGGCAGGACCTCGTGCCTGTCCTCGCCGAGCTGGCCGACCGCAACGACCGTCACTACTTCGGCTCGCTCGACGCCGCTCAGCGCCGGCAGCTGGAGCAGTGGATACGGCGCCTGGTGGGTGAGGTCCACCCCGCCGCACCACCCGACCACCCCGAAGGAAGCGCACCATGAGCATCAGCCACTCCCTCACCAAGACCATCGGCATCGACCGCCCCTGGGAGGACGTCTTCGCCTTCCTCGCCGATCCGGCGAACTGGCCCACCTGGGCCGTGGTCAACGTCCAGTCCGTCGCGCCCACCGACGACCCCGACTGGTGGCGCATGTCCACCCCGCTGGGCCCGGCCAGGCTGCGGCTGCGCGCCAACGCCGAGTTCGGCATCCTCGACCACGACTACGTCGACGACACCGCCTCCTGGCGGGTACCGGCCCGCGTGGTCCCGAACGGCGACGGCGCCGAGTTCATGATCACCTTCCATCGGCCGCCGTCGCTCACCCCGGCCGCCTTCGAGGAGCAGGCCGGCCTGGTCGACACCGAACTCGCCACCCTGAAGAAGGTCCTCGAGACCGGCCGGGCGGACGTCACAGCATGACGTGCTTCACCTGCGTGTAGTCCAGCAGCCCGGCGAGGGAGAGATCGCTGCCGTGGCCCGAGTGGCGGACCCCGCCGTGCGGCATCTCCGACACGGTCGTGCCGTGCGTGTTGACCCAGACCACGCCCGTGTGCAGCGCCCGGCTCGCCCGCATGGCCCGGTCGTGGTCGCGTGTCCAGACGCTCGCGGCCAGCCCCTGAGGCACCCCGTTGGCCATTCGGAAGGCATCGGACTCGTCGGTGAAGGGCTGCACGGTGACGACCGGCCCGAAGACCTCGCTCTGGACGATCTCGTCCGCCTGACGGACCCCGGCGACCACCGTGGCGGGATGGAAATAGCCCGGGCGGCCCACCGGCGTACCCCGTGCGACCACCTCGGCGTGGCGCGGCAGGCGGGCCAACAGCTCCCTCACGGTGGTGAGTTGAGCGGCGTTGGCGAGCGGCCCGAAATCGGCGCGCGGGTCGTCGGGGGCACCGGGGCGCCGTTGTGCCGCCCGTTCCGCGAAGGTGGCCAGGAAGTCGTCGTGGACCCGGTGGTCGACGAGGATCCTGGTGGCCGCCGTGCAGTCCTGGCCCGCGTTGTAGAAGGCCAGGCACGACAACTGCTCGACCGCGTCCCCGAGATCTGCGTCCCGGTGGATCAGCACCGGTGCGTTGCCGCCGAGTTCGAGGTGGAGCCGTTTGAGGTCGGCCGCCGCCGCGGTGGCGATCTCCTGCCCGGCGCGGACACTGCCCGTGACGGCGATCAACCGGACGTGGGGATGGGCGACCAGCGAGCGTCCGGTGTCCCGATCGCCGCACACGACGTTGAGCACGCCGGCGGGCAGGTGCTCGGCCGCCAGCCGAGCCAGGAGCAAGGCCGAGGAGGGTGTGGTGTCCGACGGCTTGAGGACGACCGTGTTCCCGGCGGCCAGCGCCGGCGCGATCTTCCACACGGCCATCATCAGCGGGTAGTTCCACGGCGTGATCTGGGCGCACACACCGACCGGCTCGCGGCGCAGCACCGAGGTGCGGCCCGGGGTGTACTCGGCCGCCGCGGCCCCCGGCAGGTTCCGGGCGGCCCCGGCGAAGTACCGCAGCACGTCGACGATCGCCGGCAGTTCGTCCGCGAGGAACCGGGCGCGCGGCTTGCCCGTGTCGGTCACCTCGGCTCTCGCCACCGCGGCGGCCTCCCGCTCCAGGGAGTCGGCGATGCGCAGCAGCGCGGTCTGCCGCTGCGCGGGTGTCGTGACCGACCAGCCGTCGAAGGCGTTCCGGGCCGCCCGGCAGGCCGCGTCCACGTCCTCGCTCGCTGAGAGCGGGGCCAGGCCGTGCAGGAGTTCGGTCGCCGGGTCGATCAGCCCCGAAGTGGCCCCGGACGCGGCCGGCACGTCCCGGCCGCCGATGTGGTTCAGCACCGTGGTGAGCGGGGCGGTGTCAGCCACGGCTCAGCACCTCCTCGGCTGCGGCGCGGCCGGTGCGGACGGCGCCCTCCATGTATCCGGCGACCCACTGGTCGGAGCCGCACACGTAGAAGGGCGGCTCGTGGGTGCCGTGCAGCGGGCCGACCGCCATCACCTCACCCGGCGGCCACTGGGTGACGTAGCCCTGCGTCCACGGGTCGGTGCCCCACAGCCGCAGATGGCAGGAGGCCGGCCGCAGGGCCTCCTCGCCGAACATGCCGGCCATCTCGCCCAGCAGCTCCGGGGTGCGCAGCTCCGGCGGGGTGCCCAGCAGCACGCCGTAGCGCTCGGGCGGTATCAGCGCCGACAGGACGCCCTCGTTCTGCGGCCAGGTACTGCCCAGCACGCCCTCGGCCTCGGACAGGCCGTTCAGACCGTCGGCCCGCCAGAAGGGGCGGTCGTACACGGCGGCGAACTTCGCGGCGACCGCCTGGCGCTGCCGGTGCAGCGAGGCCAGCCGGGCGTCGCTCACCCCGGTGACGGCGACCGAGCGCAGCGGCCCGACCGGCAGGGCGCTCACCACGGCCGCCGCGGTGAGGACCTCCCCGGTGCCCAGACGTACGGCGCACCGGCCGGGGCGTACGCCGACCGCGGCGACGGGTGAGCCGAGGCGAACCCGGGGTCCCAGTTCGCGGCCCATGACCTCGGCGAGGGTGGCCGCACCCGCCGCGAGCCGCAGCCCCTCCCAGCTGCCGTAGTCGTAGTCCCCGGTACCGGGGACCGCGGCGCTCTTGCGCAGCGCGGCCAGCAGCGAGATCCGCTCGTACGACCCGCCCGCCAGGCCCCGTTGGCCGATCTCCCACAGCCGCACCACGGCGGGTGAGGCGTGGCAGGAGCGCAGCCAGCCGGCCACGGACAGCCGGTCCAGGGCGGCCGCCTCCGGATGCGACCAGGGGTCGTCGGGGTCGACCGTGGCGGCGAGCGCGGCGAACTCCCGGCTCAGTCGCTCATGCCGGGCCAGGTCTCCGGGCCCGAACCAGTGCGGAGGGTCACCGGCGGAGGCACCCTCGGGTGTGGAGCGGGTGATCAGGCCCGGTTCGGCGACGTAGCTGGGAACCGGTTCCAGCCCGAGCTCCTTGGCGAGTTGCAGGTATGCGGTGTGGGCGTGGCCGACCACCTCACCGCCCAGCTGGACGGTGCGGCCGTCGGTCGTGCGGGTCTGCTCGACCCGGCCGCCGACGCGGTCCCGCGCCTCCACCACGAGCACATCGGTGCCGGCGGAGGCCAGGTCCCGGGCGGCGGCGAGGCCGGCCAGGCCGGCGCCGAGCACGATCACGTCGTGATGCATCGGTGTCGCTTTCGTCATGTCGTCGGCAGGGGATCAGGCCAGGACCAGGCAGTGCTCGGGCCGCCAGCCGAACTCCACCGTCTCGCCGCCGCTCCAGCGGTCCTCCATGCGCGCGCGGGCCGTGTTCTGCTCCAGCACGGACAGGGTGACCCCCGGGGCCAGTTCGATGAGGTAGGTGGTCGTCGGGCCGCTGTAGACCGTCTCGCGGATCACCCCGGACAGCATCGCCATGCCCGGTTCGAAGTCGGACAGCCAGATCTTCTCGGGGCGCACCGAGACGCTGACCGAGGTCCCGTCCGGGATGCCGCCGCGGCGGCCGACCGGAAGTGCGGGGCCCTGCTCCAGCGCGACCTCACCGCCTCGGTAGGTGCCGGTCATCAGGTTGGACGTGCCCATGAAGGAGGCCACGAACCGGCTGGCGGGATGCTCGTAGACGTCCTCGGGAGTGCCGCACTGCTCGATGCGTCCCTCGCTCAGCACGGCGATCCGGTCGGACATGGTCAGCGCCTCGTCCTGGTCGTGGGTGACGAAGACGAAGGTGATGCCGACCTCCCGCTGGATCTGCTTCAGCTCCACCTGCATCTGCCGGCGCAACTTCAGGTCCAGGGCGGCCAGCGGCTCGTCCAGGAGCAGGACGGCCGGCCGGTTCACGAGGGCCCGGGCCAGGGCGACGCGCTGCCGCTGGCCCCCCGAGAGGGTGCGGGGCCTGCGGTCGGCGAGGGCGGAGAGCTGGACGAGTTCCAGCATCTCGCCGACGCGCTGCCGCCTCTCGGCCTTGTCGACGCCCTTGCGCTTGAGCCCGAACGCGACGTTGTCGGCGACGCTCAGATGGTCGAACAGCGCGTAGCTCTGGAAGACCGTGTTCACGTTGCGCCGGTTCGGCGGCAGCGCGGTCACGTCCTCACCGGCGAGCAGCACCGAACCCTCGGTGGGGTCGCTGAAGCCGCCGATCATGCGCAGCGTGGTGGTCTTGCCGCACCCGGAGGGACCGAGCAGGGAGAAGAAGTGGCCGGCCTCGATGTCGAGGTCGAGACGGTGGACGGCGTAGGAGTCGGCGAACTGCTTGGAGACGCCGTCGAGCCGGACGGCGGGGGTCGCGTCCATGGGTCACTCTCCGGAGAGGATGTCGAGGCCGCCGCGGCGGCCGAACAGGCGCGGAACGAACAGGGCCAGGGCGATCAGGCAGATGGATCCCGCGAGCATCAGCGTGCCGACGGCGTTGATGGTGGGCTGCACCCCGAAGCGGATCGCGGAGTAGATCCGCACCGACAGGGGCTGCGGGTCGACGCCGGTGGTGAAGTAGGCGAGGACGAAGTCGTCGAAGACGAGCGCGAAGATCAGTACGGCCGAGGCGAGCACGGCGGGCAGCAGGGCCGGCAGGGTCACCAGGCGGACCGCCTGCCAGCGGGTGGCGCCCAGGTCCATCGCGGCCTCCTCCACCTCCGGGTTCAGCGCGGCGATCCGGGAGCGCAGGACCACCGTGACGTAGGAGATGGAGAAGGTGATCTCCGAGAGCATCACCGTGCCGGTCGACAGGGCCACACCCAGGCCCTTGAACAGCAGCATCGAGGCCACGCCCGTGACGATCTCCGGCGTGATCAGCGGCACCAGCATGAGGAGGCCGGCCAGCGAACCGAGCCGGGTACGGCAGCGCACCAGACCGAGCGCCAGCGCCACGCCCAGCACCACCGAACCGGCCATCGCGACCAGGGAGATGCGCAGACTGGTCCCCAGGGAGGAGATCAGCACGTCGTCATGGACGAAGGCCCGGTACCAGCGCAGGCTGAACCCGCCGAACACGGTCAGGGACTTCTTGGAGTTGAAGGAGAACAGGGCCACCACGGCGATGGGCAGGTAGAGCACGGCGAAGAACAGGCCGGTGACGGCGATGAGGAGCCGCGGTCGGCGGTCGGCGCGCCCGCGGCGGGCGCGGGGACGGGCGGCGGGACGGGCGGGAGCGCCGGCGGAGCGAGGACGCAGCAGGGTCATCGGCGGGCCTCCGCCTCGTCCTTGCGGGTGCGCCGCAGATAGCCCAGCATCCCGACCAGCAGCACCAGCATCAGCAGCATGGTGAGGGCGGAGCCCAGCGGCCAGTTCTGGCCCTGGAAGAACTTGTCCTGGATCAGGTTGCCGATCATGATCTGGTCCGGCCCTCCCATGAGTTGCGCGCTGACGAAGTCGCCCATCGCCGGCAGGAAGACCAGGACGAGCCCGGCCGCCGCGCCCTGCCGGGTGGCGGGCAGGGTGACGAAGAAGAAGGTGCGGACCGGGCCGCCGTACAGGTCGCGGCCGGCCTCGATGAGCGAGACGTCCAGCCGTTCCAGGGCCGCGTACAGCGGGATGATCATGAAGACGACGAAGCCGTAGACGAGACCGGCGATCACGCCGGCGCCCGTGTTGAGGATCTTCGTGTCGCCGTCGGCCAGGCCGATGGCCCGCAGGGCGCGCAGCACCGGTCCGTCGTCGGAGAGGACCACCGACCAGCCGTACATGCGGACCAGGTAGTTGGCGAAGAACGGCACCACGATGGCGGCGATCAGCGCGTGCTTGTACCGGCCGCCGTGCAGGGCGACGGTGTACGCCACCGGGTAGGCGATCAGCAGGCAGAGCACGCAGGTCAGTACGGCGTACCCGAGGGAGCGGGCGAGGACCTCGGTGTAGGCGGGGTCGGCCAGGGCGCGCACGCCGGACAGGTCGAAGCCGAAGCGGGGGTTGCCGAGGTCGTCGGTGGTGCCGACCGCGAGGACGCCGACCAGCACCAGTGAGGCGATCAGGAATCCGGTCATCCACAGGGTGCCGGGCAGCATGAACCAGGTCCACATGCGGGTGTCGTCGGCGCGCCGGCGGGGACGGGAGGAGGAGCGGAGCAGTGCCATGTCAGCCCGCCTTCACATGGGTCCAGGCGGTGTCGCGGGCGTCCTCCGCCGCGCGGCTGCCGTTGCGGAAGAACAGGTCCCCCTTCAGCTCGTCCTCGGTGACGAGGCACTCGGGGAAGGGCCGGACCAGTTCGGCGTACGTCTTCTCGGTCCCGGCGACCGGCATCGGGTAGCCGATGTACTCGATGTTCTTCTTCACGTTCTCCGGCCGCAGCATGTAGTCGATGAAGAGCATCGCGGTGCCGGGGTGGGCGGCGTTCCAGGGGATGGCGTAGCAGTCGGAGTTGATCGGCGTGCCTTCCTTCGGGGCCTCGAAGCCGAACACCGAGGGGTCCTTGGCCTGGTTCAGCATGGCGGCCATGTCGCCGCTCCAGGCCTGGGTCATGACCGCGTTGCCGTTGAGCAGGTTGTTGTAGCTGTCGCTGGAGAAGCCGCGCAGCTGGGGGCGCAGGGTGCTCAGCAGGGAGGTGATGCGGTCGAGGTCACCGGCGTCGCCGGTGCTGACGTCGAGTCCGAGTGCGAGGGCGCCCATGCCGAGCACCTCGTCGCGGTCGTCCAGCAGGAAGACCTTGCCGCGCGCCTTGTCGCTCCACAGGTCCCGCCACGAGCCGGTGAGTTCGCCGATCCTGTCGCGGCGCCAGCCGATGCCGGTCTTGTACGCGGTGAAGGGGACGGTGTGCGCGGAGCCCGGGTCGTACCAGGGGTCGGCGAAGTAGGTGTACGTGCCGAAGATCGCGTGGGCGTTGGTGAGCTGGGCGTGGTCGATACGGCGCAGCCGGCCCGCGTGGGCCAGGCGCTGGGCCCATTTGGCGGAGGGGAAGACGACGTCGTAGCGGTTTCCGGCGTTGAGCTTGGCGACCATGCCTTCCATCGAGTCGAAGTTCGACTGGACGACCTTGACGCCGTACTCCTTCTCGAAGCCCTTGAACACGGACGGGTCGACGTAGTCGGCCCAGTTGAAGTAGACGAGATCGCCGTCGACGTGCGGTCTGACCGGGGCCAGTGCCCGCGCGTCGGGCTTTTTCGCGGGCATGAACCCGCAGCCGTCGACCGCGGCGCCGAGCAGGCCGCAGGCGCCTGCCCGCAGCACGGAGCGACGGGTCGTGGAGAGTACCTCGGGGGACACGGAACGTCCTCTTTCGTCGAGGAACGGCACAACTCCAGGGCTGGACCGGCTGGTCGGCTCACGGAGGCCCTGACTCCGTGGGAAAGACCGGTCTGGGGAGGGCGCGGGCGTGCGTCAGCGGGGGAGCGGTAAGCCCGAGCGGAGACGTACGGCGCACGGGGTGCGGAAAGACATCACTGCGCGGCTCCCTCGCGGTCGTGCCGGGCGGGGGCGGTCGTCTCGCGGTCGTCCGGGGTGGGGGCGGTCGTCTCGCGGTCGTTGCGGAGCTGGGCCGTCGCCTCGCGGTTGTGCTGGGTGGGGGCCGTCGTCTCGCGGTTGCCCGGGGCGTGGGCGGTCGTCTCGCGGTCGTGGCGGGGGCGGGCCGTCGTCTCGCGGTTGTGCTGGGTGGGGGCCATCGTCTCGCGGTCGTTGCGGAGCTGGGGTGCTCCTTCGCCGGTGTCTCGGAGGTGGGGAGTCTCTTCGTGGGCATCCCGGACGGTGGTCTTCCCCTCGCGGGCGTCCCGGGCGTCGGTCGTTCCCGCCAGGTCGTTGCGGATCCGGCGGGCGAACCAGCCCACGGCCGCCTCGCGCTGCGAGAGCGGTCCCGGCTCGAAGCCCGGGGTGGTGAGGCCGGCCTGCACGCGCTCCACCAGTTCGGCGTCCTCGTCGTTGGTGACCCATCCGATGTGGATGTTCAGCCGCCGGGCCAGCCGGGTGCGGACGCTCTCGCCGCGCTTGGTGTAGAAGGCGCCCGGGATCGCCGCTCGGTCCTGGGCGGTCGGCAGGGCGGTCCAGGCGAGCACGTGGTCAGGGTAGAAGTCGATGAGCGTGTTCGGATAGATCACGGCGTACCGCCAGACGCGCCGGTCGGACGCGGTCAGTCCCGGCATCGGGCTCGCGAGGCGCTGGTACAGCCGCTCGGTCCAGTTGGAGGAGGGCTTGTCCCGCAGCGGGGACTCGAACAGGACGTAGTTCTCCTGCACGTCCACCGTGTACGCCTGGTAGTCCAGCAGCCGCATGAGCGCGGGGTGGGCCACCGGGACGTGGTAGCCCTCGAGGTAGTTGTCGACGATCACCTTCCAGTTGGCCTTCTGCTCCTCGCCCCCCGCCAGGTCGTGAATGCGGTGCCTGCCCACGGGGACGAGGCCGGGTCCGGCGTAGCGGCCGACCGCCTCGGCGAGGCCGGCGCAGCTCTCGGCGAGCGGGGTCGCCTCCAGGTCGAGGTTGACGAAGACGAAGCCGAGGAACGACTCGACCTTGACCGGGTGCAGTCCGAGGCGGGGTTTGTCCAGGCAGGGGATGCGGCGGGCCTCGGGGGCGCCGACGAGCCGGCCGTCCAGCTTGTAGGTCCAGCCGTGGTAGGGGCACCGGATGGCCTTGCCGGACGGCTCGGGTCCGGTGACCAGGCGTGTGCCGCGGTGCCGGCAGACGTTGAGGTGGGCGGCGAGGCCACCGTCCTCGGTGCGGACGACCAGCACCTCCCGGCCGGCGGCGGTCGCGGTGAGGCGGGCACCGGGGCCCGGCAGGTCGGACTCGTGGCAGACGAGCTGCCAGGACCTGGCGAAGATGCGGTCGGTCTCGGCCTCGGCGATGGCCGGATCCGTGTAGTAGCGGGCGGGCAGCGCTTCCCCCGGATGTTCGGGGGGCGGCTCCGGCGGGGCAGGCGGGACGGTGGCTGCCCCGGTCGTCGAGAGGTGCATGGATTCCTCCTCCGCGCCGCGCGGGCGGCGATGGCCGGTGAGGCTCGGCCGGAGCGACACGACAGGCGAGGTTCCGACCTGCCGGGATCCGGCTGACTAATTGGTTAGTCAGAGTGGGCCCGAGGTCGTGGCAAGTCAAGGCTTGTGTCCTGACTGATTAGTTAGTTAGTGTGCGGGAAGATGGACGACGGGGGCCCGCCGAGGGCCGCCCGGCCCGTCCAGAGGCACTCCCCGGGCGGTGACACGGCTCCGACCGTGCATCTCGCACCGCTCCGACCGCTGGTCCGCCCCCGGTTCACCCCTGTCCCCGCCATGCACGGCCTCACGGCCGGCATCCGCACGTGCTTCCCCGCCCACCCCGCACGGGCCACCGAAGCACCCCTGTCCATGCCATCGCCTTCGCCACCGCGTCCAGGAGGCACCCATGAGCGCACGCCGGAGTCTGGTCTGGCTCGGCCTCACGCCGGAGCCCGAGCAGGAACTGCCCGCCGCCGTGGCCGCCCTGCGGGCGCAGTCGGCCGGCGGCCCGCCGTCGGCCCTGGTGGCCGCCGAGCGCCACCGGGTCGAGCGGCTCGTGCTGCGCGGCACCCAGCGCGGCTGGCTGCGCTACCTGCGCGAAGTCACCGACCTGGTCGTCCGGGCCGCCACAGGGGCCGCGGACGCCGATCCCGGTCCGGCGCTGCTGGCCGGCGAGGTCGTCCTCGATCACCACCGCATGCTGATCGGGCTGCCCGGCACCGGCTACGCACGCACCGCCACCCAGCGGCAGGACCTGGAGGGCGCGCTGACACGCCTGAGAGCCCGCAGCCGCCCCACCCGCACCGGCCACCGCGAGCCCTGGAGCACCGTATGACCGGCGTCCACTCCCTCCTCCCCGCGGCACAGCCCGGCCTGCTCGCCCCGCCGGCGCCCGGTGCCGAGCCGTACCGCGGCGCCGAAGACCTCGCGCAGTACCTCGCCGCGGGTGGATACGCGCCGCTTCGCGCGCCGGACGGGCTGCTCGACCGGATCGCAGTCGCCGGACTGCGCGGTCGCGGGGGCGCCGGTTTCCCCGCCGCCGTGAAGCTGCGCGCCGTGCGCGACGCACCCGGGCGGCCCGTCGTCGTCGCCAACGGCGAGGAGGGCGAGCCCGGCTCGGTCAAGGACCGGTGGCTGCTGCGCCACCGCCCCCACCTGGTCCTGGACGGTCTGCGGCTGGCCGCGGCCATGACCGGCGCCGGACACTGCTTCGTCTACCTCTCCGACGCCGTCGCCGCGCAGGCCGTCCGGCACGCCCTCGCCGAGCGGCCCGCCGGCCCGCGCGTCGACGTCGTACGCGCGGACCACACGTACGTGGCCGGAGAGGAGACCGCGGTCGTACGGCGCATCTCGGGCGGGCCGGCACTCCCCACCGCGAAGCCCCCACGCCCGTTCGAGGCGGGGGTCGGCGGCGCGCCCACGCTGGTCGCGAACGTGGAGACGCTGGCGCGGATCGCGGTCATGCACGCGTACCCCGACGCCGCCGCGTCCGTCGCCGGTGCTCATCTGGTGACCCTGTCGGGAACAGGCGGTTCCGCCGCCGCGCTGATGGAGGCGCCCGCCGGTACCCACCTGAAGGTCCTCGCCGACCTGGGCGGACACGGCACCGCCGAAGCGGTCCTGCTGGGCGGCCTGTTCGGTGGCCTCCACGGCCCCGGATGGCCCGACCTGCCGCTCGACCACGACCGTCTGAAGGCGGCCGGTGGAGCGCTCGGCTGCGCAGCCCTGCACTTCCTGCACCGCCAGGACTGCCCCGTCGCCGTCGCCGCCGAGGCCGCCGCGCACCTCGCGGCGCAGAGCGCCCGGCAGTGCGGGGTGTGCGTCTCCGGAACCGGTGCGCTGGCCGGAAGCCTCACGGCCGTCGCGCGCGGCGAGGCGGACGACGACACGGCCGAGAAGCTGCACCGCTGGTCACGCCAACTGCCCGGTCGCGGGGCCTGCGGACTGCTCGACGCGGCCGCCCGCATCGTCGCGACCCTGCTCACCCACTTCCCCGACCGGATCGACGCCCACCGCGCGGCCGGCTGCCCGGCATGCGCGGGCGTGGTGCCCGACGACGCCCGCCGGTTCGCGGTGACCGTGCCCTGACCCGTTCCCCTCCGCAACCGCGCCCTGAAAGGACCCACCGTGAAACTCCTGCTGGACTCCACCCGCTGCCAGGGCTACGGCCTCTGCCAGGAACCCGCGCCCGAGCTCATCGACCTCGACGAGTGGGGGTACGCAAGGATCCGGGTCGGCGAGCCGGCTGCCGTCGACGCCGTCGATGCAGCCGAAGCCGCCGTGGCAGCCTGCCCCAACTCCGCGTTGCGCCTGGTGAAGTGACATGGCACGCGATCTGTCGGCACTCTTCGACCCGGTCTCCGTCGCCGTCGTCGGTGCCAGCGACGACCCCGCCAAGTACGGCCACGCCATCGCCGTCCAGGCCCTGCGCGCGAACGGCCGCCGGCCCGTGCACCTGGTCAACCGGCGCGGCGGCACGGTGCTCGGCCGCAGCGCGGCCCCCAGCCTGAGCGCGATCGGCGAACCCGTCGGCCTCGCGGTGGTCTCCGTACCCGCCGCCGGCTTCGAGGACGCCGTCGACGAGGCCCTCGCGTGCGGCGCCCGGGCCATCGTCGCCATCACCGCCGGCTTCGCCGAGACCGGTGCCGCGGGACGGGACCGCCAGCACGCCGTCGCCGAGCGGGTACGCGCCGCCGGCGCCGTGATGGTCGGCCCCAACTGCCTGGGACTGGCCGACAACACCACCGACCTCTTCCTCGCCTCCGACACCTTCACGCCCGGCGGTGTCGCGCTGCTCAGCCAGAGCGGCAACCTCGCCCTGGAACTCCAGCTCCGCTTCCGCCCGCACGGCCTCGGTTTCTCCCGGTTCGTGTCGCTGGGCAACCAGGCCGACGTCACCCTCGTGGACCTCCTCGCCGACTGCGCCCGGCACGAGGGCACCCGGGCCGTCGCCGTCTACGCCGAGGACTTCGCCGACGGACGCGCCTTCGCGGAGGCGGCCGCCGCGGCCGGCAAGCCCGTGGTCCTGCTCACCGCCGGCCGCGGCGACGCCTCCGCGCGCAGCGCCCAGTCCCACACCGGGGCGCTCACCACCTCCGCCGACGTGGTGGCGGCGGCCTGCCGCGACGCCGGCGTCGAACTGGTCGCCACCCCACGCGAACTCGCCGTCGTCCTGGCCGCGTTGAGCGGGACGCGGCGCGCGGCCGGCCGCCGGGTCGCCGTCCTCACCGACGGCGGCGGCCACGGCGTCATCGCCGCCGACGCCGCCGAGGGCGCCGGTCTGACCGTCCCCGAACTGCACCCGCCGACCCGGGACCGCCTCCGGCGGATCCTCTGGGACCAGTCGGCCGTCGCGAACCCGGTGGACCTCGCTGGCATGGGCGAGCAGGATCCCGGCTCGTACGCCGGGGCCGTCGCCGCGCTGCTGGCGGCCGAAGAGACCGACGCCGTCCTGATGACCGGCTACTTCGGCGGGTACGCGGCCGCCGACGGCGGGCTCGGCGGAGGCGGTACGGCGCTCGCGGAGGGGGAACGGGCCGCCGCCCGGCTCATCGCCGCCCGCCATGAGGCCACCGCGAAACCGCTCGTGGTGCAGTCGATGCATCCCGAGTCGCCCAGCTGCCGCACTCTCGCCGCGGCCGGCATACCGGTCTTCTCCGCCACCGAGGACGCCGCCCGCGCCCTCGCCGCCACCACCCCCGCCGCTCGGCGCACCGGCGTCCCGCCCCTGCCGCCGCCGGACGCACCGCTGACCGAGAGCGGCTACCTGCGGACCCGCAGGGCCCTCGAAGCGGCCGGACTCCCCTTCCCCGCCGCCCGGGAAATCTGCGACGAGGCCCAACTGCTGGCAGCAACCGGAGAGTTCTCCGGGCCGTACGTCCTCAAGGCCCTCCATCTGCTGCACAAGTCCGACGCCGGCGGCGTGGCACTCGGTCTGGCCGGACCCGACGAACTCCTCGCCGCCTTCCGGGAGATGCACGCCCGGCTCGATGCCCCCTCCTACTCCGTGGAGGCCATGGCGGATCTGACCGACGGCGTCGAACTGATCGTCGGCGTCGACCGGGACCCCCGCTTCGGCCCCGTCGCCCTGGTGGGCCTGGGCGGGGTGCTGGCCGAGGCCCTGCACGACGTCGCCTTCGCCCTCGCCCCCGTGCCCGCCGGCCGCGCCCTGCACCTGCTGCGCGGACTGCGCACGGCCGCCCTGCTCGACGGGGTGCGCGGCAGGCCGCCCGTCGACGTTGCCGCGGCCGCCGCCGCCGTGGAGACGATCACGGCGTTCGCCGCCGCCCACCCGGAGATCGCCGAGATCGAGGTCAACCCGCTGCTCGTGCTCCCGCACGGGGTCCTCGCGCTCGACTCCCGCGCCGTACTCGCCTGACCCGTCCCTTCACGCACCGAACCCGAAGAGGCACCGATGGACATGCGCTACACCCCCGAGCAGGCCGGCCTCAAGCGCCGTGCCGCCGACTACGCACGCCTGCTGATGCGGTACGAGGACCAGTCCGAGCAGGCCGGCGGCCCGCTGCCGCAGCCGCTCGTCGCCGAACTGACCCGGGCCGCCATGGACGCCGGCGTCTACGCCATCAACATGCCCGCCGAGTGGGGCGGAGCGGGCCTCGGCCTGCTGGACCAGGTGATCGTGGAGGAGGAGTTCGGCAAGGTGACCAACTGTCTTTGGGACATCCCCTGGCGGCCTGCGAACGTCCTCGCGTACGGCGACGAGCGGCAGCGCGAGAAGTACCTGCTGCCCGTGATCCGGGGCGAGAGGTTCGACGCGTTCGCCGTCACCGAGCCGGGCGCGGGATCGGACCCCTCCGCCGGGACCTCCACGGCCACCCGCACCGACGGCGGCTGGCTGCTCAACGGCGAGAAGTGGTTCGTCACCTGCGGCGACATCGCCGACTTCCTGCTGGTGCAGGCGGACGCCGGGCCGGAACGACTGCCGACGCTCTTCTTCGTCGACAAGCACGCACCCGGCGTCGAGGTGACCCGCGTGCCGCCCTTCATGCACTCCGCGGTCAACGGGCACCCCGAATTCACCTTCACCGACGTCTTCGTGGCCGACGAGGACGTGCTCGGCGGCGTCGGCAACGGCTACGAGCTGACCAAGGAATGGTTCACCGACGAACGCCTGATGATCGCCGCCCGCACCGTGGGCGCCGCCGAGCGCGCCCTGCAACTGGCCCGGGACTGGGCGGTGGAGCGTAAGCAGTTCGGGGCGCCGATCGCCTCGTACCAGCTCATCCAGGGCATGCTCGCCGACTGCGCCGTGGACATCGCGGTCAACCGCGCCTACACCCACCAGGTCGCCTGGGAGGCCGATCAGCCGGGCACCGACCGCAAGACACTGCACGCCAAGGCCTCCACCGCCAAACTCGCCGCCAGCGAGGCCGCCGGCCGGGTCGCGGACCGCTGCCTGCAGATCTTCGGCGGCCGTGGCTACGACCGCACCTACCCCGTCGAGCGCATGTACCGCGAGCTGCGCGTCGACCGCATCTGGGAGGGCACCTCCGAGATCCAGCGGCTGATCATCGCCAACGAGCTGATCAAGCGCGGCACCCGCGCCCTGGCCCTGCCCACGCACTGAACCCGCCCCCTCACCACCGCGAAGCGAGGACCTCCATGGACTTCCGTCTCACCCCGCGCCAGGCACGGCTCAAGGCCGACGCCCGCGCCCTCACCGACGTCATCGCCGCCTACGAGACCGAGTGCGAGGAGAACAACGGCCTCCGGGCCGACGCCCACGCCAAGATCCGTGACGCCGTCCTGGAGGCGGGGCTGCAGGCCGTGAACATGCCCGCCGAGTGGGGCGGCGCCGGTCTCACCATCGCCGAGCAGGTCACCGTGCAGGAGGAGCTGGGACGGCTCACCGGCGCCCTGTGGGACATGGTGTGGCGGCCCGCCAACGCTCTGCGCTGGTGCACCCCTGAGCAGCGCGAACGCTTCCTCGTCCCGGTGATCAGGGGCGAGCGGCGCGACTGCTACGCCGTCACCGAGCGCGGCGCCGGCTCGGACCCGCAGGGCATCGCCACCACCGCGACGAAGAACGACCAGGGCTGGGTGCTGAACGGCGAGAAGTGGTTCGTGACGGTCGGCGACCACGCCGACTTCATGATCGTCCTCGCCGCGGCGGGCCCGGAGCGCGCCCCCACCCTCTTCCTCGTCGACAAGGACACCCCCGGCATCGAGATGACGCGGGTGCCGCGCTTCATGCACACCTTCGTCTACGAGCACCCCGAGTTCACCTTCACCGACGTCCAGGTGAGCGCGGACGCCGTCCTCGGTGGCATCGGCGAGGGGTACGACATCACCCGCTCATGGTTCACCGAGGAGCGCCTGATGATCGCCGCCCGCACCACCGGGGCCGCCGAGCGCGCCCTGGAGCTGGCCCGGGACTGGGCGGTGGAGCGCGAGCAGTTCGGGGCGCCGATCGCCTCGTACCAGCTCATCCAGGGCATGCTCGCGGACAGTGCCGTGGACATCGCGGTCAACCGCGCCTACACCCACCAGGTCGCCTGGGAGGTCGACCACGCCACGGCCGACGACCGCAAGACGCTGCACGCCAAGGCGTCGATCGCCAAGCTCGCGGCGAGCGAGGCCTCCGGCCGGGTGATCGACCGGTGCCTGCAGATCCACGGCGGCCGCGGCTACGACCGCGCGTACGCCGTCGAACGCCTCTACCGCGAGCTGCGCGTCGACCGGATCTGGGAGGGCACCTCCGAGATCCAGCGCCTGATCATCGCCAATGAGCTGATCAAGCGCGGTTCAGGGGTCCTGGACCTGCCCACCGCCTGACGACACCGGCCGCCCCGGCCGGCACGGACCGAAGGGAACTCGGCATGACCGACATCGAACGCATCGGAGTCGTCGGCTGCGGACTGATGGGCGCGGGCATCGCGGAGGTCTGTGCGCGGGCCGGCCTGCCGGTGACCGTGGTGGAACGCGATGCGCAGGCGGCCCGCGCGGGCCGCCTGCGCATCGCCCGCTCGCTCGACCGGGCCACCGCCCACGGCAGGCTCGGCGAGGAACGCCGCGAGGCGGCCGCCGGCCTGATCACCCTGGTGGACCAGATCGAGGCACTCCACGACCGTGACCTGGTCATCGAGGCCGTGGCGGAGGACGAGCGCCTCAAGCTCGACGTCTTCACGCGCCTCGACGCCGTCCTCACCGACGACCGCGCACTGCTGGCGACCAACACCTCCTCCCTCCCGGTCATCCGGCTCGCCTCCGCGACCAGCCGGCCCGGGAACGTCGTCGGGGTGCACTTCTTCAACCCCGTACCGGTGCTGCGCCTGGTCGAACTCGTCCCCTCGCTGCTCACCTCGCCCGACACCCTCGACCGGGCCGAGAGCTTCGTGACCCGCACGCTGGGCAAGGAGGTCGTCCGCACCCGGGACAAGGCCGGTTTCATCGTCAACGCGCTGCTCGTGCCCTACCTGCTGGCAGCGGTCCGCATGGTCGAGTCGGGCAGCGCCGGCGCCGAGGACGTCGACCGCGCCATGGTCCTCGGCTGCGCCCACCCACTCGGCCCGCTGGCGCTGACCGACCTCATCGGCCTCGACACCACCCGCGCCATCGCCGAGTCGCTGTACGCCGAGTTCCGCGAACCCCAGTACGCGCCGCCCCCGCTGCTGTCGCGGATGGTGGAGGCCGGCCTGCTCGGGCGGAAGTCCGGACGGGGCTTCCACAGCTACGACGGAGAGCCACAGTGCCGTGCCACCACCCCGGCGGGGCCGCGGTGAGGGAAAAGGTGAGGGAAGATGGCCACGGCGTAGGGCCAACGAACGAGGGGAGCGCCAGGGTGTCCACCAAGGTGCGCACAGCGGACACGCGCGAGCGCATCCTGACGGCGGCGTGCGAAGTGATCGCCGACATCGGCTTCGAGAAGATCCGCATGCGCATGGTCGCCGAGCGGGCCGGCGTGTCGACGGCGCTCCTGCACTACCACTTCGAGACGCGCGAGAAGCTGTTCACCGAGGCGATGACCCACTCCTTCGCCCATACGGCCCTCGACGTCGAGCGCGACGCGGAGACCGCCCCCGCCGCGGTCGTACTGGCCCGCATCCTGCGCAGCCTGCTGCCGACCGATCCCGAGCTGCACCAGGACTGGCGGCTCTGGCAGGAACTGTGGGCCCGGGCACTGCGCGACGAGACCACCCGCGCCTTCGCCGTGGACCTGTACGCGCAACTGCACGCCTGGGTCGCCGACGCCGTACGGCGCGGCATCGCCTCCGGCGAGTTCACCCCGACCGACGTCGACGACCTGAGCACGCTGATCCTGTCGCTGAGCGACGGCTACGGCATCCGCCTCATGCTCCGCGACCCGACGGTCACCCTGGACACGGCCCTCACGTCCGTCTGGCGCCAGGTCTCCACCGCACTGGGCCTGCCGGACACCCTGCCGACGGACTGATCCTCCTGGTGAGAAGCGTGACGCCGGTCGCTCGTCAGCTCCAGGGCGCAGCAGACAGCCAACTGGTGTCTTGGGCCCATGACGACGACGTGTCCCAGGCGTTGGTACCGCCGTTGCTCGCCACGTAGCCGATTGGCCAGGCCGGCGCGGACCATCTAGGTGGCGTCGCCCCTGTCGGTGGCGGAACTGCTGCTGGACACCGGTGCGATGACGACCTTGTCGTCGCTCGCGTCGTGTTGCAGGTAGTCGCTGGTGCAGCAGGGGGTGGTGGCCTGCAGCGAGACCTTCGCGCCCGGGGTGAAGGGGGCGGTGGTGCCGGTGCTGTAGCCGGCCGCGGTGATGTTGGCCTGGACCGCGGCGTCGGTGGTGTCGGAGGGGTAGCCCTTGACCATGGCGCCCTCGTAGAAGGTGCCCGCGCTCGCGTTGCGGTTGGTCTGGCAGCAGTCGCCGCCGCTGCCGAGGATGATGGCGCCCTGCTTGTGCATCGGGCTCCAACCGCTGGGCAATGCGCCGCTGTAGAGCTGCGTCAGGCTCCCGGACTGGGCGCCCGCGCCCTTGAGCGCCATCCGGGTGGTGCCGTTGTTCTTGAGCATCGCGGTGACGAAGCGGCTGGTCCGGGAGACCTGGCTGGGGTTCCACGCCTTGCTGCCGCCGAAGAACAAGCCGTTCTCCAGGTCCGCCTGCACCCACGGCCCGGTTCCGCTGCAGCCGCCGAACCCGCCTTGGTCTCCACCCTCTTCCCGGGGACGGCACCGTGTACCGCCTCGTCGCCCGCCACAGCGGCAAGGTCGCCGACGTCTCGGGCGCCAGGACCGCCGACAACACCCCCATCCTGCAGTGGCCCTGGCAGAACCACGCCAACCAGAAGTGGACCACCGTCCCGGCCGACAATGGCTACTACAAGATCCGCAACGTCAACAGCGGCACGCTCCTGGAAATCGGCGGACTCTCCCGCGTGAACGGTCAAGGCTCCGACATCTGGGCCGACGCCGACGCACCCCAGCAGCACTGGGCCATCACCCCCGCCGGCGGCGGCTACCACCTCCTCACCAACCGGCTCAGCGGCCTGTCCCTCAACGTCGACAGCGGCTCCACCGCCGACGGTGCCACCATCAACCAGTGGGCCTACACCGCCCTCCCCCAGCAGCAGTGGCAGATCATCCCCTCCTGACAGGCCGGTGCCGAGGCTTTCCGGCAGGGACGTGTCCGCAGGCCGGCGGCGCGCATCGGGAGCGCTCCCTGCGGAAGCGCTCCCCACGGCACGGTCGGTCAGCAGGTCGAGTTGGTCTGGGTCAGGAGGCCGAGCCGCCACGGCAGGAGGTTGTAGTCGCCGCCCGCGCTGGGGTTGACGCCCTGGTAGAGGTACTGGAGCCGGCAGGCGGGGATGGTGAGTGTCTGGTCGTAGCCGGCCCGGATCATCTCGCCGTGGCTGATGTCCCGGGTCCAGGCACCCGAGGGGAAGGAGACGTTGCTCGCCCGCGCGAACGGGTTGCTCTCCGACGCGGCCAGGGGCGTCCAGGAGCCGGCGAGGCTGCCCGAGGACCAGGAGCGGAAGTAGCGGCGGCCGTCCGATCCGACGGCCTCGACGAGCAGCAGATACTGGTTGCTGCCCTGCACCTTGTACACGTTGCTCGCTTCGAACAGGTTGAACTTGGAGTCCTGGGCCGCGATGACGGTGTTGGTGAAGCCGTTCGGGAACTGACCGACGGTCGTCTGGGAGCGGTACAGGTGCCCGTTGTCGTCGGAGGAGAACAGGTAGCAGTTGGCGCTGTCGCAGATCACCCACATGTCGACCCAGTAGCCGTTGCCGATGCTCCGCCGGATGATGTCGGGCATCGACGAGTAGAAGTTGCGCGGTGCGCTCCACCCGTTCGGGTTGCTGATGTCGGGGTTGGTGGAGTACGAGGCGTTGCCGGTCTGGTAGACGAGGTACCACAGGCGTTGCGGCGCGTAGTAGAAGACCTGCGGTGCGGCCCGGTACCCGGACCCGATGGCGGTGCGGTCCAGGTAGTGGTGCGTGGCCGAGGCCGCCTGGGACCAGTCACTGAAGTTCAGGTAGACCAGGTTGTAGCCCGAGGAGCTGGCGACGCTCGCGAACACGTGGTACTTGCCGTTGTACTGGACGACCGTAGGGTCCTTGATCCCGGCGATGTTGTGGGTCGAGTCCGGTTTCGGTGCGATCAGCGGACCGCTGGAGCTCCACGAGTAACGGCTGGGAAGAGCAGCGGCGTCGGCAGCGCTGCGGGTGGCGGCGGGCGTCCCGCCCAGCGTCGTCAGCGCCGCGTTGTACGCGGCCTTCTTGTTGCCGTTGCGGTCGAACAGCAGCGGGTTCTCCGAGGACCGCCAGGAGTCGCTGTCGCGGATGCCCCAGACCGTGATGCCGTTGCAGCGCGCGACGTTCATGCAGGCCCTGACCGTGTTCGCGTACGCGGTCGGCGACGCCTGTGCGATGTCCAGCTCGGTGATCTGGACGTCCACCCCGAGGGCGGCGAAGTTCGACAGCGTGCTCTGGAAACTGGCGGGCGGGCCGCCGTTGCCGAAGTGTGCCTGGAAGCCGACACAGTCGATGGGCACGCCGCGCGCCTTGAAGTCGCGCACCATGCGGTAGACGCCCTGGGTCTTCGCGTCGCTCCAGTTCTCGATGCTGTAGTCGTTGTAGCAGAGCTTGGCGCCCGGGTCGGCCGACCGCGCGGTGCGGAAGGCCTGCTCGACGAAGCCGGTGCCCAGTACGTCCCGGAAGACCGAGCTGCGCATCTGGCCGCTGCCGCCGTCGGCGAAGGCCTCGTTGACCACGTCCCAGGCGAAGACCTTGCCCTTGTAGTGGTTCATCACGGTCGTGATGTGGTTGTTCATCACGCTGCGCAGCGTGTTGGCGTCCCTGATGGAGCTGACCCAGCCGGGCAGCTGGGAGTGCCAGACCAGGGTGTGGCCGCGTACGCGCTGCCCCCGGGACGTCGCCCGGTTGACGATCTGGTCGCCGGGGCCGAAGTTGAACGAGCCGCGGGACCGCTCGGTCGTGTCCCACTTCATCTCGTTCTCGGGCGTGACCGCGTTGAACTCCCGGTCAAGGATCCGGGTGTACGTGCCGTCACCGAGCCGTCCGGCGGCCACGGCGGTGCCGAAGTACCGTCCGGTCTGGGCCGCTTGGGCGCCCAGAGTGGAGGCCTTGACGGCGGTGGGTGCGCCGGTCGCGGTGCCCGGCGTCACCAGGACGGCCGCGGCCAGGACGGCTAAGACCGAGGCTCGGCGACGGCCGAGCCTCTTCAGCGGGTTCATGGTTCTCCTCGTACGGTCGGGTGCGGGGTGCTCCACGTTGTTCGCAATACCGAACCATGCTCGATTTGCCGAGCATCCTGGATGATTGGGGAGCCCTGACGAGCCGTCAATACCTTTCGCATGATTCGGCTGACATCTCGAAACATTCGATCGCAGTGGAAGGGTGAGTCCCCGCTCTCCATGCGGTTCGTGAAGTTCGATTCCTCGTACGGTGTTGATGTGCTGGGGCGCTATCCGATACTCGTGGCAACCCTGATTTCCGAATGTGGACCGAAATTTCGAACCGGCCAGCGGTGAACCACATGGGGCGGCGGCAGGGTCCGCGTCCTCGCCAGAGGGTCAGAGGGGAAGCGGTGAAGGCGACGACTTCACGGCTGCGGCAAGGCGCCATACTCCGGTCGTGGCGGCGCGTTGGGCGCTGTTGTGGCGCAACGCCTATCACCGGTTCCGGGTCGTGGAAGTGGTGGCCGAGTCGGACCACGTCGGTGCGTGTCACCGGCCGCCACCTCCACAGGCTGCCTGCCCGGGCCGGCCAGTTCTGCATCTGGCGGTTCCCCGGGCACCACCACTGGTGGCTGGCGAATCCGTTCTCGCTGTCTGCGGCACCGGACGGCCGTACGCTGCGCCTGACCGCCAAGGCGGTCGGCAGCACCAGCGCCGGCCTGCGGCGTCCCGGTCGGGAGCCGGGCGTTCGTCGAGGGGCCGTACGGGGCATTCACCTCGTTGCAACGCACGCGGCCCGGCGCACTGCTGATCGCCGGTGGGGTGGGAGTACGCCACGCTGCCCGACTACTTCGCGGTCGAACAGGACGCGGTCGGTCGGCTGCTCCGCCGTGATCCGGGACCGGAGGCCGTCGTCGGGGTCTACTCCGACTCCGGCCACAACATCCTCGCCGCCGCTCGCCGTCACGGTCTTCGGGTGCCGCGGGACCTGCTGGTGGCGTGTATCAGCGAGGACCCGGATTACGCGACGACCGCCCCGCCCGTCACCACGCTCAGCCTGCGTCCGGAACGGGTGGGTGCCGAGGCCGTCGACCTGCTGATCGCCGTCATCAACGCCCGCAGCGGTCTGGACCGGCGGCGGCTCGTGCAGCCCATGCTGATCCCTCGTCGGTCCACGCGGCGTGCGGTGCGACGGAAGGAGGACACACCGTGAGGGCATCGGAGCCCGGCCTCCGGCCCAGCCGTCCACAGCCGGACCGGGCCAGGGCCGCCGGCGCGCCCCCCTTGCTCGTGTCTAGAAGAAGCCCAGCTTCTTCGGCGAGTACGACACCAGCAGGTTCTTGGTCTGCTGATAGTGCTCCAGCATCATCTTGTGCGTCTCCCGGCCGATCCCCGACTGCTTGTAGCCGCCGAACGCCGCGTGTGCTGGGTAGGCGTGGTAGCAGTTGGTCCAGACGCGGCCCGCCTGGATCGCGCGGCCCGCGCGGTAGGCGGTGTTGATGTCCCGGGTCCACACGCCCGCGCCGAGGCCGTACAGCGTGTCGTTCGCGATCTTGATGGCGTCGTCGAAGTCGCCGAAGGAAGCCACCGAGACGACCGGGCCGAAGATCTCCTCCTGGAAGATCCGCATGCGGTTGTCGCCCTCGAAGATGGTCGGCTGGACGTAGTAGCCGCCCTTCAACTCGCCGTCGTACTCGATGCGTTCGCCGCCGGTGAGCACCCTGGCGCCCTCCTGCCGGCCGATGTCCAGGTAGGAGAGGATCTTCTCCAGCTGGTCGTTGGAGGCCTGCGCGCCGATCATCGTGTCCGTGTCCAGGGGATGCCCCGGCGTGATCTGCCGGGTGCGCGCCACGGCCGCCTCGACGAACTCGCCGTAGTGGCCGCGCTGGACCAGCGCCCGGGAGGGACAGGTGCACACCTCGCCCTGGTTGAGCGCGAACATCGTGAAGCCCTCGAGCGCCTTGTCCCGGAAGTCGTCGTCGTGGGCCCACACGTCGTCGAAGAAGATGTTCGGCGACTTGCCGCCCAGCTCCAGGGTGACCGGTTTGATGTTCTCCGAGGCGTACTGCATGATCAGCCGCCCGGTGGTGGTCTCCCCGGTGAACGCCACCTTCGCCACCCGCGGGCTGGAGGCCAGCGGCTTGCCCGCCTCCACGCCGAACCCGTTGACGATGTTCACCACGCCCGGCGGCAGCAGGTCGGCGATCAGGCTCATCCAGTAGTGGATGGAGGCCGGCGTCTGCTCGGCGGGCTTGAGGACGACCGCGTTGCCCGCAGCGATCGCCGGCGCGAGCTTCCAGGCGGCCATCAGGATCGGGAAGTTCCACGGGATGATCTGCGCGACCACCCCGAGCGGCTCGTGGAAGTGGTACGCCACCGTGTCGTCGTCGATCTCGCCCAGCGAGCCCTCCTGCGCGCGGATGGCGCCCGCGAAGTAGCGGAAGTGGTCGATGGCCAGCGGGATGTCGGCCGCCAGCGTCTCCCGCACCGGCTTGCCGTTCTCCCAGCTCTCGGCCACCGCGAGGGGCTCGAGGTGGGCCTGCATGCGATCGGCGATCTTCAGCAGGATGTCGGACCGCTCCGCCACCGACGTACGGCCCCACCTGGGCGCCGCCTCGTGCGCCGCGTCCAGCGCCCGCTCCACGTCCTCCGCGGTACCGCGCGCGATCTCGGTGAACGGCCGGCCGTTGACCGGCGACGGATTCTCGAAGTACTGCCCCCGTGCCGGCGGCACGTACGCACCGCCGATGAAGTGGTCGTAGCGCGCCTGGTAGGAGACGATCGCGCCCTCGGTGCCGGGCGCCGCGTAACGGGTCATGCTGGTCTGCCTCCCGGTGAAGCGCTGCCCGCCGTGGGCAGCTTCCGGCGTGAGGCTAGGCGGACCGACGTTGCACCTACGTTGCGCCGCCCACCGGCGGCTGTGGCTGCCGGTGACCCGTTACGGGCGGACGCGCGCCCGGTACGGCGGGCAGACCGCGCGCGCCCGGTACGGCGGGCAGACCGCGGGCGCCCGGTACGGCGGGCAGACCGCGCGGGGCCGGTACGGCGGGCAGACCGCGCCGGGCCGGTGCCGCCGACAGGCCCAGCTCGGTCTCCAGCGCGGCCAGCCGTGCCCGCACCGGAGCCGAGGGCCGCACCGCCGCCAGGGCCCGCCACACCTCCAGATCGTCCTCGCCCCATGGCGCGTGCGCCCAGTCGGCCAGCAGGTCGGGGTCTCGGTGGGCGATCAGCGCCGTCCGCAGACCGCCGGCCAGACGGGCACGGAGCCGTACGACCGCCGGGGCCTGCGAGCCCGGCAGCAGCGGGCCGGTGTACGCCTCCGCAGCCGCCGTGAGCGCACCCGCCTCCAGCCGCCGCTCCACCACCGTGACGTCGGACTCGACCGCCACCGTCAGCCGGTACGGCCGTGACGCGAGCAGCCCCGTGCCCACCAGCCGCCGCAGCCGGGCCAGTTCCGCCCGCAGCGTCACCGGGGTCACCGACTCGTCCGCGTACAGCGCGCACAGCAACGCGTCGCCGGTCAGCCCCTCGGGATGCCGGGCGAGCAGGACGAGGATCTCGCTGTGCCGGCGGCTCAGCCTGACCCGCCGCCCGCCCAGGTGGAGTTCGGCCTCGTCGCGGCCCAGCGCGCACAGCAGAGCGGTGTCCTCGGCCCGCCGGGGCGGGACGAGCAGCGCCAGCTGCGACTCGGCCGCCCGCGCCACCGCCCTTACGAAGCCCAGGCTGTGCGGATGCGCCAGCCCGTCGCCCCCGGTGATGTCCACCGCCCCGAGGACCCGGCCGGTGTGCGGATCGTGCACCGGCGCGGCGGCACAGGTCCACGGCTGCACCCGCCGTATGAAGTGCTCCGCCGCGAACACCTGCACCGGCCGGTCCACCGCGACCGCGGTCCCCGGCGCGTTGGTGCCCACCGCCGTCTCCGACCAGCGCGCCCCCGGCACGAAGTTCATCCGGTCGGCCCGGCGCCGGGTCGCCGGATGCCCCTCCACCCACAGCAGCCTGCCGTGTGCGTCGCACACCGCGAGCAGATGCTCGCCGTCGGCGGCGAACGTCCCCATCAGCTCCCGGAACAGCGGCATCACCCGGGCCAGCGGGTGTTCGGCCCGGTAGGCGCCGAGGTCGCCGTCGGTCAGCTCCACGCTCGCGGTGCCGTCCGGACCCACACCGGCTCGCGCGCTGCGCCGCCAGGACTCGGCCACCACCGACCGCACCGGGCGCGGCACCGTCCCCGCCCTGGTGAACGTCTCGTGCGCCCGGCGCAGCGCCCGTGCACGCTCGGCAGGGTCGGCCCCCGGCTCCAGGGCCACCCATGGATCGGTCAACTCGTCCTCCCGGGACGGCGCAACGGTTGCGCCCATCGTCACGCGCCGTGCCGGTGCGGACAACCGGTCCGACGCCCGCCTAGGCGAAATTGACCAGTCTGATGTAGCGGACCCAGTCCCAGTAGGGACCGGGATCGGTGTGGTCGGTGCCCGGCACCTGGTAGTGGCCGATGATGTGCTCCCTGTCCTTGGGAATGCCGTAGTGGGCGCAGATCGCCGCCGTCAGCCGGGCGGACTGCTCGTAGAGGGCGTTGGTGAAGTAGCCGGGCTGGTCGTCCCAGCCCTCGTGTTCGATGCCGATGCTGCGGGTGTTGTAGCCCCAGTTGCCCGCGTGCCAGGCGATGTCCGCCTCACGGACGCACTGGGCGACGTGTCCGTCCGCCGAGCGGACCAGGTAGTGCGCGGACACCGCCCTCTCCGGGTCCCGGAAGATGGCCAGGGTGTCGGCGTACGTCTCCTGCGTGACGTGGATGATCACACGGTCGACGGCGTAGGACCCGGGGCGGGAGGAGGAGGTGTAGTTCCCGGAGTACGCCGGCTGCCAGTCGGCCGGCGGGTAGTCGACGGCTTCCCGCGCGCCCGCGCGGGTGCCGGGGAACAGGGCGAAGGGGACGGCGGAGAGGACCGCTCCCTTCAGAACGTGTCGTCTGCCGAGCTGTGGTCCGGGCCGGTGGGTGTCCATCGTCGGCTGCCTTTCGGAAGCGGGTGTGGGGGGTGTCGCATGCCGGTGCGACCCGTACGCCGCCGCGGGCGAGGGGGCCCGGCGCGGCGGTGGGGTCCCCACGGCGGGCAGCCACTCCTCGCGGAGCCCGGTCCCGCACGCGCGGTCGGTGTCGCACACGGCGGCCAACGACCGGGCGTCCGCCGGGGTTGCGAACCGACACGCGTCCAGCCCACACAGTCCGCGGGCGAATGCGCGATGTGGTCCGAGGCCGCATCCGCGGTGGCGGCCGCAGGGTGGGCGTACAAGGCCGGTGCAGGGACTGGGTCTCGGCGTGCATGGCTCCCCCGATGCGTGTCAGCACACTCTCACTCGGCGAGGGTCCGTTCCCTCGCCCGGCGGGCGCACCACCGGGAGAGGACCGGCGGTTGCGCCTCGTGCGAATCACGGTACGGCGCGGGGGAGTTGGGCAGAAGAACGTGCCGCGCATCCGTGGACATCCCACGAACTGTGGACAACTCGGCCACCCGATCGAGTGATCCCGACCTGCCGAAGGAGGCCGTCAGGGCCGTTCCGCCACCGACGCCGGATCGTCGAGCACCGTGCGGACGACCGAGTGGGCGGCGCCCAGCAGCGGGCCCTCGGGGCCCAGCCCGGACACCGCCACCGGGCAGGCCGGCCCCGTCGTACGGCCCGTCAGCTCGGCTTCCAGGGAGGGCAGGAGCCAGGGGGAGAGGCCTGCGAGGGCACCGCCCAGCACGACCGTCTCGGGGTCGAGGAGGTTCACGGCCCCGGTCAGGGCGATGCCCAGGGCCGTACCGGCGTCCTGCAGCGCCCCTCGTACCGCCTCGTCACCCGTCTCTGCCCGTTCCGCGAGCAGTCCGACCAGGTCCTCGCGCGGCTCCAGACCGGCGGCGCGCAGCACCGCCTCCTCACCCGCGTACTGCTCCAGACAGCCGCGCCCCCCGCACGGACAGGCGGGCCCGTCCGGGCGCACCGGCACATGGCCCAGCTCGCCGGCGAAGCCCCGGGTGCCGCGCAGCAAGCGGCCGTCCACGACGACCGCGGCGCCGATGCCGATCTCGGCCGAAACGTGCAGGAAGTCGCGCGGGGTGCCGGTGCCGAGCCACAGCTCGGCGAGAGCGCCGAAGTTCGCCTCGTTGTCCACGGTCAGGGGCAGGCCCCCGGGCAGCAGAGGACCGAGGTCCGCCTCGCGCCAGTCGAGGTTCGGAGCACGCACGACCGTACGGCCGTCCCGGGCCACCAGTCCGGGCACGGCGACCGCGAGCCCGGCGGGCCACAGGCCCTCCCGGTCCGCCTCGGCCACGACCTGGTGGACCAGTGCCGTCAGCTCCTCGATCACCGGCCCGGGAGCCCGGCCGCGGTTCGCGCCGCGCCGCACGGCCCGCGCCCGCAGCGTGCCGCGCAGATCGACCGCGCACACCGCGAGGTGATCGACGCCGATCTCCGCCCCGATGCCGGCCGGACCGCGCCCGCTGACCGCGAGCGCCGAACCGGGACGGCCCACCCGGCCCGGCCGTTCCGGACCCAGCTCCTCCAGCAGCCCCCGGCGGATCAGTTCGTCCACCAGGGTCGACACCGCCGCCCGGGTCAGCCCGATCCGTGAGGCGACCGCGGCCCGCGACAGCGGACCCTCCGCACCGACGGCGTGCATCACCCGGGACAGGTTGCGGCGGCGCATGCCCTGCTGGGTGTCCGGCAGAGACCGGCCGGGGCCGGGCAGGCGGCCGTCGTGCGGCGGTGCGGTCATGCCTCCCTCAGTCCTCGCTGTCGCCGGCCCGGCGTCGGGCCGGGCTCAGTGCGCGTCCGTGGCCCGCTCCAGCAGCGGGGCCGCGTCGGAGAGTACCCCGCTGATCCGGTCGAGCGCCGCCCGGTCCGGCTCCACGGCCTCCAGCACCGGGCCCGCCGCCGTGTTCCAGCGCCGGGCGACCGCGGACGGGTCCTCGCCGGTCAGCAGGCCCGCCGCCTGCGCCGCCGCCCCGAGGGCCACCAGCTCCCCGGCCCGGGGCACCTGGACCGGCCGCCCGGACAGCCGCCGTACCGTCTGCTGCCAGGCGGTTCCGCGAGCCCCGCCGCCGATGAGCAGCAGCGGGGCGCTGCGGTCCGCGTCCTCGTCCAGGACCAGGTCGAGCGCGCCGAGCAGCGCGTGCACCGCACCGTCGTAGGCCGCCTGCAGCAGCTGGCCGGCGGTCGTGTCGTGCCGCAGTCCGTGCAGCAGGCCGGAGGCGTTCGGCAGGTTCGGAGTGCGCTCGCCGTCCAGGTACGGCAGCAGGGTGACGGAAGTGCCGGGCTCGACGGCCTCGCGGTCCAGCCCCAGCAGAGCCGCGACGCGGTCCACGGCGAGGGTGCAGTTCAGGGTGCAGGCCAGTGGCAGCCAGTCCCCGTGCGCGTCGGCGAAGCCCGCCACCGTCCCGGTCGGGTCGGCCGGGCGGTGCCGGGAGACGGCGTACACCGTGCCCGACGTGCCGAGGCTCAGCACCGGCGTGCCCGGCCGCAGTCCGAGGCCCAGCGCCGCCGCCGCGTTGTCCCCCGTACCGGGCGCCACGAGGGTGCCCTTGGAGAACGGCAGGTCGTGACTGTCGCGCACGGTGCCCGCCACCTCCCCCGGCCGCACCACGCGGGGCAGCAGCGCCGGGTCGAGCCCGATGTGCGCCAGCGTCTCCTCGTCGTACGCCTCCGTACCGGACGCCCACCAGCCGGTGCCGGAGGCGTCGCCGCGATCGGTGGTGCCCTGGCCGGTGAGGCGCTCGGTCAGGTAGTCGTGGGGGAGGCGCACCGCCCGGGTGGCGCGGACCGCCTCCGGCTCGTGCTCGGCCAGCCACGCCCACTTCGTCACCGTGAACGACGCCCCCGGCACGCTGCCGGTGCGCTCCGCCCAGGCCTTCGCACCGCCCAGCTCCTCGACGAGCCGGCGGGCCTGCGGCGCCGAGCGGACGTCGTTCCACAGCAGCGCCGGGCGCACCGGCTCGCCCCGCTCGTCCAGGGTGACCAGGCCGTGCTGCTGGCCGCCGATCGACACCGCGGCGGCCTCGTGCGCCGGCTCACCGCACTGGCGCAGCGCCTCGCACATCGCCTCCCACCACTGGCGCGGATCACTCTCCCGGCCCGCACCGGAGGACACGGTGTGGGACGCCTGGCCGCTCGCCACGACCTCCCCGGTCGCCACGTCGACGACCAGCGCCTTCGTGGACTGGGTGGACGTGTCCACACCCACGACGAGCGGACCCTCGGCTGCTGACATCGGGCTCTCCTCTTCCGCGGCTCTGCGGGGGCGTCCTGTGAGCCGGCAAAGACATCTGGCTAGACATCCATCAAAGACACCTTGTCGGCAAAGACACTTTGTCTCTTCCCAGAGGTGCGTCCGCATACTAATTTGTAAACGGCCATGACGAAATAGTCGTACCCAGCAAGGAGCCGCGGCATGAGCTACCAGCCCACCTCCGAGGACAGGTTCACCTTCGGCCTGTGGACCGTCGGCTGGCAGGGAAGGGACCCGTTCGGCGACGCCACGCGCCGCGCCCTCGACCCGGTCGAGACGGTGCAGCGCCTGGCCGAGCTCGGCGCCTACGGGGTCACCTTCCACGACGACGACCTGATCCCCTTCGGGTCCACCGACGCCGAGCGCGAGTCCCACATCAAGCGCTTCCGCCAGGCTCTCGACGCGACCGGCCTGACCGTCCCGATGGCCACCACGA
This sequence comes from Streptomyces sp. NPDC030798, assembly GCF_055572275.1. Classification (NCBI taxonomy): domain Bacteria; kingdom Bacillati; phylum Actinomycetota; class Actinomycetes; order Kitasatosporales; family Streptomycetaceae; genus Streptomyces; species Streptomyces sp. NPDC030798. The sequence continues at coordinate 501,237 of NZ_JBVIDR010000001.1, read as the reverse complement.
ACCTCTTCACGCACCCCGTCTTCAAGGACGGCGCGTTCACCGCCAACGACCGCGACGTGCGCCGCTACGCGCTGCGCAAGACGATCCGCAACATCGACCTGGCCGTCGAACTCGGCGCGAAGACGTACGTCGCCTGGGGCGGCCGCGAGGGCGCCGAGTCCGGCGCAGCCAAGGACGTGCGCGTCGCCCTCGACCGCATGAAGGAGGCCTTCGACCTCCTCGGCGAGTACGTCACCTCCCAGGGCTACGACCTCCGCTTCGCCATCGAGCCCAAGCCCAACGAGCCGCGCGGCGACATCCTGCTGCCCACCGTCGGTCACGCGCTGGCCTTCATCGAGCGCCTGGAGCGCCCCGAGCTGTACGGCGTGAACCCGGAGGTCGGCCACGAGCAGATGGCCGGGCTCAACTTCCCGCACGGCATCGCCCAGGCCCTGTGGGCGGGCAAGCTCTTCCACATCGACCTCAACGGCCAGTCCGGCATCAAGTACGACCAGGACCTGCGCTTCGGCGCCGGTGACCTGCGCGCCGCGTTCTGGCTCGTCGACCTGCTGGAGAGCGCCGGCTACACGGGCCCGCGCCACTTCGACTTCAAGCCGCCGCGGACCGAGGACCTCGACGGCGTGTGGGCGTCGGCGGCCGGCTGCATGCGCAACTACCTCATCCTCAAGGAGCGCTCCGCGGCCTTCCGGGCCGACCCGGAGGTCCAGGCAGCGCTGCGCGCCTCGCGGCTGGACGAGCTGGCCCAGCCGACCGCGGCGGACGGCCTCGAGGCCCTGCTCGCCGACCGCACCGCCTTCGAGGACTTCGACGTGGAGGCGGCCGCCGCGCGCGGGATGGCCTTCGAGCAGCTCGACCAGCTCGCGATGGACCACCTGCTGGGCGCGCGGGGCTGAGCACACCCGCACGCGCGCGTGCACGCGCGCTGCGCGCAGGCTCGTCGGACCCGCGTCAGGGATGCGACGGAATCGTACGGTCCGAGACGTGAGCCGGTATCAGCTTCCGCGCGCGGGTGGCCTCGCGCCCGGGCGGCGGCGACTCTGGAGGGCATGTCGCTGCCGCCCGTACCTCCCATGCCGCCCGACCCGCCGGACGGCACCCCGCCGCCCGGCGGTTTCGGCCCACCGCCCGGGGGCTACGGCCCGCCACCGCCCGGAGGCTACGACCCGCCCGCCGAGGGCGAGCCGGAGCAATCGTGGCCTGCGCCGCCCGGGCGGCGGGGCCGCGGCCCCCTGTTCGGCGCCCTGGCGGTCCTGGTGGCCGCCGCCGTGGTCCTTGTCGTGGTGCTGATCGCCTCGCGGGGCCACGGCTCGGGAGACGACAAGGGCCCGGCAGGGGGCGGCACCGGCACCGGCCCGTCTCCCGGGGCGTCCTTCAGCCTGCCCACGGAGCTGCCGAGCCGGCTGCCGACCGAACTGCCGTCAGGGCTGCCTTCGTTGCTGCCCACGGATCTGTCCTCGCGGTTGCCCACGGATCTGCCCTCGCGGTTGCCCACGGCCGTACCGAGCGACCTGAAAACGCTCCTGCCCTCCCTCTCGGACGAACTGCCCTGACGCGCGTCTCACAGGGGCGTTCCGGCGAGTGCGGGCACGTCGTGGTTCACGCGCGCTCAGCTGTCTGCGGACGGAGGGTCCACGCCGGGCCGCGCCATGACCAGGGCGGTCGCAGGGTCCAGGCCGGCACCACCGGCCGGAACCCAACGGCCCTGCTCCCAGCGGTACGGCCACCAGCGCCCGTCCTGGCCGAGGCGTAGCTGAACGCCCTCGCCGCGAAGCGTCCACCGGTTGCCGCTGCGCCGGAACACCGGACGCTCGTCCGCCTCCCAGGCCGCCTCCAGCGCCGCACGCGCGCGTGCGAGTGCGGCGCCCTCCACCTGCCACTCCTCGTCGAGCACCGCCAGCGCCGAGGCACCACCGGTCCGCCAGGCGCGGACAGCCACCGCCAAACCCCCGCGGCCACGCCCCGACCCTTCGGCGAGCCGGTCGGCGACCGCGTCGGGCACCTGCCCGTCGGCGAGACGGACCACGTCCACGGCGGCGGACACATCCATGCCGGTGGCCCGCCGTCCGTCGAGGGTCTGCGCGAGCAGTCGGTGCGCCGCTACGGCCGTGCTCGCGGCCAGGTGCTCCAGCGCCGCCGGGTCGATCCCGGGCACCGGCGCCGTCTCGGCGACGAAGGACGCCGGTCCGCCCGGTGACTCGGGGAGGTCCGGCACAGGGGGCAGCGGAGGCAGGATGCCCGCGGCCGCCCAGGCTTCGGCCGCGTCCACGCCCTCGGCCGGCAGGCCGGGGGCCGGAACGCTTCGCACATGCAGCGCCTCCAGCAGCGCACTCCGTGTCCGGCCGCGCAGGAGCAGCAGCACGAACGGATCCTCGTCCAGGAGCCCGGCCACCTGGTGGCACAGGGCGGCGGTGTGCCCGCAGTGGTCCCAGGAGCCGCAGCCGCACTCAGGTTCCAGATCGAGCGAACCCGGCAGGAGGTCGACTCCGCGGATCGCCGCGTCCTCGATCAGGTGCGAGGGCAGTTCCCCGTCGAGGAGCGCGGCGAGATGCCCCGCCTGCTCGACAGCCAGGTCCAGAAACCGGATCCACTGCTCCTCGGACAGCTCGGGCACGAGGACGTCGGCGCGGTGCGCCGCGCCGTCGGTGTCGCGGACGACGGCGGTGACCCGGCCCGGCCGAACGGTCACCGCTCCCACACCGCCCGCGCGCGCGAGCCGGCGCCCCGCCTTCACCGCGGCCGGTTCCAGAGCAGCGTCCTCCAGCCCCGCCAGCCAGGCGCGGCCCCACCAGGTCCGCGCGAACCCCCACCCACGCGCGGGCGGCAGGGCCGCGAACGTGCGCTCCGGGCGCCGGTCCCGCGCGTGCTCGTCACGGCTCATCGCGCCTCCCCGCGCAGTTCCACCAGCGCGGCCAGTTCCGCGTCCGTCAGCTCCGTCAGCGCGGCCTCCCCGCCACCGAGCACCGCGTCCGCCAACTCCCGCTTGCGGCCGAGCATCTCCGCGATGCGGTCCTCGACCGTGCCCTCGGCGATCAACCGGTGCACCTGCACCGGACGGGTCTGCCCGATGCGGTACGCGCGGTCGGTGGCCTGTGCCTCCACCGCGGGGTTCCACCAGCGGTCGTAGTGCACGACATGCTCGGCCCGGGTGAGGTTCAGACCCGTGCCCGCGGCCTTCAGGGACAAAAGGAACACGGGTACCTCGCCGTCCTGGAAACGGCACACCAGCTCCTCCCGCTCGGCCACCGGGGTGCCGCCGTGCAACAGCTGGGACGGCACTCCACGGGCCGTCAGATGCCGGGCGAGCAGCCGGGCCATCCGCACGTACTGGGTGAAGACCAGCACCCCCGATCCCTCGGCCAGGACGGTGTCGAGCAGTTCGTCCAGCAGTTCCAGCTTCCCCGAGCGGCCCGCGAGCCTCGGACCGTCCTCCTTGAGGAACTGCGCCGGGTGGTTGCAGATCTGCTTCAGCCCGGTCAGCAGTTTCATGATCAAACCGCGGCGGGCCATGTCATCGGCCCCCGCGATCCGGTCGAGCGTCTCGCGGACCAACGCCTCGTACAGGGCCGCCTGCTCGTGCGTCAGGGCCACCGGGTGGTCGGTCTCGGTCTTGGGCGGCAGTTCCGGCGCGATGCCCGGGTCGGACTTCCTTCGACGCAGCAGGAACGGCCGCAAGAGCCGCGCGAGCTGCTCGGCGGCAGCCGGATCCCGGCCGCCCTCGACGGGCTGCGCATACCGTGCGCGGAAGGAGCCGAGACGGCCGAGCAGCCCCGGTGTGGTCCAGTCGAGGATCGCCCAGAGCTCCGTGAGGTTGTTCTCCACCGGTGTGCCCGTGAGCGCCACGCGCGCGCGTGCGCCGATGGACCGCAGCGCCCGCGCGGTCGCCGCGTACGGGTTCTTCACATGCTGCGCCTCGTCGGCCACCACCAGGCCCCAGGGCACCCCCGCCAGCCGCTCGGCGTCCAGGCGCATCGTGCCGTAGGTGGTGAGCACGAACTCGCCGTCGGCCAGGGCTTCGAGACGCCGTCCGGACCCGTGGTACCGGCGGACCGGGACCCCGGGTGCGAACCGCTCGATCTCACGCTGCCAGTTGCCCAGCAGGGACGCCGGGCAGACCACCAGCGTCGGGCCGGCCGACGAGGGGTCCGCCTGCCGGTGCACGTGGAGCGCGATCAGGGTGACCGTCTTCCCGAGGCCCATGTCGTCGGCCAGACAGCAGCCGAGCCCGAGGGCGGTCGTGCGGGCCAGCCAGCCGAGGCCGCGCAGCTGATAGTCCCGCAGCGTGGCGGCCAGGCCGGGGGGCGGCTCGGCGGGCTCTGCGGCCGCCTCGGGCTCCACGAGCCGCTCCCGCAAGCGCGCCGGCCACCCCGAGGCCCGTACGTCGACCCGGTGGCCGTCGACCTCGGTGGAGCCCGCCAGAGCGGCCGCCAGCGCCTCCACCGGGCTGACGGGGCGCTCCTGCCGGGCACGGGCGCGTTCCGCCTCCCGGGGGTCGACCAGAACCCATCGGTCGCGCAGCCGGACCAGAGGGCGCTTGGCCTCCGCGAGCCAGTCCAGTTCCTCGCGCGACAACTCCCGCCCGCCCAGTGCGAACGACCAGCGCAACGTGAGCAGGGCATCGGCCGGCAGGAACGACGGCAGCGCCGCCGCCTCCTCGTCCGCCGGGCCGACGGCCGCGTGCGCGGTCAGCTCGTGCGACAGCTCCTTCGGCCAGTGCACGTCGACTCCCGCGGCGGCCAGCGCCCCGGCGCCCTCACCGAGGAGCTCGGCGATCTCCTCGTCGGCCAGATCCACGGCGTCGGGAACAGCGGCGGAGAGCAGCGGAGTCAGCGGCGGCCAGACCCGGGCCGCCCGGCGCAGGGCCAGCAGCGTGGCCGCCCGCGCGCGGGGGCCGGACTCCTCGGACGCGGCTTCCGGAAGCGCCCACAGGCCGGTGGCGTCCACGACGTCCGCCGGCTCGCTCACCCCGTGCACCTGGAGCACGGCACGGAACCGCACCGGAGCGTCCTCCCCGGCTACGGCTTCGTGCAGGCCCAACGCCTCCACGCGCAGCGACAGCCGGAGGCCCGCGTCATGACCCGCGTCGAGGTCGTCGGCCCACGCCCGCAGGCCGGGCAGATGCTGCGGCTCCGGCGCCGCGAACGCAGCACCGCCCGTCACCAGGGGCGCGGCGGGGGAGCGGGGCAGCGTGTCGGCGACCGCGTCCAGAAAGGCGCGCAGCAGCCGCTCGGGATCGGGCAGCCGCGGCGGACCATCGGCGGTGAGCGGAACGGCGTGCGCCGCCGGAGGCATGGCAGCGGCGAGTTCGCGGACCCGTTCCGCATCGCGCGCGGACAGCGGACCCACCCGCCAGGCGTCGTGATCGCCCGGGGAGAGGCCGGGCAGGAGCAGCCCGCGCGCCAGCAGGTGCAGGGCGAGCAGGCCTGCCGAGCCCCAGAAAGCAGCGGCCCGGTGACTTTCCTGCTCGGCACGCGCCCGCGTGAGCACGGGGAGTGCCGTGCACACCGGCAGCAGCAGGGCCGGCCGCCGCACCCTCTCGACACCCCGGCCGGGCGTGGGCACCACCAGGTCCAGCTCGGAGACCACGCCCCGGCCGACGGCCGGCAGGGCTCGGCCGTCCGCCCGCCAGAAGGCCATCAGGCCGGCGCGCGGTGGGTCGGACGGTAGGAAGACGGGGCAGCAGCGGGCCAGTTCGGACAGGTCGGAGGAGAGACCGGCGGACGGATCGGCGGACGCATCGGAGGGTGGACTGGCGGGCGGGTCGGAACGTAATGCGGAGGGGGGACCGGAGGGTGGTGCCGTAGGGATCCTCTGCACAGCTCTGCAGCACTCCTCAAACTTGACTACTCGCCTCGGAGTCGCCGAGGGTACAGCAAGGGAAGAGCCGATCCTGAACGCCTTTGCTGTGACCTGGACCACTAGGGGCCAGGGTCAGGGATGTCTCAGGGTCCAGGTGCGGAACCGCGAGGAGGGCGCGACCGTTTTCTGAACAGAGAGCGGCGGAGGGCCGCGGAGGAGGCGACGTTCATGTCCAAGAACGCGAAGATCGCCGCAGGGGGCGTCGCGGTCGGTCTGATCCTGCTGATATGGCTGCCCTGGTGGGTGGCGTTCCTCATCGTGGTGGGGGTTCCGGCCGCCGCGTATCTCACGCTGGACCCCTCGCAGCGGCGCCGGCTCCGCCGGGTTGCGCGCAAGGAACTCGGCCGCTGAGGGGCTCCGGGCCGCCGCCGGGGGCCGCGTCTCCGAGTGGGGCGGCTCCCCGGGGGCTCCGGGGATTCAGATGGGCCGTACGGCCATCTTGTCGAGCGCCTCGAGGAGGCCGGGCAGCTCGGGGCCCCGGCCCACCGGCACCACCTCGCCGGGGCTCTCGTCGAGCAGGACGAACGCGATGTCGTCGGTGCGGGCCACGATCGACCAGCCGGGCCCGTCGGCGCGCAGCGTACGGGCGTCGCCCGGCGCGAAGGACGAGCGCACCCGGCCGAGCGGCGGCGGCGAGTCGATGTAGGCACGCGCCTCCGCCAGCACCCGCCGGACACTCCGATGGCCGTCGTTGGGCCGGCTCTCCTCACCGTCCGCCGAGGGCTCTTCTCCCTCTGCCGCGGCCCCGTGGCCGTCCGCCGAGGCCGCTCGCTTCGCCTGCTCCTCGGGGGACGGGAAGTAGTCCTCGCCGAGCTGCTCCCGCCACACCGCCCACTGCAGGGCGATCTCATCGGCGCCCAGGCGTCGCTGAGCCGGTCCCCAGGTGGTGGTGTCGGGCGGGGCCAGGGCGGGCCGGCCCGCGTCCTCGGGGTCGGGATCGTGCGGCGCGGGCACCCCGGGGGCGGCGACGGCCACGGCCAGCGGCCACCCGGGCAGAGCGGCCACGACCGTGCGCTCGTCCGGCGACAGTTCGTACTCCATGCCGCAGTCCCAGGACGCGATCGCCACGGCGACCAGCGAGACGTCGTCGATGACGACGGTCCAGCGCGCCCCGTCGCCGTCCTGTCCGAGCACCAGCCCGTATCCGTCGGCGCGCGGCGCCAGGCCCAGCGCCGCGCAGGCCTCCGGGTAGTCGTCGCCCAGCACGCTCGGAAACTGCGCAGGCGTCAGCAGCACCGCCGTGAGCACATACAGCGCCTCGTCCGCGGCGGCGACGGCCTCCTCGTCCGTCCCGGCCATCCCTGCCTCCAGTGGTTGGTCCATCGGCGCGCACCCTAGTGCGAGCGGAAGGCGCTTGTCACGACTCCGCACACCACGCGGAGCTGCAGGTTTCCACCTGGAGGGGGGCGAATCGACCGCGGATCGGCGGGCTGTTCAGGCCGTCGGCAGCCCCAGGAGATCGCGAGCCACCGTCCCGGGCGTCTGGTCGCGCTCGCGGGCGAGCGCGATGACGGCCCGGCACGCCAGTTCGCTCACCCCGAACGACAGCGCCTCCGGCGACACCCAGGCCGCCGTCTCGTCGATCCGGTCCTGGTCGTCCTCCGCCCGGGCCGCCACATACGCGGCCGCGGCTTCGAACAAGTTGTGTGCACGCCGATCCCGGCCTCCCGCCGCCTCCGCGCCCGAAGAGGTACGGAACCGGGTGGCGTACTTGCGCATCGCGTCGAACATCTGCTCCACCTTCTCTCTGGGCGGCGTCCTCGCTGATCGCCCATCTGCTGCTCTTCAACGTAGAGTTGAAGCTTCACGAGCAGAAGAGGGCGAAATGCCGAAGCCCTCGGAGCGGCCCGAGTGGCCAGTGAACGGACTCCGCGGCGGGCCCTCGTGCAACGCGTCGGTCCCCATGCCGTTCGAATTTCCCGTCCCGTGGCCGCCCCGAGCCTTGAGCGGCGCGTGCGTCAGGTGTTGCGCTCCGCCAGTGCGAGGAAGCGGTGGTCCTCGTCGACGTACGACGTCATGCGCCATCCCGCGCGGGCGAGCAGGGGGCTCAGGTTCGCCTCGGCGCGCAGGTCGTCCGGGGTGATCCGGCGGCCCTGTCGGGCCGCGAGGGCGGCGCGGCCGATGGGGTGGAAGAGTGCGAGCGTGCCTCCCGGGCGCACCACACGGGCCAGTTCCCGCAGGTTCTCCGCGGGCTGCGGCAGGTGTGCGATCAGGCCTGCCGCGAACACGGCGTCCAGCGACTGCGACCGCAGCGGCAGCGCGGCGACGTCGGCGAGCAGCAGGCACCCGTCCCGGTCCCGGCCGGCCCGAACGGCGGCCTGCAGCATCGCAGGAGTCAGGTCCGCCCCGGCCACCACCCCGGAGGGCCCCACGGCGGCCCGCAGGGCGGGCAGCGCACGGCCCGTGCCACAGCCCGCGTCGAGCACGCGGTCGCCCGGCCGCAGCCCGAGGTCGGCCACGGCGGCCGCGTAGGCGGGGCCGTCGTCGGGGAACCTGCTGTCCCAGTCGGCCGCGCGGGCGGTGAAGAACTCCTGGACGTGTGTGTGGTCGTCACTCATGTGGGGCATGATCCCTCACCGGCACGGGGGATACTCCTGCGCGCATGTTCGAGCGGGAGGCGATCGTTCCTTCGCATCTCTGTGTCATATTCCAACACCTTTCGAAATGCGCTCCCTTTGCACGCCCCTGCCCCGGCTAGCGTCCCGGGGCCATGGGACACCTGGACCACGCCGCCTTCGGCTGGCTGACCCCCGCTCTGTCGTACCTGATGGCCTGCATAGGCGCCGCACTGGGGCTGCGCTGCACCGTGCGGGCCCTGGCCACCACCGGCCGCTCGCGCCGCAACTGGCTCGTCACCGCCGCCTCCGCGATCGGCACGGGCATCTGGACCATGCACTTCGTGGCCATGCTCGGCTTCCGCGTCTCCGGCACCGACATCCGCTACGACGTGCCGCTGACCATCCTCAGCCTCGTCGTCGCCATGGTCGTCGTCTGCGCCGGCGTCTTCGCCGTCGGCTACAGCCGGGACCGCAACCGGGCCCTTCTCCTCGGCGGACTCACCACCGGGGTGGGCGTCGCCAGCATGCACTACCTGGGGATGGCGGCGGTACGGCTGCACGGCGACGTGACCTACGACCCCGTCCTCGTCGGACTGTCGGTCCTGATCGCCGTCGTGGCGGCGACCGCGGCCCTGTGGGCGGGGCTCAACATCAAGTCACCCCTCGCGGTCACCCTCGCCTCCCTCGTCATGGGAGCGGCCGTCAGCAGCATGCACTACACCGGGATGTTCGCGGTGAGCGTGCGCGTCACCCCCTCCGGCCAGGCGCTGCCCGGGGCCACGGCGATGCAGTTCATCTTCCCCCTCGCCGTCGGCCTCGGGTCCTACTTGTTCCTCACCTCGGCCTTCGTCGCCCTCTCGCCCACGGCCGACGAGCGTGCGGCGTCCGCCTCGGCCCAGCGGCCCGTCCAGGGCGCCACCGGATAGCGCGAGCCCGGCCCGGACCCTGCTGCCCGGCACGGACCCGAACCGGACTCAACCGCCCGTACGGGCCGGGCCCCGCCGCCAGTCCGCAGCGGCCCGCCCCGCAGCCCCGACCCACGTCCCGAGCGAGGAGGCCATGCGCCCACCCCGTAGCATTCCGCAAGCCGGCGACCCGGAGCAGTCCCCGGCCCCGCCGCGCGGCCGCCGCGCCCACGCCGGGCCACCGGCCGACGAGAGCGTGGACCTGCCCCTCGACGCGCAGCCCGACCACGCGCCCGCAGGCCGCTGGCACACACGCCCCCGCACGGTGCGCGCCAAGGTGGTCTGCCTGCTGATGGTGCCCGTCGTCTCCCTGCTCGCGCTGTGGGCCTACGCCACCGTCAGCACCGCCCAGGACGTGGCCCGGCTGCGCCAGTCGCAGCAGGTCGACACCGACCTGCGCGGACCGGTGGCCGCGGCCGTCACCGCCCTGCAGACCGAGCGCGCCGCCGCAGTGGCCCACGCCGCCGACCCGGGGGCGGGAAGCGGCGACGACCTCGACGCCCTGGCCGCCCGGACCGACCGCGCGGTGGCCGGGCTGCGGCTCGGCAACGGCCACACCGTCGCCGACAGCCAGGAACTGCCCGCGGGGATCGCAGAACGCCTCGAGGCCTTCGTCACCGGGGCCGAGCACCTGCGCCCGCTGCGGGCCGCCGTGCGCGCCCACGAGGCGGGCTGGAGCGAGGTCTACGCCCAGTACACGAAGACCATCGGGACGGCCTTCGCGGTGGACGGCGCCCTGACGGGAATCCAGCAGGCCGACGTCGGCTCCGACGCGCGCGTGCTGCTCGAGTTCTCCCGCGCCGCCGAGGCGCTCGCCCAGGAGGACGCCGTCCTCGGCAGCGCCCGGCCGGCCGGCAACCTCCAGGGCGAACGGATGCGGCTGTTCGGCGCGGCCGTCGCCACGCGCCGCACCCTCGTCGAGGCAGCCGTCGCCGACCTTCCCGACGCGCAGCGCGCCGCCTGGCGCGACCTCGCCGACAGCAGCGGCTACACCGTTCTCACCGCCACCGAGGACCGGGTCCTCGGTGGCGGGCCCGCCGCCAAGGCCGTCGACACCGGGCCGACGAGCCCGTGGGGCACCGCCCACGCGCGCGTGCAGGACGGCATGAGGACCATCGCTGCCGACACCGGGCGAGCCGTCGCGGGCCGCGCCGACCCGTTCACCCGCGGTCTGCTCAGCCCGGCGGGCGCCGCTGTCCTGTTCGGCCTCGCCGCCGTCGCCGCCTCGCTCGTCATCTCGGTCCGCATCGGACGCGGCCTGGTGGTGGAACTGGTCAGCCTGCGCAACGACGCCCTGGAGATCGCCCGCCGCAAACTCCCCGCGGCGATGCGAAAACTGCGCGCGGGCGAGGAGATCGACATCGAGGCGGAGGCGCCCGCCGGACCACCCGCGGAGGACGAGACCGGCCAGGTCGCCGAAGCCCTGACCACCGTCCACCGCGCCGCCCTCAGCGCCGCCGTGGAACGCGCCGAACTCGCCAGCGGCATCTCCGGCGTCTTCGTCAACCTCGCCCGCCGCAGCCAGGTCCTGGTCCACCGCCAGCTCAGCCTCCTGGACAGCATGGAACGGCGCTCCGACGATCCCGACGAACTGAGCGACCTCTTCCGGCTAGACCACCTGACCACTCGGATGCGGCGCCATGCCGAGAGCCTGATCATCCTCTCCGGAGCGGCACCCGGCCGGGCCTGGCGCATGCCCGTGTCCCTCACCAACGTCGTCCGCGCGGCCGTCTCCGAAGTCGAGGACTACGCGCGCGTGGAGGTGCGCCAGCTCCCGGAGGCGTCCGTCGTCGGCGCGGCGGTGGCCGACCTCACCCACCTGCTCGCCGAGCTCGTGGAGAACGCCGCCCAGTTCTCACCGCCCCACACGCGCGTGCGCGTCACCGGCGAACCCGTCGGCAACGGCTACGCCCTGGAGGTCGAGGACCGGGGCCTCGGCATGGGCGGCGAGACCCTCGCGGAGGCCAACCGGCGCATCGAGCAGTCCGAGGCCCTCGACCTGTTCGACAGCGACCGCCTCGGCCTGTTCGTCGTCAGCAGGCTCGCCTCCCGGCACGGCATCAAGGTGCACCTGCGTACCTCCCCGTACGGCGGCACCACCGCCGTCGTCCTGCTGCCCACCGCCCTGCTGCACACGGGGTCCGCCGAACACGCCGTACACCGGGAGACACCGGCACAGCCGGAGCCGCCGCGCGTCTACGCGCGCGTGCCCGACGCGCCGACGCCGTCGGTCGCCGCGCAGATCGGGCGTCCCGCCCTCGCGGCCACCGCCCCGGCCCCCTCGACGCCCCCGCACGAACCCCCGCCCCCCGGAGTCACCGCCTTGAGGCCGCACCACCCGCCGAGCGACTCCGAGCCCTCCGACGACCTGCCGCGCCGAGTACGCCAGGCGAGCCTCGCGCCCCAGCTCCGCCACCAGCGCCCCGAGGAGCCGGTGCCGGACGCCGGGCCGCGGGACGACGGCCGGCGCACCCCCGAACTCGTACGGGACCGCATGGCGGCCTACCGGGAGGGCTGGGCCCGCGGTGGCGGCAGGCAGCCCGGCCGCGCAGCCGCCCCGGAACCCGAAACGGGCAGTCACAGCACCGAAGGAGACCCGGCATGATCCAGGATCCGAACATGAGGGCCGCCCAGCGATCCGGCGAACTGGACTGGCTGCTGGACGACCTGGTGATGCGGGTGAGCGAGGTACGGCACGCCGTCGTGCTGTCCAACGACGGCCTGGCCGTCGGCGCGTCCACCGGCCTCGCACGGGAGGACGCGGAGCACCTGGCGGCCGTGGCCTCCGGCTTCAACAGCCTCGCCAAGGGCGCCGGCCGGCACTTCGGAGCGGGCGGCGTACGCCAGACCATGGTGGAGATGGACGACGCCTTCCTCTTCGTGGCAGCCGCGGGCGAAGGCTCCTGCCTCGCCGTGCTCACGGCTGTCACCGCCGACATCGGACTGGTCGCCTACGAGATGGCACGCCTGGTCAAGCGTGTGGGCGAGCACCTGTACTCCGCGCCGCGCGTCGCCGCCCAGCCGCCCGCCGCCGGATGAACCGGAAGGGCGGCACCGATGACCGAGAACCCGAACGGCGGCCCGCGCGAGCAGGGCAGCCAGTGGTACGACGGCGAGGCCGGCCCCCTGGTCCGTCCCTACGCCATGACCGGCGGACGTACCCAGCCCGGCCCCACCGGAGTGCGCTTCGACCTGATCGCCCTCGTCACTCTGGACCCCGCCGCACCGGCGATGGACGACGACACCGCGCTCGGTCCCGAACACCGGTCGCTGATCGCCCTGTGCCGCGTCGAGACGCAGTCCGTCGCCGAACTCGCCGCCGGCGCGGACCTGCCGGTGGGAGTGGTCAGGGTCCTCCTCGGTGACCTCCTGGAGCTGGGCTGCGTCACCGTCAGCCGCCCGGTGCCGCCGGCGCACCTGCCGGACGAACGGATTCTGCGCGAGGTCATCGAAGGACTGCGGGCGCTGTAGATGAACGTGCACAAGCCAACCGGCGCCCAGCCGCACTCCGTTCCGTGCGCGTTGCACCTCCAAGCGCGCACGATCCGTTCACATCAGGTGTATTCCGGTAGAACTCCTCGCGGGCGCCCTGGACTTGTCATGATGCTGACTTCCTGCTCCGAGCACTTCGAGCCGTTCGAGCCATCCGAGTATCCAGCCACCGACCGCAGCCGGCCCTCCCGAGAGAAGTGATCATGGTCTCCGAGCACTCCGGCGCCGCGGGCGACACGTCCGCCCTGGCGCTGAAGATACTGGTCGCCGGCGGCTTCGGTGTCGGCAAGACGACCCTTGTCGGCGCCGTCAGCGAGATCCGCCCGCTGCGCACCGAGGAACTGCTGAGCGAAGCAGGTCAGTTGGTGGACGACACCGACGGCGTCGACCAGAAGGTCACGACGACCGTCGCCATGGACTTCGGGCGCATCACGATCCGCTCCGGCCTGTCCCTGTACCTCTTCGGCACGCCCGGGCAGGACCGCTTCTGGTTCCTGTGGGACGAGCTCTCCCAGGGAGCCCTCGGCGCCGTCGTCCTTGCCGACACCCGCCGCCTGGAGGACTGCTTCCCGGCCGTCGACTACTTCGAGCACCGGCGCATCCCGTTCGTCGTGGCCGTCAACTGCTTCGCCGGAGCGCGCAACTACGGCGCCGACGACGTCTGCCGGGCCCTCGACCTCGACCACGGCACCCCGGTGGTGCTGTGCGACGCGCGGGACCGGAACTCCGGCAAGGAGGTGCTGATCCGCCTGGTCGAGTACGCCGGGCGGATGCACACCGCCCGGCTCCTCGACTCGGTCGGCTGAGCCTCAGTCGGCAAGGTCCTTCACCGCCACGGCCTTCTCCACCGTCACCCGGACCAGCAGTTCACCCGGGACACCGTTGCGGGCGCCGTACTCCTCGGCGCGCTCCTCGCCCATGTACCGGGCGGCGATGCGCGTGGCCCAGTGCCGCATCTCGTCCAGGTCCTCCGACAGCCGGGCGCGCCCGCTCAGCACCACGAAATGAAACGGTGGCCGGTCGTCGTCCACACACAGGGCGATCCGTCCGTCACGGGCAAGATTGCGCCCTTTCACGGTCTTCTTGCCCGTGTTGAAGACCAGTTCGTCACCGTCCAGCAGAAACCAGATCGGGGCCACATGCGGGCTCCCATCGGCGCTGACGGTGGACAGCTTGCCGGTTCGGGTGCCGTTCGAGACGAACGCCCGCCATTCCTCATCGGTCATCTTCTGTGCCATACGCCCATCCTGCTTGCCCGGACGCCGGTCGTGGGGAAGGCTGGCGGTCAGATCCTCCAGCCAGGGGGAGACATCACACGGGGAGACGGAACATGGCGCAGAACCAGGGTCTCGGGTGGCTCCTGGACGATCTGACCGAGCGGGTGGACCACGTGCGGCACGCACTGGTGCTGTCCAACGACGGACTGGTCACGGCAGCGAGCACGGGGCTGCGCCGGGAGGACGCCGAGCACCTGGCCGCCGTCGCGTCCGGTCTGCACAGCCTGGCGAAGGGTTCGGGACGCCACTTCGGTGCGGGCAGAGTGCGCCAGACGATGATCGAGTACGACGACGCCGTGCTGTTCGTGACCGCCGCGGGTACCGGCAGCTGTCTGTGCGTGCTCAGCGGGGCCGAGGCCGACATCGGCCAGATCGCCTACGAGATGACCCTCCTCGTCAACCGCGTCGGCGAGCACCTCGGCGTGGACGCCCGCAAACCCGACCAGGCCTCCGCCCAAGACCTCTGACACAGGCCGCTGACCTGCGAATACGGCACCACCAGGGAGTTGTCCACAGGCTCGCCGCGGCATGTGCCGAAGCGGCTACGGTGGGTGCACGGCGAACGCACAGGGCGTGAGCCACCCGCTCCACTGGGGAGTACGACCATGTCGGCAAGCACCTTCGTTCCGACCCGATCCGGCACCTGCGCACCGAGCCGCGCCGCTCGTGAACTGGAGCTCAAGCGCAGCGAGTTCGATTTCGCCGTGCACCTAGGCCGCATCCGCACCGTGCCCGACGAGGGCGGTGGCGGGGGCCGCCGGGTCGAGCGCGCCGAGATCGACCGGCTGCGCGGCCAGGAGGGCTTCCCGGAGAGTCTCCGGGAGCGCGTCCAGGTCGTGGGAACCGCGGAGGGGGCCGCCCTCATGGAGATCTCCGCGGGCCGGTTCACCCGGCTCGCCCGCCTCGGGCTGCTGGTGCCGGTGCGCTTCTATCTCAACCGCTACCGGGCCGTGGTCTGGCTGTACCTGGCCGAGGAGCTACGGCAGTTCACGGCCGGTGCGGAGCATGCTCACCTGCTCAAGGGACGCACCCCCGAGACGCTGCGGAGCCAGGTGGCGGCCGGCGTGGACCTGCGCGCCCGCAACTGGCGGGGACGGCACCTCGGCTTCCTGCTGCGCCAGGCCGAGAGTCCCTGGGCCCGGGCCGGAACCGTGGCCGCCTTCCTCCCGCCCGCAGAGGTGGCCGACGTCGTGCGCAACCCTGATGAACGGGCCGAGTTGAACCGCTTCCGGCCGGCACCGCCTCATCAGGGCGCCCCCGGATCTCCCTCCGCGCACCTCGCCGACGAACTCATGACGGCCCAGGACCCCGACGAGATCGGCTGGCTGCGCAGCGACCTGGCCCACGCGATGCAGGAGGCACGCGCGCAGACGACCTCCCGGCGCCCGACCCCACGGCACACCGGGCGGACGCATCGACCGACCGCACCTCACGCCGTGCCCGCAGTGCCGCCGGTCCCGCGGGCCGCACCCCGGGAGCCCGAGCCGGTGCACGAGGCCGGCGGCACGGAGGGGCAGCGGCCGAGTCGTGGGCTGCGGAAGTGGCTGCGCCGCAGAAGCCCCCGGCTCGCAGGCGTCTGAAGTTCCCATGCCGCAAGGCATCAGGGACCCGCGTGCGGCCCAGCAGGGCTGCAGGCCGGGCACACTCCCCTACAGGGCCCGGAACAGGCCCTCCTGGACGACCGAGACGAGCAGCCGTCCCTGCAGGTCGTAGATGCGGCCCCGGGCCAGACCGCGCCCGCCGGTGGCGATCGGGGACTCCTGGTCGTAGAGGAACCACTCGTCCGCGCGAAACGGCCGGTGGAACCACATGGCGTGGTCCAGCGACGCCATGTCGAAGCCGCGCCGGCCCCACAGGGGCTCGACCGGGATGCGGACGGCGTCCAGGAGGGTCATGTCACTGGCGTAGGTCAGCGCGCACGTGTGCACCAGAGGGTCGTCGCCCAGCGGTCCCACCGCGCGCATCCAGACGGCGCTGCGCGGCTCGGCCCCCTGGATCTCCTCGGCGTTCCAGCGCAGCCGGTCGACGTAGCGGATGTCGAAGGGCTGGCGGCGCGCCATCCGCTCCAACTGCTCCGGCAGCGCGCCGAGATGCTTGCGGATCTCCTCGGTCACCGTAGGCAGCGTCTCCGGGTCCGGCACCTCGCGGGCCGGCGGCAGCTGGTGCTCGAACGGTCCTTCCTCAGGCTTGTGAAAGGAGGCGGTCAGATTGAAGATCGTGCGGCCCTGCTGCACGGCCGTGACCCGGCGCGTGGTGAACGACCGCCCGTCGCGGACCCGTTCCACCTGGTACACGATCGGAACGCCCGGCCGGCCCGGACGCAGGAAGTACGCGTGCAGCGAGTGCACCGGGCGGTCGCCGTCCGTGGTGCGCCCGGCCGCGACCATCGCCTGGCCCGCCACCTGCCCGCCGAAGACCCGCTGCAGGGACTCGTGCGGGCTGCGGCCACGGAAGATGTTGACCTCGATCCGCTCCAGGTCGAGCAGGTCGACCAGTCTCTCGGCCGGATTCGTCGTCATCGGTGGGATTCTCCTGTGGTCACAGCTGGCCGACATCGGTGACACGCACGACCGCACGTCCCTCGGCGTCGGAGGCCGCCAGGTCGATCTCCGCGCTGATGCCCCAGTCGTGGTCGCCGCCCGGATCGTCGAAGATCTGGCGCACGCGCCACAGACCGTTCTCCGGCTCCTCCTTGATCACCAGCAGCTTGGGGCCACGGGCGTCGGGACCGGTGCCGAGGTCGTCGTACTCGTCCCAGTACCTGTCCATCGCCGCGCCCCAGGCCTCGGCGTCCCAGCCGTACTCGCCGTCCATCTCGCCCAGCGTCTCGACCTGGTCCAGAGCGGCCAGCTCCACGCGGCGGAACAGGGCGTTGCGGACCAGGACCCGGAAGGCGCGCGCGTTGGTGGTGACCGGCTTGACCTCGTCGGCCTTCTCCTGGGCCTCCTCGGCGGTCATCTCCGCCGGATTGGCCAGCTGCTCCCACTCGTCCAGCAGGCTGGAGTCCACCTGGCGGACCATCTCGCCGAGCCACTCGATCAGATCCTGCAGATCCTCGGACTTCAGGTCGTCCGGGATGGTGTGGTCGAGGGTCTTGTAGGCGCTCGCCAGGTAGCGCAGCACGATGCCCTCGGTGCGGGCCAGCTCGTAGAAGGACACCAGCTCCGTGAACGAAAGCGCTCGTTCGTACATGTCCCGGACGACCGACTTCGGCGACAGCGGGTGGTCACCGACCCAGGGGTGACTCTTGCGGTAGGTGTTGTACGCGTGGAAGAGCAGCTCCTCCAGGGGCTTGGGGTACGTGATGTCCTGGAGGCGCTCCATGCGCTCCTCGTACTCGACGCCGTCGGCCTTCATGGCGGCCACGGCCTCGCCACGTGCCTTGTTCTGCTGCGCGACGAGGATCTGGCGCGGGTCGTCCAGCGTGGACTCGACGACGGAGAGCATGTCCAGGGCGTAGGACGGCGACTCCGGGTCGAGGAGTTCGAACGCGGCGAGCGCGAACGTGGACAGCGGCTGGTTCAGCGCGAAGTCCTGCTGGAGATCGACCGTGAGCCGGACGATCCGGCCCTCGGCGTCCGGCTTCTCCAACTTCTCCACGATCCCGCCGTCCAGCAGCGAGCGGTAGATGGCGATCGCCCGGCGGATGTGCCGCAGTTGCTGCCTGCGCGGCTCGTGGTTGTCCTCCAGCAGGTGGCGCATCGCCTCGAAGGCGTTGCCGGGCCGTGCGATCACCGACAGCAGCATCGTGTGCGTCACCCGGAACCGCGACGTCAGCGGCTCCGGTTCCGACTCGATCAGCTTCTGGAAGGTGTTCTCCGTCCAGGCGACGAACCCCTCCGGTGCCTTCTTGCGCACCACCTTGCGGCGCTTCTTCGGATCGTCGCCCGCCTTGGCGAGAGCCTTCTCGTTCTCGATGACGTGTTCGGGGGCCTGGGCCACCACGAGCCCTGCGGTGTCGAATCCGGCCCGGCCGGCGCGGCCCGCGATCTGGTGGAACTCGCGGGCGCGCAGGGTGCGCACCCGGCTGCCGTCGTACTTGGTCAGAGCCGTGAACAGGACCGTGCGAATGGGCACGTTGACGCCCACACCGAGCGTGTCGGTGCCGCAGATGACCTTCAGCAGACCGGCCTGCGCGAGCTTTTCCACCAGGCGCCGGTACTTGGGCAGCATGCCGGCGTGGTGGACGCCGATGCCGTGCCGGACGTAACGGGAGAGGTTGCGGCCGAACTTGGTGGTGAAGCGGAAGTTGCCGATCAGCTCGGCGATCTGGTCCTTCTCCTCGCGCGAGCACATGTTGATGCTCATCAGAGCCTGTGCCCGCTCCACGGCCTGCGCCTGGGTGAAGTGCACGATGTACACCGGCGCCTGCTTGCTCTCCAGCAGATCCGTGAGCGTCTCGGTGAGCGGGGTGTACTGGTACTCGTAGGAGAGCGGCACGGGACGGGTGGCCGAGCGGACCACCGCGGTGGGGCGGCCGGTGCGGCGGGTGAGGTCCTTCTCGAAGAACGACACATCACCCAACGTGGCCGACATCAGGATGAACTGCGCCTGGGGGAGCTCCAGCAGCGGGATCTGCCAGGCCCATCCTCGGTCACCCTCGGCGTAGAAGTGGAACTCGTCCATGACGACCTGGCCGACGTCCGCCTGCTTGCCGTCGCGCAGCGCGATCGACGCCAGCACCTCGGCGGTGCAGCAGATCACGGGCGCGTCGGCGTTCACGGAGGCGTCGCCGGTGAGCATGCCGACGTTCTCGGTGCCGAACAGCTTGCACAGCTCGAAGAACTTCTCCGACACCAGGGCCTTGATCGGGGCGGTGTAGAAGGTGACCTCGTCCCGGGCCAGCGCGGCGAAGTGCGCACCCGCGGCGATCATGCTCTTGCCGGACCCGGTGGGCGTCGAGACGATCACGTTCGCCCCGGAGACCACCTCGATCAGCGCCTCCTCCTGGTGGGGATAGAGGGTGAGACCGCGCTCCTGCGCCCACGACTCGAAGGCTTCGTACAGGGCGTCGGGGTCGGCGGTCGGCGGCAGCTGATCGATGAGGGTCACGCCCCCATCTTGCCTGGCCTTCTCCCCGAGAGGGGAATCGGCTGCGGACGCCAAGATCATGGCCGCTACGCTGTCTCGCCGACAACGCGTCAGCGCACCAGGTCAACTGGACAGCGGCACACGAGGAATGGGGCGGGAAGCGGCCATGATGGGACCAGCACACTCACTGTCGGGGGCCGCGGCCTGGCTCGGCGTCGGGGCGGCCGCCGCCGCGGCCGGGCACCCGATGCCCTGGCCGGTCCTCCTGGTCGGGGCGCTGATCTGCGCCGGCGCCGCGCTCGCCCCGGATCTCGACCACAGGGCGGCCACCATCTCACGGGCCTTCGGGCCGGTCTCGCGCTGGATCTGCGAGATCGTGGACAAGCTGTCGTACGCGGTCTACAAGGCGACCAGGATGAAGGGCGACGCGCGCCGCTCCGGCGGCCATCGCACGCTCACGCACACCTGGCTGTGGGCGGTTCTCATCGGGGCGGGCAGCTCGGCGGCGGCGATCGCCGGCGGCCGCTGGGCGGTGCTGGCGATCCTCTTCGTGCACATGGTGCTGGCGATCGAGGGCCTGCTGTGGCGGGCGGCCCGGGGTTCCAGCAGCGACGTCCTGGTGTGGCTGCTCGCGGCCACCAGCGCCTGGATCCTGGCGGGGATCCTGGACAAGCCGGGCAATGGCTCGAACTGGCTGTTCACCGCACCCGGGCAGGAGTACCTCTGGCTGGGGCTGCCGATCGTCCTGGGCGCCCTGGTGCACGACATCGGGGACGCGCTGACGGTCTCCGGCTGCCCGATCCTGTGGCCGATCCCGCTGGGCCGCAAGCGCTGGTACCCGGTGGGGCCGCCGAAGATCATGCGGTTCCGGGCAGGCAGCTGGGTCGAGCTGAGGGTGCTCATGCCGGTCTTCATGCTGCTCGGCGGCGTGGGCTGTGCCGCCGCGCTCAACGTGATCTGAGGCACCCCGGGCGGTCAGGCCGTCCCGCCCGTGTCCGCCCCGCCGTACCGGCGCTCGAACCGGGCGATGCGGCCTTCGGTGTCCACCGTGCGGGCCTTGCCCGTGTAGAAGGGGTGGCTCTCGGAGGAGATCTCCACGTCGATCACCGGGTAGGTCTCGCCGTCGTCCCACTCGATGGTCTGCTCGCTGCGCGCGGTGGACCGGGTGAGGAAGGCGTAACCGGCGGCGCGGTCGCGGAAGACCACGGGCTGGTAGTCGGGGTGCTTGTCCTGCTGCATGGCGGCTCCTCGGGCGAGGCGGTCGGGCAGGGGGCGTCCGGGCCGCCCGCCTCGTCGGGGGCGCCCCGGCGATCCGGATCAGCCGGGCAGGGTGTCCTCGTCGACGATGTGCATCGCGGCCTCCTCGGCGGAGGCGGCGGCGCCGTCGATACCGACGTCGGTGGCGACCAGGGCGCTCTCCTCGTCCTCGTGCGCCCCTTCGTCGGGGGCGACCAGGCGGCCGGAGCGCAGGGCACCGACCTCGTTGTCGAGGAGTTCCCCGTCCGTGCTGTCGCAGTCACCGAGACCGTCGCCGTCCGGTGCGGCGGTGTCCGGCAGTTCCTCGGAGAGCCGCTGGTCCAGCGTCTCCCCGGTCTGGCGCTCCCGCGCCGTCACTCCGGTGTGCTCCACCGCCCACGGCCGCTCGGGAGGGGACCAGCCCCGGTCGAGCGGGTCCTCGACGCCGTCGAAGTCCAGTGTGTCCTCGACGTCGAGCACACCCGAGTCCTCCCGGATCTCCGAGGGATCGGGCTGGTAGACGTCATCCCCCCATCCGTCGGCGCTGTCCACGGGTACCTCCAGGTGGTGAGGGCGGCCTCGTGCCCCGGCGAGAGGCTGCGCGCCGCCGGCACGCTCGGCACAGGGTGCACACGGCGGGAACCGGAGAGTCCCCGGCCGTTCCCCGAGCCGGTGCCGCTCTCCAGCCTTCCACCCCTGTTCGCCACCGCGCAACGGCACGGCGACCCGCCACGGCCACGGCACCCCCGCCGGGACCGTCCGGCGCCCCGCAACCGAGGCTTGACGGCACCCTCCGCCGGGGGACGCCCATGGCGCCGGGCCCTGACACCGCCCTCCGCCCGGATGCGCCCGTGCCACCGGGACCCGACAGCACAGCGCAACCCGGCGCCACGCGCCCGGGCCCAGCCCGCCGACGCGGTCCCCACGGTCAAGGACGAAAGGGCGCGGCGCTCGGGCCGTGCGGGTGCCCGTACGCGCGGTCCCGCTCAGCCCTGCACACGGCCTCGCCTCACCCCCTCAGCCGTGCCAGGACTGCCACAGCGCCGCGTAGGCGCCGTCCGCCGCGACCAGTTCCGCGTGGCTGCCCAGCTCGCTGATGCGTCCGTTCTCCACGACGGCGATCACGTCGGCGTCGTGCGCGGTGTGCAGCCGGTGGGCGATGGCCACCACCGTGCGGCCGTCGAGGACGCGGGCCAGGGAGCGCTCCAGGTGGCGAGCCGCACGCGGGTCGAGCAGCGAGGTCGCCTCGTCCAGCACCAGTGTGTGCGGGTCCGCCAGCACCAGCCGGGCCAGCGCGATCTGCTGGGCCTGCGCCGGGGTCAGCGTCAGCCCGCCGGACCCGACCTCGGTGTCCAGGCCGTCGTGCAGCGCACGCGCCCATCCGTCCGCGTCGACCGCGTCCAGCGCCGCCCACAGTTCGGCGTCCTCCGCGTCGGTGCGGGCCAGCAGGAGGTTGTCGCGCAGGGAGCCGACGAAGACGTGGTGCTCCTGGTTGACCAGGGCGACGTGCGAGCGGACGCGTTCCACGGGCATCCGGGACAGTTCGGCGCCGCCCAGGGTGATGCGGCCGTCCCGGGGCGCGTAGATGCCGGCGAGCAGCCTGCCCAGCGTGGACTTGCCCGCGCCGGACGGGCCGACCAGCGCGAGCCGGGTTCCCGGCGCGACCGCCAGGGAGACCTCGCGCAGCACGTCGACGCCCTCGCGGTAGCCGAAGTGCACCCGGTCGGCGTGCACGTCCCGGCCGGCGGGGGCCAGCGCGGGGTCCCCGGCGTCCGGCTCGATGTCCCGTACGCCGACCAGGCGGGCCAGCGACACCTGGGCGACCTGCACCTCGTCGTACCAGCGCAGGATCAGGTTCACCGGGTCGACGAGCATCTGTGCGACGAGGGCGCCGGTGGTCAGCTGGCCCACGTCGATCCATCCCCGCAGCACGAAGGTCCCGCCGACCATCAGGACCGAGCCGAGGACGATGACGTGCACGGCGTTGATGACCGGGAAGAGCACGGACCGCAGCCAGAGGGTGTACCGCTCCCAGGCGGTCCACTCCTTGATCCGTCGCTCGGACAGCGCGATGCGCCGGGCGCTCAGCCGGTGCGCCTCGACGGTGTGCCCCGCGTCCACGGTCTCGGCGAGCGCGGCGGCGACGGCGGCGTATCCGGCGGCCTCCGAGCGGTAGCCGGAAGGGGCCCGTCGGAAGTACCAGCGGCATCCCGCCACCAGCACCGGCACCGCGAGCAGGACGGCGGCCGCCAGCGGCCAGGCCGTCACCACGAGACCGCCGAGGAGCAGCACCGCCCACACGACGCCGATGGCCAGCTGAGGTACGGCCTCCCGCATCGCGTTGGCGAGGCGGTCGATGTCGGTGGTGATGCGGGACAGCAGGTCGCCCGTGCCCGCCCGCTCCAGCACGCCCGGCGGCAGCCCGACCGAGCGGACCAGGAAGTCCTCGCGCAGGTCGGCCAGCATCCGCTCGCCGAGCATCGCACCCCGCAGCCGCACCTGCCGGACGAAGCCGGCCTGCACGAGCAGCGCGAGGACGAACATCCCGGCGGTGGCGGTGAGATGGAGGTCCCGCGCGTGGTCCGACACCCGCTCGACGAGGCCGCCGAGCAGGTAGGGGCCCACCATGGAGGCGAGCACGGCCACCGTGTTGACGGCGATGAGGAGCAGGAAGGCCCGGCGGTGCCGGCGGAACAGCTCGGCCACGTAGGCGCGTACGGTGGCGGCGGCGCCGACGGGCAGGGTGGTGGCGGTCGTCGGGGCCGCCGGGTCGTACGCCGGTGGCGCAACGCCGATCATGCGCTTTCCTCGATCTCTGTGAGCTTGTCCAGGGCACCCAGGAGGGCGCCCTCCTCGGTCAGGTTCCGGTCCGGGCCGGCGGCGGCCAGTTCCTCGTCGGTCTCCCGTGTCACCACGGCCCGGTACCGGTGGTCGGTGTCGACCAGTTCGCGGTGCACGCCGACCGCCACGACCTCGCCCGCGTGCACGAGGGCGACCCGGTCCGCGCGGTCCAGCAGGAGGGGCGAGGAGGTGAAGACCACCGTCGTCCGGCCCGCGCGCAGCCGTCGCAGGCCGTCCGCGATCCGGGCCTCGGTGTGCGAGTCGACCGCGGAGGTCGGCTCGTCCAGGACCAGGACCTCGGGGTCGGTGATCAGGGACCGGGCCAGCGCGAGCCGCTGGCGCTGGCCGCCCGACAGGGAGCGGCCGCGCTCGGTGATCCGCGCGTCCATCGGGTCGGCGACGTCCAGCGAGCCCTGCACCAGTGCCTCCAGCACATCCGCGCACTGCGCGGCCGCCAGCGCGTCCTCGGCGCGGACGGCGCCGGACGCGGGCACGTCGAACAGGTCGCGCAGCGTGCCCGACAGCAGCACCGGGTCCTTGTCCTGGACGAGGACGGCGGTGCGGGCGCTGTCGAGGGGAAGGTCGTCGAGCGGCACCCCGCCGAGCAGCACCGAGACGCCCGGTTCGGCGGGGTGGCCGCCCAGGCGTTCCGCCAGCCGCCCGGCCGCGTCCGGATCACCGCACACCACGGCGGTGAGCAGGCCCTCGTCCGCGAGCAGACCGGTGGCCGGGTCGAACAGGTCGCCGCCGGGCACCGCGGCCTCGCGCAATCCCTCGGCGTCGGTGGACCGCTCCAGCGAGAGCACGCGCGCGGCGCGTTTGGCCGACGGACGGGAGAAGGAGTACGCCATGGCGATCTCCTCGAAGTGCCGCAGCGGATAGCTGAGGACCATGACGGCGCTGTAGACGGTGACCAGTTCGCCGACCGTGATCCGCCCCTGACGAGCCAGGCCGATGCCGTGCCAGACGACCGCGATCAGCAGCAGTCCGGGCAGCAGCACCTGGATGGCGGAGATCAGCGACCACATCCGGGCGCTGCGTACGGCGGCGTGCCGCACCTCCTGCGAGGCGCGCCGGTAGCGGTCGAGGAACAGGTCCTCGCCGCCGATGCCGCGCAGGACGCGCAGCCCCGCGACGGTGTCCGAGGCCAGCTCCGTGGCACGGCCCGCCTTCTCGCGCTGGAGGTCGGCCCGGCGGGTGGCCCGGGGGAGCAGCGGCAGCGCTGCGAGCGCCACGACCGGCAGGCCGACGGCGACGACCGCGCCCAGGGCCGGCTGGTAGAAGAGCAGGCCGACGCAGGCCACGACGACTGTCAGCGCGGCGGCGGTGAACCGGGAGAGGGCTTCGACGAACCAGCCGATCTTCTCCACGTCGCCGGTCGAGACGGCCACCACCTCTCCGGCGGCGACCCGCCGGGTCAGCGCGGAGCCGAGGTGCGCCGCCTTGCGGGCCAGCAGCTGCTGGACCCGGGCGGCGGCGGTGATCCAGTTCGTGACGGCGGTCCGGTGCAGGAAGGTGTCGCCCAGCGCGACCCCGGTTCCGCACAGCAGGAGCAGAGCTCCCGTCAGGGCCAGTCGGGTGCCGGAGGACTCGACGACCGCCTGGACGGCGAGGCCGACGCAGAAGGGCAGCGCGGAGACGGAGACGAAGTGCAGCAGGCCCCAGGCCAGCGACTTCAGCTGGCCGCCCAGCTGGTTGCGCCAGAGCCACCACAGGAAGCGAGGACCCGATCGCGCGTCCGGGACGCCCGGGTCGGAATACGGAAGGTCTTGAATCTGCATGACGTCCCAGTGGCTCGTGTCAGGTGTGGGGGGAGGCGGCAACAAACCGTGAAAGGGTCGCGTCGCAGAGTGGTGAAATTCAACCGGTTTTCTCCGGCGGTCGGTGAAATGCGCCGGGTTCAGGCCGGGTTGTGCGGCGGGCCGACTCGTCCGCAGGACAGAGGCGGGTCCGGAGGCGTCGAACACCGGTGTGAACACCGGGGCGGTCGCACCGCCTTGGGAACGGGATGCCACCATGGTCGGGTGCGGATCGACGGTGTGTGGCGTGTGACGGTCGGGGTGGCGGCGTTCGGGACCCTGCTGGCGGGGCTGTCCGCCTGCGGCGGCGGAGGCTCCGAGTCAGGCAGCGACCGGGCCGGCGGGGCGGCCGGTCCGGCGGCCAGGGCCTCGCACAGCTCCACCCCACAGGCCGACCCGACCCGCATCCCGGATGTCGGAGATCGCCTGTACCGGCGGATACCGGCCGACTCCAGCCAGGTCGTCGTCGCGGTAGGCGCGGGCCGGAACTCGGCACAGTCGAGGGTCGTGCTCTACACCCGGCGCGGTACGCACTGGCACGCGGCGAACAGCTGGCCCGCCCACAACGGCCGCCGGGGCTGGACCACCGACCACCACGAGGGCGACAAGCGCAGCCCGGTCGGCGTCTTCACCCTCTCCGACGCGGGAGGCGTCCTGCCCGACCCGGGCACCAGGCTGCCGTACGACCACAACGCGGCCGGTTACGCGCCACCGTCGTCCTGGGCCGCGTCGCACCAGCACGACTTCGACTACGTCATCGCCATCGACTACAACCGTGTCCGGGGCACCGCACCGCTCGACGGCACCCGCCCCCTGGGGCAGGACAAGGGTGGCGGCATCTGGCTGCACATGGACCATGGCAGCGGCACCTCGGCCTGCGTCAGTGTGTCCAAGAAGGCCATGCAGTACCTGCTGCGCACGCTCGACCCCGCCCGTCACCCGGTGATCGTCATGGGCGACCGGGCGGAGCTGGACGCCTGACCGGCCAGGGAGGCGTCATTGCGGGGCGGCCCGGTCTCCCCGTAGAACACCGGCCATGAGAAGACGGTTAGTCATGTCCATGCTCGCCGGGGCGACCCTCCTGGTGAGTACCCTCTTCGCCGGCGGAACTGCCGCCGCGCAGGCCGCCCCTGTGCCCGGCGAGTTCGGCACCGACTGGCACGACCCGGTGACCGCGGCCCCGCCGGTCGCCCGGCCGCACACCAGGTCCTGCCAGGTCACGCTGGCCGAGACGCAGTTCCGCGACTTCACCCCCTACCGGGGCTCCTACACACCGCCCCAGGGCTGCGGCGACCGCTGGAGCAAGGTCGTGCTGCGACTCGACGGCACGGTGAAGGGCCGTCAGTTCGACCGGCTCGGCTACCTGCACGTCGGCGGGGTCGAGATCCTGCGCACCTCGACGCCCGAGCCTTCCCCCGAGGGCATCGCCTGGCACGTCGAGAAGGACGTCACCCGCTACAGCGACACCTTCCGCAGGGCGCAGGACGTCGAGATGCTCATCGGCAACGTGGTCGACGACACCTACACCGGCGTCATCGGCGTCAAAGCGACGCTCACCTTCTACGCGGGCCGCCCCGCGACCCCGGCCCCCGACCGTGTCCTCACCCTGGCCGACACGCCCGGCGGCACGACCCTCACTACCCCGCGCAACAGCGAGCGCATCGTCGCCGAGGTGTACGCCACCGGATCCGGCGGCGGCTGCGAGGAGTTCTGGTACCTGACCGTGGCCGACCCGGCGTCGTACTCCTGCAAGGCCGACCACGGGCCGTACCGCGAGGTGCAGATCACGGTCGACGGGCACCTTGCGGGGATCGCTGCGCCCTACCCGCACGTGTGGACCGGCGGCTGGTCCAACCCGTTCCTCTGGTATGTCATCCCCGGACCGCGCGCCTTCGACGTACGGCCACTGGAGTACGACCTGACGCCCTTCGCGGGGCTCCTCGACGACGGGCGCCCGCACCGGGTGGAGGTCTCCGTCGTGGGCGTGCCCGCGGGCCGGTCGGGCTGGAGCACCCCGGTGAACGTCCTGGTCTGGCAGGACGCGCACCGCGCCCGGGTGAGCGGAGCCCTGACCGTGGACCGGGCGACGGACCTCGCCAACTCCTCGGTCTACACCCCCGGTACGGAGAACCGGGTCGACACCGAGGCCGGTCACCGGCTCACCGTCTCCGGATACCTGGACACCTCGCACGGACGCGTGACCACCACGGTCACCCGCACCCTCGCCAACCGCTCCGCGCACCGCTGGACCGACGGCGAGAACACGGACGGGCTGGACGCGACCTGGACGGACGACGAGACGGTCACCACCGGGGGCGCACCCGCTCCGGCGCGGACGGCGCACACGACGCACACCCACCGGACGTACACCGTGAACGGGACCACGACCCTCGGCCCGGACGACCGGCTGCGCACCGTGCTGACGCTCGGCGACCGGGTCACGCTCGTGGAGCGACAGGGCGGCCGGCGCACCACATGGTCACGGCTCGACGACACCTACAGCGGTGATGCCGCGTACACGGTCAACGTCCCGCGCGAGCAGCGGCACGCCGTCGGCACGTCGAGCGAGCGGTACCGCCGCCACGGCTCGGACGGCTGCTACGACCGTTCTCTGACCACGGAGCAGGGGGTGCTGACGGAGGACCGCAGTCGCTGCTGAGCCGGGCATCCCTCCTGGGCACGCCGGCCGGGGGCCCTGTCCTCAGCAGCGCTTGGCGGGCTCCCCCTCGATCAGCGTGTCCAGGAGCACACCCAGCACCTGGCGCTCCTTCTCGGTGAGCGGCGCGAGGATCTCCTCGGCCGCCGACCGGCGGGCTCCGCGCAGCTCGCGCAGGGCCGCCCGGCCCTCGTCCGTCAGCTCGATCCGGGTCACGCGCCGGTTCGCCGGATCCGCCACCCGGCGCACCTTGCCGTTCGCCTCCAGCCCGTCGACCAGCGTCGTCACCGCCCGCGGCACCACCTCCAGGCGCTCGGCGAGGTCCGCCATGCGCGGGGGCGAAGCGCAGTGCGCCAGGGTGCGCAGCAGCCGGGACTGGGCCGGTGTGATGCCCACGTCACGCCGCTCAAGGTGGCGCTTCTGGATGCGGTGCACCCGGCGGGTGAGCCTCAGCAGCTGCTCGGCGAGCAGGCCGTCGGGGTCGGGGGTGGTCATGCGGGAACAATATCAGGATGCCGTTCATTGTGAGTATAGGTAACAATGAGCTACGATCCGTCAGTCCTCGCCGGCAGCCCTCGGCCGGCGCCCGCTCACCTCCGTAGGAGCCCATGCATCCCGACCGTGAACCCTCCTGGACCCCGCCTGCCGACGCCAAGGAACAGCCGCGGCAGGTGCGGCGCATCCTCAAGCTCTTCCGCCCCTACCGAGGGCGGCTCGCGATCGTCGGCCTGCTGGTCGGCGCCGCCTCGCTGGTCTCGGTGGCCACACCGTTCCTCCTCAAGGAGACCCTGGACGTCGCGATCCCGCAGGGCCGCACCGGGCTGCTGAGCCTGCTCGCGCTCGGCATGATCCTCAGCGCCGTCCTCTCCAGCGTGTTCGGCGTGCTGCAGACGCTGATCTCCACCACCGTCGGCCAGCGCGTCATGCACGACCTGCGCACCGCCGTCTACGGCCGGCTGCAACGCATGTCGCTCGCCTTCTTCACCCGCACCCGCACCGGCGAGGTGCAGTCCCGCATCGCCAACGACATCGGCGGCATGCAGGCCACCGTCACCTCCACCGCGACCTCGCTGGTCTCCAACGCCACCAGCGTCGTCGCCACGATCGTCGCGATGGTCGCCCTCGACTGGCGGCTGACGATCGTCTCGCTGCTCCTGCTGCCGGTGTTCGTGTGGATCAGCCGCCGCGTCGGCAACGAACGCAAGAGAATCACCACCCAGCGGCAGAAGCAGATGGCAGCGATGGCCGCCACCGTCACCGAGTCGCTCTCCGTCAGCGGCATTCTGCTCGGCCGCACCATGGGCCGCTCCGACTCGCTGACCGCGTCCTTCGCCGAGGAGTCCGAGCGCCTGGTCGACCTCGAGGTGCGGTCGAACATGGCCGGGCGCTGGCGCATGGCCGTCATCACGATCGTCATGGCCGCGATGCCCGCCGTCATCTACTGGACCGCGGGTTTGGCCCTCCGGTTCGGCGGTCCGCAGGCCTCCCTCGGCACCATCGTCGCCTTCGTCTCGCTCCAGCAGGGCCTGTTCCGCCCGGCGGTGAGCCTGCTGGCGACCGGCGTCCAGATCCAGACCTCCCTCGCGCTCTTCCAGCGCATCTTCGAGTACCTGGACCTGCCCGTCGACATCACCGAGCGCGAGCAGCCGGTCCACCTCGACCGGATCAAGGGAGAGGTCCGCTTCGAGAGCGTCGAGTTCCGCTACGACCATGACGAGCGGACCCGCCCCGTCCTCGACGGCATCGACGTGACCGTGCCCGCGGGCGGCAGCCTGGCGGTCGTCGGCCCGACCGGCGCCGGCAAGTCCACGCTCGGCTATCTGGTGCCGCGGCTCTACGACGTCACCGGCGGCCGTGTCACCCTCGACGGCGTCGACGTCCGTGACCTCGACTTCGACACTCTCGCCCGCGCGGTCGGCGTCGTCTCGCAGGAGACGTACCTCTTCCACGCCTCGGTCGCCGACAATCTGCGCTTCGCCAAGCCGGACGCCACCGACGAGGAGCTGTACGCGGCGGCCCGGGCGGCCCAGATCCACGACCACATAGCCGCGTTGCCCGACGGCTACGACACGGTCGTCGGCGAACGGGGCCACCGCTTCTCCGGCGGCGAGAAGCAGCGCCTGGCGATAGCCCGCACCATCCTGCGCGACCCGCCGGTCCTCATCCTCGACGAGGCGACCAGCGCCCTGGACACCCGTACCGAGGCCGCCGTGCAGGACGCCATCGACGCCCTGTCCGCCGACCGGACCACCCTGACCATCGCCCACCGTCTGTCCACCGTCCGCGGCGCCGACCAGATCGTGGTGCTGGACTCCGGCCGGGTCGCCGAACGGGGCACGCACGAGGAGCTGCTGGAGCGCGACGGGCGGTACGCGGCCCTGGTGCGCCGCGACGCGCAGCTGGAGCCGGCGGGCTGACGGGCTGACGGTGCCGGCGGGCTGACGCGCCGACGGTGCCGGGGCGGCTCGCTCGGGCGAGCGGTCCGGCCACTGAGGGGCGACCTCACCCGGCAAGCTGACGATATGTCGGGTTTATGGTCATATGCGTACTACCGTGCCCGCATGCAGATGAACACTCCGCGACGGAGCGCGAGCCGACGCAGTACGACGCGACGGAGCGCCATGCCACGCAGCGCGATGCCACGGAGCACGGCGCGCCGGGGCACGGTGCAGCCCGGCACGCTGCGCCTCACGCGTCGGGGCAAGCTCGTCCTCGTCCTCGTCCTGACCGGCGCCGTCCTGGCCGGCGCGGCCGTGGCGGTGCCGCTGCTGCTGCCCCCGAAGACCGGCCACCAGCACACCGCCGCCCCCCGCACACTGGTCGTCCCGGAGGGCTGGCGCGCGAGCCAGGTGTACGACGCCGTCGACCGGGCGCTCGGGCTGCCCCCGGGCAGCACCCGCAAGTCCCTCGGCAAGGCGCACCTGAAGCTGCCCAAGGAGGCCGACGGCAATCCGGAGGGCTATCTGTTCCCCGCGACCTATCCCGTCGACAAGGGCGCCACTCCCGAGTCGCTGCTACGGCTGATGGTCGACACCGCCAACGAGAAGTTCGACAGGGCGCCGGTCGCCGCCGGGGCGCAGCACACCACGATGAACGTCTACCAGACCGTCACCGTCGCCAGCATCGTGCAGGCCGAGGCCGCGACCAAGGCCGACATGGGCAAGGTGGCCCGGGTCGTCTTCAACCGGCTGCAGCACGGCATGCCGCTGCAGATGGACTCCACCCTCAACTACGCCCTGAACCGCACCAGCGTGCACACCGGTGTGGGCGACACCCGCATGGACAACCCGTACAACTCCTACCAGCGCATGGGCCTGCCGCCCACCCCGATCGACAACCCGGGCGAGGACGCCGTGCGCGCGGTGACCAACCCGCCGGCGGGCGACTGGCTGTACTTCGTCACGGTCAAGCCGGGCGACACCCGCTTCACCGCGGACTACAACGAGCAGCAGCGCAACGTCGCCGAGTTCAACGCCCGGCACCAGTCGCCGACGGCGCAGCCCCGGCCGAGCGGAAGCCCGAGCCCACAGCGGCCCCCGGCATCGCAGCAGCCCCCGGCCCCGCTGCAGCCCTCGGACACACAGCGGCCCCCGGTCACGCAGCCCGCGAGCCCGCAGCGGCCCCCGGTCACACAGCCCACGGTCACGCTGCCGCCGCAGTGAGCCGGCGGGGCATCACGCGGCGGCCGACTCCACCGGCTGCTCGGCCAGCAGCCGCCGGATGTCCCGTACGGCCGCACGCCCGGCCCGGTTGGCCCCTATGGTGCTGGCCGAGGGGCCGTAGCCGACGAGATGGATCCGCGGATCGGCGACCACGCGGGTGCCGTCGACGCGGATGCCGCCGCCCGGCTCGCGCAGCCGCAGCGGCGTGAGGTGGTCGAGCGCGGCCCGGAAGCCGGTGGCCCAGAGGATCACGTCGGCGGCCACGTGCCGTCCGTCCCGCCACTCCACCCCGTCCGGGGTGATCCGGTCGAACATCGGCTGCCGGTCCAGGACCCCGTCGGCCAGGCCCTGCCGGATCGCGTCGTTGAGCGGGAGCCCGGTGACGGAGACCACGCTCCGCGGCGGCAGTCCCTGCCGTACCCGGTCCTCCACCAGCGCCACCGCCGCCCGGCCCGCCTCCTGGTCGAAGGGGCCCTCACGGAAGACAGGGGGCCGCCGGGTGACCCAGGTGGTGGCGGCCGCGTACGGGGCGATCTCCAGCAGGTGCTGGGTGCCGGACGCACCGCCGCCCACCACTACGACACGCCGCCCGGCGAACTCCTCCGGCCCGGCGTACTGCGCGGTGTGCAGCTGGCGTCCCCGGAAGGTCTCCCGACCGGGGTAGTGCGGCCAGAACGGCCGGTCCCAGGTGCCGGTCGCGTTGATCAGCGCTCGGGTGGACCAGGTGCCGTCCGAGGTCTCCACCAGCAGCCGTCCGCCGTTTCCCGCACGCACGGCCCGCACCTCCACGGGCCGTCGCACCCGCAGGCCGAAGGTGCGCTCGTAGCGGTCGAAGTACTCCCTGATGACCTCCGCCGACGGCCGCGCCGGGTCGACGTCCGTCAACTCCATGCCGGGCAGGGAGTGCATCCCGTGCACCTTGCCGTAGGTCAGCGACGGCCAGCGGAACTGCCAGGCGCCGCCCGGGCCGGGGGAGTGGTCCAGCACCACGAAGTCGCGGGCCGGCTCGAATCCGGTGCGCCGCAGGTGGTAGGCGCTGGACAGTCCGGCCTGGCCGGCGCCTATGACGACTGCCTCGACCTCGCGTGTTCCGTTCACGCCTCTCCCAACAGGGACGCGCCCGGGGATCTTCCCGGCAGTTCGGCGCCCCTGGCGTGTGGAACGCGGCCTCTGGGTCAGGATGGGAGCATGTCAGATGTCTTCACCACGCGAGTCCTGAACATCGCCACCGGATCCCGGGAACGCGTCGTCGATCTCACCGACGACTGCGAGAGCTTCCTGCGCGAGGCGGCGGCCGGCCGTGACGGCCTGCTGAACATCTTCGTCCCGCATGCGACGGCCGGGATCGCCGTCATCGAGACGGGCTCCGGCAGCGACGACGATCTCCTGACCACCCTGCACACCCTGCTCCCCGCCGACGACCGCTGGCAGCACCGCCACGGCAGCCCCGGCCACGGCCGCGACCACGTCCTGCCCGCCCTCGTACCGCCCCACGCCACGCTTCCGGTGGTCGGCGGGCGACTGGAACTGGGCACCTGGCAGTCGGTGTGCCTGGTGGACACCAACGTCGACAACGCCAACCGTCAGGTACGCCTGAGCTTCCTGGGCTGAGCGGGGTCGTCGGTTGCTGCAGCCAGGTCGGTGAGCAAGCATGCACACCAGATAGATGGGATGTGTGTATGCGGCCGGCGCTCTTGTGTCGGGCCAGCGCTTGTGAACTGTGCAGCTCAAATGGGATCGAAAAGGGTGTGCCGGAGCGGCGCGTTCGGTTCGGTCCCCTTCATTCATCCCATTAATCTCACGCACGACTGTTGACATGAGTGCTCCCCATGCTCGACCTTCATCCGTGGCACCAGGACGCTCCGTTCTGCTGAGCGCACCCCCCTCCCCTCCTCCGTACCAGGGATGCCCATGTCGAGTTGGACCAACAGACGCCAGTTCCTTGCCGGTGCGACCTGCGTGGCCGCGGCAACCGTCGCCGGGGGCGTGTTCGGCGCCGGCAACGCCCAAGCGGCGCCCGCCACCTACACGGCCGACTGGGGCTCGGTCGATCAGCATCCGCCGGCTCCGGAGTGGTTCCAGGACGCCAAGTTCGGCATCTACTTCCACTGGGGCGTCTTCAGCGTCCCCGCGTACGACAACGAGTGGTATCCGCGCAACATGTACATCGACGGCAGCGCGGCCAACACGCACCACGTCGCCACCTTCGGTCAACCCTCGGCGTGGCCGTACCACGACTTCATCAACGGGGCGAAGGACCTGGCGGGCCACGACGTCCAGTTCGCGCCGAAGCTGAAGTCGGCCGGAGGACACTTCGACCCCGACGAGTGGGTGCAGCTGTTCGTGGACGCCGGTGCGAAGTTCGCCGGCCCCGTCGCCGAGCACCACGACGGCTACTCGATGTGGGACAGCCAGGCCAACGAGTGGAACTCGGCCGCCAAGGGGCCGAAGCTGGACCTGCTGCGGCTGTTCGCCACGGCCGTCCGCGCCAAGGGCCTCAAGCTGCTGGTGGCCATGCACCACGCGTACCACTTCAACGGCTTCTACGATCACGTCCCCGCGCAGACCGACCCGAGCCTGAGGAAGCTGTACGGACAGCTGGGTCCGGCGGCGGAGAATCAACTCTGGTACGACAAGCTCAAGGAAGTCATCGACCACGTCCGGCCGGACATCCTGTGGCAGGACTTCAAGCTGGACGCCGTCGACGAGCAGCAGCGGCTGAACTTCCTGGCGTACTACTACAACCAGGCCAACTCCTGGGGCACGGAAGTCGTCGCCACCTACAAGGACGGGATGAACGGCCACGGTGAGGTTTTCGACTACGAGCGCGGCGGCCCGGCCGACCTCACCGCCCCTTACTGGCTCACCGACGACAGCATCTCCAACTCCAGCTGGTGCTACACCCAGGGCATCGGCTACTACAGCGTCCAGCAGATGCTGCACTCGCTCATCGACCGGGTGAGCAAGAACGGCAACATGCTCTTGAACATCGCGCCGATGGCCGACGGCACGATCCCGCAGGCTCAGAAGGACGTTCTGCTGGGGATCGGCGACCATCTGCGGCGCTTCGGCGAGTCGGTGTATGCGACGCGCGCGTGGACCGCGTACGGCGAGGGCCCGACGAAGATGGGCGGTGGCGCGTTCACCAACCCGACCGCCGGCACCGCGCAGGACATCCGGTTCACGCGGAACAAGGCCAACACCGTCCTGTACGCCACCGTCCTCGGCTGGCCCGGCAGTACTCTGAGGATCGCCACCCTCGCCGCGGGCCGGATCGACCTCACGTCCTTGACGTCCGTGAAGCTGCTCGACGCCACTGCCGGCACCTACATCACGCTGCCCGCGCCGGCACAGGACTCCACCGGGCTGCGGGTGACCCTGCCCTCGTCGGCACCGTTCGGCGCCAACGCTTACGTCCTGAAACTCGCCTTCTCCGGTGAGATACCCACCCTGGCGCCCGCGCACGGCGCCGTGCTCTTCAGAGACGTCGACTACGACGGTGCCGGCGCGGTCCTGGCGATCGGCGACTGCACCGGCGACCAGCTCGGCCTCGCCGGGCTCGGCACCCGCACTCTCTCCTCCCTGCGGCTTGCTCCGGGCTACCAGGTGATCGGCTACTCCGGAGACGGCTTCACCGGCACCTCGTGGACCTTCACCGCCGACACCCCCGACCTCCGGGTGACCGGCAACAACGACGCGGTCTCCTCCCTGAAGGTGCAGTTCAAGCCGTCCATGTACTTCCGGATCACCAACGTCACAGACGGCCTGGCCCTGGACAGCGGCGGTGACGTCGGCGCCGGCGACGGCCTCAAGCAGTGGACGTACGACGGCAGCCCCAACCTCCAGTGGCAGGTGGTCGAAGTCGGGGGCGGCTACTACAAGTTGATCAACCGCACCAACGGGATGGTCGCCGACGGCTGGGGCGCCACCGCGAACGGGGCCACCGCTCGGCAGGCACCGTGGAACGGCGGCACCAACCAGCAGTGGAAGATCACCCACCGGGGCGACGGCCGCTACTCGATCGCCAACCGTACGACCGGCCTCGTCCTCGACGGGGGCGGCGACGTGGCCTCCGGTTCCGTCACCAAGCAGTGGACGTACGGGAGCAGCACCAACCTGCTGTGGACGTTCACCGCCCTCTGACACCGCACCGCAGTGACCCGAGTGGCGGGCACGGTCCGGCGCTGCTGCATCGCGCCGGGAGAGTCGATGCCGATGAAGTCGAGGTGCTGGCAGATGTGCCGGTTCCCGGCCCGGCAGGCCGGACAGGTGTCCTCCCGGCGCAGTGGCTCACGGTGACCGCGTCGCCGGGCGAACAGCCCTCCACGCCCGGGCCGACTCAGCGCAGGTCGGTGCCGCAGATGCCGACGTAGGCGGGGGCCACTCGGTGAGCCTCCACCACTCCTGCGTCTCGGGGTCGGCCTCGAGTGCCGCGATGTCGGCCTCGAAGTCCTCGCCGTGGTACTCGAAGTAGGCGAACAGCGCGTCGCCGTGGAGGAAGATGCTGTAGTTGCGGATCTGAGCCCGCAGGGGGGCGGCTTCGACTCCCGGCCAGACGTGGCGTCCGGTAGCTGGGGGTGTTGGCACGCAGCCGGAGCCGGAGTGTGAGCCGGATCCGGGTGGAGGCCGGCAGGTGGACCGTCAGGAAGGCGCTGTCACAGGACTGTTCGGTGTCGGTGACCACGGGGTCCGTGTGGCCGTAGTCGTGCCTGTCCCCGATCCAGCTGTCGTCCGCGCACGTCGTGTACCGGACGGCGGTGATGGTGTGCTCCGCGAAGGCGCCGCAAGGAGATCCAGCGGCGCCTGTTCGGCTGAGCGCGGGTCCCGCGCCGGCGGCGGGCCCGCGGGTGTGTCCCGCTCGATGCACGGAGCCTTGGACGGTTCCCAGGCGCGGCTCAGCCTCCCGGAGTGACAGGGGGTCGCCGGGACGGGGACGGGACCAGACCCAGTTGCTGGGCGCGCAGCAGCGTGCTGACGCGGTCGCGGGTGCCCAGCTTGCGGTAGATGTTCTCGATGTGCTTGTGCACCGTACGGACCGAGATGCCCAGGCGGCGGCCGACGGCGTCGGCGGTCAGGGCGTCGGTGAGCAGGAACAGCACGGCCGTCTCGCGCGGCGTCAGCGCGCAGTCCGCCGCCCGCTCGTCCGCCGGCCCGGCCGGGGCCGCGGCGGACCGCCGCCACTCCTCCAGCAACTGCCGCTGCCGCTCCACGCCGGCCAGCAGCGGCTGCGCGCGCTCGGCCATCGCGAGGTGGTCGTCGGTGAAGTCCGCACCCGAGCGGTAGACCAGGCAGCCGGTGATCGGGGTACCGCTGCCGGGCAGCGGTACCCCGAGCACGTGGTCGACGTCGAGGGTGTCGTCGAGCAGGCGGGCGGTCGCGCTGCCGGTCCAGCCGGGGCCCGCCGCACGGTGCGCGGTGACCGGGGCCCGGTCGGGGCGGCCCGCGTAGTGCTGGGCGAAGGGGTAGCCCGCGCGCAGCAGACCCAGCTCCGCCTCGCCAAGCCGGGCCAGTTCGGCGGCCGCCGCGCCGGGGGCGACGCCGACCGTGCCGCTGGCCTCGCTCCAGTCCTCCAGCTTGTGCACGACCGCCTCACCGCCGCACAGATCCACCAGCGCGCTGCTGAGCATCGGCCACAGACGCCCGGGATCCCGCTCGTGGAGCGCCGCGACGGCGACCGCCGTCAAACGTTCGTAGGCCCTGTCCAGCCCCAGTACCACGGTGTCCTCTCCGCGTCTCGCCCGCTCACCGTCCCCCTGTCCGGCGCGTGTACGTACTTGTACGCATACCCCCGCCATCCCCGGCTGCCGCAGACTTCAACCCGGCGGCGCCGACCAGCTCGGACGCACGCCGGGCGGGCCGCCGGCGCGGGGGAACGGCGGCCCGCCCGGCGTTGCCGCGGCTCCAGGAGCCGCCCTCGCCCGCTCCCCGGTGCCCCGAGCCATCCCCCTCAGGCACCCGAAGACCCCCATGCTCAGGCGCCCCAGGCCGCCGCGCACAGAGCACGGTCGACCTCGTCGGTGTAGCGGGCCG
The DNA here is from genome assembly GCF_055572275.1 of Streptomyces sp. NPDC030798. Classification (NCBI taxonomy): domain Bacteria; kingdom Bacillati; phylum Actinomycetota; class Actinomycetes; order Kitasatosporales; family Streptomycetaceae; genus Streptomyces; species Streptomyces sp. NPDC030798. The sequence continues at coordinate 463,834 of NZ_JBVIDR010000001.1, read as the reverse complement.
CCGCCAGCCAGGCGCGGGCGAACCGGTCCGGATCCGCCGGGAGAAGGCGGCCGAAGACATCCCGGGAGCGCTCGGCCGCAGCCGCGTGGAGCTCGTCCAGGAGGTCACCCGCCGTCGCCAGACCGTACCCGGCCAGCCGCCGGGCGTCGGCCCCCCGGTGCCCCGGGCCCTCGAAGGACAGCACGAGCCGGCCGCCCGAGGCCGCCTGGTGCACGCGGCGCCGCAGCAGATGAACCGGAGCCTCCTCGGGCGTGGGCACGGCCACCGCGGTGGCCGGCGAGGCGGGCGCCACGGGCAGGTCGGCGTGCTGGAGCCGGTCCAGACCGGCGTCGACACGGCTGCCGGGGTCGGCGGGGTGCTCGACGGCCAGCAGCAGGGCTCGGGGGTGCGGGGCCGGAGCGAGCCGGGCGATCACCCGGAGCCGGCTGCCCCGTGCGGCGGCCAGCAGACGCAGGTTGTCGCGGTGGGGGAGCGCCGGGTGGTCGTGGGCGGCGGTCAGGCGCAGGCCGACGCCCCCGCAGTCGGCGAGGAGACAGTCACCCGCCGCCTCCCTCGCCGTCCCGGTGAGGGTCACCTCCAGGAACAGCAGGTCGTGGCCCCCGGCCAGGGCCCGGCCCACCTGCTCGGCGGCCGGCACCGACCACAGGCGGTCCAGGGGCTCCTCGCGCCAGCCGGCACCGGACGCCCGGACCGCCCGTACCCCCGCGCCCGCGCCGAGCCTGCCCGTCGGGGAGACCGTCGCCCCGGACACCGCCAGTCCCGCCCGGGCCAGCTCACGGTGCGTCAGCGCCGTGTCGCCCACGCGGACGGCCCGGTCGGCCGCGCCCACCGCCCGCCCGGCGCCGCCCGGTGCCACGTCCGACACCTGGTACAGGCGGCCGTGGGCGTCGGCGGTCCAGGTCACGGCACCGGCGTACCCGCTCGCCGTGAGCACCGGCTCGGAGAACAGGCCGTACAACCGCAGCGAGCCGTCCGGGCGGTACGGCTGGCGCAGCGTGCCGCGCCACTCGGTCAGTTCCGCGCCCTCGGCGCGCGGTAGGCGGTGGGCCGCCGACAGGGCTTCGCGCAACGAGCCGACCAGGTCGGCGAGGCGGTACGCCGGGTCGGCGGAGCGGGCCGCGCGCAGCGCGGTGACCACGGAGACGGCCGCGGCGGCGGCCCTCGGCAGCCCCGCGAGCCGAGCCGTGTGCGCGGCACGCAGCAACTCCGCCTGGAGCACCGCGCCGGAGCCGTCCGTACCCGCTTCGAGCACGGCGGCCGCGGCGGCGTGGACGGCCCTTGCGGCGGCGTGCTGCTCAGGGCCCGCCCGCTCGGGCTCCTCCCGCTCCCTCGCGCCAGGCTGCCCGGATGCGGTCACCGGCGCCGGATCCGCGGGGGATCCCGCAGAGGGGAGCGCGACGGGTTCCGCGACCGGCGCCGCCGAGGCCGCCGCCGCGCGGTGCAGGCAGTCCGGGGCCAGCAGGCAGCCGCAGCGGACCGCGTCCGCGCGCGTCACCGTCCCGCCGGGAGCGTGCAGTTCCACGGCGGTGCTGTCGTCGACGGCGATGCGCACGGTGTCGCCGTCGCGGACGGCCGGGCGGCCGGACAGCTTGGCGACGCCCGCGTCGAGCCGCTTGCGCAGCCGGGGCGAGAGCGCCCCGACGAGTTCGGCCGTCACGGACGGATCGACCGGCGGCAGCTCGGGCCGCTCACCGTCCGATCCCACGGGTTCCGGAGTCATGCGATCTTCTCCCCTACCCAGCGGGCGAGTTCGAGCGGACTGAGGGCGGCCACCGGCATGCCCGCGGCGACCAGTTGACCGGCGACCCCGGTGGAATACCGGGGGCGGCCCGCGTCGTCGAGGCTCGCGCAGCCGAGGACATGGCAGCCGGCCCCGACCAGGGCGCGGACCTCGGCCAGCAACCCGCCGACGGGGTGGCCCTCCTCGAAGTCGCTGACCACCACGACGAGCGTGCGCGAGGGCACGGTGACCAGTGCGCGCGCCTGCCGCAGCCCGGCCGCGATGTGCGTGCCGCCGCCCACGCTGACCTCGAGCAGCAGCGACAGCGGGTCCTCGACGTGGTCGGTGAGGTCGATGACCTCGGTGGAGAAGGCCAGGAAGTGCGTGGACAGGGTGGGCACCCCGGCCAGCACGGAGGCCGTGAGCGCCGCCCAGACCGTGGACGCCTCCATGGACCCGGACACGTCGGTGACCAGGATCAGCCGCCAGTCGGCGGCCTTGCGCGCCCGGGTGCGGAAGACCGGCCGCTCGGGAACGACCTGGACCGTGCCGTCCGGCATACGCCGTGCCGTCGCCAGGTTGGCGCGCAGCGTGCGGGGCAGGTCGAGCCCGCCGCCCGGGCGCCGGTTGGGGCGCGGCAGGGCGGTGCCGTGCAGGGCAGGGCGCAACCGGGTGGCCAACTGCCGGGTCAGCGCGTCGACCAGGCGCCTCACCAGCGGACGCAGCGCGGCCAGCCGGGCCTCCGGCAACCCTCCGGCATGCCGCAGCACCGAGCGGAGCAGGTCGACGGAGGGCCGTACGGTGTCCGGGTCGAGCTCCGCGAACACGTCCTGGCGGCCCGTGGCGGCGGCCGCCGCCAGTACCTCCTCGCGGATGCCTGGCCCGAAGAGCGCCGCCAGCTCCTCGGACCACTCGCGCACCCCGGGATACGGCGCCTCACGCCCGCCGCCGCGGCCCGCGCCGGCGAGGTCGCCCCGGCTGCCCTCGCCGCGCCCGCTGCCGTACAGCTCGTCCAGTGCGGTCGCCAACGGACGGGCGGAGGCGGGCAGCTGGTCGGTGCGGCGGCCCAGCACCAGGCGCCACCGGTCGGCCGGTGCCAGCCGGTGGTCCGTGGCGGAAGCGGGCGCGGCGGGTCCGCCGGCCGCGTCGCCGGCCGCCTCCGGCCGGCGGGCCGGCGGCAGGAGTCCCCAGTCGGCCAGGGCGGCACGGGCCGCGAGGTCGGCGCGGGTCCAGCGGGCCAGCGCGACGGGGTCGGCGGCGCCGGTGTCGGCCAGATACCGCTCGTCCAGGCGCTCCTCGACGGCGGACAGGAGCCGGTCGCGGGCGGCGGGGCTGAGCGTGTCGAAACCACCCCGCAGGGCCGGCAGCCGGTCCAGGAAGTCCTGGTCGGACAGGTCCGACACCCGGCCCAGCAGAGGTTCCAGCGCGGGCGCCGCCGACTCCAGCAGCTGCCCGGCCGCGGTCAGCAGACCGGTGAGCCGCGCGGTCAGTGCCGACCGGGACTCCGCGTCGCAGGCGCCGTCCACCCAGGACGCCACCCGGTCACCGAAGCCGCCCGCATCCTCCTGCCCGAGCAGCACCCGGACGGCGCCCGCGGCCCCGCGCATCAGCGGGGAGCCGCCGGCGGCCAGGCGGGCGAGCGCGTCCGTGAGCCGGATGCCGCCCAGCAGGTCCGCGCGGTGGGCGAGTTCCAGCAGGGCGTGGGCGTCGGCGGGGTCCTCGGAACCGGCCAGCCCGTCGACCTGGCGCACGGCAGCCGTGGTGAGCAGCTCGGCCACGGCCGCGGCCCGCACCGTACGGTCCTCGTCGGCCGGCAGCCCCGGGATGTGACCGGCGCGCAACCGGTCCAACAGGGCGAGGGCGGCGAGGAGTTCCGGCAGCGTGCCCGCGTTCGGCAGCACCTCGGCGGTGTCCTCCAGCCGTTCGTCCGCCAGACCTCCGAGTCCGCACTCCGCCGCCCGCTCCAGACCCTGCAGGGCCTGTGCCGCGGTGGGGCCGCCCTCGGCGCGCTCCGTGCGGCGCCGCTCCCGCAGCACACCCTCGGCGGCCTGGGCCGGGGTGACACCGCGGACGCCCGCCGCGGTCAGCATGGCCGCCGTGGCCGGGGTCCAGCGCACCTCCCAGCGCGAGGTCAGCGCCTCGGCGCCACCCGTGCCGGCGACCCCCTTGGGCTCCGCGTACGGCACCGCGCACACCGCCAGGCGGCGCAGCAGGAGTTCGCGGCGGCGGTCCAGGTCGGAGCGGAGCGGGTCGAGCCGCAGGTCGCGCGCGGTGCCGGGGCCCGAGTCGGCGGGCCCGGGCAGGCCCAGTGCGGCCAGCTCCGCCTCGACCGCCGGAGCGAGCCCGCTGCGGGGCGCGTCCGGAGCGGGACGCCCGGCCCGGGTGCCGACGAGCGCCCTCTCCATCGCCCGCGCGACGGCCCGGCCCCGCCCGTAGGGCTCGCCCTGCGCGAGCACCGTCTGCACCGCCTCCACCAACTCGCCCCGGCCCGCCGCGGGCAGGCCCCGCAGCCGGGCCAGATCACCGGCGAGTCGTACGATCTCCCGCGCGTCTGCGGGGCCGGACGGGTGCCCGAGGGCCCGCAGCTCCGCACACACCTGTACGGCGGCACCGGTCAGCGCGTCCTCCAGCGCACCGGGATCACCGGCCGCCTCGAGCACCCTGTGCTGCCACTCGGGGTCGCGGATCCCCGCGGGGTAGCCGGAGCGCTCGTCGAGGAGGGCGTAGGTGTAGGGGATGAGGGACGTGGTCCAGACGGGCTGGGCCTTGTTCGCGACCGGCGCGGCCCCTTTCCCGGCGCGGGCCGATCCCGGCCGGATACGACCGGTGGACACGTCGGCGCCGTCGGGTGGGGCCGGCACGGCACCGGCGTCGGCGCCGTCGGGCGGGGCGAGCACGGCGCCGGCGGCCTCGGCGCTCTCGGTTGGGGCGGGTACGGCGCCGGCGGCCTCGGCGCTCTCGGTTGGGGCGGGTACGGCGCCGGCGGCCTCGGCGCTCTCGGTTGGGGCGGGTACGGCGCAGGCCGTGCCGTCGAGCTGGGCGGGTGCGACGGCTCCCCACTCGGTGCCGTCGGGTGGGGCAAGCACGGTGCCTGCCGCAGCCGTGACGTCGGGCGGGGCGGATACGGTGCCACCGGCCTCCGCGCCGTAGGGCGGGGCCACGAGCGCCGGGGCGTGGAAGGCGCCGACCAGCACGGCGGCCCGCTCGCCGTGTGCCGTCGCGGCGGCCAGGCACGACCGCATCCACGCCTCGCGCCGCAGATCCAGCTCCGGCACTCCGCCGGAGGCCGCCGCGTCCGCGCGCAGCGCCCAGCCCGTCAGCAGCGCGGCCCGGCGCAGCGCCTCCGGCGGCGAACCCGGGGCGGTGGCCTCGACCAGCCGGTCCCACAGGTCGTCACCGGGCCGCCCGGTGAGACGGGAACGCAGCGCGTCGACGAGCCCGGACGGGGCCAGGGCGTGGCCGCTGCCCGGTGTGAGGCAGCCGCCAGGCCGTGCCCCGGTGAGGGCCGGGTCCTCGGACGCGGGCCCGTCTCCGGATTCCTCGGCCCCCACAGCCGTGCCCCCGGCGGTCGCCTCCGGCTCGGCCCCGCCCCACGCCCGGTCCGCGAGCGGCAGGTCGCACGCGACGACCGGTACGCCGTGCCGTGCCGCCCAGCGCACCGCCGCCAGTTCCGGGGAGAAGTCCGCGAAGGGGTAGAACGCCGGACCGCCGGCGCCGTCGCCGCGGGCGGCGGCGAGGGCGACCGGTGCTCGGGTGTCCTCGTGGGCGAGCCACGGCAGCCAGTCCTGCAGCTCGGCCGGGAGTTCGACGAGCAGGACGTCCGGCTTGGCCGCCTCCAGCAGCGCGGGCACGGCCGCGGCCAGGGAGGGCGCGTGGTGCCGTACGCCGACCAGGTAGGGCGCCGCCGGGTCGGTGAGGGCCGCGAGGGCCGCCTCGGCAGTAGCGTCGGGCACGGTGGTCAGCCCTCCAGGACCGTGCGCAGGTCCCACAGGGTCCGCCAGGTGGCGGAGCCCTGCTCGGCGCGCCGCCGGACCGGGCCGTCCCAGTAGCCGCGCAGCCGGGCCGCGTCCGCCGGGTCGTCCTTGCGCACGACTCCGAGGAGGTGGCCCGGGAGCAGGCCGAGGACGTCGCGGTCGCCGGGGAAGTAGGCCGCGGCCAGGCCGAGCGCGCCGGCGACCGCCACGGCCTCCGCCGTGCTCATCACGGTCGACGGCCGCTCCACCTCCCAGCCCTCCGCCGAGCGGCCCTCCCGCAGATCACGGAAGGCGGTGACCAGTGCCTCCAGCACGGCGTCGTCGACCTGGAAGGGCGCCCCGGCCCGCTCCACCGACGCCCGGGCCTGGCCGCGCACCAGCGCGGTCTCGGCGTCGAGGTCCGCGATGGGGCCCACCGTCTCGAAGTTGAAGCGGCGCTTGAGCGCGGCGGACATCTCCGAGACGCCCTTGTCCCGCAGGTTGGCGGTGGCGATGAGGTTGAACCCGGGCGCCGCGTGCGCCAAAGCGTCGTCGCCGCCCGCCAGTTCGGGTACCGCGATCCGCCGCTCCGACAGCAGCGACACCAGGGAGTCCTGCACCTCGGGCAGGCAGCGGGTGACCTCCTCGACCCGGGCGATCGCCCCCCGGGCCATGGCGGTGAGCACCGGTGACGGGACGAGGGCCTGCCGGCTGGGCCCCTGGGCGAGCAACAGGGCGTAGTTCCAGCCGTACTTGAGCTGGTCCTCGGTGGTGCCGGCGGTGCCCTGGACGACCAGGCCGCTGGTCCCGCACACGGCCGCCGACAGCAGCTCGGACAGCAGGGACTTGGCGGTGCCGGGCTCGCCGACGAGCAGCAGGCCCCGCTCACCGGCGAGCGTGACGACGCACCGCTCCACCAGAGCCCGGTCGCCGACGAACTTGCCCGAGATCTCCAGGCGCCGCGGCACCCCCTCGGGCACGGCGGCGTCCTCGGGCAGCGGCAGCGCCCGGCCGCCGCTGCCCATGACGAACGTGACGACGGCCCGGGGCGTGAGCCGCCACGCGGGCGGTCGCGGACCGGTGTCGTAGGCGGCGAGGAAGGCGAGTTCGGTGGCGTACCGGTCCTCGGGCGGGACGATCTGTCGGGTGGCGTCGGGGACGAGGACGGTGGTCATCGGCGGGTGTCCTTCGGCGTGGTACGAGCGGGGATCGGGGAGAGGAGGGTCATCGGCGCCGCCCCCTGCGCGTCGCCCGCGTGGTCAGCTCCTCGTACGCGGGGGCGTCGCCGGCGCGGACGCGGTCCCAGGCCCGGGCGAACAGCTCGGGCACCGGCAGCAGGGGCAGGGCACGCCCGTGGCCGAGAACCGGGTACAGGCTCTCCTTCCAGGTCTCCACCGGCAGCGCGGGCGCCTTCAGGTCGCGCCAGCCGCAGGGCAGGAAGAGGGTGCGTCCGGCGCGCGGCCGCTTGGCCTCCACGACCAGGTCGGTCGCGGCCAGTTCCGTGCGGGCCTTCTTCGTCCGGGCGGGCTTCCAGCCGGTCCAGCGCGCGCGGTTGCGGTCCGTCGGGTCGGGCAGGGCCAGCAGCTGCAGGTAGAGCGCGGCCGCGTCCTCGCCCAGACCGTGTGCCGCGGCGACCTCGGCGACCAGCTCGGGCACGCTGACCGAGGGGTCCTGCGCGTAGCCGGCCGTCCCGTCGGCAGCGACCGCCCGGGCCGCCTCGTCGCCGAGCAGCGTGCGCAGCGCGTGCAGGCCGTGCCCGCGCGCGCCGCCGACCAGGCCTTCGAGCAGCCCGAACACGGCGTCGTCCGGCCCGCTGAGCGCGGCGGGGCGGATCAGGACCGTCTCCGTGTCGCGGTACCAGGGGCGCAGCACGATCGCCTCGCCGGCGCGGGTGAGCCGGTGCGCGTCGCCGCCCCCGGTCGCCGGCAGGCCGTAGGCCTTGCGCAGTTCGACGGCGGTCGAGCCGCCCTTCTCCGTCCACTCGACGTCCAGGTCGAGCAGCAGCTCCGGGTCCGCCAACCGGCGGCGCAGCGCGGCCAGTCCGCCGGGCAGGTGGGCGCGCAGCGGGTGGCCGTACGGCAGAACGTAGGCCAGCGCGGCCAGGGCGGTGACGGCCGACGTCAGGTCGTGCCGGCTCGGTATCGCCTCGGGATCCGCCCAGCCGAGGCCGCCGTCCTTGCCGGGCCGCAGCACGGTGGTGCGCGCCAGCCACGGCGTGCGCTCCGGATTCAGCACCTCCTCGGCGTACCCGGCGCCCACGCCCGCGAGGTCGGCGCTGATCTCCTCGGGGACGCGCACCAGGGAGCCGAGGCGCTCCGCCCACACCCGGCCCGCGGCCTCGGTGTCCGGTCCGCAGGTCCACAGCTCGACGGGATCGGCCGGCAGCAGGGCACCCAGAAGCGCGGTGCGGTCGTCCAGGTCGAGGACCTTCACCCGGGACTGGCCGAACTCGTTCTGCCGGGCCTTCAGACCGATCGTGGCGAGCCCCTCGACGCCGGGCGCGGGGGGCAGACCGGCCAGCAGCACGGTGGCCTGGAGCGGACCCAGCGCGCCGCCGGTCGCCGCCACCAGGCGCTCCGGTGCCTCGGTGTGCCAGTCGGCGGCGCCCTTGTCCCGGATCAGCCGGGTGACCGCGGCGAGGTCCTCGGCGGAGATCGCCGGAGTGTGCCGGACCTCGCTCTCCAGCACGAAGTGGGCGACCGCACCGAAGGCACCGGACGGATCGTGGTCCAGCGCCAGCCAGTTGACGCGGGCCCGCTCGCCGTCGATGTTCTGGCAGCCGAGGATCACCACCGTGCGGCCCTCCCGGCGCAGCACCTGGCCGGTTCGCTGCTGCTTGTCGTGCGGCTCGCTCAGCACGATCTCGCGCAGCGCGCCGCGGGCCACCGCGAGCGGCCCCTCGGTGACCGCCTCGAAGAGCAGGAGCAGGGGTTCGCGCTGGGCGTCGGTCAGCGCGGGCGAGGCGGCCCGGAGGGCGAGCGCCCGCAGGACGCCCAGGACGGGAGGCCAGACCATGCCGATCCCGGGGACGGTGTGCTCGTCGCTCAGCCAGCCGCCGGCGAGGGCGGCCAGGTGCCCACGGCCGGGCAGCGGCTTGCCCTCGGCGGGCTTGCCGGACAGCACGTGGTTCACGGCGCGGACCTGCCGCAGCACGCTCCACCGCTCCCCGTACCACCAGCCGTGCAGACCGGCGATCCCGGACAGCGCGTCGTGCAGGGTGCGGTCCTCACCGTGCCGCGGCCTGTAGTCCGCGAACATCTCCTCGGACCCCGCGCGGGCCTCCCGGGGCCGCTCCTGCGGAGGAGTGGCGAAGGTGGTGGCCGACTCGGTGAGGCGCAGCGCCACGCGCACCAGCGAGACCACACCGGTGAGCAGCCGGCCGTCGCCGATGCCGGGCAGCGCGCGGGCGACGGCATCACGGGCGACCGCGTCCGCGGCCGGTACGGCGGCCTTGGCGGCCTCGTCCGAGCCCGCGCGGGCCAGCGCCTCCTGCCGCTGCGCCAGGGCGTGGGCCGTCACCCGCAGCAGCTCCGCCGCCTGCTCGTCGGTCAGGGCGCGCAGCACCGCCGAGCCCTGTGCGTCGCGCGGACGCAGCGCGTGCCAGTAGGGGAGCGGCGGCACCAGACGGGTGCCGGCGGCGTACTCGCTGCCGCGCTCAGTGGGCGCCACCCGGCCCAGCTCGCCGTCCGGGGAGGTGTCGTCCGCCGCGAACAGGGCGACCTGCCGGATCACCTGCGCGGCGACCGGCTCCGCGCCGCCGGGCAGCCGCAGTGCCCCGAGCGGCGCCGCGCCCGCCCGGCCGCCGTACTCGGTGGGCACGGAGACGACACGCCCGTCGGGCGTCCCGGCGGTCCTGCGGGCCCCGGCACCCTCGCCCTCGACGCGCACCCAGCGGCCCAGCACCCTGCCGTCGGTGCCGAACGGGCTGTCCTCCAGGCCCGGTTGCAGCGGCAGCACCTCGCAGAAGCCGGGCTGCAGGGAAGCGTCCTCACGGATGCCCGACCGCAGCAGCTCCGGCAGGGACGCGCGGCCGTGCGTGCCGGTGGCCGGGTCGTACTCCAGCCACACCGTCTCGCGGCCCTGCCGGCCCCGTCGCCAGTACGTGGTGCCGTCGCCGATCACGTCACGGCTCGGCGGCAGGACCGTGTCCCCGGGGTGCAGGGCGCGGCCGCCGGTGGCGCGACCGCCGCCGGGCAGCGGGATCGAGGCGGTGCCGGTCTCGTGACCGGACCACCAGCCGGGGATCTGCTCGCCGCCCAGTTCGAACACCTCGGTGGGCCGGGCCGACCAGTAGCCGCAGCTCTTGCTGCCCTGTCGCCACATCACCAGCAACTCGCCGTCCACGTACCGCAGACGGGGACGCTGCCAGCGGTCCGGCTGCTGGGGCAGGCGCAGGTGGTGGTCGAGGAGGATCTTGTCCGGGCCGACCACGACCGCCCGCTGCCGGCGCACCAGGATCAGCGCGGGCCACGCCTCGTGGAGGGTCACCGTGTTGTCCTCGCCCTTGCGGAACTCGGCGTCGAGCAGTTCGAGCGCCTCGTCCAGGGCGGCCCAGCCCAGCTCGTCCAGGATGCCGGCGCGCAGGGTGCGGCCGAGCAGCGGCGCCACCTCGTGCGAGGCGACGCGGGCGACGGCATCGGGTCCGGCCTCGGCGGCGACCGGCCGGAAGGGCCGCAGCCGGTCCAGTGCCCTGCGGGCGCCGGGCAGGCCCACCGCGCGCGTGAAGTCCCCGGCGGCCTCGTCCAGCCACTCGCGCAGCACGACACTGAGCACGGGATGGGCGGCGACGGCCTTCAGCAGCGTGGTGCTGTGCGTGTCGTTGCCGACCGTGCCCACGGCCTGGTGCAGCAGCCGCCGACAGCGTGGTTCGGCCGCGACGGCCACCAGGTCGCGGCGGCCGGTACGGGTGTCCTTCAGCCAGTCGGCCAGCGGCAGATGCACGTTCGCCTCGGCGCCGGGCACCGTCAGTGGGACGCCCTCGGCGACGCAGAGGTCCAGCAGGTCGAGGTCGGCGCCCGCGTGCCAGCGCCCGGTGAACAGGTTCACGGGCCGGCCCGCCGCCCGCAACTGCGGTGCCATGCGGGCGACCAGCGCCAGCGTGGCCGGCGAGCGGCGCGAGAAGGAGCCGCCGTGCTTGCGGAAGGACGCCCAGCGGCTCAGCCAGTCGGCGGGATCGACGCCGTACTCCCCAGCCGCCTCCGCCTCGGTCAGCAGGCGATCGGCCCCGCACTCGGCGAGCACCGACAGCCAGAACTCGTCGTCCTCGACCTCCCGGCCGAGCCCGGCCGGCATGATCTCCAGCAGCCGGGCCCGCACGGCCGGCTGCCGTTCGACGAGGACGGGCAGGACGGCGCGGTAGGCGTTCCAGAAGGACGCGGGCGCCCGCACGGCGGCGGGGGAGGCGATCAGGTCGGCGACCAGGGCGCACTCCTCGGTGTCCCGGTCCAGGCCCGCCGCCTTGATCAACCCGCGCGCGTCCTGCGGCAGGGAGGCGTACGGCGGCATGCCGGCCGCGCAGCGCTCCACCGCCAGCTGCCGGAACTGCGCCCACGCGGCGGCCGGGTCGAGACGCCGGGCCAGGTCCCTGACGTGCTCCTTGAGGGCCTTCACGGTCAACGCCCCGGCGAAGGCGAACTCCAGGAACACCGCCCGCTGCCGTTCCTCGTCCACGGCGAGGGCGTGCACCCGCTCGGCCTCGCGGGCCTTGCCGAAGAACGCGGCGGCGTACGTGGTGTTCTCGTGTTGCAGGAAGACCCGCGCGGCCTGCTCGTAGAAGGTCGGCAGGAAGTGCGGCACCGCCCGCCCGAGCCGCTGGCCGAGCGCCTCGAAGCCCTCCTTGGCGGTGCCGGGACGGGACTTGGCCTGCCGGGCGAGCCGCTCGACGTCCTTGACCAGGGCCAGCGCGTGGTGCCCGTTCGCCGGGTCGTTGACCAGCGCCCAGGCCGGGAAGCCCAGGGTCTCCCTGCGCACCTGCCCGACCTCGGGCGTCTCCGGCGCGCGAGCCAGCCCGAGGAACTCCAGCGCCAGGTCTTCGGCCTCGCCGAGCGTGCCCGGCACCAGGCGCACCACCTGCCGGCCGTCGAGGGCGGGGTGCGTGTAGACGCGGACGGTGAGACTGTCGGCGTCCTCGCGCGCGGTGCTGCCCGGCGGCAGCACGGCGCCGGCGTCGAGCAGCGCGCCGAGGGTGGTCTCGTCGTGCCCCGTGGTCCCCGTCATGCCGCCTGCTCCTCGTCCTGGATGTCCCGCCCGGCGTACAGCGCGGCGGCCATGCGCATGCCCTCCGACCAGGCGACCGGCCCGATCCGGCCGAGCTTCAGCACGCGGCCGGCCGGATCGGCCCACACCAGCGGGCCGGTCTCCGTCTCCTCGTAGCTGTCGTAGTCGCCGACCCAGACACGGGCCTCGACGGCGCGTCCGTCCTCCAGGACGGGGCACACCGCGTTCCCGCCGCGCACGCGGTAGCCGAGCTGGGCCGCCCGGCCGTGCAGGAAGCGCAGTTCCTTGTACGAGCCGCCCGCGTACTCCTCCACCTGCGTGCCGTCCGCGTCGAGAACGGCCGGGCGGTGCCAGACCTCGCGGAACAGCTGCTGGGCGCGCTGCTCGACGCCGAGCTCGACGGCGAACTCCCGCAGCTCCTCGAGGTCTTCGAGGAGGACCGGGTGCGGGATGCGGACGAGGTCGGGGGCGATGTGCACGGTGTCGCCGTCCAGGTCGACCAGGCCGAGGCCGCGCTCGGGGCCGGCGTCGCGCAGGAAGCCGGCCACCCGGCCGTCGTCACCCGTGACCACGAGGTCGCGCAGGGCCGCCTGCCAGGCGGGGTCCGGCCACACCCGGGCGACGACGGCGAGCGGCACCGGCAGCGAGCGGACCATCCACCGCTCCACATCGGCCAGGCACTGCCGCTCGTGCCGCTCCAGCCACTCGGCGAGCTGCCTCAGACCCACGACCGCCGGATCGTCGGTGAGCTTCGCGGGCACGGACTTCAGCCGCCGCCCGGCCGCGTTGCGGCACACCACCTTCCCGCCGTCGAGGGCGACTTCGTAGTCGCCGGCCGGCACCCACCCCATACATGCCTCCCCGCATGCGCAGTGATCAAGTGACCGGAACTCTAGGGGAGGCCACTGACAATGCCGTCCGTGCCGCCGGGGCACGGCCTGCGGGCTGAGTGAGGATCAGGGTGCGGCGGGCGTCAGGCGCCCTTGTTCTGCTGCTCCCGCTTGACGTTCTTCAGCCGCGCGCCTTCCTTGCGGACCTCCGCCTGGGTGGCGCGCTCCTTCTCCAGCCACTCAGGGCGCTCCTGCTTGAGCGCCTCGATCTGCTCGGTGGTCAGCGCCTCGGTGACGCCGCCGCGCGCGAGACCGGCGATGGACACGCCGAGCTTCGCGGCGACCACCGGACGCGGGTGGGGGCCGTTCTCCCGCAGCTCGCGCAGCCACTCGGGCGGGTTGGCCTGCAGTTCGTTCAGCTCGGCGCGCGAGACCACGCCCTCCTGGAAGGCGGCGGGGGTGGCGGGGAGGTACACACCCAGCTTCTTCGCCGCGGTCGCGGGCTTCATCGTCTGGGTGCTCTGCTGCGAACTCATGAGGTCAAGGGTATCGGCCGGGCGCGGGCGGCCCGACCACGGCCGGTAACCTGGCCTGGTGACAGGCTCGGAGGAATCACCGTCGTTCCGGCTCGCGTACGTTCCCGGAGTGACGCCCGCCAAGTGGGTGCGGATCTGGAACGAGCGTCTGCCGGACGTCCCGCTCACCCTCGTCCAGGTCCCGGCCGCCGAGGCACCGGAGGTGCTGCGCGCGGGGGAGGCCGACGCGGGGTTCGTACGGCTGCCGGTCGACCGCACCTTCTTCAGCGCGATCCCGCTCTACACCGAGACCTCGGTGGTGGTCGTCCCCAAGGACCACCTCGTCACGGCGGCGGAGGAGGTGACGCTGGCAGACCTCGCCGACGAGGTGCTCTTCCATCCTCTCGACGACGTGTTCGACTGGGACAGTCCGCCGGGCGAGCCCGCCTTCGAGCGCCCGGCCACGACCCCGGACGCGATCGAACTGGTGGCGGCGAACGTGGGCCTGCTGGTGGTCCCGCAGTCCCTGGCCCGCCTGTACCACCGCAAGGACCTCACCTACCGCCCGGTCGTCGACGCGCCCCGGTCGTCCATCGCGCTGTCGTGGCCGGAGGAGGCCACCACCGACCTGGTGGAGGACTTCATCGGCATCGTCCGCGGCCGCACGGTCAACAGCACGCGCGGCCGTACGACGGCGCAGACCGGGGCGCAGACGAGCCAGAAAGGGAAGCACCCGGACCAGGACGGTTCCCGCCCGAAACAGTCCGCCGCCAAGCAGTCGGGCGCCAAGCCCGCGGGCCGCGTCGCACGGGGCCGCCCGGGCACCGGGGGCACCAAGCCGGCCAAGCGGGGGAAGCCGCGCCGGAGGTCTTGAGGGAGAGCGCGGGGCGGTCGGCGCGACCCGGCCCAGGACCCTGCACGGTCCCGCGCGCCGGCTGCCGGGGGCACACTGCGCGCCGGCTGCCGGGGCAGGCACCTTGCGTGCCGTGGTTGGCGGTGCTGGGTCTCCGAGTGCCCACCACATCCCCGCCGCCGCACCTCGCTCCGCCCCCTGACCGGCCACGCGGCGGCCCTTGGCCCGAGCGTCGGCTCCCGGCCTTGGCCCGATCCCTGGCTCCCGGCCTGATCGCTGACCCTGGGCCGAGCCCTGCCCCTGGCGCGAATGCGGTCGCTGAGCGGTCCGGTTCTGTGGCCCCGGTTCCTTCATGTCGTGCCGGAGCCGGACAGGTTCCGAGGTCTCTCAAGCCCCCGGCCGGAGCGCCTCCTCCGTGCCGCCCTCCGCCGAGCCCCGGCGGGCCTCTGCCTCGGCCCTCGCCGGATCCGGATGCACCCGTCGCTCGCGGAGGTCCGCGACGGCCAGTGTCAGGGCGAGCAGGGTGATTCCCACGGCGGTCAGCAGCCCGAGTTGCAGGGCCGTGCCCGCGCGGCCGTGGTTGGCCAGGTGGGCGAAGTACACCGCGCCCACCACGGCGATGCCGGCCGCCGAGCCGACGCGCTGGCCGGTCTGCAGGACGCCACCGGCCGCGCCGGCGCGGTGGACCGGAACGCGGGTGAGCGTGAGGGTGGTGTTCGGAGAGACCGTCAGGCCGGAGCCGATCCCGCCGATGAGCAGCGGCAGCGCCGCGGCCCAGCCCACCCCCCGCCCCGGCACGAACTGCACCGCGAGCACTACGCCGAGCAGCCCCGCCGCCACCCCGCTCAGCCCGATGACGACCAGCCTGCGGCCGAACCGCACCACCAGCCGCCCCCCGATGGCGGCGCCGATCGCCGAGGCGGCCGCGAAGGGCAGGACGGTGAGTCCCGCCGCCAGCGCGCTGTAGCCGACGGCGTTCTGCAGGTACAGCGAGAGGACGAAGAACACCGTCGTGAAGCCCGCGAAGTACGTGAAACTGACCAGGGCGCCCAGCGTGAAGGACCGCAGGGAGAACAGGCTCAGATCGACCAGCGGCGCCCGCCCGCGCAGCCCCTGCCGCCGCTCCCACGCCCAGAAGGCGCCCAGCAGCAGCGCGGCCACCGGCAGCATCGACCACTTCTCCCGGCCGGTCCACTGCTGCTCCTGCACCAGCGGCAGCATCAGCGCGAGCACACCCGAGCCCAGGAGCAGCACCCCGAACAGGTCGAACTCCTCCCGCTTCCCCGTGGCCGGAGGGAACCGGGGCAGCAGCCGCAGCCCCGCGACGAGCGCGAAGACGCCGATGGGCAGGTTGACGAAGAACACCCAGCGCCAGCCGTCGTCGGTGCCGACGGCGTCGATCAGCAGACCGCCCGCGAGCGGCCCCACCGCCGTCGACACCCCGATGACACTGCCCAGCAGCCCGAACGCCTTCGCCCGCTCGGAGCCCTGGAACATCTGCTGGATCAGCCCCGAGGTCTGCGGCGCGACCATGCCCGCCGCCGCGCCCTGGATCAGCCGGAACAGCACCAGCCAGAAAGCACCGGGCGCCAACCCGCACGCCGCCGACGCCACCGTGAACAGGGCGAGCCCGACCAGGAAGGCCTGCCGCCGCCCCCGCATGTCGCCGAGCCGGCCCGCCGGGACCAGCGCGAGCCCGAAGGTGAGGGCGTACCCGGAGACCACCCATGACTGGTCGGCCTCGGAGGCGCCGAGACCGCGTTCCATCGAGGGGAGCGCCACGTTCACGATCGAGGTGTCGAGCAGCGAGATGAAGCCCGCCGTCAGACAGACTCCGAGCGCCTTCCACCGCCGGTCGTCGGGGGCGGGCCGGGCCTGGACTGTGGTCATGGGGTCACGCTAAGCAGCCGCCCGGCTTCCCGCACGGCGGAAGTGTCTCCGCCCTGCACGGCGGACCGCTTCCGCCCGCACCGCGGAACCGCTGCCGCACGCGTCGGCCCGGGTCCTCAGGCCTCCCGCACCGCCGCGGCCCCCTCCGCACAGTCGCCGAGCCAGGCGTAGGCCGACTGGGCGGTGAACTCCGCCTGGCCGCCCCGCAGCAGCAGCGCGGCCGTGGCGAACTCGGGGGCGTCGGCCTGTGCGGCCACGTAGGGGATGGCGATGCAGCGCATGCCGGCCGCGTGCGCGGCGGCCGCTCCCGGCGCCGCGTCCTCCAGGACCACGCAGTCGGCCGGTTCCGCCCCGAGCCGCCGGGCGGCCTCCAGGAAGACGTCGGGGGCGGGCTTGCCGCGCGCCACCTCCTCGGCCGACACCACGGTCCGCAGATACGCGTCCAGTCCCGTGCCCGTCAGAATGGCCTCGATGGCCTCGGGGGAGGAACCGGAGGCCACGGCCATCGGCACCCCCTCGGCGGCCAGCAACTCCACGAACTTCCGCATCTCCGGGTACGTGTGCGTCCGGGTGCGGGCGAGCTGCAGATAGCGACGGTTCAGCTCCGCGAGCAGGTCGCCGGCCGGGGCGCGCAGGCCGTAGCGCTCCCGCCAGAGGACGACCGCGTCCGCGTTGCCGATGCCGACGTACGCCTCGTTGTCCTCCCAGGTGAAGTCCGGGACACCGTGCTCGGCCAGCGTCTGCCGGCTCGCCTCGTAGTAGTTCGGCTCGCTGTCCACCAGCGTTCCGTCGAGATCGAAGATGACCGAGAGTGCGCCGAACGTGTTCATGGCCTCCAGCATGCCCGCTGTCAGTCGCGGGCCGCCCGCCCGACGGACTCCACCAGGGGCAGCAACCGGTGCGGCACCCGCTCCCGCAGGGCCACCTCGGTGCGGGTGCGCACCACGCCCGGCAAGCTGATCAGCTTCTGGATCACGTCCTCCAGATGGGCGTTGTCCCGGCCCACCACCCGGGCCAGCAGATCCCCGCCGCCCGTGATCGAGAACGCCTCCACGATCTCCGGTACGGCGGCCAGCGCGTCCCCCACGTCGTCCAGGTGGCCCTGGGTGACCTCGATGTGCACGAACGCCAGCACCGGGTGACCGAGCGCGGCCGGGGAGAGCGAGGGGCCCGTGCCGGTGATGACGCCGTCGCGTTCCATACGGTCCAGCCGCGCCTGGAGCGTGCCCCGGGCGACGCCGAGGATCCGGGCGTACTCGCGCACGCTGGTGCGCGGCTGCTCCAGCAGCAGCCGCAGGATGCGGGTGTCGAGTTCGTCCACGCTCATGTCGCCGACAGTACCAATGGCTCAGCATCCCCCGGGTCTGCTGTGCCGCCCGACCTGGGCCATTTGCCTGCGCGTGGACGGTGGAGGGGTCGAGAGACTGTGCCAATGGACCAGTGATCCGGCCGCCACTTGAGCCACCGACCTCTTTGATGCTCTCATGGGCATGTCGATGGCGCTGCGGATCCCGCGGCGCCTTTTCTGTGCCGGTGATCACCGTGATCGCGGGTGATCGGGTGATCTCCGGGTTCGCCGCATCCGCCGGTGTTCCCGGCGTACCCAGGGGAGGGACTCAGTGCTGAAGAGGATGTTCGTGGCTCCGGACCCGGGGCGGGCGCGGCTGCGCTTCGCCGCGCGGGCCGTCCTCGGCATCGCCTTGGCGGTCGTGGTGTGCGAACTGGCGGGACAGTCACTCGTCGGCGCCGTCACCGGCGGCCTCGCGGCACTGCTCGCCCTGTTCACCGTCACCGACGCCACCGTGCGCGGACAGGCCGTCACCACGGCGCTGCTCCCGGCCGTCGGCGTGCCGGTACTCGCCGCGGCGGCCGAGCTGCACGCCTTCCCCGTGGCGCGGGACCTGGCCTTCCTCGCCGTGGTCGGCGCGGGCGTGTACGCGCGCCGCTGGGGCCCGCGCGGCCACAGCCTCGGCGTCTTCGCCTTCATGACCTTCTTCGTGGCCCAGTTCCTGCACGCCACCCCCGGACAGCTTCCCGAGCTGTACGCCGCCGTCCTGCTGTCCGTGCTCGCCGCCGCAGCGGTGCGGTTCGGCCTGTGGTGCTACGAGCGCCGGCTGCCCCCGGCCACCGCGCCCGCACCGCCCGGCGGCACCGGGCTCGCCCGCGTGACCACGCGGCAGGCGGTGCAGGCGTTCACCGGCGCGGGGTTCGCGCTGGTCGCGGGACAACTGGTGTCCGGGCAGCGCTGGTACTGGGCGGTCGGCGCCACCTGGTGGGTCTTCGTCAACACCGCCTCGCGGGGCGAGACGCTGGTCCGCGGCTTCCGCCGGGTCCTCGGCACGGTCGTCGGCATCGGCCTGGGGCTCCTCGTCGCCGTCCCCGTGCACGGCGCGCCCCTGCCCACCCTCCTCCTGGTCGCGGTCTGCGTCTTCGGCATCTTCTACACGGCCGCCGTCTCCTACACCTGGATGATGCTCTGGGTGACCCTCCTCGCCGAGCTGCTCTACGGCCTGCTCGGCGTCCTGAGCCCCGGCCTGCTCGCCCTGCGCCTGGCGGAGACCGGCGTCGGCGCCCTCGGAGCCGTGCTCGCGGTGCTGTTCGTGCTGCCCGTCACGACCCACGCCACCACCGACGCCTGGATCCAGCGTGCCCTGCGCTGCGTGCACGCCTGCACCGCGGAGGCGGCCGCCCGGCTGGCCGGCTCGGCCGGCGCCGACCCGGCCTCCCGCGTGGCGGAGCTGGAGGGGCTGCTCGGCCGGGTACGGCTGTCGGTCGCGCCGCTCGTGCACCCGTTGAACCCGATGCTCGGCCGCAAGCGGCGCGCCCGCCGGGTCCTCACTCTCCTCGACGACTGCGCCCGCGAGATCCGCGGCCTGGTCGCGGTCGCAGCCGACCCCGAGGCCTCTCACGACGCCCGCCTCGCCGCCGCCTGCTGGCGGGTGGAGGCCGCGGTCGAGGCGCTCACCGAAGGCGGCTCCGAAGACCTCCACCGGCCCGAGGAGGCCCCGGCCGAACCCGCCCTGGCCCACCTGCACGGTGTCGAACGCGCGCTCGCCGAGCTGGCCGAGCCCCTGCGCGCCCCCACGGGCTCCCGTCTCGTCGGCGCCTGAGCGGGGCATGAGGCGGGGCATGAGCCGTGACGCCGGCCTGAGCCATGGTGGGTGCCTGCGCGTCGGCCTGAGCGAAACGGCCCCGCTTGGTCTAGACCGAACCTGATCGACTGCTACCGTCGGCACTGGCGCGGACCGAGAGGGGACAGCGGTGGCAGAGGGCGGCAGGCGGTACAGGGCGTTCATCGGGTCGTTCACCGCGGCCGGCGGTCCCGGACTGGTCACCGCCGAGGTCCACCCGGGCAGCGGCGCCCTCACGCTCACCGGCAGCCTCGGCACCGTCCCCGACCCCTCGTACCTGGCCCTGTCCCCGGACGGGGCCATGCTGTACGCGGTCAGCGAGACGGCGGAGGGCGCCGTCGCCGCTTTCCGCGTCCGCGGCGACAAGCCCGAGCCGGCCGGACCGGCCGTGCCGGTCGACGGCAGCGGCCCCACGCACCTCAGCGTGTACGCCGGGCACGTCCTGACCGCCAATTACGGCTCCGGCAGCGTCACCGCCGTACCGGTGCGCCCCGACGGCACCCTGGCAGCGCCCTCCGGCGTGCTCCACCACACCGGCTCCGGCCCGCACGACCGGCGCCAGCGCGGCCCGCACGCCCACCAGGTGCAGCCCGACCCCAGCGGCCGGTGGGCGGTCAGCGTCGACCTCGGCACGGACTCGGTACGGGTGTGCACCCTGGACGGCGGCGTCCCGGCACTGCACCGCGAGTTCGCGCTGCGCCCCGGCTCGGGCCCCCGCCACCTGGCCTTCCACCCGGACGGCGAGCACGCCTACGTGGTCAACGAACTCACCCCGACCGTCACCGTCTGCCGCTGGGACGCGCGCGGCGGCTCCCTGAAGCCGCTCGCCGAGGTCCCGGTCCTGCCGGGCGCCCCGGCGGGCGACGCCCACCCCTCGGGCATCGTCGTGGCCCCTGACGGCCGCTTCGTGTGGACCGCGACCCGTGGCGAGGACGTGCTGTCCGTGTTCGCGGTCCAGGCCGACGGGCTCCGGCTGACCGGTACGGTGCCGTGCGGCGGCCACTGGCCCCGCGCCCTGGCCGAGCACGCCGGCTTCCTCTACGCGGCCAACGAACGCTCCGGGGACGTGACCTGGTTCGCCCTGGACGAGCGGACGGGCCTGCCCCGCTACGACGGCTCCGTGGAGGTCACCGCGGCCTCCTGCGTGGTCTTCGGCTGACCCGGGACTCGGCGCGAGCCGTCCGCAAGCCGCTCCGGACAGGGCGAAGGGCCCGCTCCAGCCGGGGAAGCGGGCCCTTTCGCGTGCTGCGGGTGCCGTGCCGTGTCAGCGGACCGGCGTGCCCTGCGCCTGCTGCGGGGAGATGCCCAGCGCGGTCGTGTACTTGGCGAGGGCCAGCTTGCCGATCGCTGGGTAGGCGCCGAGCGCCTCGGCCGTGGCGCAGCCCGCCTCCTCGGCGGCCGCCATGAGCAGCGCGGCGTCGATCTCCGGGCCGATCAGGTACGGAGCGAGGGCCAGCTGCTGCGAGCCGGAGGAGCGGAGCTGATCGGCCACGGAGGCGATCGAACCCTCCTGGTCCAGGGCCGCCGCCATCACCGGCACGGCCAGACGCGCGGCGAGCAGCATGCCGGTGATCCCGGCCGCCTGCACGGCCTCGTCGCCGCCCACGGAAGCCAGGATGATGCCGTCCGCCGCGGTGGCCACCGTGAACAGGCGCGCACGGTCCGCGCGAGCCAGACCCGCTTCGGACAGGCGCACGTGCAGCGCCTCGGCGAGCAGCGGGTGCGGGCCGAGCACATCGGTCAGGTCGGCCGCGACCCGGCTGTCCATCACGGACTGGCGGATCTGGCGCAGCAGCGAGCTGTCCGGACCGGCCAGCAGCGGGACGACGACGGCGACCGGGCCGTCGGGCTCCTTGACCTCGACACCGGCCGCGAGGGCCTGCTCGAAGCGGGCGGTGCGCTCCTCGGCGGCCCGCGACAGGACGGCCTTCAGGCTCGGGAACTCGGCGTCGTCCCCGTCCAGGTACCCGATCCGGGCGTCCAGGCCGGGCAGCTCGGAACGGGCGATGCTCACGACCTCCTCGGCGAGGCCGCGCGTGGCGGCACTCGGCACGCCGGGCACCGCGAGGACGAGCGCGGGCGCGCCCTCGGGAGCCACCAGCGGTTCCGGTCGGCGGTGCCGTCCGGGCTGGCGGGGTCGCGGCATTCGTACTGGCAGGCCGGACACGGGCCCAGTGGGGGAGCTCATGGCGCCGCATGTTACTGGCTTCTTGGGCTCCCCTGTTCGGGGAGGGTGCAGGTGAGCGGTATCCGTCCGGTTTTGTCTGATGAGTTACGTCCTCATCGCGCATGTTTCGGGCATGTGCCGGACAGATGTGCGCCGAACAGGGTCAATCACGCTTGTCGGAACCAGGGAACCCCGGAGCACCGAGAGGCCGCGCAGCCCGTTCCGCTCATGCGGTGAAGACGCAGAGCAGGGTGGGTTCGGCCGGCAGGGTGAGCCGGCCCGCCGCCAACTCGTGCGCGATCCGCACGCACCCGTGCAGCGGGTCACCCGCTGCGGGCACCTGCCGGGCGTGCGGCAGCCGCTGCCTCAACTCCTCGGCCAGTGGTACGAGAAGAGGGGCACCCATCTTGGCGAGGCCACCGGTGAGCGCCACTTCGGGCTCGCCGGACACCGGGCACACGGCGGCGGCGGACTCGGCGGCGGCGCGGGCGGCCGCGCGCAGAATGCCGCCGGCCACCGGGTCGTGCGGGGCGCAGTCGGCCACCCGGGGCGCGAAGGAGGCGAGCACGGCCGGGCGGTCGGAGCGGGGATAGAGCAGGCCGGGCAGCTCGCGCACCGGGCCGAACTGCTCCTGCGCGCAGGCCAGCAGCGGCGCGGAGCCGCCGGCGCGGCCGTCGTGGGCGCGCAGCGCCGCCTCCAGTCCGGCCCGGCCGATCCAGGCCCCGCCCCCGCAGTCGCCCAGCAGATGACCCCAGCCGTCCGCCCGCCGCCAGCCGCTCAGGTCGGTGCCGATCGCGATCAGGCCGGTGCCCGCGGCGACCACGGCACCCGGACGCTGTCCGAGCGCGCCGACGTACGCGGTCACCGCGTCGGCGGCGAGCGCCACGGTCCGCACGCCCAGCTCGCGGGCGAGCGCGCCGGGCAGTTCGGCGCGCAGGGCGTCGCCCAGGGAGGCGAACCCGGCGGCGCCGACGACTGCCGTCGCCGGCTCGCTCAGTCCGGCCCGAGCCGTCAGCGCACGGGCGAGCGGCACCAGTTGGGTCATCAGGTGCGCGGGATCGATCCCCCGGTCACCGGTGCGCACCGGCTCAGCCGTAGCCGCCTCGGCCGACGGTTCCCGCCCCCGCACGCCGACGGCGACCCGGAGGCCGGAGCCGCCGGAGTCCACGGCCAGGTAACCGGGGACGGTCACGGCAGGCGCCGGTCCACCGGCCGTCCGCCCTGCTGGATCAGCCGGCCCGGCAGCGGACGTGCCTGGAGCGGGACCGCGGGCGACAGGCCGACGGCGTGTGCGGGAGTTCCGGGGTCTGCGGATCGAGGACGAGGGGCTGACCAGGCATGGTGACCATGGCGGAGTGGCTCGGTCCCTGGACGCAAGAGGCACCCCTCCTTCCCGGTGACCGGCCGCGTGATCTGCTCGACCGGTTCGAAGGTCTCGACGAGGAGGAAGAGTAGCGCCCGCGGCGGCGGCCGTGGGGGAGGGCTTCCGCGTGTGTGCCGGGGCACATCGCGTGCCAGTAGAGTGACGCACCGTGGCACCACGACCGTTGCATGAACTTGTTGAGGCAGGCTGGGCGAAGGCTCTCGAACCTGCGGCTGAACGCATCGCTGCGATGGGGGACTTCCTCCGGTCCGAGATAGCGGCGGGACGGACCTATCTCCCGTCCGGGGCGAATGTCCTGCGGGCCTTCCAGCAGCCTTTCGACGACGTCCGTGTCCTGATCGTGGGACAGGATCCCTACCCCACACCCGGCATGGCGATCGGGTTGAGCTTCGCGGTCTCGCCGGAGGTGCGTTCGTTGCCGGGCAGCCTGGAGAACATCTTCCGGGAGATGCACTCCGATCTCGGTCTGCCCAGGCCGTCGAACGGCGATCTGACGCCGTGGACGCGGCAGGGTGTGCTGCTGCTCAACAGGGCGCTGACGACGGCCCCGCGCAGCCCGGGCGCCCACCGCGGCAAGGGGTGGGAGGAGGTCACCGAGCAGGCGATCCGGGCGTTGGCCGCCCGGGGCCAGCCGCTGGTGTCCATCCTGTGGGGCCGGGACGCCCGCAATCTGCGGCCGCTGCTGGGGGACCTTCCGGCGATCGAGTCCGCACACCCGTCCCCGATGTCGGCCGACCGCGGGTTCTTCGGCTCCCGTCCCTTCAGCCGGGCCAACGACCTGCTGCTGCGGCAGGGCGCCCAGCCGGTGGACTGGCGCCTGCCGTAGGGCACGGCCGTCATTTCGCCGGCCGGCCCCTAGCCGACCAGGCGGCGGCGCCAGTCCAGGGGGCTGACGGTGATGGCCCGGCCGGGGTCCTGGTCCCACTCGGCGTGGAGACCGACTGCTTCGAGTGCGGCCACGACCTCGTGGCCGATGGCTGCGGTGGTCTCGGACGAGCCGTCGAAGCCGCCGTACAGCAGCATCAGTCCGTGGCCGGCCGCGGCGGAGTCCGTGCACTGCGTGTGGAAGTAGACGAAGCCGCGGGCGTCGGGCCCGCCTTCACCGCCGATCTCGGACTGGCCACAGCTGCGGCAGCAGGTGAAGTTCTCGCGGGCCGTGATACCGCTGTCCTCAAGGGCGGTGAACGCGCGGGTCAGCCGCTCAGGGTCCGTCTCGCCCCGCCACGAGGCCTGCTCCGCGACCCGCTCCAGCCACAGCCGGTCGGCCAGCGCCTGTGCCTGCTCGCGCGAGACGGGCCGACGGTCCTTGGTGACCAGAAACTCCTCGGCGAGCTCGGCCAGTTCGGCGCGCGAGGCGTAGCCGCCGACCAGCACTTCACGGACGCGCCGCTCCAACTCCTCACGCTCGTCCTCGCCGAGGTCGAGCGGCGGCACCTCGCGGGCGGGCCCCATGTCCAGCAGCGACCAGGCCGGCCCCACCTCCCATCCGGCCTCCTGCCGGGCCCAGCCGGTAAGCGCCGCAATCACGGCTTCCGGCCCGTCGACCGTCGCCTGGAAGTGCCGGTCAGCGGCACCGTCCCGGTACTCCAGCGTGTAGTCACCACCGGCCTTGTGCCAGACCTGGGCGAAGACGTCGGGCAGGTCGGGTATGCGCTGGACCACCAGGAACCGGTCACCGTCGCCACCGATCCGCCGGACCAGCCCTGCCAGCTCCTCGGCGGACACACGAACGTGCCGCTCCCAGTTCTCCGTCTTCACCACGATCTCGAGCATGCGCAGACTCTGACACACCCCTCTGACAACGGACCTCCGGGACCCGACGCACCTGCTGCTGCGACGGCCGCATTGGCTCACCAGGCCGGATCTGGCCGAGACGTTCAGGTCGGAGGACGGCGTCGAGTCGCCTCCGGGTCGGTCGGTGCCTCGTGGAGGCCGAGGAAGCGCACCGTCATCGTGCCGCCCTCCGGTACTGCGCGAGGACGGCGGCGCCCACCCGGTCGGCCGACACGCACTCCAGGTCGGTGCGCGGCCCGTCGTCGGGGAAGAGCCGCCGGCCGGTGCCGAGGACCGTGGGGAAGGTCAACAGGCGGTATTCGTCGATCAGGTCCTCGGCCATCAGCGCGTGTACGACGCTCAGGCTGCCGGTGACGATCACATCGCGCTGCTCGCGCTCGACCGCGTCGACGAGGCCGCCGTCGACGACCCGCGAGTTCGCCCATGCCGAAGTGTCGGTCAGCGTCCGGGAGGCGATCAGCTTCGGTGCCGCGTTCATCCGTGCGGCGAACGGGGTGTCCCGTCCGGGCCAGATGCGCGAGAACAACTGCCACGTCGTACGGCCCAGCAGCAACACCCCGTCGTCGAGCGTGCTTCCGAGCCGGAACTTGTCCCCGGCGACCGCCTCGGGGCCGTGCCGGAAGGCCCAGCCGCCGGTCGGGGTTCCACTGGAGCCGTCCGGGTCGGACACGATCCCGTCCAGGGTGATGAACTCAATGACGATGACGCTCACGACGAGTTTCCTCTCGGCTTCGGTCGATGCTCGCCGGTACATACCGGCGACACCGGCTCCACTCATCGCGTCGCGCGAAATTCCTCGGAAGAAATCTGCCGGGGCAGGCCGAACGCCTGGAACACCTGCGGGTCGGCGAACACGACGTTGCGCCGGATCCGGCCGCCGGTGACCGTGAAGACCTGCAGGGTGTGCAACCGATGCCCGCCGCCGGGCTCCGGCGCGTACGCGGCGAGCGCGGGCTGCCCATTGGCGGCCAGAGGCGTCATGCGCCAGCCCGTCCCCCGCATCGCGAACACGCGTTCCATGAAGCGGCCGTAGTCGCGGCTGCCCCGATACCACAACGGCACCGGTGGCATCTCCAGGACCGCGTCGTCGGTGAGCAGTTGCACGAGCGCGGGGACGTCGGCCGCCTCGAACGCCCGCACATACCGCTGAATCACCGCGCGTGCCTCGGGATCCGACGGCTCCGTGACCTCCTCCACGCCGCCCACCTCCGCGAGGGCGGCACGGGCCCGCTGCAGTGCGCTGTTGACGGCAGCGGCGGTGGTCCCGAGCTGCTCGGCGACCTCGCTGGCGCTGAACTCCAGTACCTCGCGAAGCATCAGCACGGCTCGCTGCCGCGGCGGCAGGGCCTGCATCGCCGCCACCAGCGCGAGCCGCAGGTCGGCCCGTACGTCGGCGTCGAACCGGGCGTCGGGGAACGGCTGCAGCCAGGGGATGTCGAAGGCCGGGGTGAGCGGCGCCCCGGGATCCCCGCTCGGCGCGCCCAGCCCGGACGGCAGCGGCCGCCGCGGCCGCCCCTCCAGCGCGGTCAGGCATGCGTTGGTCGCGATCCGGTACAGCCAGGTCCGTACGGACGCGCGTGTGCGGTCGTAGCGGTCGCGGGCCTTCCAGGCGCGCAGCATCGTCTCCTGGACCAGGTCCTCGGCCTCGTGGAACGAGCCCAGCATCCGGTAGCAGTACGCCACCAGCTCACCCCGGTACGGCTCGAAGTCCACGGGTCCATCATGGCCCCTCGGGGCACCTCGCACCGGAGGACACCGGGGGTCAGCCGGCGCAGGGGTTGCCGCCGAGCCAGGTGGTGGCGTCGATCGGCGGTAGCCGGCGGGTACGACAACGCCTGGCCCTGCACCGATCAGTGCCAGTCGCTGATCTTGACGTCGTGGGGCGCGGGCTCGCCCTTGCCCGTCTCGACCAGCTTCTTGAGGCTCATCAGGAAGATCGCCCACTTGGTGCTGCAGTGGTACATGAACTCCACCGGCTCCTTCCAGCCCTCGTGCCGGAACAGCACGATCGTGAAACCGTCCTCCTGCTTGAGCTCGAAGCGGATCCGCGTGCCGATCCACTCCTCGGGACCGTCGAGGACCTCCCAGAGCACGAGCTCGGCGGGCCGGGTCTCCAAGACCTTCATGTCGAACCCACCGGGCTCGAAGCGGAACCTGATCACTCCGCCGGCACCGGTGTCGCCGTCCGTGTCCTGCGTCCACCAGCCCGCCAGCCCATCGACCGTGGTCAGGGCCGCGTAGACGGCGTCGGGGGGCGAGGTGACTCCGATCCTGTGCAGGATGTCCACCATCTCGGTACCTCTTTCTCGTGCGGGCGCCCGTGTGCGGGCGCCGGGTCGTCGGTGCCGCCTCGGCCGGGGCGGCGTGCGTTCGGGAAGGGTCAGCCCTGCCGGTCGCGCTGGATCGCTTCGGCGATGTGCTTGATGCGCTGCAGCCGGGCGTCCCAGGCGGTCCCGACCGACGACAGTTGCGCGACCGCACGGGCGAGCTGGGCCTCGTCG
Organism: Streptomyces sp. NPDC030798; assembly: GCF_055572275.1. Taxonomy (NCBI): domain Bacteria; kingdom Bacillati; phylum Actinomycetota; class Actinomycetes; order Kitasatosporales; family Streptomycetaceae; genus Streptomyces; species Streptomyces sp. NPDC030798. Next base: position 436,880 of record NZ_JBVIDR010000001.1, on the reverse strand, counting down.
ACCTCGTAGCGGCGCTCGCGTCCGGACGGTGTGCCGTGGACCAGCCCGACCCGGTCGAGTACACCGAGGTGTTTGGCGACCGCCTGCCGCGTGACCGGCAACTGCTCGCTCAGGGTGGTCGCCGTCCCGCTGCCGGTCAGCAGCAGGTCGAGCATCCGCCGGCGTATCGGGTCTCCCACGGCCGACCACAGCTCGTCGTCCACGGTCGCGCTCATCGCGTCGACACCAGCCGCGCGACGTAGGTGACGAGGCGGGGCAGGAAGTGGTCCCACCCGTTCACGTGATCGCGGTACTGCTCCTCGAGTACGGCTGCCTCCCAGCCCTTCTCCCGGAAGCCCGTCTCGGTGAAGCGCAGCAGGGTGCCCTTGCCCGACGGGATCAGCTCGAAGGTCACCAGGAGTGAATTGGCCGGCGTCGCGACCTCACCCTCGTCGTACACCCAGCGGAAGGAGAACCGCCGGGGCGGGTCGGCCTCCTCCACCGTCACCGACACGACGTGCGCCTGCGACGTGGTCCGGTCGCCGAACGAGATGACCCCGGTGGCGCCGGGCACCGGATCGAGTTCTGCCTCGTCGGGCCACCACTGCCGCAGGTGTCCGGGCGTGCTGATGACCTCGTAGACCACCTCGGGCGTGGCGTCGATGTGGATCTCCCGCTCGATGCTGCCGTACTCCATCCCGCCTCCTCCTCTCGCAACCTTTGGTTGCGTATCACGCTAGAGCAACCCGCCGGAACGCGCAACCTTTGGTTGCTCTAACGACATGTCCGCAGTCGACGGGTGGGACTGCTCGGCGTCTCGACGCCCGCACCGCCCACCCGCCGCGGAGGATCTCTCGCGGGCGGCGAGTCGGCGATCAAGCCACGACCGGCGCCGACCGAGGCGACCGGACCGTCGGCCCCGGCTGACCGCCGCCGCGCTCACCTCGTTGCCGAGTGACTGCCCTGGGCCCGGCCACAGCGACGTCAGCCGATCACCGCCGCCCGCACGCACAGCACGTCCGGCAGATGCGAGGCCAGCTGCTGCCAGCTGTCGCCGTCGTCGGCCGAGGCGTACACCTCGCCGTTGCGGTTGCCGAAGTAGATCCCGGCCGGGTCCGCGTCGTCCGTCGTGAGCGCGTCGCGCAGCACGGTGCCGTAATGGTCCTCCGCCGGCAGGCCCTTGGACAGCGGCTCCCAGCTCCGGCCCGCGTCCGCCGTGCGGAAGACCCGGCAGCGGTGCTCCGCGGGCACCCGGTCGGCGTCGGCGTTGATCGGGAACACGTACGCGGTGTCGCCGCGGTGCGGATGGGCCGCCACCGCGAAGCCGAACGTCGACGGCAGGCCGGCGCCGATGTCGCTCCAGTGCGCTCCCGCGTCGTCGCTTCTGTACACCCCCCAGTGGTTCTGCAGATACAGCCGGTCCGGGTCGCCCGAGTCCCGGGCCACCTTGTGCACGCACTGGCCGAACTCCGGGTCGGGATCCGGCAGGAACACCGCCGACACACCGGAGTTGGACGGCGACCAGCTCGCCCCGCCGTCCGTGGTGCGGAACACTCCGGCGGTGGAGACGGCCACCGTCACCGCCCGCGGGTCGCGCGCGTCGGTGAGCACCGTGTGCAGGCCCTCACCGCCGCCGCCCGGCACCCACCGGGAGCGGGTCGGGTGCTCCCACAGCGGACGCACCAGCTCGAAGCTCTCCCCGCGGTCCTCCGAGCGGTACAGCGCGGCCGGCTCCGTGCCCGCGTACACCACGTCCGGCTCGGCGGCGGCCGGGTGCAGCTGCCAGACGCGCTCCAGCGAGGCGCCGGTGTCCTTGGGGAACTTGACGGCGGGCCGCGCCGGTTCGGTCCAGGTGCGGCCCAGGTCGTCGGAGTGGAACACCGACGGGCCCCAGTGCGCGCTGTCACCGCCCGCCAGCAGCCGCGGTGTGCTGCCGCGGGTGTCGATGGCGACCGAGTAGACGGCCTGCGCGTTGAAACAGGGACGGTCGTCGAACTCCCAGGTGCCATTGCGCCGCCGCCCGATGAACAGGCCCTTGCGGGTGCCCACGGTGAGCAGGACCTCGGTCATGCCGATCACCTCCGGGACGTCTTCGTCCAGGTCGTCGTCAGATACCGGTCAGTCTGCACCCCACCACTGACAGTCAGCCGTGCAAGCCGTGTCATCGCAGGTCAGCGCGGTGGCGTATGTTCGCCGCGGAGATCGGCCGGTTCTGTTGCGGCATGCGCCTGCGGGAACCGGGTGACTCGTGCGACCGTCGGGTGACGGCTCGTCGTGAGCAACGGGGCGGCCCCGCCCGTATGGGAGGTCGGTCCGGCCTGTCGGTGCGCTCGTGAGGAGGATGCCTTTGATGGCGTTCCGTGGTCCCAAGGTGTGGCTGTGGCGCTGGCGGCGCAATCCGCTGCGGCGCCGGGCCGACGTGGTGGAGGCCTGGGTGCTGCTCGCCGCCTGGCTGCTGACCGTCGTGACCGGCGTGCTGGCCGGTCTCGTGGCGGCGCGCTCGGTGGAGCACGGGCTGGCCCGGGAGCGCGCGGACTGGCATCCCGCCGTCGCCCGCGTCGTCACGCAGGCCCCCGGGCGGTCCGCCTCCGAGGGCTCCGGCGGCGAGCGGGTCTGGGCCGAGGTGCGCTGGAGCGCCCCCGACGGCTCGGCCCGCACCGGGCAGGCCCGGGTCGTGCCGGGCTGCAAGGCGGGCACCCCGGTCACCGTCTGGACCGACCCGCGCGGCCACCTGGTCAGCCGTCCCACCACTCCCGCCGAGGCCGCCTTCCGCGCCACCTTGATCGGCGCCCTGGTGGGAGTGACCACCGCCGCCGTTCCCTTCGTCGGCGGCCTCGCCCTCCGCTCCCGACTGGAACGCCGCCGCATGGCCCACTGGGACGCGGAATGGGCCCGCCTGGGACCCCAGTGGGGCCGCATGACCGGCTGACGCCGCGCCACCGGGCGCCACCCGCCCGCCTGTCCCTGCCCGGGCCCCCGGCCCTGCGAGGCGGCTGCCGCCGCACGCCTACAGCGCTGCCAGTGCCTCCCGACAAGCCCGCAGCAGCGCCTCGTCCCCGGGGATGTCGTGCAGGCTGCCGGGTCCGTTCCGGGCGGCCAGGTGGCGGCGTGGTGAGGCCAGTTCCGCCGTCGGCAGGTCGCGCAGGGGTGCGGCGGCCGGGCCCATGGCGGCCAGGCACCGTGCGATCGGGGCGCGGGTGCGGGGGCTCTCGGTCCAGGCTGCCCGGAACACGGGGAGCACGGGGGCCGCGTCCCCGGTGATGTGCCACAGCGCGCAGCCGGCCGACGCCCGGTCCTGAGGCTGTCCCGAGGCCGCCAGCCGGCGCAGGTCCCCCAGCGCCGGGCGGGCGGCCGGGCCCAGTCTGCCCAGGTGCCGGGCGGCCGTACGGCGACCTTCCGGATCCCCCTGCGTCAACTCCCGTACCAGCACCGGCAGTACGGCGGAGGCGTCGCCGTCCGCCGACCACAGCGCGCCCGCCGCGGTGGCCGCGTGCCGGGTGGGGAGCAGCACCCTCAGGACCGGGGCTGCCGCCTCGGCGGCCCCGAGTGTGTCCAGGGTGTCGACGGCCTGCCCGGCGACGCGCTCGCGCGCCCCGAGACCGTCCGGGGCACCGGACAGCAGGCGCAGCACCTCCGGTACCGCGTCCCGGTCGCCGATGGCCCTGAGCGCGGCCAGCAGCGGGGCGGCGAGCGTGCCGGCGGCGGGGGAGTCCAGGGGGATCCGGGCCAGCCGGTGCCGCAACGCGGCGGCGAGAGGAGCCGCGGCCGGGCCCAGATGCGCGATCTCGTGCCCCGCGCCGTCCGGCACCCGAGGCCCCGCCAGGAGGTGCGCCAGGGCCGGGACCGCCCGTGCGTCGCCTGCGCGGGTGAGCGCCCTGAGCGCGCCGCCCAGGGCGGAAGATCCGCGCTCCCAGCGGTGCGTCCACAGGTCCGGCCGGGCGGCCACCAGGGCGTGCAGGTCGTCCGCGGCGGGAGCGGCCAGGTCGAACAGCTCCGACAGGACCGACACCGCCGCGTCTCGTAACCACTCCTGCTCCGCCCCCAGTTGGCCACCGAGCAGGGCCACCGGACCGGCGAGATCGGCGCGCCAGCCGCGGAACAGCACCGCCGCCATCCGGACGGCATTGCACCGGTCCATCGGGTCGGGACTGCCCAACTGCCCGGTCAGCAGCGCGATCCGCGCGCCGGTCCGGTCGCCGAGCGCCGTGTGCAGCGTGCGCAGCAGCCGGGCGCCCTCCTCGTCCGAGGGGCGCAGCCGCCGGATCCGCCCCACCAGGGTGTCGCTCCCGGCCTGTTCCGGCACCCGGGCCCGGTGCGCCGAGCGGTCCCGCACGAGCCGGACGGTCGTCGGCACCAGGTCGGCCGGGACCCGCTCGGGTGCCGCGAGCGCCAGCTGGCCGAGGGCGGCGAGCCGCAGCCCGGGGTCGTGGGGCGCGGCGCTCTGCGCGGTCAGGACGTCCAGCGCGGCGGCGGCGTGCGCCGGGTGCCGCCCTACGAACAGGCCGAGGGCCTCGGTGAGCGCGATCCTGACCCGTTCGTCCCGCTCGCCCGGGATCCGCTCCCGCAGCAGGTCCAGGACGCGGCCCGGGCCGTCGAGGAACCGTACGACGGCTCCCGCCGCCGCCCCGCGCACCCCCGGGTCGGCGTCCTCGAGGAGGGACACGAACACCTCCGCGCCCGCCCGCACCGCCTCACGCGCGCGTGCCTCCCCGCTGTGCGCCCCGATGCTGACCAGCAGCTCCACGATGCACCCCCGCTCCGGCACCGCCTCGCGGGCCGCGAGCGAGAACAGGAACGGCACGCAGGCGAGCGTCGAGTCGTACACCTTCCCGTCGTGGTGCACCGTGCCGTACAGCCCGTCGAGCGCGGTCTGTCGCTCGGCGGCGTCCGCGGAGGCCAGGCCCCGCAGTCGTGCGGGCACGTCCTCCGCGCTGCCGTACGCGTGGTGCAGCGAGGCCCAGTCGACCTCGTCGATCCCCGTGAACACGTTGTCCTCCCCAGGCGAGTGCCACCTGATCGCGAGTCTGCACCACGGCACTGACAACGAAGCGCAGCCGTGCGCTGACTGTGTGCGATCCGTCGGCTGTCACCGGCCACGGGCCGCAGACGCCTCCGGGCGCCCGGGGGAGGGATCACACACGCCCGGGCAGGGCGCGCTCCAGGATCGCTTCCAGGTCGGTCCCGGCCGGCAGGGTGCCGAACGCGTGCCCCCAGTCGCCGCCCAGCCGGGTGGCGCAGAAGGCGTCCGCCACCGGGTGCGGGGCGTGCCGGACCAGCAGCGAGGCCTGGAGGGCGAGGGCCATGCGCTCGACCAGCCGGCGCGCGCCCACCTGCTCGGTTCCGGCCAGCTCGTCCTTCAGCCCGGCCACCGCCGCGTCCAGGCGGGCGTCCGCCCCGCGCGCGTGGGCGAGTTCGGTGAACAGGGCCTCGGCGCTGTCCGGTTCCCGGCCCAGGGCACGCAGCACGTCGAGCGCGTTGACGTTCCCCGAGCCCTCCCAGATCGACAGCAGCGGAGCCTCCCGGTAGTGCCGGGGCATCCCGGAGTCCTCCACGTACCCGTTGCCGCCCAGGCACTCCAGGGCCTCCGCGGTGAAGGCCGGGCCCCGCTTGGTGACCCAGTACTTGCCGACGGCGGTGGCGATCCGCCGGAAGGCCCGCTCGCCGGCGTCCCCGCGCACCGCCCGGTCCGCGGCCCCGGCCAGCCGCAGTGTGAGCGTCGTCGCCGCCTCCGACTCCAGCGCGAGGTCGGCCAGGACGTTGCGCATCAGCGGCTGGTCGAACAGCCGGGCGCCGAACGCGCTGCGGTGGCGCGCGTGATGACCCGCCTCGACGAGCGTCTTGCGCATCAGCGTGGCCGAGGACATCACGCAGTCCAGGCGGGTGCAGTTGACCATCTCGATGATGGTCTTCACCCCGCGCCCCTCCGGGCCGACCAGCCAGGCCACCGTCCGGTCGAACTCCGGCTCGGAGGAGGCGTTGGACCGGTTGCCGAGCTTGTCCTTCAGCCGCTGGATGCGGAAGGTGTTGCGGCTGCCGTCCGGCAGCACCCGGGGCACCAGGAAGCAGGAGAGCCCGCCCGGGGCCTGGGCGAGCACCAGGAAGACGTCGCACATCGGCGCCGAGGTGAACCACTTGTGCCCGCGCAGCGTGTACACGCCGGGCTCATCGGTGGGCGTGGCCACCGTGGTGTTGGTCCGGACGTCCGAGCCGCCCTGCTTCTCGGTCATGCCCATCCCGGCGAGCAGACCGCCCTTCTCGGTGGGCACGCGCAGCCCGGGGTCGTACACACGGCTGGTCAGCAGCGGCTCGTAGACCTTGGCCAGATCCGGCTGCGCGCGCAGCGCCGGCACGGCGGCGTACGTCATCGACGTCGGGCAGCCGTGCCCCGCCTCGGTGTGCCCCCACACCAGCCCGCCCGCCGTACGGGCCACGTGCGCCCCGGGCCGGTCGTCGGCCCAGGGCGCGCCGGCCAGGCCCTCGGCGACCGCGGTGCGCATCAGGTGGTGCCAGCCGGGATGGAACTCGACCTCGTCGATCCGGTGGCCGTAGCGGTCGTGGGTGCGCAGCTCCGGCTCGTGCCGGTTCGCCTGCTCACCCCACTCCTGGGCCTCCTCGCTGCCGGCGCGCAGGCCCAGCCGCCGCAGGTCCTCCTCGGCCCACCCGGCGCCCTCGCGGCGCAGCCCCTCCAGCAGGGCCCGGTCGGCGGAGGCGTCGTACGGGGCCAGGGGCGGGGCCTGGTTGGTGACGTCGTGGGTGGCGGCCTGCGGCTGCCGCGGCGGTGACTGTGCGCTCATCGAGACCATGGCTCCATGTTGCGCTTCTGCTGCGACTGTAGCAATAGTGCAACACCAGGGCGGCCCGTACAGTACGGGGCCATGCGCATGAACGTGTCGGCCGAGCCGGGCGGGACCGGCCTGCCACCGCTGTCCGCGCGGTCGGTCGTGCTCAGCCTGCTGCTCGGCGCGCACCCGCCCGAGCTTCCGGTGAGGGACCTGGTCCGGCTGGTCGAGCCCTTCGGGGTCGGCGGCTCCACGCTCCGCGCCGCGCTGAGCCGCATGGTGGCCGCCGGGGACCTGCGCCGCACGGACGCCGTGTACCGGCTCAGCGACCGGCTGCTGGCCCGACAGCGCCGCCAGGACGAGGCGCTGCGCCCACGCACGCGCGCGTGGGAGGGCGACTGGGAGATGCTGGTGATCACGGCGACCGGCCGGGGCCCCGCCGAACGCGCCGGCCTGCGCGCCCGGCTGACCGCCCTGCGGCTGGCCGAACTGCGCGAGGGGGTGTGGCTGCGCCCCGCCAACCTCGAGCGCGCCCTGCCCCGCGACCTCGCGCGCGTGGCGCTCTCCGGCACCACCCGCCCCGACGGCTCGCCGTCCGCGCTGGCCGCCCGCCTGTGGCCGCTGGACACCTGGGCGGCCACCGCGCGCGGCCTGCTCGGCCACGCGGCCGGCGCCCGCCGGCCGGCCGATCGCCTCACCGCCTTCGCCGCGGCCGTGCGCCACCTGCTCACCGACCCCGTGCTGCCGCCCGCACTGCTCCCGGCCGACTGGCCGGGGGAGGAGCTGCGGACCGCGTACACCGGGTTCCAGCGCGAGCTGGCGGCCTCCCTGGAGCGGCAGGCCCCCACCGGGTGAGCCGCGAAGGGCCGCCGTCCATGCGGACGACGGCCCCTCGGCGGTGCGGGCGGTTACTTGTAGCCGATGTCCGAGGACGAGTACTTGCAGTACGTCCCGTCGGGCCCGGAGCCGTTCTTGGGCGGCTCCTTGCCGGTGTTGTTGCCGATGTACTTCTGGCAGGGGACGATCTTCTTCCCGGAGTCACCCACGACGGTGATGTTCCGCAGGGTCGCGCTGTCGCCGTAGTTGGTGTTGATGCCGACGATCGCGGTGCCCTTGTACGTCGCCTCGATGGTGTCGAGGTTGATCGTGCGCCGGTACTGCGTCTTGCAGTTGCCGCACGAGCGGACCAGCTTGCCGAAGTTCTTCACGGCGAAGTGGGAGACGTTGAGCGTGCCGGCGCCGTTGAACTGGAAGACCTTGTCGCCGGCCTCCTTCGCGCCGCCGCCCGAGACGGTGTAGACGTTGGACGACGAGGACCCCTTGAAGGTCGCCGCGTCCTCGCCGACGTCCTCCCACCAGACGTTCTGCAGCGTGCAGCTGCCCTCGCAGTGGATGCCGTCCGCCGCGGGGGCACCGATGATGACGTTCTTCAGGACGGCGCCGGGAGCGAGGTCCAGGATCGGGTCCTGGTCCTCGTTCTGCCCGCCGGTGCCCAGGTCGCCGCTGCCGTACAGGCGCTTCATCCCGTAGTCCTTGGTGCCGGAGACCGGGATGGTCCTGGTGACGGGCTGGCTGCCGTTGGCAGTGGGCCAGGTGGCCGCGTCCGCCGGCGCCCCACTGGCCATGACCATGCCAAGCGTCAGGCCGAGGGTGGCCAGTCCGCCCAGCAGGGTGCGTGCGGGTGCTCGTGAGGTCATGTCCCGAATGCCTTCCTCCGAGTGGGGAGTGGATCAGATCCGCTGGGGTCTGATCGCTTACATGAACGGTGTGCGCAATATGGAACGCTTTCGCAGTAGGGCTCACCGATCAAGCCGCAAGTGCGGGCCGCCTGGTCACGCTGATGAACGGACCGTAAGGGGCAAGCGCTTTCTAGTCAACGCCTCGCGCATCCCTGTTTTCGGCCACGAGGAAGTGCAGTGGGAGCGCTTCCATGGTCCAGCGTGTCCATGCCACGATGCCGGTGTTCCCCGCACGACGCCGCCCCAGCCGCGATCAGAAGGGACCGAAGCACCGTGCCCCCCACACCCACCACGACGCTCACCGAGATCACCGGCTTCGGGGCGGACCCCTGCAACCTGCGGCTGTACGTCTACGACCCGAGCGGCGTCTGGTGCCAGGCCACCCGCACCGGCAACAGCGCCCCACCCACCGCCCGAACCCTCAACGGCACCCCGTGCACGGTCCACCGGCGCACGCCCACAGTCCTGTCCTCAGGCCCTCTCCTCCCAGGAAGGCATTCGTGAAGCCGCCCAGCAGATCGTCGCTCGCCACCCTGCTCACCACCTGTGTCCTCGTCCTCGTCCTGGTCGTGACGTCCTCGGCGGTCAGGGCGGCCCTGCGCGACGGGCCGGCGCCCCGGACGCCTCCCTCGGCCACCGGAGCGGGCCTCCACTGGGTGAACACCTGGACCGGCATGCCGCAGCTCACCGAGCCCGCGAACCTGCCGCCCGCGCCGTACACCGGAGACACGTCGGTGCTGGCCGACACCACGGTGCGGCAGACCGTCCGGGTCACCACCGGCGGCCACCGCCTCAGGCTGCGCTTCTCCAACGCGTACGGCGACACCCCGCTGCCGCTCACCGCGGTGACCGTGGCGCTGCCGAGGGACGGACGGGCCGGCGTCGCCGCGATCGAGCCGGGCAGCCTGCGCCGGGTGACCTTCTCGGGGCGCGAGTCGGCGACCGTCCCGGTCGGCGCCCAGGTCGTCTCCGACCCCGTCGACCTGCACCTGCCCGCCGGCGCCGAGCTGACGGTCACGGCGTACACCGCGCAGGGCCAGCCGTCGTTGGCGCTCACCTCGCACCCGGGGTCGCGCACCACCTCGTACCTGCTGCACGGCGACCACACCGGCGACCAGGACCTGGCCGACGCCACTCCGGTCGACCACTGGTACCTGCTCAGCGACGTCGAGGTGCGGGCGCCGGGCGGCACCCGGGCGGTGGCCGTCGTCGGCGACTCGCTCACCGACGGCCGGGGTTCGACCACCAACGGCAACGACCGCTGGCCGGACCAGTTCTTCGACCGGCTGCAGCAGCGCACCGCCACATCGGACCTCGCCGTCCTCAACCAGGCGGCCGGCGGCAACCGCGTCCTCAACGACGGACTCGGCCCCAACGTGCTGGCCCGGCTCGACCGGGACGTGCTGTCCCGCAGCGGGGTGTCCTGGATGATCCTGTTCGAGGGCGTGAACGACATCGGAACCGCCGGGGCGACCCCCGAGGCGCAGCGCAGGATCACCGACGACCTCATCGCGGGCTACCGGCAGATCGTGCTCCGCGCCCACGCCCAGGGCATCCGCGTCTACGGCGCGACGCTCATTCCGTTCGGGGGCAGCACCCTGTACGACGACCCGGCGGGGGAGCGGGAGGCGTCGCGGCAGCGCGTCAACGCCTGGATCCGCACGCCCGGCCACTTCGACGCGGTGATCGACTTCGACCGGGCGGTCCGGGACCCCGCGCAGCCCAACCGGCTGCTGCCCGGCCTGCAGGCCGGGGACTGGCTGCACCTGAACCCGAAGGGGTACGGCGTGCTCGCCGCGGCCGTGCCCACGGGGCTGTTCCGGCGCACGTGAGGAGGACCATCGGGGCCGGTCAGGAGGAGGTGCCGCGGCCCCGGGGTCCGTGGCGGCGGCATCGGGGTCGTCCGGCCCGGCACAAGCGCCGCGCCGGGCGGCCTGGCCTCGCCCACCACGCGACGCCAGGAGTGGATGAGGTCGGGGAGCTGGTCGACGAGTCCCTCGAGGACGTTCACGAGCGCCGACACGACGCACGGCGACCGGGGCGCGGGGAGCCCTTTCGGGCAACTCCGCCCGGTCTCCTGATCCGGTGTCGGCCGGGCGGCTACGCCCGCGCCGTCGACCGGGCCGCCCCCAGCAGTGCGTCCCAGTCGGCCAGCTTGACCACGCCCCGGCCCAGCCGCGCGCCCAGTTCTGCCTCGGCGCGCTCGATCGCCTGCCAGCCCGTCCACGGCACCGGATCCACGCCCGCCGCCCGCAATGCAGGGAGCGCGTCCTCGGGCACCTCCCGGCAGACCAGGGCGGGGGCCTCGGCGAGCAGGGAGACCGCCGTCTGCTTGGCGCACGGACGGTTGGTGCCGATCACGCCCGTCGGGCCGCGCTTGATCCAGCCGGCGACGTACTCGCCCGGGGAGGCGGCGCCGTCGCGCAGGACGTGGCCGTCCCGGTTCGGGACGGTTCCGCTCGCCGCGTCGAACGGCAGCCCCTCCAGCGGCACGCCGCGGTACCCCACCGAACGCAGCACCAACTGCGCGGCCACGTCCTCGAACCGGCCGGTCCCCGTCACACCGCCGTGCCCGTCCGGCAGCGTCCGCTCGAAGCGCACGGCAGCCACGCGGCCGCCGTCCGCGAGCAGTTCGACGGGCCGCAGGAAGAAGCGCAGCCGGATCCGGCGCGCGGCCGGCCCGGGCCGAGCGGCCGCCCAGCCGCGCAGCGCCTCCACGTTGCGGCGCTGCGCGGCGGGCAGCGCGGACGGGTCCGCGCACGCCGGATCCAGCTCCAACTCGCGCGGGTCCACGATGACTTCGGTATCGGGCAGGCCGCCCAGCTCGCGCAGCTCCTTGGTGGTGAAGCGGGCCTGTGAGGGACCGCGCCGGCCGGCCATGTGGACCTCGGTGATCCCGCTCGCCGTGAGCGCGTCCAGGGCTGCCTGCGGCATGTCCGTCGGACGCAGCTCGCCGGGGCCCCGGACGAGCATCCGTGTGACGTCGACGGCCACATTGCCGACACCGATGACCACCGCCGACCGGACCCCGCGCACGAACCCCGCGTCGGCCGCGTCCGGATGCGCGCTGTACCAGGACACGAACTCGGTCGCCGACCAGCTGCCCGGCAGCTCCTCGCCGGGAATCCCGAGGCGGCGGTCGGCGGCGGCGCCCACGCAGTACACCACCGCGTGGTACAGCTCCCGCAGCCGCTCCACGGGCAGTCCCCCGGGTCCGCCCACCCGGACCCCGCCGAGGAACCGCACCCGCTCGTGCTCCAGCACGGTGCGCAGGCTGCCCTGCAGGGACTTGATCTTCTCGTGGTCCGGGGCGACGCCGTAGCGCACCAGGCCGTACGGACACGGCAGCCGGTCCAGCACGTCCACGCGTACCTCGGGATCGAGCTGGACCAGGCTCTGGGCGGTGTAGCACCCGCTCGGCCCGGAACCGATGACGGCGACACGCAGCACGGCGGTACTCCTTACCGGAAGGAGGCGAGTGTGCGGACGGCTCCAGCATGGCACCGCCCGGCCCGGGGCGGCAGGGGCCGACGGAGTGATCCGGCCCTGTACGTTCTGTGTCCGCATGGTGACGAAGTGTAGGGATGTGCTGCTCAGTTACTGATCCCTCGTCACCCCGGGCGCGCCGCGGGCGGATCGCGCCGGTCCGGCCGGCTACTCGGCCCGTTCCCCCGTCGCGAAGAACCGGGACAGGTCCCCGCCCGGCTCCGCCGCCGTGTCCGTGTCGCTGCCGGGCGGCACGCCCAGCTCCCAGTCGAGCCGGTAGCGCGCGAACAGCTCCGCCCGCAGCACCGGGACGGGCATCGGCACCCCGGGCACCAGTGCGGCGTACACCGCGCCCATCAGCAGGGCTCGCAGCAAGGGGTAGTCGGCCGCCACGTCCGAGGAGCCGTACCGGGCGACCGTGTCGCTGAGCAGCTCCGAGAGCCGCCGCTGCTCCGGGCACTGCACAAAGCCCTCGGCCTGCAGCAGCCCGGCCATGTGCTGGCGCATGAGCACCGGGCGGTCACGGGCGAGACCCAGGATCGCGTCGATGGTCCGGGCCAGCCGCTCCCGGCCGTCCTCGGTGTGCGGCTCGCGCTCCAGCGCCTCCTCCAGGGTGCGGTGCATCAGCCGGTGCACGGCGGACTGCACCAACTGGCGCTTGCCGGGGAAGTAGTACGACACCAGCCCACGCGCCGAGCCCGCCCGGTCCGCGATGTCGGCCAGCGTCGTCGCCTCGAACCCGTGCTCGTCGACCAGTTCGACCGCGGCCTGGAGGAGCCGTTCCCGGGAACGCCGCCGCAACTCTTCATTGACCGAGGCGCTGCGCGGGGACATCCTGTAACTCCTGCGTTGACTGGCTGCCAGCCAACTATACTCAACGCGGATGGCACCGCCCTGCGCGGGGCCCGGTCAGAGCTGCCGTCCGTCTGGGGCGACACGGGGGATCGTCTCAGACGGACGGCGCGGGTCCCCGGTCCTTCCCCGGTCCTTCCCCCCGGGGCCCGTTCCGGCTCAGCCGACCAGATCCAGCACCGGCAGCAGCGCGTCGGGGCGCTGCGCGACCGGCAGATGGTCCACGAAGTGCACGCGGCAGCCCAGGGCCGCCGCACCGCCGTCCGCCGGCCTGCTGTCGCCGACCATCAGCACCTGTCGCGGATCGACGTCCAGCTGGGCGCAGGCGACCGAGAAGAGCCGGGGGTCGGGCTTCTGCACACCGTGTTCGTACGAGAGCACGTAGGCGTCCACGAACTCGTCCAGCCCGTGCTCGCGGAAGACCGGGCGCAGGTCCCAGCCGATGTTGCTCACCACGCCGACGCCGATTCCGCGCTTGTGCAGCGTGCGCAGCACCTCTGCGGAGTCCGGGTACGGGGACCAGGCCTCCGGGGCCATGTGCCGCTCGTACAGCGCGTCGTGCAGGCCGGGGTCGGGCAGCGTCACCCGCCGCGACAGCCCGGTGTAGGCGGCCCGGTGCAGCGCTGCGCTCTCGTCCCGCACGGCCCACACCTCGGCGAGCTCCTCCGGCAGCGCGAGCGGTTGCGCCCCGCCGGGCAGCGCCCCGGCCTCCTCCAACGCGCGTGCCTTCACGGCGAGTTCCGACTCCGGCAGGTCCAGGCCGGTCTCCTTCAGCACGGCACGCAGCCAGGACTCGGCGGACTCGATGCGGAACAGGGTCCCCGAGAAGTCGAACAGCACGGCAGTCATGCGCCGGACTCTACCGGGGCCGTGGGGGGCGCCCCGCCGCCACGCGGCCATTCGTACACCGCCACGGCCACCGCCACCACCAGCGCCCCGAACAGCCAGCCCGCCAGCACGTCCGAGGGCCAGTGGACGCCCAGCCACACCCGGGTCAGCCCCGCACCGGCCACCGACACGACGGCCACGGACACCGCCGTACGCCACAGGGCGCGCCCCGCGGGCCGGCGGTGCAGCAGCCACAGCAGCAGCCCGCACACGACGGTGGCGGTCATGGCGTGCCCCGAGGGGAAGGCGGCGTAGTGGGCGCTGTCCACCGGGTCCGGCCACACCGGGCGGGGCCGGCCTACGGCGGCCTTCACCGACTGCTGCAGGATCGTGGCCAGAGCGACGGTGACCGCCAGCCACGCCGCCGTCCACCAGGCCGCGCGACGCCACACCAGCCAGAGCACGGCGACCGCGCACACCAGGCGCATGGTCTGCGGATCCCAGACCCAGTCCGTCAGGACCCGGAAGGCGTGGGTCGTCCCGTGTTCGCGCACCGCCCAGCGGTGGGTGGTCCGCGACACGTCGCCGTCCGCGGTGAGCAGCGGCCGCCACCGGCTCGCGACCAGGGCGGACAACAGCGCGCAACAGACGGCGAGTACGGCGGCCACGGTGCCCGCGGTGCGGTGGGCCGGCGGACGGGGCGGTGGTTCGACGGGCGGCGCGACTGGCCGGCGGGGCTGGTGGTGCATGCGGCGATCTTCGCCGACGAGCAGGGTCACGGCCAGAGTCCGACGGCACCTCGGGGGCTGGTGGCGGCAGGGCCTGGGGCTGGTCCGGCGGATCAGCCCGGCTTCGAGCAGCGGCAGCCGTGTCGGCGCCGGTGGGCTGGCAGTGGTGGGTGCAGCCGCCGGGCGATGGAGGTCGCCCGCGCGAGCGAGGCCGAGCTGGGCGAAGTCGGCAACCGACGACGATGCCGCAGACCTGCGTGCCGGACCCCGCGACGTCGGCACGGTCCGCCGGACGGTCTAGTGCAGTGCGCGCAGGCCGGGGACGAGGGCGACGGCCAGCGGGACGACGGGGAGCAGTGCGGCCGCCGCCGTCAGGCGCAGGCGGTGCAGGGGCGGCAGGCGGTCCGGGGGAGTGAGCAGTCGGTGCACGCGCTGCGGAACGTGGGCCAGCGGGGTGGGGCCGGGGCCGAAGACGCCCTTGTCCTCGTTGAGTTCGACCAGTGCCAGGGCGGTCGTCAGCCGGCCGAAGCGCCGGGAGGCCATGTCGTCGGCGGCCAGCTCGACCAGCCGGTGCATCTCGTCGCGGAACGCGGCGAACACCGGGACCTGCGGGAAACCCTCCGCCAGGGCGGCCGAGCAGTGCAGCAGCCAGTCGTGCCGCGCCCGGTCGTGCCCCTGCTCGTGGGCCAGCAGGGCGTCCAGTTGACGTCCCTTCAGCCGGCGCAGGGCGGCCGTGGTGACGACGAGCCGGGGCGCCGTACCCGGCAGCCACCAGGCGTCCGGCCGCTCGCCCTCCAGGACCACCAGCCGTCCGGCCGCCGGTTCCTCGCCGGGCAACAGCGGGGCGCGGACGAGGAGTTCCGTCCGACGCCGCTCCCGTCGCGCACGGGTCCGTACGATCTCGCGGACCAGCATCACCAGGCTCCACAGGCCGCCGCAGGCGAGCACCACCGCGATCGCCGCCGCCCAGGGGCCTGCCGTACCGAGAGCGTAGGCGTCCACCACGGCCCGCGGCGCCGTGCCGAACACCGGCCCGCGCACCGCCTGCCAGGCCGCCGCCGCGCTCAGCGTCATCGACAGCGCACAGCACAGCAGCACGCCCGCCACCACGCACTGCCACGCCCACAGCGCGACCACCGGCTCCCGGTCCGGCCAGTCGGCCCGCGCGAGCAACCGCGGGCCCAGCACCGCCGTCACGGCGCCGAGCAGCAGCAGTGCCACGGGGACCATCATGGGCAGCACCCTATGAGCGTCGGGCCGTTCACGGGTACGGTCCCCGGCGCCGAAGTGACGCAGGCAACGCCCCTGGCCCGGCCGCGACCGGGGTGGCTCACATCGCCAGGAGCATCGCCACCATGCCTATCCCCATCGACAGCCGGCACGCCCTCGCCAGCTCCGGACGGTCGCCCCAGCGCACCGCCACCGTTCCGCTGCCCGCCGTGGCGGCGGCGGGCACCAGGCGTGCTCCGGACAGCAGGACGTAGCCGGTGAAGTAGACCAGGAGCGCGCCCGTCACCAGCGGCACACCGGTGCCGGTGTGCGCGTGGTGAGGGGAGGCGGGGGCGGCCGCCATGGCGAGGGACATGTAGATCATCGCCGCCGTCCCGACGAGGTGGTGCAGATGGTGCGGGCTGCTGCGCGCGGCCCACAGGGCGCGCAGGGCCGCCGCCGCGAACACGGCAGCGTACGCGGGCCACGCCCAGCCCGGCGGGCTGAACACGGTTCCGGGCACGGCCATCGCGGCCATGCCGAAGCCCATCAGCGCCTCCCCGCCCGCCGAGCGACGCTGCTCCTCGAGGCCGCTGCGCATGCGCAGCAGGCAGTAGGCCCCGGTCGCCGCGCACAGCGCGACCAGCAGCCAGGCGGGCCATGCCGGACCGTGCACACCTGCCACCCCCTCCCGACGGTCGGTCGAGGGATGCGATGCCCACGGCACGCGGAGCGCACGCGAGCGCAAGGGTGTACACGGGGAGCACTCGCCGGAGCACAGCAGGTAAGCGCGACCATCCCCGGAATGATTTACCAGTAAAATACCTGCTAAGTTGGCGGCCATGACCCCTGCGATCCGCCTCCGTCTTCCCCTCACCGGGGTGCTCCGCCTCGGGCGTCCCTCCGACATCTGGTTCAAGCCCGCGCTGAGCGTGGTCGCCGCGGTCGCCCCGCCCAACCTGCTCCTGCTGGCACTCGGCCGGCTCGATCTGGCGATGTACACGATGGCCGGATCCCTGTGCGCCCTCTACGCCCACAACCGGCCCTACGCCGCCCGGGCCCGCGCCCTGGCTTGGGTGGTGCTCGGCATGGTCGGCGGCCTGGACCTCGCTCTGCTGGCCGCGTCGCTCACCACCGACGCCGTCGTGCTGGTCACCGTCGGCGCCGTCATGGCGGCCGTGCAGAAGGCACTGTGCGACGCCACCCGGATCGGGCCGCCCGGGAACGTCGTGCTCACCTTCATCAGCTCCGCGTCCCTGTTCGCACCGCAGGGCATCGGCCAGGTGCCCGGGCACGTCGGACTGGCCCTGGCGGCGGGCGCCTGGGCCTGGCTGGTCGGCATGGCGCCCGGGCTGCTGCGCCCGCACGGCCCCGAGCGCCGGGCCACCGCACGGGCCCTGAACGCCGCCGCCGGGTACGCGGCCACCCGCGGCCCCGGTGACGGGCGCGAACGGGCCCGCGCCGCCTCGGCCGCCGCCGTGCACGCCGCCTGGCAGGCCCTGCTCACCCCGGGCACCCGCCCCGACGGCACCCGGCGCGCCCTCGAACGGCTCCTCGTCCGCGCCGAGGTCGCCCTCGCCGCACCCGCGGACACCGACCCCGAACGGCTGCGCGCCTGGGCCCGCGACCTGCGCGGCACCGGCCGGATCCCCCGGGTCGAGGCCCCGCGCGAGTCCGCCGACGAACTCCTCGGCGTGGACACGGAGCTCGCCGCTCCGCGCCGCCCGCTGCGGCACCGGCTCGCCCCGCTCGCGCCCCTCGCCGTCCGCACCGCGCTCGGCTGCGCCCTCGCCGGGTACGCCACCCTGGCCCTCGGCGTCGGCCGGCCCTACTGGGCCCTGGTCACCGCCGCCTCGCTCTACCAGGCCAACCTCACCCTCACCTGGAGCCGGGGCGTCCAGCGCGTCGTCGGCAACCTCGCCGGCGTCCTCGTCTTCGCCGCCGTCGCCCCGCTCGCCCATCTCCATCCCGTCGCGCTGGTACTGAGCTGCCTCGCCCTCAATTTCGGCGCCGAGGCGCTCATCGGCCGCAACTACTGGCTCGGCACCGTCTGCGTCACGCCGATGGCCCTGCTCATCACCGAGTTCGGCCGCTCACAGGACCCCGGCCTGCTGATCCGCGAGCGGGTCCTGGACACCCTCGTCGGCGCTCTGGTCGGCTTCGCCGCCGCGGTGGCCGTCACCAACCGGCGCGCCGGCGACCGTCTCGAACAGATGCTGACCGGCGTGGAACGCGCCCGCGAGAACGCTGCCCGCCTGCTCGCCGAACCGCACCCGGCGCCCCGCGCCCTGGAGGCCGCCCGCCGCGCCCTCGCCGCCGCCCTGGCCGATCTGCGCGCCACCGCCGACGCGGCCGCGGGGGAGTGGCGGCAGCGCGCGCTGCCCGAGGAGCGGGTCGTTCTCGCCGAACGGTCCGGACACCGTACGCTCGCCGCGACGGTACGACGCCAGGGGCTCGCGCAGCGGGAGCGGACCACGGGCAGGACGACGGAGGACGCACGGCCATGACGCCGACGAACGGACGAGGCACAGGCCCCGCCGGTGACGGCCCTGAGGCGGAGCAGGGCGACGCGGCAAGGGGCCGCCCGGTCCAGGGCGAGCGCCGGCCGGGGCCGGCGGGCGTGACGGGGCGTTCACCTTCCGCCGGCGCCGGGCCTGCGGGGGCAGCGGCACCGGGCGTGCCGGGGGCCGGCGGTGCCGGGCGTGCCGGGGCCGCCGCCGCGGGAAGGCCGGCTGCCGAGGACGTACGGACCGAGGGGCGGCCGTGGCGTGGGGCCGCGGCCGGCGGACAGGCCGACGCCGGGCATGCCGGCGTACTGGGTGACACCGTCGCCTCGGTGGTCCGGCAGTGGCGGGCCGTGCACCCCGAGCTGGACACCGGGCCCATGGAGGTCATCGGGCGGATCAACCGCTGTGCCGCCCTCCTCCAGCAGGCCGAGGACGCCCCGCTGCGCCGGGCCGGGCTGAGCCGCCCCGAGTTCGACCTGCTCGGCGCCCTGCGCCGGACCGGCCACGAACTGACGCCCAGCGAGCTGGCCCGGGAGACCTTCTCCTCCGGGGCGGCCGTCACCAAGCGGCTCAAGCAACTCACCGA
Organism: Streptomyces sp. NPDC030798; assembly: GCF_055572275.1. Lineage (NCBI taxonomy): Bacteria > Bacillati > Actinomycetota > Actinomycetes > Kitasatosporales > Streptomycetaceae > Streptomyces > Streptomyces sp. NPDC030798. Next base: position 418,187 of record NZ_JBVIDR010000001.1, on the reverse strand, counting down.
ACGCGGGCTGGTCGAGCGGCGCGGGGACACCCGTGACCGCCGCGTCGCCCACGTCCGCCTCACCGACTCCGGCCGCGACCTGGTGGACGGCATCCTCCCGGAGCAACTCGCCTACGAGACCGCCGTGCTGTCCGTCCTCTCCACCGACGGCCAGGGCCAACTGGCCACGCTCCTCGCCGACCTGCTCAGCCGTCTGGAAGGCCGCATGGGAGCACTGCGCACCTGACGGACCGTCGCACCGGGAGCATCGCCTAGATCCCCGGCCGGTACCGCAGCGGATGGTCGGCGGGTACCTCCACCAGGACGATGCGGGTGCCGTCCGGGTCCGCGATCCACATCTCGACCAGGCCCCAGGGCTCCCGCACCGGCGGCCGTACGATCGGGACGCCCCGGTCCCGCAGCTCCTCGTGCGCGCCGGTCACGTCCGCGACCTGGAGCCACAGGTGCAGCGCGGGGGAGGGCGGGGTCTCGGAACGGCCGGAGACCTCGAGGAAGCCGCCGCCGAGGAAGTAGACGGTCCCCCGCTCGGGGCCCGTACCGAACTCACGGTAGACGGCGAGGCCCAGCTGCTCCCCGTAGAAGGCGCGGGAGCGATCCGGGTCGGTGGGGCGCAGAAGCGTCCTGCTACTGAGTACGTGCACCATGCATCCGGAGCCTAGCGGCAGCGTTACCCTCGACCTGCTCAGCCGCGCACCAGATCGGAGACCACCCCGATGGACACCACCGCCGCCCGAACGACCTTCCGTGACGCCACAGACGCCGACGTGGACGCCCTCGTCGCGCTGATCGAGTCGGCGTACCGAGGGGAGAGCAGCCGGTCCGGGTGGACCACCGAGGCGGACATCCTGGACGGGCAGCGGACCGACCCGGAGGGCGTGCTGGCGGTCGTCCAGTCGCCGGACAGCCGGCTGCTGACCGTCGAGCAGGACGGCGGGATCGTCGCCTGCTGCCAGCTCGAGCACCGCGGCACGCACGCCTACTTCGGCATGTTCGCCGTCAGCCCCGCCCTGCAGGGCGGGGGCCTCGGCAGGACGGTCCTGGCCGAGGCGGAGCGCCGGGCCCGCGAGGAGTGGGGCGCCACCGAGATGCACATGACCGTGATCTCGGTGCGCCACGACCTCATCGCCTGGTACGAGCGCCGCGGCTACCGCCGCACGGGACGGATGGCGCCGTTCCCGTACGGCGACGAGCGCAACGGCATCCCGCGCCGCGCCGACCTGCAGTTCGAGCTGCTGGTCAAGGAACTGGTCTGACGCTCACGCCGTGAACCGGCCGGTGCGCTTGATCTCGGGGAAGTCGGTGGTCGCCCCGTCGAGACCGAGTGCACGGACCAGCCTGAGGTGGTCCTGGGTGTTGACCACCCAGCCGATGATCTTCAGGTCGGCCGCGCGCGCGTGCTCCACGATCTCCAGTGTCAGCCGCCGGATGTTGAGGCAGACGGTCGCGGCCCCCACCGCTCGGGCCCGCTCCACCACGTCCGTGCCGTAGCGGCTGGCGACCAGCGCCGTGCGCACGCCCGGCACCAGCCGGGCGATCTCGGCGACCGCCTCGTCGTGGAAGGAGGACACCTCCACCCGGGAGACCAGGTCCCGCCGGTGCATGACCTCGGCCAGCGCCCGGGCCGCCGCGACGTCCTTGATCTCCGCCTGCAGCGGCGTCTTCACGGCGTCCAGGACCTCCTCGAACAGCGGCACGCGCTCGCCGCCGCCCGCGTCCAGGGCGCGCAGTTCCGCCAGCGTCTTCTCGGCGATCGGCCCGGTGCCGTCGGTCGTGCGGTCCACGTCCGCGTCGTGCATGACGACCAGGGCGCCGTCCTTGCTCAGGTGCAGATCGAGTTCGATCAGGTCGAGGCCGGCCGCTTGCGCGGCGACGAAGGAACGAAGGGTGTTCTCGGGCTCGACACCCATGACCCCGCGGTGACCGATGGTAAGGAAGTTCAAGGTTCAACTCGCTTCCGTCGACGGCGGCTCGGCGCCGGCGGACCCGACGGGACGTCGTCGTCCGCGCGGCAGGCTCGAAGCCTAATGGCCGGGTCCCGCGATGAACCCGCACCTGCGCGAGGGATCGGGGCGCGGGGCGTGCGGCGCCTGGCCCGTACCGCCCCGCGGTCACCCCTGCGTGGGCGAGTCCCCGCGTCATTGACCGGCCGGATCCGATCGGTGCCCGGATGTGCCGCACGCCACCCCCTCCACTCGGCGAAAGTGACCGCCGTCACGGTTTTAGGCAGGAAAAACAGCGGTGACCATGGGGCTCGGCAGAATAATTTCCCGAGTTGCCTCTTGCTGGGAGAAACGGGGTATGCATACGGTGTCCATACGCGAGGTTCTCCTGTGGAGGATGGGACATGACGGAAATTCTTGTGCAGGCGGCTACGGAGGAGCAGGTTCCTCCGCTGACCAGGGTGGTCGAGCACCCGGCCTGGCCCGTGCTCAAGGATGCCGTGGAGCAGATCCGGCCATGGCAGTCGAAGGACGGATCGATCGACTTCGAGGCCGAGGGCGCGCCCCGGCAGGCTGAGGTCGTGGCGGCCGTGGAGCGGGTCGTCGACGCGGTGGAGCAGCTCTCCCCGCTGCTCCCGCACGACGCGGCCTACCACGAGGCGCTGGTGAAGGACCTGCGCCGCTGGGTCGAGGGCGGCTTCCAGGTGCCGGACTTCCTGGACTCCCTGCTGGCCTTCCAGCCCGCAGCCCACCGCGCGGACGGCCTGCAGCACCTGGTCGTCTTCCCGATGTACACGCAGAACGGCAACCCGGACCGCAACCTCGAGGCGGTCGTGCTGCGCATGGTCTGGCCGGACTGGCTGGCCGAGCTGGAGCGCACCCGGTACGACAACCCGCTGTTCTGCGGCATCACCTTCGAGGACTTCACGTCCGGCTACGACACCAACTCCGCGGTCCTCTTCCCGGAGACCATCGCCGTACGGGAGGCGCCGGAACGTTTCTCCTGGGGTGGCATCTTCTGCGACCGCGAGGCGGCCCGCTTCCGCCGGGTGACCGAGGCCGCCGTGGAGATCCTGGGCCTGGAGCTGCCCGAGGACATCGCCGCGATGGTCCACGACCAGAAGCGCTGCGAGGAGGCCTTCGTGCTGTGGGACATGGTCCACGACCGCACCCACAGCCATGGCGACCTGCCGTTCGACCCGTTCATGATCAAGCAGCGCCAGCCGTTCTGGATGTACGGCCTGGAGGAGCTGCGCTGCGACCTCACCGCCTTCAAGGAGGCCGTGAAGCTCCAGGCGGACGGCGTGCCGCAGGCCCGTGACGTGCAGTACGCGGTCCTCTTCGACCGCATGTTCCGGTTCCCCGTGACCGGCGACCGCGTCCGCAACTACGACGGCCTCGGCGGTCAGCTGCTCTTCGCCTACCTGCACAAGCACGACGTCGTCCGCTGGACCGACAACAAGCTCTCCATCGACTGGGAGCGTGCCCCGCAGGTCACCAACCAGCTCTGCGCCGAGATCGAGACGCTGTACCGGGACGGCATCGACCGCCCGAAGCTGGTGCACTGGTTCGCCGGCTACGAGCTGGTCTCGACCTACCTCGCCCCGCACCCCGGCTCCAAGTGGGCCCAGGGTCCGGACGCCCTGGACCTGACCCAGCCGCCGCGCAAGCTCGTGGACGACGTGCTTCCGGACGAGTTTCCGCTCAGCATGTTCTATGAGGCCCTGTCCAAGAAGCTGAAGAACGTGATCGCCTCCACCAAGGGCATCACGGCGGACGGTGCCGAGCGGATCGCCGCGTGAGCGACCGCGTCCGGAACACTGCGCTTAAGGGGAAGAACATGGGGAACGGGGCTCTCAGCGGTGCGGTGATCGCGGTGGCCGGCGCGGGCGGACCCGCCGGACGCGCGGCGCTGCTGCGGCTGGCCGAGGCCGGCGCGACCGTCGTCGGGGCGGACAACGACCCGCAGCGCCTGTCGGAGGCCGTGGACGCGGCCCGGTACGCGTCCGGCGGCGCCACCGTCACCGGCGACACCGTGGACCTGCTCGACCTGCAGTCCACCCGGGACTGGGCCACCCACATCGAGAAGGACTTCGGCCGGGTGGACGGGCTCGTGCACCTGGTCGGCGGCTGGCGCGGCAGCGAGACCTTCACCAAGACCAGCCTCGACGACTGGGACTTCCTGGAGTTGCTGCTGGTCAAGACCGTCCAGCACACCTCCCTCGCCTTCCACGAGGCGCTGCAGCGCAGCGAGCGCGGCCGGTACGTCCTGATCAGCGCCGCCGGTGCGAGCCGGCCCACCGCCGGCAACGCCGCCTACGCCTCGGCCAAGGCCGCCGCGGAGGCGTGGACGCTTGCCCTCGGCGACTACTTCCGCAAGGCCGGGGGCGCCGAGGGACCCACCTCCGCGGCTACGATCCTGGTGGTGAAGGCGTTGGTGCACGACGCGATGCGCGCCGAACGCCCCAACGCGAAGTTCGCGGGCTTCACGGACGTCAAGGACCTGGCCGAGGCCATCGAGGGCGTCTGGAGCAAGCCCGCCGCCGAAGTGAACGGAACCCGTCTGTGGCTGACCGAGAAGCCGTGAACCCTCCCAGGACCGACGCCCGTCGCCATCACGACCCGGAGATCCGCGGTTTCGCCAGTGACAACTACGCCGGTGCGCACCCGGAGGTGCTGGCCGCCCTGGCCCTGGCCAACGGCGGCCACCAGGTGGCGTACGGCGAGGACGACTACACCGAGAACCTGCAGCGGATCATCCGCAGCCACTTCGGTGCCACCGCGGAGGCCTTCCCGGTCTTCAACGGCACCGGCGCCAACGTCGTCGCGCTCCAGGCGGTCACCGACCGCTGGGGCGCGGTGATCTGCGCCGAGAGCGCGCACATCAACGTCGACGAGGGCGGGGCGCCCGAGCGCATGGGCGGGCTGAAGCTGCTCACCGTGCCCACGCCGGACGGCAAGCTCACCCCCGAGCTGATCGACCGGCAGGCGTACGGCTGGGAGGACGAGCACCGCGCGATGCCGCAGGTCGTCTCGATCACCCAGAGCACCGAGCTGGGCACCCTCTACACGCCCGACGAGATCCGCGCGATCTGCGAGCACGCCCACGCACGCGGCATGAAGGTCCACCTGGACGGCTCCCGGATATCGAACGCGGCAGCCTCCCTGAACGTGCCGATGCGCACCTTCACCAACGCGGTCGGCGTCGACATCCTCTCCCTGGGCGGCACCAAGAACGGCGCGCTGTTCGGCGAGGCGGTCGTGGTGCTCAACCAGGACGCGGTGCGCCGGATGAAGCACCTGCGCAAGATGTCCATGCAGCTCGCCTCCAAGATGCGCTTCGTGTCGGTGCAGCTGGAGGCGCTGCTTGCCAAGGACCTGTGGCTGCGCAACGCCCGCCACGCCAACGAGATGGCCCAGCGGCTGGCGGAGGGCGTCCGCGCGGTGCACGGGGTGGAGATCCTCTACCCGGTGCAGGCCAACGGTGTCTTCGCGCGGCTGCCGCACGACGTGAGCGAGCGGCTGCAGAAGCGGTTCCGGTTCTACTTCTGGGACGAGGCCGCCGGCGTGGTGCGCTGGATGTGTTCCTTCGACACCACGGAGGAGGACGTCGATCTGTTCGTGGCCGCGCTCAAGGAGGAGATGGCGCGCTAGACAGCGATGCATAGGTATGCGGTCACCTGAAAAGTCATTGACTGTCGGGTGATCGCATTCCTATGCTCTGCGGTCATGGAGCTGATCCAGAACACCGCCGACCTCTCCGCCTATCTGGCCTCGGACGAGGCCATCGACCATCATCATCCCGTGGTGCGGGAGACCGCCGCCCGGCTGGCCGAGGGCGTAGCTGACTCGTATGGGTATGCACGGGCCGCGTACGAGTTCGTACGCGACGCCGTCCCGCACTCCGCCGACACCGGCGACCCGCGCGTGACCTGGCGCGCCTCCGACGTGATCGTGCAGCGCACCGGCATCTGCTACGCCAAGGCGCACGCGCTCACCGCCCTGCTCCGTGCCGAGGACATCCCCACGGCGCTCTGCTATCAGCGACTGGCGCACGACGACGGCAGCGGGCACGCCGTGCACGGGTTGGTCGCCGTCCGCTTCCACGGCGCCTGGCACCGGCAGGATCCCCGTGGCAACAAGCCGGGCGTCGACGCCCAGTTCTCCCTGGACGGTGAGCGGCTGGCCTGGATCCCCGATCCTTCGTCCAATGAGGTGGACTATCCAGTGCTGTATGCTGAACCTCACCCGGCGGTCCTCGGCGCGCTGAAATCCGCCCCGGACCGGCCGCACCTGTGGAAGACGCTCCCCAGCACTCTCTGAGGTGCACGCCTGGGCGGACGCGCGCCGCACGAGGACCCGCACATGGCCGCATGGCGTACTCCGCCTTCGGGGCCAAGCCGTCACGCACCCGCAACTCGGCCGAGGCGCTGGCCGGGCGTGCCCTGACCGACGCCGGGCTCCCCCGGATCAATCTGCTCGTTCGACCTCTACAACGCCGTCAGCGTCGCCCGGCTGATCCCCGTCGGCGGCGAGGACCTCGACCGCATCGAGGGCGGCATGCGCCTCGTACGCGCCCCGGGCGACGAGGACTTCGTGACCGTCTCCGGCGGGGCGGAGACCGTCGCGCACCCCGAGGCGGGCGAGGTCGTCCGGCGCGACGACGCGGGCGTGACCTGCCGCCGCTGGAACGGGCGCCAGGGACCGCGCACCCGCCTGGCCGAGGAGACGGTCTGCGGCATCTACCTGCTGGAGACCCTCGCGCCCCTGCCGGTCGCCGAGGCGCAGGCCGCAGCCGTCGAACCCGCCGAACTCCTGGCGAAGTTCAGCCCCGGAGCCCGCGTCGAGGTGCAGCCCCCGTCCCCGGCGGCCACCCCCGCCTGACCCCCACCCCGTCACACTCGCTAACCTCCCGCCCATGAGCGACGGGGGAACGGCGGAGGACGACAGCATCACACGGGGCGAGCCGGCGGCCCAGGAGGAGACTGCCGCCTCGGGGCCACCTGCGGCCGGGGAGGGCGTCCCCGGTCCGGTGCGCGGCGAACAGGTGCACGGCGGCCGGCCCGGGTGGATGCGGGAGCGGCGGCTGCTCGTGTCCGTCGTGGGGCTGGTCCTGGTCGCGGGGGCCGCCGCCGTGCCGCTCGCGTGGGGCGGCGGCGGCCGGTCCTGCGCCGAACTGCCGCAATCCCTACGGGCCTTGGAGAAGGACCCGGCGACGGCGACCGGGGCCCTCGATCCCCGGCAGGACATGTCCCGGTACGACGCGGTGCGGGCGCTGCTGCCCACCGGACCGCTGTGCGGTGACGGCGGCCGCGTGCTCGGCCGTGTGGTGGACGCCGCGACCCGGGCCACGGCCCCCGGCGGGCCGCACACCACGGCCCAGGCCCGCGTCGCCTACGCGGTCACCACGGTGTACCAGCAGGCCGACGTGCCACCCGGCGCGGAGCCGGGAATGGCCCGCATGCTTGCCGGATACGTCGTCGACACCACGGCGCTGGGCGGCGAGGAACCCGATGCGAACACCCCGGCCGTCCCCGGTGCGCTGGCCCGGCCCGACGAGCACGGCTGGACCCGCTTCGGCCGCTTCCTCGCCCCGGGCGAGGCGCATCCCGACTTCGGCTTCGACCACTCCGGCGCGCTGAGCCCCGACCCGGAGCACCTCTTCGCGCACCTGGCCGAGGACCCGGAGGCGTTCGCGATCCTCTACGACGCCGAACGGGCCTACCTCGCCCACTACCTCGAGCGGCTGACCCGCGAGGGCGGCGACCCGGCCTACCACCCCGACAAGCGGGACGGACAGCTGACGTCCAGGACCTGGCCCGACAACGACCTCGAGGACATCGCCCGGCGCATCGGCACCCTCATGGGAGTCAGGACCTCCGGCGCCCGCGAGGGAGCCATCGCCGACCTCGCCTCCTACGACGCGGCCGTACGCCGGCACACCCGGGGCGCCTACCGGGCGGCGGGGCGGCGACTGAGCAGCAGGCCGCCGACGGACGCCATCGCCCGGCGCCCGGTCAGCGGGCCGGTGCACGGTGACCTGATGGACGGGCGCCACCAGATGTTCCGCACGTTCGACGCCTGGGCCGAGGCCCGGAAGGTGCCGGCCGAGCGGGCGTCGGCCATGCGGCAGATCCTGGACGACGCCTACGTGCACGCGGTCTTCAACGAGACGGTCTGAGCGGCAGGTCCCGGGAAGCCGGACCGCCGGCCGCCGGGTCAGCCGGTCATGCGCAGCCCGGCGCAGCCGCGCCGCCGGACCTGGTCCTCGGCGAACGCCTGCAGCAGCCGGCGCCGCTCCGCCGTGCCGAGGCCGGGCGTGTCCTTCGACCCGCTGACGGCGAAGTTGGCGGCCTCGCCGTCGCAGCGGGCCGTCGCCGTCAATGACAGGCGCACGCCGTCGTAGGAGACGACGCGGTCGCTCCAGTCGCCGTACCAGGCGGCGAAGACCAGGGTGTTCCTGCCCCGGCTCAGATCGCACCGCCCGGCGGGCGCCGTGTCGTTCGTGAGCGTCCGCACCTCCCAGGCGTCGACCCCGGGCACCCGGGCGCGGGCCACCCAGCCGCACGCGGTGCCGCCCGCCCTGTCCACCGGGAGCGGCTTCGGCTCGTGCTCCGGGTCCGGCGGTGTCACGTCCCCCTTCGGCACCGTCAGCGGCGTCGCACCGCAACCGAGGTGCCGAGAGGCGGAGTTGACGAGCGGGACGACCGTCTCGTACACCGCGTGGGACGTCCGCGCGGTGGCCTCACCGACGGCGGTACTCACCAGCAGCCTGCGCGGCCGGCCCTCGGCGTCCCGGCCCAGATCCGGGCAGCGCAGCAGGAAGCGGAAGGAGCCGAACTCGTCGGCGAACCCCGGCAGGCCCTGCGGCAGCGGACGCAGCGCGGCGGACCGCTCGCGCGGGAACGCGCTCAGGAACACGCTGTCCTGGTCGTCCCGCCGGGTGTACGCGGTCATGCGGACCACCAGCGTGCGGTCCCCGTCGCCCTCGAAGCGCACCGTGCAGCCGTAGTCGCCCAGCCCGGGGTGCGAGACCGTCTCGGCCTCGGTGAAGTGCCCTCCGTCGGCGGCCAGGTGCCGGACCGCGCCACCGGGCAGCGCCCCGTCGCACGCGGTGCGCACCAGCCACCAGTCCTTGACGTACGGCGAGGCGATCCAGCCCGCCAGCGCCAGGACGGCCGCCACCGCCACCGCCGCCTTCGTCCAGCGCCGCATCGACATGCCCCCGTCGCGCAGTGGTCCCACGAGGGCGCCGAGGCCCTCCCGTTACGACCGCGAACCCTATCGGCCGGCGTGCGGTGACCCGCCGGCGGGTGTCAGTGGGCCTCGCCGGCGCGCAGCTGCTCCGCCGTCGGCGCCGTGCCCCCGAGGTGGGCCGGCAGCCACCACGTGTCCTCCGTGCCCTTGGGGCGCGTCGGGTAGGCACGCTGGGCGGCCTCCAGCAGCTCGTGCACGCGCTCGCGCAGGCGGCGGGTGATGGCGCCCGCGTACTGGTCGCGCGGGGCCTCCACCGGTTCGCCGACCCGGATGGTGATGGGAGTGTGGCTGCGCCGGAAGTTGCGCGGGTGCCCCTTGGTCCACAGCCGCTGGGTGCCCCACACCGCCATCGGGACGAGCGGCACGCCCGCCTCCTGGGCCAGGCGCGCGGCGCCCGACTTGAAGCTCTTCAGGGTGAAGGACTGGGAGATCGTGGCCTCCGGGAACACACCGATGACCTCGCCGGAGCGCAGCGAGTCCAGCGCGTGCGCGTAGGCCGCCTCGCCCTGCTCGCGGTCCACCGGGATGTGCTTCATGCCGCGCATCAGCGGGCCGGACACCTTGTGCCGGAACACGGACTCCTTCGCCATGAAGCGCACCAGACGCTTCTGCGGCAGGGCCGCCAGCCCGTTGAAGACGAAGTCCAGGTAGCTGATGTGATTGCTCACCAGGACCGCACCGCCCGAGCGCGGAATGTTCTCCGACCCCTGGCAGTCGATCTTCAGGTCCCAGGCCTTGAACAGCGTCTTGGCGAGACCGATGACGGGACGGTAGACCAGCTCTGCCATGGGCGGGGTGGGCCCTTTCTGCTCTGCTCGGGAAAGGGGGGCTCCCGGCGGGAAAGTTACGCAGCCGTAGGTTTACGGCGTCTCGCAGATCGTGCCCGAAGAACGGACGGGTAGCCAGTCCTGGTGCCCGGCGGCGGCGAGATTCTCGTCACGTCGGCCCCACCTCCGTTTTTTCGCGCCTTCTTCACCGCGCGCGTACCGTCGCCCGCTTCAGCAGGAGGTACATCTCGCAGCCCAGGCAGTACGCGAAGGCCGCGTTGAGGAAGGCGGCCGCCAGCGCCGCACCGGTCGCCGCGAGCCCCAGCCAGTGCGGACCCACCGTGAACCCGACGAGCCCGATCCCCGCGAACACCAGCCCCACGGCCTGTGCGAAACGCGGCGGCTGCGGCGGCTCGAACTCCTTGGGCGGGCCGAGCCTCGGCCGCACCGCCGTGCGGAACGCCCAGCCGTACGGCGACCGGTGGACGCCCGCGACCGCGCCGAGCGCGAACGCGAGGGTCTGCCAGCCCAGCACCCAGGGGCTGCGCAGGATCAGGGCCAGGGCCAGAACGCCGGTCGTCACGGCCGCTCCGAAGCGCGGCCCCCTCACATCGATGTCCATGAATCAAGCATTCCGCAACGGAAACTCATGCGGGAGGCGGGAATCTTTGCAGTCTCATGAACGCTGGGGCAGATGATGACCGGACTGGTGGTGTGCGTGGCGGTGCTCGTCGTGGCGAGCGCCTACGGAGTGCTGCACAAGCGGCGGAGCGGGAGAGTGCGGGTGCGCGGGCGGGACCACGGCAAGCGGCTGGGCCCTGCCGAACTGGGCGCCGAACTGGGCGAGCGGGCCACCCTCGTGCAGTTCTCCAGCGCCTTCTGCGCACCCTGCCGGGCCACCCGGCGCATCCTCGGCGAGGTCGCCGCCCTGGTGCCGGGGGTCACCCACGTGGAGATCGACGCGGAGGCCCACCTGGACCTCGTACGGGACCTGGACATCCTCAAGACGCCCACCGTGCTGGTTCTCGACGCGGCCGGCCGGGTGGTGCGGCGTGCCGCCGGGCAGCCGCGCAAGGCCGACGTCCTCGCAGCCCTCGGGGAGGCCGTGTGAGCAGGGTGACGTATCTCCCGGATCGCGGGACGAACTTGACGGCGCCCGTCGGCCGTCGTCAGCCTGACCCCATGCCGAGCGAACTCCTTCTTCACCCCGGGTGGGCCCACTTCGGCCCGACCCGCACCGCGAGCGCGCGCTGTCCGGGCTGTTGAGCAGCCACGGCCCCGCTCCTCACCACCCGAAGAAGGACAACTCCATGACGGCCTCGCCCGACCTCGGCACCTTCCAGCTCGCCTCGCCCGACCTGCTCCGCTCCGCCTTCCGCCGGCACGCCGCCGGCGTCGCGGTCATCACCGCGAGCGGCGCGCGGGGCCCGGTCGGTTTCACCGCCACCTCCCTCACCTCCGTCTCCGCCGACCCCCCGCTGCTCTCCTTCGGGATCGGCACGGGCGCGTCGAGCTGGCCGGTCATGGCCGAGGCGGAGCACGTCGGCATCCACATACTCGGCGAGCACCAGAGCGACCTGGCCGCCACCTTCGCCCGCAGCGGCGCCGACCGGTTCGGTGCGCCCACGGCCTGGCGCGAGGGCCCGGAAGGCGTACCCGTCCTGGACGACGTGCTGGCCTGGCTGGTCTGCCGGGTCGTCGGCCGCGTCCCGGCCGGTGATCACCGCATCGTGCTGGCCGAAGTGGTCCTCGGCGACCCCACCGGAGCCGGCCGTCCCCTCCTCTACCACCAGGGCCGCTTCACCGCCCTGCGGGATTGATCACCCCTCCTCCGGCCTGCGCAGGGGTCGAGTTCCGGTTACGCTGCGTTGCGAAGGTCACAGTTCAAAGCGCTTGCTTAGCGGGCATGAACTGGGTGTACTGACGAGTAATATTTCGTTCGGAGCGCGCGGACGCCCCGACCGGGATCGGCCGCTTGAGGCGCCTATGCTGCCTCCAAGAGGCAGCCAGGAAATGACGATGCAGTAGGAGAGCCGGCGTGAGCTTGAGGATCGTTGTCACTGTGAAGTACGTGCCCGACGCCACTGGCGACCGGCACTTCGCCGATGACCTGACCGTCGACCGCGACGACGTGGACGGTCTGCTCTCCGAGCTGGACGAGTACGCGGTCGAGCAGGCCCTGCAGATCGCGGAGGACGCGGACGACGCCGAGGTCACCGTCCTGACGATCGGCCCCGAGGACGCCAAGGACGCGCTGCGCAAGGCGCTGTCCATGGGTGCCGACAAGGCCATCCACGTCGAGGACGACGACCTGCACGGCACCGACGCCATCGGCACCTCCCTGGTGCTGGCCAAGGCGATCGAGAAGGCCGGCTACGACCTGGTGATCTCCGGCATGGCCTCCACCGACGGCACCATGGGCGTCGTGCCCGCGCTGGTCGCCGAGCGCCTGGGCGTCCCGCAGGTCACCCTGCTCTCCGAGGTCTCCGTCGAGGACGGCACGGTCAAGGGCCGCCGCGACGGCGACGCCGCCTCCGAGCAGCTCGAGGCGCAGCTCCCGGCCGTCGTCTCCGTCACCGACCAGTCGGGCGAGGCGCGGTACCCGTCCTTCAAGGGCATCATGGCGGCCAAGAAGAAGCCGGTGGAGTCCTGGGACCTGTCCGACCTGGACATCGAGGCCGAGGAGGTCGGTCTCGACGGCGCGTTCACCAAGGTCGAGGCCGCGAACGAGCGCCCGGCCCGCACGGCCGGCACCATCGTCAAGGACGAGGGCGAGGGCGGCAAGCAGCTCGCTGAGTTCCTCGCGAGCCAGAAGTTCATCTAAGGCTCAACACCCTTACCGCCCCTCAGACTTCGCAATCCGCAGGAGAGCAATCCCATGGCTGAAGTTCTCGTCTACGTCGACCACGTGGACGGTGCCGTCCGCAAGCCGACCCTCGAGCTGCTGACCCTGGCCCGCCGCATCGGCGAGCCCGTCGCCGTCGCGCTGGGCAACGGCGCCGCCGACACCGCCGCCGCCCTCGCCGAGCACGGCGCGGTCAAGGTCCTCACCCACGAGGCCGCCGAGTACGCGGAGTACCTGGTCGTCCCCAAGGTCGACGCCCTGCAGGCCGCCTACGAGGCCGTCTCCCCGGCCGCCGTCCTGGTCCCGTCCTCCGCCGAGGGCAAGGAGATCGCCGCCCGTCTGGCGCTGCGCATCGGCTCCGGCATCATCACCGACGCCGTCGACCTCGAGGCCGGCGACGAGGGCCCGGTGGCCACCCAGTCGGTGTTCGCCGCGTCCTTCACCACCAAGTCCCGCGTCATCAAGGGCACCCCGGTCATCACGGTCAAGCCGAACTCGGCCGCCGTGGAGGCCGCCCCGGCCGCGGGCGCGGTGGAGGCCCTGTCCGTCTCCTTCTCGGACCAGGCGACCGGCACGAAGATCACCGGCCGTACGCCGCGTGAGTCGACCGGGCGTCCGGAGCTGACCGAGGCCGCGATCGTGGTCTCCGGTGGCCGTGGCGTCAACGGCGCGGAGAACTTCTCGATCATCGAGGCGCTCGCCGACCAGCTCGGCGCGGCTGTCGGTGCCTCGCGTGCCGCCGTCGACGCCGGCTGGTACCCGCACACCAACCAGGTCGGCCAGACCGGCAAGTCGGTCTCGCCGCAGCTCTACATCGCCAACGGCATCTCCGGCGCCATCCAGCACCGCGCCGGCATGCAGACCTCGAAGACCATCGTGGCCGTCAACAAGGACGCCGAGGCCCCGATCTTCGACCTGGTCGACTACGGCGTGGTCGGCGACCTCTTCGACGTCGTCCCGCAGCTCACCGAGGAGATCAAGGCCCGCAAGGGCTGAACCGCCCCCGGCTGAACGAGGCCCCGGTGACCGGCGCGGTCACCGGGGCCTCGGTGCATCCTGAAGACGGCGCATGGGTGCCGCCCAGGGAGCGGGCGGGTGTTGACCAGCCGCGACCACCCCGGATAACTTCACTCTACGGATTGTTGATTCCGTACAGCGGAAAACTGGAGGGTGTGGGATGGGTCTGCAGGAGAAGGTGGCGACGAGCCTCGCGGGCGCGGTCAGCGAGGAGATCAGCGCCTCCCTCGCACGGGTCGACGCGGAGCTGGAGCGCCGCTACCCGGGCGACCCCGGCACCCGGCAGCCCGTCCACACCGTCTACGTCCCCGGCGACGCCTTCGACGCCGGCACCCTCCGCTCCTGGGGCGACCGGGCCCTCGCCGCGCTCGACGACCACGCCCCCGACGCGGCCTCCTTCGCCGCCGTCCTCGGCCTCTCGGAGGACCTCGCGGAACCGGTGTACTCCCGCGTCCGCGCCAAGCTGCAGCGCGAGCCCGTCGAGGATCTGCGCGTCGACTTCGAGGACGGCTACGGCCCCCGCCCCGACGCCGAGGAGGACGAGACGGCCGCCCGCGCGGCCCGGCTGATCGCCGAGGCGTACCGGAACGGCACGGCGGCGCCGTACATGGGCATCCGCATGAAGTGCATGGAGGCCGCCGTCCGCGACCGGGGCATCCGCACCCTCGACGTCTTCCTCACCGGCCTGATGGAGGCGGGGGGCCTGCCCGACGGGCTGGTGCTGACCCTGCCGAAGGTGACGTACGCCGAGCAGGTGAGCGCCTTCGCGCTGCTTCTGGAGGCCTTCGAGAAGGTGCACGGGCTGGCGGCCGGCCGGCTCGGTTTCGAGATCCAGATCGAGACCAGCCAGGCCATCCTGGCCACCGACGGCACCGCCACCGTCGCCCGCATGATCCAGGCCGCCGGGGGCCGCGCCACCGGGCTGCACTACGGCACCTTCGACTACAGCGCCTGCCTCGGTGTCTCCGCCGCCCACCAGTCCAGTGACCACCCGGCCGCCGACCACGCCAAGGCGATCATGCAGGTCGCTGCGGCGGGCACCGGCGTACGGGTCTCGGACGGCTCCACCAACGTGCTCCCCGTCGGCCCGGCCGAGAAGGTGCACGACGCCTGGCGCCTGCACTACGGCCTGACCCGCCGCGCCCTCGCCCGCGCCTACTACCAGGGCTGGGACATGCACCCCGGCCACCTCCCGACCCGCTACGCGGCCGTCTTCGCCTTCTACCGCGAGGGGTTCGAACAGGCGGCGGCCCGCCTCGCCCGCTATGCCAACCGCGCCGGCGGCGACGTCATGGACGAGCCCGCCACCGCCAAGGCCCTCAGCGGCTACCTGCTGCGCGGCCTGGACTGCGGCGCCCTGGACCTCCCCGAGGTCGCCCGCCTCACCGGCCTGACCCGGGCCGACCTGGAGACCTTCGCGGCTCCGCGCCGCGGCGACCTGACGGCATCCGCCACGTGAAGGCGTCGGCGGCGTACGGCTCGGGGACGGTTTTGCGTCCGCCGGGCCGCGCGCCGCGCCGTCCTGCGTGCGCGCCCCCGGAGTCCGGTGCGCAGGAGACGTCGGCCCCGTTGCGGCGGACCCGGCCGAGCGACGCGGACGCGCCGATCAGTCCGCCGGCGGCAGTTCCCCGGAGCCCCGGGTGATCAGGCGGGTCGGCAGTTCGATGCGCTCCGGGGCGACGAGAGTGCCGTCCAGCTGACGGAAGAGACGTTCGGCGGCGGTGCGGCCGAGGGCGGCCGCGTCCTGGGCGACGACCGTGACCCCCGGCCGGAGCAGGTCGGCCAGCTCGATGTCGTCGAAGCCGACCAGGGCGACCGGCCGGGGCTGCTCGGCGAGGACGCGGATCACGGTGACCGTCACCCGGTTGTTGCCCGCGAAGACCGCGGTGACCGGGGAGGGGCCCGACAGCATCTCCTCGGCCGCCCGGCGCACCCGCACCGGATCCGTCGCGCCGAGGGACATCCACGCGTCCTCGACGGGTATCCCGGCGTCCTCCATGGCCGCCCGGTAGCCGCGCAGCCGCTCGGCCGCGGTGTGGATGCGGGGCATGTCGCCGATGAACCCGATCCGGCGGTGACCGTGCGCGATCAGATGGGCGACCCCGTCGCGGGCACCGCCGTAGTTGTCGGCCAGCACCACGTCCGCGTCGATCTTCCCGGCCGGCCGGTCCACGAACACGGTCGCCACGCCCGCCCTGATCTCCGGCTCCAGATACCGGTGGTCGTCCCCGGCCGGGATCACCACCAGCCCGTCCACCCGGCGGGCGCACAGCGCCAGCGCGAGCTCCTGCTCCCGGTCGGGGTCCTCCGCGCTGGAGCCGTTGATCAGCAGGGCGCCGTGGGCGCGGGCCACCTCCTCGACCGCGCGGCTGAGGGGGCCGTAGAACGGATCCGCGAGGTCCTCCAGGACCAGCCCGATGCTCGCCGTGCGGCCCTTGCGCAGCACCCGGGCGCTGTCGTTGCGGCGGAAGCCGAGCGCGTCGATCGCCTCCTGGACCCGGCGCTCGGTGTCCGGTGTGACCCCGGGCTCGCCGTTGACCACCCGGGACACCGTCTTCAGACCCACCCCGGCGCGTGCGGCCACGTCCTTCATCGTCGGCCGGTTGCCGTACCGAGCCCCGGCGAGTCGGTCTGCGGGACGGTCTGCGCGGCGGGTGGTCTCGGGCACGATGCGGCGTCCTGTCCTGTCGTCGGTGCCGCCACGGGGGATGCGGCGATCGATCGGCTTGTATGAGGATGTGGCGTCGAGCATAGAGCCTGGACAACGTTGTCAGATGCGCGAGAGACTGTCCACCGCTGTCTCCGGCCTGCGCCCCCACCGCCTGACCGGTCTGCTCTCTTTGGTTTCCGAGCTTTCAACGGGGAGAACTGACTCTGATGCACACCGACCTAGTGGCGGCCCTGGACATCGGCGGCACCAAGATCGCCGGCGCGCTGGTGGACGGCCACGGACGGATCCAGGCCCGCGCCCAGCGCCCGACGCCCGCCCAGCAGGACGGCGAAACGGTCATGCAGGCCGTCGAGGGGGTGCTCGGCGACCTCGCCGGATCGCCGCTGTGGGGACGTGCCGGTTCGATCGGCATCGGCAGCGCGGGACCGGTGGACGCCTCGGCCGGCACCGTGAGCCCGGTGAACGTGCCCAGCTGGCGCGACTTCCCGCTGGTCGAGCGGGTACGCGCGGCCACCGGGGGCCTGCCGGTCGAGCTGATCGGCGACGGCGTGGCGATCACCGCGGCCGAGCACTGGCAGGGCGCCGCCCGCGGCCACGACAACGCGCTGTGCATGGTGGTCTCGACGGGCGTCGGCGGCGGCCTGGTGCTGCGCGGACAGCTCCACCCCGGCCCGACCGGAAACGCCGGGCACATCGGACACATCAGCGTCGACCTCGACGGCGACCCGTGCCCGTGCGGCTCGCGCGGCTGTGTCGAGCGCATCGCCAGCGGCCCCAACATCGCCCGGCGCGCCCTGGAGCAGGGCTGGCGGCCGGGCCCGGACGGCGACACCTCGGCGGCCGCGGTGGCCGCCGCAGCCCGGGAGGGCGACCCGGCGGCCCTCGCCTCCTTCGCGCGGGCCGCCCAGGCCCTGGCGGCCGGCATCGCGGCCACGGCCACCCTGGTGGAGATCGACATCGCGGTGATCGGCGGGGGCGTCGGCAAGGCCGGCGACATCCTCTTCACACCCCTGCGCAAGGCGCTCGCCGACTACGCGACCCTGTCCTTCGTCCGGCGGCTGACGGTCACGCCCGCCCAGATGGGCACGGACGCGGGCCTGGTCGGGGCCGCCGCGGCCGCGCTGGCCCGCAGACGGGACGCGACCGCGGCGGGAGTGTGACCTGCGGGCGGACCGAAACCCCTCAGAATCGTTTCCGCAACGGTTCCGGCGGCCGGTGCGGCAGCGGGAACGGCAGCCGTTCCCACAGCCGTTCCGGCGGTCGTCCCAGCGGCCGATGTGCCGGCTTCAGCAGCTGAGGCGCGCGTCCGCCCAGTCCGCGTGGTCCGAGTCGATGCCGTCACCCGCGTCGGTGACGACGAGCCGGACCACCTGCGCGCCGGTGACATCGGCGCTGACCCGCTGGGCGGGCTGCGCGTTGGTCAGCGTGCCGGTCGAGGCCACCCTCGTGCCGTCCGCCCACACCTCGAAGGCGACGGTGCCCTTGGTGCCCTTCTCGTCGTCCACGCCGACGTCCGCGGTGACCTTCTCGCACGCCTTGCCGGTGTAGAAGGACACCTCGCTCGCGGCGTGGACGCCGAGCCCCTTGGCGTACCCGACGCCGCCCAGGGTGATCGGCCGGCCGTCGCCCGCCGCGTTCTCCCCGTTGCTGGTGTCGCGCTCGACCGGGCCCCAGCCGTTGGCCGCCGCGAGCCACGGCAGATCGCTGACGTACGAGGTCCCGGTGGGCGGCGGGAGGACGACGGTCACGGTCACCGGCAGTGTGCCGTCCGCGGCCGCTCCGTCCGGCGAGCGGTAGCTCGCCTTGAGCGACAGGTCGTACGACCCCGGCGGCGTCCCCGCCGGGGCGGTGACCGTCCAGGAGGTGCGCAGCGACGCGCCGGCGGCGAGGGTGTCCGCGGTCGTCGGGGAGGCCGGGCGCAGGCTCCAGCCGTCCGGGCCGGTCAGCGACACGGACACCTGGCGCGCGGGGGTCCGGCCCAGGTCGGTCACGGCGGTGGTGAGGGGGGCCTGAGTGGCCGCCTCGACGAACGGGCCGCCGTCGGCACCTAGTTCCACGGCCGGCGGCAGGTCGGCCCAGCCGGGCCCGGCGGCGACGCGCAGCAGGACCGTGCCGTGCGCCGGGACGGTGGCCGCCACGGTGCCCGCGGTGTGGTAGCTGCGGTGCTGCCACAGGTCGCGCAGGGTGTAGGCGGGGGCGTCGGGCAGGCCCAGGGCGCTCGCGGTGGTGGCGATCCGCTGGGCGGAGCCGGACTCGTTGAACAGGGCGACCGCGCGGCTGCCGTCCTTCATCTCCTTGGAGATCACCCAGCGTCCGCCGGCCGAGGAGACCACGGTGCCCTGCTTGCCCAGGGGGTCCTGGTCGACCGCGATGACCTCCTTGTTGTCCAGGATGTCGAAGGTCGCCCGTGAGGCCTTGCGCAGATCGGTGCCGATGAGCAGCGGGGCGGCCATCACCGACCAGAGGGAGAAGTGGGAGCGGTACTCGGTGTCCGTCATCCCGCCGTTGCCGACCTCCAGCATGTCGGGGTCGTTCCAGTGGCCGGGTCCGGCGTACGGGGCGAGAGGGAGGTTCTTCTTCAGGATCGACAGCATCGAACTCCAGCTGTCGCTGATGTCCCCGGTGGTCCGCCACAGCTGGCCGACGCCGGAGGCCCACTCCCAGGGCTTGTTCTCGCCCCACTCGCAGATGCTGTAGACGATGGGCCGGCCGGTGGCCCTCAGGGCGTCCCGCATGGTCGTGTACCGCAGCTTCGCGTCGACGCCGAGGTTGTTGCAGTTGTCGTACTTGAGATAGTCGACGCCCCAGTCGGCGAACTGCTGGGCGTCGCTGTACTCGTGGCCGAGCGCCCCCGGGAACCCGGCGCTGTTGCAGGTCTTGATGCCGGCGCTGGTGTAGATGCCGAGCTTGAGGCCCTTGGCGTGGACGTAGTCGGCGACGGCCTTGATGCCGTGCGGGAAGCGGGCGGGGTCGGGCACCAGCTTGCCGTTCGCGTCCCGGCCGGGCAGCGCCCAGCAGTCGTCGAGGTTGACGTACTGGTAGCCGGCGTCCTTCAGGCCCTTCTGGACGAAGAGGTCGGCGATCCCCTCGACCATGGCCTCGTTGAAGTCGGGGCGGCAGTGCGTGGAGTTCCAGTTGTTGAAGCCCATCGGCGGGGTGGGGGCCAGGCCGTCGGCCAGGGGGGCGGCCCCGGGGCGTGGGCCCGGTGCCGCGGCGGCGGGAGCGGCAAGCCCCGCGGAACACAGGAGTCCGACGGCCAGGGCGCCGAGCAGTCTTCGGCGGGTGGTGCGGGGGTGGGGGTGACGCATCGTTGACACTCCTCCGACTCGCAGGTGGAATGACGGCGTGTGCGTGTCACCGGTGCGCGCTTACGGTAGGGCCTGTCGGACTCTGTTGGAAGAGCCGCGTCACATTGTTCGATATTCCGTCAGGGCTCTTGACGACCGGGAGTTTTGTGGGATGACGGCAAGACCGGGCGTTCGGTTGTGTTGGATCGCCCGGTCTTGCCGTCATCCAGCCCCGACCTGCCGGACCGGACAGCGGCCGGCGAACTCCGTGTCGACCTCGAAGCGCGTCACCAACCCGGCGCCGTCGTGCTTGACGTTCCGGTCCCGGGTCGTGATCGGGCGGGTGCTGGTCATCGTGCCGACTCCTGGTCGCGGGCCGGCGGGCCGGATCCCGGACGACAGCCGCCCGGTGATCACCACGGCCCCACGGTTTCGCGGCCGGTCGGCAAGGTTTCCGGCCGGTGGGCGTGACCCGGGGGCGGCTGCGCAGTTGATCGGGGCATGAAGAAGCGCAGCATGCTCGCCCTCGCCAGCCTGGCCACCGGATTCGTCGTGGCCGCCGTCACCCCGTCGCACGCCGAGGACCATGCGGGCCACCAGGACCGCAACGTCTCCGGGGCCCCTGACACCGCCGCCCACCACGCCGCCGAGGACGGCCCGGCCACCGACGGCCACGCCCCGGAGCAGGCGTAGTACTGCCGGAGGCAGATGCCGGTGTCCCGGGCCGCAGGGGGCGCCGGCACTCTGCTGTGCGCCCTCAACTGGATGTGGTTTCCGTGGCAGGGTGAAGCGGGCAAGCCACAGGGGGCCAACAGAAGAGGGGGAGTCCGTGACCGTCGTCTGGATCAACGGCGCGTGCGGTGCGGGAAAGACCACGACCGCACGGGAACTGATCGAACTGATCCCGCACAGCACGCTCTTCGACCCCGAGGTCATCGGCGCGGCGCTCCCGCACCTGCTGCCGCCCAAACACCTCACCGAGGTCGGCGACCTCCAGGACCTGCCCATCTGGCGCCGGCTCGTGATCGACACGGCCGCCGCGATGCTCGCCGAGCTGGGCGGGACCCTCGTGGTCCCGATGACCCTGCTCCGCCAGGAGTACCGGGACGAGATCTTCGGCGGCCTCGCCGCTCGCCGGATCGCCGTACGGCATCTGCTCCTCGCCCCGGCCGAAACGATCCTGCGCGAGCGGATCGCCGGCCGGGACGTCCCGCCCGACCCGTCCGACGGCGCGATACGGGCACGGCAGTGGTCCGACGGCCACCTCGAGCCCTACCGGGCCGCGCTCGCCTCCTGGCTCACCGCCGACGCCCACCTCGTCGACACCAGCGCCCTCACCCCGTACGAGACCGCCGTCCGCATCGCCGACGCCGTCGGCAGCGGTGCCGTACCCCCGTGCGACATCGTGCAGACGCCCGAACCCACCGCGGAGACCCTCGCCGCCGGGGTGCTCCTCTTCGACGAGCGGGACCGGGTGCTGCTCGTGGACCCGACCTACAAGCCCGGCTGGGAGTTCCCGGGCGGGGTCGTCGAGCGCGGGGAGGCTCCCGCCCGCGCCGGGATGCGCGAGGTCGCCGAGGAGACCGGCATCACGCTCCGCGAGGTGCCCCGGCTGCTCGTCGTGGACTGGGAGCGGCCGACGCCCCCCGGCTACGGCGGACTGCGCCTGCTCTTCGACGGCGGCCGGCTGGACTCCGCCGAGGCCTCCCGGGTGCTGCTGCCGGGCCCGGAGCTGCGCGGCTGGCGCTTCGCGACCGAACAGGAGGCCGCCCGCATGCTGCCCCCGGTCCGCTACGAGCGGCTGCGCTGGGCGCTGCGGGCGCGCGAGCGCGGGGCGGCGCTCTATCTGGAGGCCGGCGTGCCGGTCACCGGCCAAGCCGCCTGAACGGACACCCGACACCGGACACCGGCAGCTGACAGCCGATCAAATCCCCGTCGCATTCGTGATGTTGGCGGGGATTTTGACGTTCCTGGGTCGTGATCACAGCACTTTGCACGCCCTGGACGGTTCCGAGGGGTAAGCGAGGGTGAATTGTCGCCGTCCCGGTATGAACAGGAACCTGAAGAAGGTACACAGGCGTTCTAACGTCGTTGCGCAGCTCAGTTTCCTCGCGGCCGCCGGCCGCAGCGACAAGGCCGGGAATCCGCCGGCCGGAGGAGGGACATGCGCGCGCAATCCTCGGCCCTGGCGCGGGGAGCCACCCTGGCCGCCGGGCTCACCCTGGTCCTCGCCGCCTGCAGCAGCGGCGGGGGCGGTACGTCGCCCAAGGGCGGCGGCTCGGCCGGTCTGGCGTCCTGCTCCACCGCGGGCCGGGCCAACACCTGCAACTCCGGCGCCACCAAGGCCGGCGGAACGTTCACCTACGTGCTGGAGAAGAACATCCAGCAGTGGAACGTCCAGGACACCAACGGCAACACCTTCGAGAACGCCGAGGCCCTCGAGGTCGTCCTGCCCCAGGTCTTCGTGCCGCAGCCGGACTTCACCGTCGCCCTCAACACCGACCTGGTGACCTCGGCGACCCAGACGAAGAGCAGCCCGCAGACCTTCGTCTACAAGATCAACCCCAAGGCGTCCTGGAACGACGGCACGCCCATCACCGCCGACGACTTCGTCTACTACTGGCGCACCAACAACGGCAAGGACTGCCCGCCGCCGCCCGCGAGCGACTCCACGCAGACCAAGGGCTGCCTGCCGCAGTCCACGGCCGGATACGACCGCATCAAGTCCGTCACCGGCTCCGACGGCGGCAGGACGGTCACCGTGGTGATGACCAAGCCCTACTCCGACTGGAAGTCACTCTTCGGCGGCGGCTACCCCCTCTACCCGGCCCACGTCGCCGAGAAGCTCTCCGGCGCCAAGGCGGGCGACGCCGCCCACATGACCGCAGCCCAGCTCACCCAGGGCTGGCAGTACTTCCAGAAGACCCCGCCCACCAAGTACGCGACGGCGGGCCCGTACAAGATGCAGCAGTGGGTCGACAACGACCACGCCACCTACGTCCCCGACCCCAAGTGGTGGGGCGCGAAGAAGGCCACCCTGCAGCGGCTGATCTTCAAGGTCATCACGGACGCCACCCAGGAGCCCATCGCGCTGCGCAACAACGAGGTGCAGGGCATCTACCCGCAGCCCGAGGTCGACCTCGTCAACCAGGTCAAGGACATCCCGGGTGTCACCTACACCATCGGCAACGGCCTGACCTGGGAGCACTTCGACCTCAACCTGCACAACCCGGTGCTCGGCAAGTACACCGCGCTGCGCCGGGCGATGTTCACCGCGATCAGCATCAAGGACGTCGTCGCCAAGACCGTCGGCCAGTTCGACCCCGCGGTCAAGCAGCTCGGCAACCACAACTTCGTGCCCGGGCAGGCCGGATACCAGGACCTCGTCACGCCCACCGGCCAGGGCTCCGGTGACCTCGCCAAGGCCAAGAAGCTCCTGACCGACGCCAAGTTCACCGGTGTCGGCAGTGCCCTGAAGACCCCCGACGGCAAGGCCGTGGGACCCTTCAACTGCCGCTACACCACCGGCAACCAGATCCGGCAGAGCGAGTGCCAGATCCTGCAGAGCGACCTCGGGAACCTCGGCATCAAGGTCACCATCAAGCCGATCGGCGCGGCCGACCTCGGCACCGTCCTGGCGGGCCACCAGTACGACATCATCGTCTTCGCCTGGGTCGCGGCGCCCTTCCCGACCTCCGGCGCCCAGCAGAACTGGGCCATCGGCGGAGGCGGCAACTACGGCGGCTACAGCGACAAGCAGGTCGACAAGCTGATCGCCCAGGCCGTCGGCGAGACCGACCCGACGAAGGCCGCCGCCCTGCTCAATCAGGCGGACAAGATCATGGTCGACGCCGCCTATGTGCTCCCGCTGTACCAGAAGCCGACCTTCCTCGCCGTGCAGTCACGGTTCGTGAACATGCGCAACAACTCCACGAACGTGGGCCCGGCGTACAACACCGGCGCCTGGGGCCTGAAGAAGTAGCCCGGCCGCAACCAGCACTCCAGTGCCCGGCCCCGGCACCGCACGGGGCCGGGGCCTGCGAGAGGAGTCCGCATGCTCGCCTACACCGTGCGCCGCATCCTCGTCTCGATACCCGTCCTGATCGCCTCGACGTTCATCGTGTTCCTCGTCGTCGTCAACTCCGGCGACCCGGTCGCCAACTTCGCCACCTCACGGCAGCCCGCCCCCAGCAAGGCCGCCGTCGCCGCCTTCGCCCGGCACATCCACGCCGACCAGCCCGCCGTGGAGCGCTACTGGAACTGGATCACCGGCGTGCTGCACGGCGACTGGGGCCCGTCCGTGCAGACCAACCTCGACATCGGGCACGACCTGTTCACCCGCTTCCGGGTCACCGTCACCCTCGTCGCCGCCGCCATGCTGATCGCCCTCGTGCTGGCCGTCGTCTTCGGCGTGTTCAGCGCGCTGCGCCAGTACAGCGCCGCCGACTACACCATCACCTTCCTCGGCTTCCTGTTCCTCGCCATGCCGGTGTTCTGGTTCGCGGTGCTGCTCAAGCAGGCCGGGATCTGGGTCAACGAGCAGACCGGCAGCCAGTTCCTCGGCACCATCGGCGAGAAGTCGCCCTACCTCCCCGTGGACACCCCCTGGCACGAGTTCACCGACCGCGTCGGCCACCTCGTGCTGCCCACCATCACCCTCGCCCTGGTCTCCTTCGCCTCCTGGACCCGCTACACCCGCGCCTCCATGCTCGAGGTGCTCGGCAGCGACTACGTCCGGCTCGCCCGCGCCAAGGGCCTGCGCCGGGCCCGGGTGCTCACCCGGCACGCCCTGCGCACCGCCCTCATCCCGCTGGCCACGGTCACCGCCCTGGACATCGCGATCATCCTGGGCGGCGCCGTGGTCACCGAGACGATCTTCCAGTGGCACGGCATGGGGGAGATGCTCGTCCAGGCCGCCACCACCCTCGACGTCTACCGGACCATGGCCTGGCTGCTGCTGTCCGCCGTCGTCGTCATCGGCTTCAACCTCGTCGCCGACCTCCTCTACGCCGTACTCGACCCGAGGATCCGCTATGACTGAGACCGAGGCCGGCCGCCGGGCGCCGCGCCTGGACGGCGAGTTCACGGTACGGCAGCGCACCCAGACCCAGCTCGTCCTGCGTCGCTTCCTGCGTCACCGGGCGGCGATGATCAGCCTGGTGGTGTTCCTGCTGATCGTGCTGTGGGCGTTCGCCGGCCCCCACCTGTGGCACTACTCCTACAGCAAGTACACCCCCGACAACTCCCAGCCCCCGTCCCTCAAGCACCCGTTCGGCACCGACGCCTCCGGCTACGACGCCTACGCCCAGGTCATGCGCGGCACCCAGACCTCGCTGAAGATCGCCATTCTGATCGCCCTCGGCTCCACCCTGGTCGGTGCCGTGTGGGGCGCCGTCGCGGGCTTCTACCGGGGGGTGGTGGACGCGGTGATGATGCGCGTCGCCGACCTCGTGCTGACCCTGCCGCTGTTCGCGATCGCCCTGGTGATCTCCTCCCGCAGCGGCGGCTCCTGGTACTGGATCGCGGCGGTCATCGCCGGACTGACCTGGGCGTACGTCTCCCGGGTCGTGCGCTCGACGGTGCTGTCGCTGCGCGAGAAGGAGTTCGTGGAGGCGGCTCGGGCCCTCGGCGCATCGGACGGGCGGATCATCTTCCGGCACCTGCTGCCGAACGCGCTCGGCCCGATCATCGTCAACGCCACCGTCCTGGTCGCCACCGGCATCCTCACCGAGACCGCCCTGTCCTTCCTCGGCTTCGGCGTCCAGCCGCCCGACACCTCGCTCGGTCTGCTGGTCGCCCAGGCGCAGACGGCCGTGGACACCCGGCCGTGGCTCTTCTACATCCCCGGCGCGTTCATCATCGCCATCGCCCTGACCATCAACTTCATCGGCGACGGCCTGCGCGACGCCTTCGACCCCCGGCAGCAAAGGGTGCGACAGTGACGGTCATCGGACCAGGAGACGAGTCCGGCGCGGTCCTCGAGGTGACCGGCCTCAGCGTGGAGTTCCCGACCGAGGACGGCCTCGTCCGGGCCGTGCGCGGGGCCGGCTACCGGCTCGGGCGGGGCGAGTCCCTCGGCATCGTCGGCGAGTCGGGGTCGGGCAAGTCGGTCACCGCCCTCGCCGTGATGGGCCTGCTGCCCCGCGCGGCGCGGGTGCGCGGCTCGGTGCGGTTCGAGGGCACCGAACTGCTCGGGCTCTCCGACAACCAGCTCTCCGACGTGCGGGGCAGCGGCATCGCCATGGTCTTCCAGGATCCGATGACCTCGCTGAACCCGGTCTATCCGGTGGGTTACCAGATCGCCGAGACCCTGCTGCGGCACCACCCGGACATGAAGAAGCCGGCCGCCCGCGAACGGGCCGTCGACCTGCTCGCCACCGTCGGCATCCCGAGCCCCGAACGGCGCGTCGACGCCTACCCGCACGAGATGTCCGGCGGGATGCGCCAGCGCGTCGTCATCGCCATCGCCATGGCCAACGACCCGGACGTGATCATCGCCGACGAGCCGACCACCGCGCTCGACGTCACCGTCCAGGCGCAGATCCTCGACGCCCTGGAGACCGCCCGTGCCGAGACCGGCGCCGCGCTCGTCCTCATCACCCACGATCTGGGCGTCGTCGCGGGGCACGCCGACCGGGTCGCCGTCATGTACGCCGGCCGGATCGTGGAGACCGGGTCGGTCGAGGACATCTTCTACTCACCGCGCATGCCCTACACCCTCGGTCTGCTCGGTTCCCTGCCCCGCCTCGACCGCGACGAGGAACGCCTGACCCCCATCACCGGATCCCCGCCCTCCCTGCTGAACCTGCCCCCGGGCTGCCCCTTCGCCCCCCGCTGCCCGATGCGCCGGGAGGTGTGCGACACCACCGAGCCGCCGCTCGCCGCGGTGGGGCCGTCACCCGGCGCCGACCGGCCGGGGCCCCGCCCCTCCCTGCCCGCCGCCCACCTCAGCGCCTGCCACTTCGCCGGTGAACTCGCCGGCACCGGGGCGGACCAGGTCTTCGACGCGGTCGGTGCCGACGCCGAGGCGCTGGCCCGGTTCGCCGACACCGCCCCGAGCACCGAGGAGGACCCCGCATGACCGCGCCCGCCGCACTCCTTCCCCCGCTGCCCGGCCACGGCGGCACCGGCGCCCCCGTCCTCCAGGTCCGCGACCTCGTCAAGCACTTCCCCGTGCTGTCCCGGGGAGTCGTCCGCCGCCGGGTCGGCGACGTGCACGCCGTGTGCGGGGTCTCCTTCGACCTGTACGAGAACGAGACCCTCGGCCTGGTCGGCGAGTCCGGTTCCGGCAAGACCACCCTCGCCCGCACGGTCCTCAACCTGGAACGCGCCACCTCCGGGCAGGTGCGCTACGCAGGGCACGAACTGACCGACCTCTCCCGGCGGCAGATGCGCCCGCTCCGCCGCGACCTGCAGATCGTCTTCCAGGACCCGTACGCCTCCCTCGACCCGCGCATCTCCGTCCACGAGATCATCGCCGAGCCCCTGCGCATCCACGGCCGGTACGGCTCCGGCGGCGCCGGCGAGGTGCGCGAGCTGCTGCGACTGGTCGGGCTCAACCCCGAGCACGGCAACCGCTTCGCGCACGAGTTCTCCGGCGGCCAGCGCCAGCGCATCGGCATCGCCCGCGCCCTGGCGCTGCGCCCCAAGGTCATCGTGCTGGACGAACCCGTCTCGGCGCTCGACGTGTCGATCCAGGCCGGCGTGCTCAACCTGCTGATGGATCTGCAGAGCGAACTCGGCCTGTCCTTCCTGTTCGTGGCGCACGACCTGTCGGTGATGCGGCACGTGGCCGGCCGGGTGGCGGTGATGTACCTCGGCCGCCTGGTGGAGATCGCCCCGGCCCGGCAGCTCTTCGCCCGCCCCGCGCACCCGTACACCCAGGCCCTGGTCTCCGCGATCCCGCTGCCCGACCCGCGCAAGGAACGCGCCCGCACCCGCATCACCGTCCAGGGCGACGTGCCGAGCCCGGTCCGTCCGCCCAGCGGCTGCCGCTTCCGCACCCGCTGCCCCAAGTTCGCCGGCCGGCTCACCGAGACCGAGCGCACGGCGTGTGTGGAGGAGGTACCGGCCCTGGTCGACCGGGGCGGCGGCAACCCGGTCGCCTGCCACTACGCCGAGAGCATCGAGCTGTTGTAGGCGCGCAGCAGCTCCGCCTCCGGGTACGGGGTCTGCCGGCTGTCGTGCACCAGGCGCCGGCTGAACCCGCCCATGGTGACGGCGAGGGGCGCGTACCGGGCCAGCAGTTCGGCGGCGGCCCGGGGGACGCCCTCGGGCCGGGCACCGGTGGCCCAGGCCCGCAGCTGCTCGTCGCGTTCGTCCCGGCCGTACCCGTACAGCGCGGTGGCGAGCCAGACGACCAGGTGGTTGATGGTGTAGACGCGGTCGTAGTGCCGGTGCTGGGCGAAGAATTCCTGTTCGGCGGCGTCCAGGTGGAACTCGACGCCGAGCGCGAGCCCGAAGTCGGTGAGGTACAGCGCCTGGCCGTCGGTCAGGATGTTGTGGAAGTGGGCGTCGAGGTGAAGCAGGCGCTGGGTGTGCAGC
Organism: Streptomyces sp. NPDC030798; assembly: GCF_055572275.1. NCBI lineage: Bacteria > Bacillati > Actinomycetota > Actinomycetes > Kitasatosporales > Streptomycetaceae > Streptomyces > Streptomyces sp. NPDC030798. The sequence continues at coordinate 389,859 of NZ_JBVIDR010000001.1, read as the reverse complement.
GCGTCGGTCAGCTTGGTCAGGCCACGGGCCACCCGCAGGCAGGCCGCGTCGGCGCGATCCGTGCGCAGCTCGGCGTCGAACCAGTCGTGCAGGGTGTGCGGGACGTACTCCAGGAAGAGGTCCAGGCTCGCGGAGGCCGAGCGCAGGGCCTCGATGCGCTCGTGCACCTCCGCGCCCCAGTAGGCCACGGCCCGTTCGACGTCGGCCAGTTCCTCGGGGAGGGGCTGCGGCTCGCCGGGCAGGACACGCCAGTGATGCAGCAGCGGGAAGCCCGGGAACCCGCCGCCCAGCACGTGCCCGGTGGTCAGCGTGTGCGCGGCCAGCTCGCGCCAGGCGGTGTACCCGGGGCTGCCGATGCCGTAGTGGCAGTACGGCGGCAGCCCGAACAGATTCGCCGTGGACCGCTCGTTGCCGGGCCGCCGCTCCAGGTCCGTGAGTGGCACCCGTTTCACGAACACCGGCCGGCCGTCGACCAGCAGCCGTACGGCTCTGCCGCCGATCCCCGTGCCGAGCGGTTCGCCCGCCGCGACCCGTTCGGCCAGCTCCCGGTCGTCGAGCCGGGCGAGGGCGGCGGAGACGCGGCCGTGGGCGGCGAAGCGCGTGGAGGTCATGCCTCCAGGATCAGCCGTCGGCCGGGTGCCTGTCCGCCGCTTCGCGCAGGACCATCGACGCCCCGCCCACCACCGGGTCACCGTGACCGAAGCAGGCCACCTCCGCGTCGAGGGACGCCAACCGGTGGAAGGAGGCGAGGAGTTGTGGGCGGTCGAGGTTGAACACGCCCGGCATCACCGCTGCGTCGACCGGCGACGCCGCCACGGTGTCGCCGGTGAACAGCACGCCCTCGGCGGGGAGGAACAGCGCGATGCCGCCGTCGGTGTGCCCGGGGACATGGAGCACCCGCGCACCGCCGCCGAAGTCCAGCTCCTCACCGTCCGACACGGCCGTCACGCTCCGCGGGCGCAGCGGCTCGCCCTCCGGCAACCGCCTCGCCGCCTCCGCGTGGATCGGCAGCTCCCACTCCTCGAACCGCGGGGCCGGACCGGGCAGGTCACCTCGTACGAACGGCGCGTCGAGCCGGTGCGCCAGCACCTCGGCGCCGCTCAGCGCGGCGAACTCCCCGGCACCGCCCGCGTGGTCCTCGTGGAAGTGGGTCAGCACGATCCGCCGTACGTCCCCCGGCGCGCGGCCCAAGTCTTTGATGGCGTCGGCGATCGGCCGGCCCGAGCCGACGGTCCCCGCGTCGACCAGCGTCAGCTCCTCTCCGTCCCGCCAGAGATACGCCTGCCCGACGGGGAAGCGCAGGAGATGGAGCCGGGGGAGCAGTTCGATGACGTCCATGCGCCGACCGTAGGCAGCGCCCCGGCCCGGGGGCCAGGGCGCTCTGCCCAGGGCAGAAGGCGTCAGCCTGCCGCGTAGTTGCGCAGGAACAGCGCCTCGGCGACCGACAGCCGCTCCAGTTCCTCGGGGGACACGCTCTCGTTGACCGCGTGGATCTGCGCCTCCGGCTCGCTCAGCCCGATCAGCAGGATCTCCGCCTGCGGGTAGAGGGTCGCGAGGGTGTTGCACAGCGGGATGGAGCCGCCCTGGCCGGCGTAGCTCATGGTCTCGCCCGGGTAGGCGACCGCCATCGCGTCGGCCATCGCCTGGTAGGCGGGGCTGGAGGTGTCGGCGCGGAAGGGCTGGCCCTGGCCGATCTGCTCGGTGGTCACCCGGGCGCCCCACGGGGTGTGGGCCTCCACGTGCGCCTGGAGCAGCTTGGTCGCCTCGGCCGCGTCCACACCCGGCGGCACCCGCAGGCTGATCAGCGCGCGGGCGCTCGACTGCACCGACGGCGTGGCGCCCACGACCGGCGGGCAGTCGATGCCGAGGACGGTGACGGCCGGGCGGGCCCAGATGCGGTCGGCGACCGAACCGGAACCGATCAGGGCGGCCCCGTCCAGCACCTTGGCGTCCTTGCGGAACTGCTCCTCGGTGTACTCCAGGCCGTCCCAGCGGGCGGTGGCGTCGAGCCCGTCGACCGTGGTCGAGCCGTCCTCGGCGCGCAGCGAGTCCAGCACCCGGATCAGCGCCGCGAGCGCGTCCGGGGCGGCGCCGCCGAACTGGCCCGAGTGCAGGTTGCCGGCGAGGGTGTCCATCTGGACGCGGACCAGCGTCATGCCGCGCAGCGTGGTCGTCACCGTCGGCAGGCCCACCCGGAAGTTGCCCGCGTCGCCGATCACGATCGCGTCGGCGGTCAGCAGCTCAGGGTGTTCCTCGGCGTACCGCTCGAGACCGCCCGTGCCCTGCTCCTCCGAGCCCTCGACGATCACCTTGACCGTCACCGGGACGCCGCCGTTGGCCCGGAGCGCGCGCAGCGCGAGCAGGTGCATGATCACACCGCCCTTGCAGTCGGCGGCCCCGCGGCCGTACCAGCGTCCGTCCCGCTCGGTCAGCTCGAACGGCGGGGTGGTCCAGCCGGCCTCGTCCAGGGGCGGCTGCACATCGTAGTGCGCGTACAGAAGAACCGTTTTGGCGCCCTCCGGGCCCGGCAGACAGCCGTACACCGACTGCGTGCCGTCCGGCGTGTCCAGCAGTGCCACGTCCACGAATCCCTCGGCACGCAGCGCATCGGCGATCCAGGACGCGGCTCCCTCGCTCTCGCTCTTCGGGAACTGCGCGAAGTCCGCCACCGACTTGAAGGCGACCAGCTCGGTCAGCTCCTCCCTCGCCCGGGGCAGCAGCGAGGCGACGGTCTCGGCGACCGGATTCGACGGCATGGGCACGCTCCTCGTGGGTGCGACGTTGAACTGCGTGAGTACACCGATCCTCGCACAGTGGCCTGCGACGACAGCCGCCGTAGGATGCGGGGGACAGGTGCGGCAGCGGCTTGATCGGAGCAGTAGACCATCGTGAGCGGCGAGAACTCTTCGGCGGACGACGTGCAGCGGGTGTGGGACGTCGTCGTGGTGGGCGCGGGACCCGCGGGGGCCTCGGCCGCCTATGCGGCGGCGGTCGCGGGGCGGCGCGTGCTGCTGCTGGAGAAGGCGGAACTGCCCCGCTACAAGACGTGCGGCGGCGGCATCATCGGCCCCTCGCGCGACGCGCTGCCGCCCGGCTTCGAGCTGCCCTTCCGCGACCGGGTGCACGCGGTGACGTTTTCGCTGGGCGGCCGGTTCACCCGCACCCGCCGCTCCCAGCAGATGCTGTTCGGGCTGATCAACCGGCCCGAGTTCGATCAGCAGCTGGTCGAGCACGCCCAGAAGGCCGGCGCCGAGCTGCGCACCGGCGTGACCGTGCTGCGCGTCGAACAGCACGGCTCGGCCGTGCCGGACCGGCGCACGGTCGCCGTGGTCCTCCAGGGCGGCGAGACGGTGCTGGCCCGCGCGGTCGTCGGCGCCGACGGCAGCGCCAGCCGCATAGGAGCCCATGTCGGCGTGAAGCTGGACCAGGTCGACCTGGGCCTGGAGGCGGAGATCCCGGTGCCGGAGACGGTCGCCGAGGACTGGAAGGGCCGGGTCCTGATCGACTGGGGCCCGATGCCGGGCAGCTACGGCTGGGTCTTCCCCAAGGGCGACACACTGACGGTCGGAGTGATCTCGGCACGCGGCGAAGGCGCCGCCACCAAGCGGTACTTGGAGGACTTCGTCGCCCGGCTCGGCCTCGCCGGCTTCGAGCCGAGCATCTCCTCCGGGCATCTGACCCGCTGCCGTGCCGACGACTCGCCGCTCTCCCGCGGCCGGGTGCTGGTCTGCGGTGACGCGGCGGGGCTGCTGGAGCCGTGGACCCGCGAGGGCATCTCCTTCGCGCTGCGCTCGGGCCGGCTGGCGGGCGAGTGGGCGGTGCGCATCGCCGAGGCGCACGACGCCGTGGACGCCCGGCGCCAGGCCCTGAACTACGCGTTCGCGGTCAAGGCGGGGCTCGGCATCGAGATGAGCGTCGGCAAGCGCATGCTGGCCGCGTTCGAACGCCGCCCCGGCATCTTCCACGCCGCCCTCACCGGCTTCCGTCCCGCCTGGCGGGCGTTCAGGGACATCACCCAGGGCTCCACGTCCCTGGGCGAGCTGGTCCGGTCCCACCCGATCGCCCAGCGCGCCCTGACCGCGATGGACCGGGGGCCGGGCGCTCCCGTGGCGGACACCGAGGGTGCAGGGGACGCCGAGGACACCGTCAGTTCGTGACGGTGATCCGGAAGACCGGGTGGTCGGGGGCGATGCGGCGCAGTTCCGCGTCGGGGGAGTCGGGGCCGACTCCGTCGAAGAACACCCCGACCTCGGCCTTCCAGCGCTTGAGATACGCGCGCAGCAGCGGGACCTTGTCGTCGTCGGCGACCTCGGCCGCGGTGAAGACGTCCACGTTCTTGCCGAGGCGCAGCTCGCCGCCGCCGGCCGCGCGCATGTTGTGGGTCCACTGGACGTGGCCGCGCGGGGCGAGCAGGTACTGCTGTCCGTCGACGGTCAGCAGGTTCACGGGGGTGGTGCGCCACTGGCCGCTCTTGCGGCCGCGGACGGCCAGGACCCGGGAGCCCCAGACGCTGATGCCGCGGCGGGTCAGCCAGGCCACGGCCCGGTTGAAGACGTTCACGGTGAACCAGCCGGGCTTCTTGACGTGCGCGGACGTGGACATGACGGCGGCCTCCTGGGCGGAAAGTGTGAGCGGTGCTCTCGCTCGATGACGAGTATGGACGAGATCGGCGATCCAGAGCAAGAGCGGTGCTCTCTTTTTAGTGCGCCGATCTCAGTCATGGTCGCCGCTTACTGTCCGGATCACTGCTCTCCTTTGTGTGCACTGCTCCGGTTCGGTGGCACACTGCACCCATGAGCACAGCACGAGGAGCCCGCGCCCGCGCCCGCGTCGAGATCACCACCGCCATCAAGGACGAGGCCCGCAGACAACTCGCGGCCGAGGGCGCCGCCAAGCTCTCGCTGCGGGCCGTCGCCCGTGAACTCGGCATGGTGTCCTCCGCGCTCTACCGCTACTTCCCCAGCCGCGACGACCTGCTGACCGCCCTCATCGTGGACGCCTACGACTCCCTCGGGGAGGCGGCCGAGGCCGCCGACCGCCGGGCCGTCGCCTCCCGCGCCGGCGGCATCGCCCCCGCCGAGCGCTGGGTCGCCGTGTGCGAGGCGGTGCGCGGCTGGGCGCTGTCGCATCCGCACGAGTACGCCCTGATCTACGGCTCCCCGGTCCCCGGCTACTCGGCGCCCGAGGCCACCGTCCCGGCCGCCGCCCGGGTCGGCAACCTGCTCATCGCCATCGTCCGCGACGCCGACCAGGGACGTGGCGCGGCCCGCACCCCGGTACCGGCCGAGCTGCAGCCCGAGGCCCGCCGACTCGCCGCCGATGTGGCTCCCGACCTGTCCCCGGAGGTGGCCACGGCCCTCGTCGCCGCGTGGGCCCAGCTGTACGGACTCGTCGGGTTCGAGGTGTTCGGCCAGTTCAACCGCCTGGTGGAGGCCCGGGAGCCCTTCTTCCGCCACGCGGCCGCCCGGCTCGCCGAAGGTGTGGGCCTGGTCCGTCCCTGAGGCGTCCCGGCCGCGAGGCACCCGGCGCGCGGAAGCACCCCCGGAGTGCGTGGGGCGCCGTACTCCCCGGGGAGTACGCGCGGCCACCCCGCCCGGGTGACGTCCCCGCAGGCGGGTGGCCGTTGGCGTGGCGGGCATGGACGAGGAGCGTGGGCCCGGGGCCTGGCGGCCGTGGCGGTACGGGCCCCCGTGGTGGGGCCGCGCCGCCGAGGGGGTGGCGCGGGAGCCCGGCGGCCTGCCCTGGCGTTCCTCGTCGGCGCGCCGCCGGGCGGCGTCGTCCTGGCCTACGAGTCCGGGTTGGTACGGCCGGGCCGGCTGGGCTGATCCTGGCGCCGGAAGCGGAGCAGCACGCTCACCACCCGCACCATGAACAGGATCGGCGCGACGGCCAGGCCGACCCGCAGCAGCACCGCCTCCAGCACGTGCGGCAGGTCGAAGAGCCACACCGGCCCCGCCACGGCCCCGAACACCACGGCCGCCGCGAAGGCGGCACTGACCAGCGCGTACCCGATCTCCACCGTCATGGCGTCCCGTTCGGCCTGAGTGCGCCGTCCCCCGTGTGCGTCCATACGCCCCAGTCTCACAGACCCGCACGCCCGCCGGCAGTGGCTCGACCCGCAACGTGCCCACGGGAGCGCCGGGTTCACGCCTCGCGCGGCGGCTGGGGCGGCACCGGTCCCTCGCCCGCGTAGGTGTCACCCGGCGGCGCCGTCGGCACGTCGTCCTCGGCGAGCGTCGGGCTGGGCCAGGGGCCGGCGAGGGTGTCGTCGTCCAGGGCGATGCCGAGGTGGTCGAGTACGAGGGCCACCACGGGCGCCATCCCGGCGTCCTCACCCCGGTGCGCGGCCGGCGCCGCCTCCACCCGGTCCCACCAGGGCGCCGTCCGTTCGGGCCGGGTGGACTCCATGCGGGGCTCGAAGTTCTCGACACACTCGCCGTCGCGCCAGTATTGGAAGACGTCAAAGCCCTCGGTGGTCGCCACGCTGTAGGTCTCGGTGCCCCGGGACAGCTCCGCGAGCGTTTCGCTCCAGGTGCGGATGCCGCCGTCCTCCTCGACGCAGAAGGTCCATACCGAGCCTTCCGCTCCGCAGCAGCGAGACGCCGGGCTCGCCCGGGACGAGGCCGGCGGCCGCCTCCCCGTCCAGCGGACGCGCCTGGTCCGGGTCGGCCCCGTACCGGCTGAACACTTCCTCGGGGCTCAGGCCGCGCGTGAAGGTGGCGCACATCCAAGCACTCGCCCAGCGCAGCGAACGCAGGTCCGCGCCTGCTTCCATGTCCTGCCTCCGTCGGTGACGTCCGGTACCGCTCGCCGGCCCCGGATCCCCCCATGCCGCCGGGCTCCCTGCCGCGCACGGCGCGACGGGGAGCCCGGCTCATGATGCCCGCCGAGAGGATCGACCGGGCCAGGATTCAGTCGCGGACCACCACGCGCTCCGCCTCCGCCTCCAGCGCGGTGGACCTGGCGACGACGACCGACGGCCGGCTGCGGCGGCCGCGCAGTCCGCTGAGCGAGATCAGCAGGCCGGCCACGGCGATGCCGGTGACGACGAGGAAGCCCGGCCGGTAGCTGTCCAGAACGGCCTGCGGGGTGGCGTGCGCGGGCGCGGCGGCGGTGACCACGGCCGTCACGACGGCCAGGAAGATCGCCCCGCCCACCTGGACCGAGGTGTTGAGCAGCCCGGAGACCATGCCCTGCTCGTGGTCCTCGACCCCGTTGGTGGCCTGGATGTTGAGCGAGGGGAAGACCAGCGCGCAGGCCGCGCCGATCAGCAGCATGGACGGCAGGACGACGGCCGCGTAGACCGGGTCGAGGTCGACGCGCAGGAACAGGGCGTATCCGAGGACCATCAGCGCGAAGCCGGTCGCGATCAGCCGCTGGGTGCCGAACCGGTCGACGATCGAGCCGACCTTCGTCGAGGACACCGCCACCAGCGCGCCGGCCGGCAGGAAGGCGAGCGCCGTGTGCAGCGCCGACCAGCCGAGCAGGGACTGCATGTAGAGCGTGGTCAGGAACTGGAAACCGACGTACGACCCGAAGAAGGCCAACGCGCCGAGCTGTGCGCGGACCTGCGTGCCCGAGCGCAGCACGCCGAGCCGGATCAGCGGGCTCGGCGAGCGCCGCTCGACCAGCACGAAGGCGGTCAGCAGGACCGCGACGGCCAGGAAGGAGAGCAGGGTGCGGGCGGAGGCCCAGCCGGCGTCGGGAGCCTGGACCACGGTGAAGACCAGCAGCAGCATCGACGCGGTGCCGATGACGGCGCCCGGGATGTCGTAGCCGTCGTGGTTCTCCTCCCGGGTGCTGCGCGGCAGCAGCCGCAGCCCGGCGAGCAGGGCGATCAGCGCGATCGGCGCGGGCAGCAGCATGGTGAGGCGCCAACTGGCCTCGGTGAGCAGGCCGGAGAGGACCAGGCCCATGGAGAAGCCGGTGGCGGCGCAGGTGGTGTAGATGGAGAGCGCGCGGTTGCGCAGCGGGCCCTCCGGGAACGTCGTGGTGATGATCGACAGGCCGGCGGGAGCCGTGAAGGCCGCGCTCAGGCCCTTGATGAAGCGGCTGGCGATCAGCAGCGGACCCGAGTCCACGAGCCCGCCGAGCAGCGAGGCGAGCGCGAAGACGCCGAGCGCGACCAGGAACACCTGGCGCCGGCCGAGCAGGTCGGCGGTGCGGCCGCCGAGCAGGAGCAGCCCGCCGTAGCCCAGGATGTAGCCGCTGACGATCCATTGCAGCGTCGACGTGGACAGATGCAGGTCGGAGCCGATGGACGGCAGTGCGACGCCGACCATCGACACGTCGAGCGCGTCCAGGAACATCGCGGCGCAGAGCACCAGAAGGGTGCCCCACAGCCGGGGGGTCCAGCGTCCCTCGGACGCCTGGGTGGTGAGCGGAGAGGTCATGGCACGACACTACATGCATGCGCATGAGATGCAAACGCATTTAATTCCAATGCAATAATCGCGGATCTCTGCTACGGTGCGCTCATGGCGGCGAAGAAGGCCGAGCAGGCACTCGTGGAGCAGTGGCGGGACCTCCTGTCCCTGCACGCCCGTACCCAGTGCGAGCTGGACCGGGCGCTCAACGGACACGGCCTGTGCGCCAGCGACTTCGAGGTGCTCGACGTGCTGTCCGAGGGGGCGGCGGACGGCGGCTGCTCCTACCGCGTGCAGGAGATCTCCGAGCGGGTCCATCTCAGCCAGAGCGCGCTGTCCCGGCTGATCGGCCGCCTGGAGAAGGACGGCCTGGTCGACCGGGCCATGTGCGCGGAGGACCGGCGCGGGGTCCGGGTGGCCCTCACGGCCAAGGGCCGCGCGCTGCACGACGAGGTACGGCCCGTGCAGCGCGCGGTGCTGGCCCGGATGCTGGAGCGATGAGCGCCCCTGTGGTTCAGATTCCGGAGCGCTCCCGCCACAGCTCCGCGAGCGACTGATCGCCGGTCGCGCTCGGCAGCGGCTCCCGGTTCCACAGCGCGAGGTACAACCTCTCGGCAGGTCCGGCCAGTTCGGCCTCCGCTTCACCGGAGGCGTCCCGCGAGGTCACCGGCGGCTGATCGGACAGCCGCACGGTCCACACCGCATCCGCGCCCGCGTCCACCGCCCGCACCCGCAGTACTCGCGGCTTCTCGGTGCGCACCCGGCTCCTGGGCCGGGCGTGGAAGCCGCGCAGCAACTCGTCCATGCCGTCGGCGGCGAAGTCCGTGGCGATCGGCGACGCCGTACCGCCCCGCGCCGCCTCGGCGTCGTACCGGTGCACGGTCGTCTCGTGCGCCTGGCGCCGCGTCCAGAACGCCAGCGGCGAGGGCGCCGGAAGGAAGGTCCAGCACTCCACGTCGGCCGGCGCGGCGGCCAGCGTGTCCACCAGCAGGCGGTGACTTTCCCGGTACCAGGCCACCAGATCGGCGCCGTCCAGGTCCGGCCCGTCATCGAGGGGCCGCGGGGTGGTGTGCCCCTCGGCCACGAACGCTGCGGCCCACCGGTGCACCGCCCCCGTGTGCCGCAGCAGATCCCTCACCTGCCACTCCGGACAGGCCGGCACCGTGGCCGCCGCTCCCGCCTCCTCGGCGGCCGCGGCCAGCAGCCGCCCCTCCCGGTCCAGCGTCTGCAGAAACTCCATGATCTCCATGCCGCCGAGTCTGCAGGACCCCCGCCGCCGAGGAGGCATCATTTTCCGCCCCGCGAGCCGGCGGTCCTGGCCTCGGTGCTGGCCATGGCCCCCGGACGGGACGTCCCGGCGCGGCACTCCCTGGGCCGTCCCCGACCCCTGTTCCAGGTGCGCAAACATGTGCGGGTGTCCGAAGCCCCTGCGGATACAGGTCGGTTAATGCTTGCGCACCGGCTGGTTGCGGCCGGGTGAGCGCGTCATGATGAGTCCCATGACGTTGGCCTCGCGCGCGCTCGCGCAACTGGCGACCTGGCCGGACCTGATACAGGCCGTGCCGAGCTGCGGCCTGGGACAGGCGGTCGGTTCGGCCCAGGGGGAGATCGTCCACTTCCACTCCGACCGCGATGTCGACCTGCGGCTCACCGACCGGGCCATCCGGCGGTTCGCCAAGGACCTGAAGGCCTCGGACGCGATACGGATCGTGCCCGGCTCCCAATGGGTGACCCTCCGCCTCGACGCCAGCAGTGACGTCGACCTGCTCCTGACCCTCGTGAGCGTGGCGCTCCAGGCCCAGCAGGCCGGGCCCGAGCCGGACGACCGGGCGGCCGCCGGATGCAACGACCAGCGCGGCGCGGGCTTCGTGAAGGCGGACCACGGCGGCATCTGAGGACCGACGGCAGCCGGTCCCGCTCACACGGCGAGCACCCTGATCCCCGCCTCCTCGAACCGCCGCACCGCATCGGGCTCCACCGCCGCGTCCGTCACCAGCGTGTCCACCAGCTCGGCCGCGCAGATCCGGGCGAACGCCCGCCGGCCCAGCTTGCTGGAGTCCGCCGCCACGACCACCCGCTCGGCCCGCTCGCACAGCAGACGGTTGATCGCGGCCTCCGCCTCGTCGTGCGCCGCCGCGCCGTGCGTGGCGTCGAACGCGACGACGCCCAGAACGGCCACGTCGAGCGTGATCTGGCCCAGCACCCCGTCCGCGAGCGGCCCGATCAGCTCGTACGACTGCGCACGCGCGACCCCGCCGGTCACCACGATCTTGAACTGGGGCCGTACGGCGAGCTCGTTGGCGATGTTCAGGGCGTTGGTGACGACGGTCAGCGCCGGTGTGCCGGTGCCCAGGTCGCCGCGCACGGCCAGGGCGCGGGCCACCTCCGTGGTCGTCGTGCCGCCGGTCAGCCCCACCGCCTCGCCCGGCGCGACGAGATCCGCCACGGCCTTGGCGATCCGCTGCTTCTCGGAGGCGCGGCGGGCGGTCTTGTAGCGCAGGGGCAGTTCGTACGACACCCCGTGCACCACCGCGCCGCCCCGGGTGCGTACCAGCATCTGCTGCTCGGCGAGCTGGTCGAAGTCCCGGCGGATGGTCGCCGCCGACACCTCCAGCTCGGCCGCCGCCTCCTCGACCTCCAGCCGGCCGCGCTCCACGAGCAGCTCCAGCAGCGCCTTCCAGCGGGCGTCCCGGGACATCCGCGCCTCCGTTCCCTCGTTCTCCCGGCGACCTTAACGCACCCCGGCCTGTGTCCCGATGCTTGATTGTGCTCGAAAGTGCGCTGTACCTTGCAAGAACGAGCAGCCAGGGGAGGGTGTGGCATGAGCCATGTCGTGGACGAGCTGACCAGCCAGCCGGAGTGCTGGATACGCGCCGCCGAGGAGGCGGGACGGCACCGGGACGCCCTGCCGGCACCGGGGGAGCGGGTCGCGATCGTCGGATGCGGGACGTCGTACTTCATGGCGCAGGCGGCGGCCGCCCTGCGCGAGGGAGCCGGGCAGGGCGAGACGGACGCCTTCGCCGCCTCCGAGTTCCCGCGTGGGCGCGCTTACGACCGCATCGTCGCCCTCACCCGCTCCGGCACCACCACCGAAGTGCTCGACCTGCTCGGCCAGGTGCGCGGCACGACACGGACGACGGCCGTCACCGCCGATCCGGCCACCCCTGTCGGGAGCGCCGCCGACGACCTCGTCGTGCTCGGCTTCGCCGACGAACGCTCCGTCGTCCAGACCCGGTTCGCCACCACCGCCCTCACCCTGCTGCGCGCCCACTTCGGTCTGCACACCGGCGCCGTCGTGGCCGACGCCCGCACCGCCCTCACCGCACCCCTGCCCGAAGGGCTCGTGGACTGCGCCCAGTTCACCTTCCTGGGCCGCGGCTGGAGCGTCGGCCTCGCGCACGAGGCCGGCCTGAAGATGCGCGAGGCGTCGCTGTCCTGGACGGAGGCCTACCCGGCGATGGAGTACCGGCACGGGCCGATCAGCGTCACCACCGAGGGCACCGCGACCTGGATCCTCGGCGAGGCGCCGGCCGGACTCGCCGAACAGGTGGGCGCCACGGGCGGGCTGTGGATCGAGGGCACGCTCGACCCGCTCGCCGAACTCGTCCGCGTCCAGCGCCTCGCGGTCGCCGTCGCCGCCCGCCGAGGCCTCGACCCCGACCGGCCGCGCCACCTCACCCGCTCGGTGATCCTCGCCCCCTGACCCCGCCCCGCAAAGGGAGACCCGCCGTGCCCCTCACGACCACCGGCGAGCTGGTCGGCCGCGCCGCCGAGACCCGGTCCGCCGTCGCCGCGTTCAACATCATCACCCTCGAACACGTCGAGGCCGTGCTCGCCGGCGCCGAGTCCACCGGCACCCCCGTAATCCTCCAGGTCAGCGAGAACGCCGTCCGGTTCCGCTACGGACGGCTCCTGCCCCTCGCCCGCGCCGCCGTCGCCGCCGCCGAACGCGCCGGCGTGCCCGTCGCCCTGCACCTGGACCATGTGCAGAGCGACGACCTGCTGCGCCAGGCACCCGACGCCGGATTCAGCTCGGTGATGTACGACGCCGCCCGGCTGCCGTACGCCGAGAACCTCGCCGCGACCCGGGCCGCCGTGCGCTGGGCCCACGCACAAGGGCTCTGGATCGAGGCCGAGCTGGGGCAGATCGGCGGCAAGGACGGGCGGCCGCCGCTGGACGCCCACGCGCCCGGCGCGCGCACCGACCCGGCCGAGGCACGGGACTTCGTCACCGCCACCGGGGTCGACGCCCTCGCCGTGGCCATCGGCAGCGCGCACGCCATGACCACCCGCACCGCCACCCTGGACCACGGCCTGCTCGAACGGCTCTCCGCCGAGCTGTCCGTCCCGCTGGTCCTGCACGGCTCCTCCGGCGTCCCGGACCGGGGACTCCTCGCGGCGGTCGCCGGCGGCATCACCAAGGTCAACGTCGGCACCGCCCTCAACGCGGCCATGACCGGTGCCGTCCGGGACTTCCTGGCCGCCCACCCCGAGGCCGTCGACTCCCGCACCTACCTCAGCGTCGGCCGGGAGGCCATGGCCCGTGAGGTGGCCCGCATCGTCGGCGTCCTCGCCGGCGACGCCTCGCCCGCTAGCCGCGCTTGACCGCCTTCAGCACCACGAACTTCGGGTCGCTCGCCACCAGCCGGCTGTTGCCGAACAGCCGCTTCAGCGTGACGTGGTAGCCCAGGTGCCGGTTGCCGATCACCCACAGCTCGCCGCCGGGGCGCAGCGCCCGCTTCGCCCCGGAGAACATCCGCCGGGCCGTCGCGTCCGTCGTCGCCTGGTGCGAGTGGAACGGCGGGTTGTTCAGGACCAGGTCCACGCTGTCCGGCGCCACCCCGGCGAGCCCGTCACCGACGCGGAACTCGGCGTGCCCGGGCACCCCGTTCGCCTTGTACGTCGCCTCCGCCGAGGCCACGGCCTGGAACGACTCGTCCACGAACAGCACTTCGGCCTCCGGGTCGGCCAGCGCCACCGCCGTACCGACGACCCCGTTGCCGCAGCCGAGGTCCACCACGCGCCCGGCACCCGGGCCGGCGGGCAGATGCCGAAGGAAGAACCGGGTGCCGACGTCCAGCCGGTCGGCGCAGAAGACGCCCGCGTGGTTGATCACCGTGCGCCCGGAGGCCGCGCCGATGCCGTCGGGCAGCGCGTAGCTGTACGGCCACGGGTTCGCGGGCCGCTCCAGGGACGGGTCCGGGGTGCAGAAGACCAGCCGGGCCTTCTGCCGCGCGAGCGAGGTGCGGGTCGGACCGAGGATCCGCTCGAACAGCCGGAGCGTGGAGGTGTGGATCTCCTTCACCATCCCGGTGCCGACGACCACCGTCCCGGCGTGCACGGCCGGCGCCAGCCGCAGCAGCTGGTCCTCCAGCAGCGCCAGGCTCTTCGGTACGCGCACCAGCAGCACGTCCACCCGCCCCGGCGGCGGGTCCTGGGTGGTGAGCAGCTGGACGGCCCCGGGTTCGACGCCGGCCCGCGCCAGGTTCGCCCGGGTCGCCTCCTGACTCAGGAAGGAATCGGTGATCTGCGTCGGCCCGTGCGCCGCGAGTGCCGTGACCAGCGCGCCCCAGCGGTCGCCGACCACCACGACCGCGCCGCCGAGCGGCACCCCCTCCTCGGCCAGGTGCCGCAGCAGGTACGCGTCGGAGGCGTCCCAGGCACGCAGCCGGTCGCGGGGATCCTCGGGGAAGCGGGACAGCTCGAGCTCGCCCCACGGAGTCGTCATGCGGTCGTTCATCGTGCCCCAGGCTAGCCGAGCCGCAGCTCAGCACCGGTCGGGCAGGATGGGGGCATGGATGGTGAGCTCTTCCCCCGGGGGCGGACGCAGGTCGCGCCGGGCGCCGTGCACGTCCCGCGGTGGCTCCCCGCCGAGCGGCAGAGCGCGCTGCTCGCCGCCTGCCGCGCCTGGGCACGGCCCCCCGCCGGACTGCGCACGGTGCGCACCCCGGGCGGCGGCACGATGACCGCCCGCCAGGTCTGCCTGGGCCGGCACTGGGCGGTCGTCCGCGCCTGTCCGGACTGCGGGCGGGCCGTCCGGGACAACCCCGAGTGCCCCGGCCGGCACGGATATCCGTACGTCTACGCCCGTACGGTCCTCGACGGTGACGGCGCTCCCGTCAAGCCGTTCCCGGCCTGGCTGGACGAACTGGCCCGCGCCGCGGTGGCCGACGCGCTCGGCCCGGAGGCCGTCCCCGCCGAGCGCTACGACATCGCGCTGATCAACTTCTATGACGGCGAGGCCCGCATGGGCATGCACCGCGACAGCGACGAGCGCTCGGACGCGCCGGTGGTGTCGCTGAGCCTCGGCGACCGCTGCGTCTTCCGCTTCGGCAACACCGAGACCCGGACCAGGCCGTACACGGACGTGGAGCTGTGCAGCGGCGATCTGTTCGTCTTCGGCGGCCCCTCCCGGCTCGCCCACCACGGCGTGCCGCGCGTGCGTCCGGGGACGGCCCCGCCGGAGCTGGGGCTGGCCGGGCGGCTGAACATCACCCTGCGCGTCAGCGGGTGGTAGACGCGCACCGGCCACGACGACTGCGGATCATGGGAGACTCCCCCTCATGACCGGCAAGGCGGACCCCCGGAAGGCGGGGGAAGGGACCACCTCGAGGGCGCGGCTGGACCGGGGGCGCGGCGCGCTCGGACCCGCACTGGAGCTCGTGCACACCGGGCGCGCGCCGACCCGGGCGGTGCTCACCGCCGAACTCGGCGTCACCCGGGCGACGGCCGGCGCGGTCGCCGCCGAACTGGAGGCACTGGGCCTGATCCGGGTGGACGCCCGGCCGGGCGCCGCGTCCGGCTCCCAGGGGCGCCCCTCGCACCGGCTGCGGGTCGCCGAGGACGGCCCGGTGGCCCTTGCCGCGCAGGTGCACGCGGACGGCTTCCGGGCCGCGCTGGTCGGCCTCGGCGGGCGGATCGTGGCGACCGCGCCCGGCTGCGAGACCGTCGACGCCGACCCGGCGAAGGTGCTGGGCACGGTCGTCGAGGCGGGCGCGGAACTGCTGCGCACGACCGGCCTGCGCTGCGTGGGCGCGGGCCTCGCGGTCCCCTCCGCCGTCGCCGAACCCGACGGACTGGCCCTGAACCCCCTCCACCTGGCCTGGCCGGTGGGCGCCCCGGTCCGCCGGATCTTCGCCGAGTGCGTCCGCGCCGCCGGGATCACCGGCCCCGCCTTCGCGGGCAACGACGTCAACCTGGCCGCCCTCGCCGAACACCGGCACGGCGCCGGCCGGGGCGCCCGGGACCTGCTGTGCGTGGCCACCGGGCACCGGGGGGTGGGCGGCGCCCTGGTCATCGACGGCCGCCTGCACACCGGCAGTTCGGGCCTGGCGCTGGAGGTGGGCCACCTGACCGTCAACCCCGAGGGCCGCCCCTGCCACTGCGGCAGCCGCGGCTGCCTGGACGTCGAGGCGGACCCGCTGGCCCTGCTCGTCGAGGCCGGCCGCGCACCCGGTCCCGAGGTGTCCCTGCTCCAGCAGGCCAACGACCTGCTGCGCACCCACTACGCAGACCCGGCCGTCCGCGCCGCGGCCGAGGCCCTCATCGACCGTCTGGGCCTCGGCCTCGCCGGCCTGGTCAACATCCTCAACCCCGACCGCATCATCCTCGGCGGCCTGCACCGCACCCTCCTCGACACCGACCCCGACCGCCTGCGCGCGGTCGTCGCCGACCGCAGCCTGTGGGGCCAGAGCGGCGGCGTCCCCATCCTCCCGTGCACCCTGGACCACAACAGTCTCGTCGGCGCGGCGGAGTTGGCATGGCAGCCGGTCCTGGACGACCCGCTGGCAGCGCTGGGCGGAGGAACCTGACAAGGCCGGGCGGAACTCACCACTGCCGCCCCCGCGGAAGGCGGTCCCGGCCGGGTGCGGACAGGTGCAGTACCTGGAAGAGGTCGCCGTCCGCCTTGGGTGCATCGTGCGCCCAGAGGGAGAAGTGCACCAGTTCCCAGCGGTGCGGGTCCACGGCCGCCGCCGCCAGTACGGCGCCGTCCTCGGCCGCCAGCCGCTCCGTCTCGGTGGCCGCATCCGCCATCAGGGCGGCCAACTCGCCCGCGTCCGGCACTGGAAGCCGCCGCCGTACGGCGAACCGCGCGCCGTCGCCCGCGCCTTCGGCGTAGGCCAGCCCGGTCCACTGCCGCACCGGCGGCCGCCCGAAGTCGTTGACCAGCCCCTGGAAGGCGCCGCCCCACAGGAAGCGGTTCATGCCCTCCACGGTGTTCCAGAGATAGAACGGCGCGTACTGGTGGACGGGGGAGCCGTGCTGCCCGCGCTCCCGCAGGAGGTAGGCCTTGAACCCGAGGCCGTCCCAGTCGTCGAGCAGGTGCCCGACGCGGGCCACCCGGGACCGGATGATGCCCGTGTCGTAGTCGGCGGGGAGGGTCAGTTCGTACTGCATGGCGTGCACGGGGAAGTCCTTCCGTGGTGAGGGGTGCGGTCGACTCACTGCTGCGGGAGGGCGGTCGGCGGCGCGAGGAGCGACAGCAGACCCCGGACCCCCGCGTCGAAGGCGGCGGGCGAGCCGGACGCCCGGGCCAGCACATAGCCGCCCTGGAGGGTCGCCAGGACGGCAGCGCCGATGTCCTCGCCGTTCAGGTGGGACGCGAACTGCCCCGCGCGCTTGCCCTCTTCGACGATCCCGGCGATCCGGGCGCGGATCCACGCGATCGTCTCGTCCACCGGCGCGCGCAGCTCGTCGCTCGCGATGACGTCCGGGTCCATGGTCAGCCGGCCGATCGGGCAGCCGCGCAGCACGTCGCGCTCGCGCAGCAGATAGGCCTCGATGCGCTCGTACGGCGTGCCCGGGGCGTCGAGGACGCGTTCGGCGGCGGCCCGCAGCTCCTGCGCGGTCCGCCGGATCGCCGCCAGGGCCAGGTCCGGCTTGCCCTTGAAGTGGTGGTACATGCTGCCCTGGCCGGCCCCGGCGCGCTCCAGGATCGCCTTCGGGCTCGTGCCCACGTACCCCCGCTCCCACAGCAGCGCGCGGGTGGCCTCGACCAGTCGTTCCGAGGTGCTCATGCGGCGACTGTACATACTAGTAGTTACAGAGGGCCAGTCCCGCGGAAGCAGCCGTGCCCCGCCCCGTACTCCCCGGGAGGTACGCGCACTGCCGCCGGCCGCACGACGACCCGGGCCCCCTCGCGCAGGCAGCCTCGTGGCATCACCCGCAGACCGATGCGACAACGGAGATGAACCGAGATGCAGACCCTGGCGACCTGGCACGGCGGCGGGCCCGGCCCGTGGATCCTCCTCTTCCCGCTGATCTGGGCGGTCGTCGTGGCCGGCGCCGTCACCCTGCTGCGCCGCACAGTGTGGCGGGGGCGCGGCGGCCCCTGGCGGTCCCTGGACGGGGGACGCCCGGCGGGCGACTCGCCGCTCGCGGTCCTCGGCCGCCGCTTCGCCTCCGGCGAGATCGACGAGGACGAGTACGGGCGCCGGCTCTCCGTCCTTCAGGAGCAGTTCGGCCGCAAGGGCGGTGCCGCGTGAGCACCCCGACGACCGCCCTGCGCACCGCCGCCCGCGTGACCGGCGCCGTCAAGGTGTACGGCACCGGCGACACCGCCGTGCACGCCCTGGACGGCGTGGACGTCGACTTCCCCGCCGGACGCTTCACCGCGATCATGTGCCCCTCGGGCTCCGGCAAGTCCACCCATGATGCTGAGCCTGGTCCACGCCCTGCTCGCCCTCGCCGCGGTCATCGCCCTGCTCGGCATCGCCACCACGCTGACCCTGGCGCTGCACGAACGCATCCGGGAGCTCGGCCTGCTGCGGGCCGTGGGCCGGACCCGGGCTCGGCTGCGGGCCATGGTCCGCTGGGAGTCGGTTCTGGTCGCCGCGTTCGGCTCGGCCGGCGGACTCGTCCTCGGCGCCTTCCTCGGCTGGGTGCTGGTGCGGGCCTCCGACGGCGCGAGCGGCACCGCGTTCGTCTTCGCCCTGGCGCCGGCGCGGCTGGCCGTCGCCGCCCTGGTCGGCCTCGCGGCAGGCGCCCTGGCCGGCCTGCGCCCGGCCCGCCGGGCGGTGCGCCTGGACGTGCTGCGGGCGATCGCGGCGGAGTGAGACGGTGCTTTGCCGGTCCGGCTCAGGGTGTGGGACGTACCCCTGAGCCGCGGCGCTCCGGTCCGGTCAGCCGTGCACGACCGACCGCGCGGGAGCCGCAGCCGCCGCCGAGGCGTGGACGACGGCGGGCGCCGGAGCGGGAGCGGCGGCGGCCACCGGGGTAGGCGCAGGCCGGCCGGTGGTGAGCCGGGCCGCGGTCTGCTGCTCGACGGTCCGGCGCGGCGCGCGGGCCGCGGGGCGGTGCGCCGCGTCCGGCGCGGGCAGCGTGAACCACACGACCTTGCCGTTGTCGCCGTCCGGGCGTGCGCCCCAGCTCTCGCTCATCGCGGCCACCATCGCCAGCCCCCGCCCGCAGGTCGCCAGCGGGGAGGCGTCCGCCGCCTGCGCCGCGTCGGCCACCACCGGAAGACGCGGGTCGTGGTCGCGCACCGAGACGGTGAGCCGGTCGAGCAGCAACTCCAGCTCCACGGTGCACGACTTGTCGGGCCGGGCGTGCCGGTGGACATTGCTGAGCAGCTCGGTCACACCGAGCGCGGCGCGGTCTATCAACGGGTCCAGATGCCAGTAGCGCAACTGCGCAGATACGATTCTGCGGACCTGGCCGATCCGCGACGGCAGGGCCTGGAGCTCCACCGTGCAGTGCCTGCTCGGATGACTGATCACTGCTGCGACTCCCCGATGTAGAGGTCCCGGGGGACCGGAAGAACACGGAGAACAACGGATCCAGCAGGGTGCTTGCGTCCAAACCTCCGCCTGCTGTCGTGGCCGGCGGGCTGGTTCGCAGCGTTATCGCCGGTAAACCCAGAGTGACGTGAGACCAGCGTGACGCAGCGGAAGCGCTCCCGCAACTCGCCACGACGGGCGAAGAATCAGCCGCCGCGCCCGGCCGCCCGGCGCACCGCCTCGATGAACCGCCGCGCCGCCGGCGGCCCCGGCTCGCCCGGAGCGGGGTCGTGCTCGCCCAGCGTCAGCAGGTACCGGTTGCCGTTGAGGTCCGCCAGCGCCCGGTCCTCCGCGGCGAACCAGGGCCTGGAGGCGCGTACCGCCCGCACCGGAGCGCTGTCGATCTCACTGCCGTAACTGGTGAGCAGTTCCAGCCTGCCGTCGCTGATCCGGACCTGCCCGGCCCGGGTGAGCGAACGCAGTCGCCTGCCGATCCGCACGCCCTTGGCCGTGAACTCCGGCTCCGCCATCCCTCGCCGCCCCCTTGCGCCTCGCCCGCCGGAGCCCGGCCCGCTCGGGACCGGCCCCGGCCCGTGTCCGGCCGTACCGCCCGTGGCCCGTGGCCGTACGACCGCTCCGGTGGTCGTTTCCTCGGTGGTCTCGGTGATCCAGTGTGCGCCCCCGTCGGGACGATCGTCCCGACGGTGCAGCCTGCCACCATGCGGCCGGGAGCACCAGTGCGCACGGGCGCACGCGACCGGCGCCCGGAGCACACGCGCCAATGCGCCCCCGCGCCCTCGCACGGGTGTGCCCCAGCCCCTCCTTGGAGTGGCTCAAAGATGCGTTTATGCAGGTGAGGGGCGGTGCGAAAGGTGCCTATGATCGAGGTGCCGGTCGCGCCAGCCGCCGTCGGCGCCCAGCGTAAGGAGCACCGCCGTGAGCACCACCCCATACACCGAGACCGGCGCCACCCTCGACGTCGACCGCAGTGACGCCGCCTACCGCGACTGGCTGAAAGAGGCCGTCCGCAAGGTCCAGGCCGACGCCAACCGCTCGGCGGACACGCACCTGCTGCGCTTCCCGCTCCCCGAGCACTGGGGCATCGACCTGTACCTGAAGGACGAGTCGACACACCCGACCGGAAGCCTCAAGCACCGCCTGGCCCGCTCCCTGTTCCTCTACGGCCTCTGCAATGGCTGGATCCGGCCCGGCGCTCCGGTCATCGAGGCCTCCAGCGGCTCGACGGCCGTCTCCGAGGCGTACTTCGCCAAGCTGATCGGCGTCCCCTTCATCGCCGTCATGCCGCGCACGACCAGCGCCGAGAAGATCCGCCTGATCGAGTTCCACGGCGGCCGGTGCCACTTCGTGGACGACTCGCGGAAGATGTACGAGGAGTCCGCCCGCCTCGCGGTGGAGACCGGCGGCCACTACATGGACCAGTTCACCTACGCCGAACGGGCCACGGACTGGCGCGGCAACAACAACATCGCCGAGTCGATCTTCCGCCAGCTCGAACTGGAGCGGTTCCCGGAGCCCGCCTGGATCGTCGCCACCGCGGGCACCGGCGGCACCTCGGCGACCCTCGCGCGCTACGTCCACTACATGCAGTACGACACCCGCGTCTGTGTCGCCGACCCGGAGAACTCCTGCTTCTTCGAGGGCTGGACCACCGGCGATCCGGACGTCACCTGCGACTGCGGCTCCCGCATCGAGGGCATCGGCCGGCCGCGCATGGAACCGAGCTTCGTGCCCGGCGCGATCGACCGGATGATGAAGGTCCCGGACGCGGCCAGCGTGGCCGCCGTACGCGCCCTGGAGCGGGCCATCGGCCGCAAGGCGGGCGGCTCGACGGGCACCGGCCTGTGGAGCGCACTGAAGATCGTCTCCGAGATGGTGGCCGCGGGCCGCACGGGCAGCGTGGTGACCCTGCTGTGCGACCCGGGTGACCGCTACCTCGACAAGTACTACTCCGACGCCTGGCTGGAGGAGCAGGGACTGGACATCGCCCCCTACGCGGCGGCGATCGAGTCCCTGCTGGTGACGGGGGTGTGGCCGACCTGAACGGCCCCGGCCTGCCGCTCTGTCGCGGTCCGGCGCGGCGGCGCAGCCGACGGCCTGCCGAGCGGGCCCGCTGCCGCCGGTTCGGCTCGGCAGGCGATCAGACGCTTGGCCGCTCAGTGACTCGGGTGCCTGGGCGGACCGTCAGCCGCTCAGGCGACGGTCCAGTGCGTCGACTGCCTGCCGGAAGGCCCGGCCGACGCCGGGGCGGGCCAGACGCCAGGCCAGACGGAACGCCGCCGTCCCGTCCAGGGCGAAGGTCATCCGGATCCGGGTCCCCGTGCCGGCCGGGGAGAGCCGCCACTCCTCGAGCCAGGCGCGTGCCCCCGGGGCGTTGGTGATGTCGACGCGGTAGGCGTACAGCTCAGGCGCCTTCGCCACCAGCACCGACTCCTCGAAGCGGAGTCCGCCCCGCAACCGCACCCGGCGCCCGCTCTCGGTCGGCCGGGCCGCCGCCACCGCCGAGAACCACTCGGGCCAGCCGGACACGTCCTCGGCGAGGGCGCGGTGGACCGCCTCGGGAGCGGCGGTGACGTCCCGCGTGAACACGAGCCGTACGGGGGCGGTGCCGGTGAAGTCGAGCTCCACCGGGCGCAGACGGTGAGCCATGGCCACGAACCCCCTCGTCACGATCTGTGGATGGGCGGGGCGGTGCGGCGGCAGCCTAGCTGACCGTCCGTCAGATGTCCTCGTCCTCGTCCGTCTCGCCCGCCACCAGCAGCCGGTTCAGATGCTCGGAGATCTCCGCGCGCGCCTCCGTGGGCAGCCCCGCGTCCGTGACCAGGGTGTCCACCTGCTCCAGCGCCGCGAAGGAACTCAGGCCGACCGTGCCCCACTTGGTGTGGTCGGCCACCACCACGACGCGGCGCGCCGACTGCACCAGGCGCCGGTTGGTCTCTGCCTCCGCCAGGTTCGGCGTGGACAGGCCCGCCTCGACCGATATCCCGTGCACCCCGAGGAAGAGCAGGTCGAAGTGGAGGGCGGCGATCGCCTGGTCGGCCACCGGACCCACCAGCGAGTCGGACGGGGTGCGCACCCCGCCGGTCAGCACCACCGTCGCCGCGCCCTGCCGCTGCCCGGAGGTGCGCTGCGCCGCGTGGAAGACGTCGGCGACCCGCACCGAGTTCGTCACCACGGTCAGGTCCGGCACCTCCAGCAGATGCTGCGCGAGCGCGTACGTCGTCGTACCGCCGGACAGGGCGATCGCCGTCCCCGGCTTGACCAGCCGGGCGGCGGCCCGCGCGATGTCCTCCTTGGCGGTCAATTCCAGACCCGACTTGGCCTCGAAGCCCGGCTCGTGCGTGCTCGCCTCCACCACCGGCACCGCACCGCCGTGCACCTTCTCCAGCACGCCCTGGCGGGCCAGCGCGTCCAGATCGCGGCGTACGGTCATGTCCGACACGCCGAGCTTCCGAGTCAGTTCGTTGACCCGGACCCCGCCCCGGCGCCGGACCTCGTCCAGGATCAGGGTGCGGCGCTGCTCCGCGAGGAGGTTCTGATTCTCGCTCACGTACGCTCCGGTCCTTTCGCCGCGAATCCGTCGTCCGACACGCCCACCGCACCTGCCGCGACCTGGAGGTTCCAGCCGTCTGCCGTGTGCGGGCGTCCCATCTTTTCACGGCAGGGGACCGGTTGCGCCACCACCTGTCACGCCGCGCACATGCCATTCGTGGACATCCAGGGCATCCCGTCCGCCGCAGACCGTCCCACGGATCGGGGAGATTCCGTGACGAGAGGTGTAGACCGCCCGGAAAACGGAGATCCTGCACCCGCACGGACACAGGCCTTGCCGGCACCTGACGGGGGAAGTGCGGGAACAGTGGAGCGGGCACAGCGGCACAGCGCCGGGCGGACGGCAAACGGCCCCGCCGCCCGGCCCACGGCACCGGAGACCGAGCTGGAACTGCTGGTGCACGGAGTCGGCGGCACCACCCCGGAGAAGATGCTCGGCGACCCGCGCACGGTCCGGATCACCGGAGACGACACCGCCGCCGTCTTCCGGCGCGCCGAGGACGCCACGGCCGGCCGGGGCGGCCGAGAGCAGCCGGTGCGGGAGGCCTATGTGTGGTGCAACCTCACCTCCGGCGACGGCACCCGCGCGTTATGGCTGCTCCTCCTGCCCTTCATGGTGGTCAACCTCGCCCACTGGATGCGCCCCGCCGCCCCCGGCCGCCGACGCACCGTCCGGCTCTACGGCCTGCTCGTACGACTGACCGCCCTCAGCCTCACCATGCTGCTGGTCGCCGCCGTCTGCGAGGTCGCCCTCGACCTGGTGGCCTGGCAGTGCGCCGGCGTCGCCGCCTGCGCCCACCGCCACTCCTGGCTGGGCTTCCTCGCGCCGGCCGCGTCCGGCGACGCCTGGTGGACCGCGCCCGGCCGCCGCCTCGCCCTGGCCGCGCTGGTCCCGACCGTCCTCACCGCCCTGCTCTGGTACCTCTCGCACCGCACCTGGAACGCCTACGAGTCGCACCAGCCGATGGAGCGCGACCCCGAGCCGGAGACCGACGGCAGCGCGCTCGCCCGGCCCGGCTTCTGGTACGGGCGCCGCCTGGTCGCACGGCTGCGCGCCGCCCACACCGCGGCAGGCCTGCTCACCGTCGCCGCCGCCGTCGCCACACCCGCCGCCCGGTTCGACCACCGCTCCGGCGGCCCCGCCGCCCTGGACACCCTCAGCTGGCTCCTCGCCGCCGCGCTGCTCGGCGGGACGGCCGCCGTGGTGGGCGTGGTCTGCCGCCGGGGCCGCAGCGAGAACCGCCTCGACCGGACGCTCGACCGCCACCTGGTGCGGCGCCTGCCGCTCGGCGCCCTCGGCCTGCTGGTGCTCGCCCTCGTCTACGCCGGCTGGTCGCGGCCCGGCTGGCGCTCCGCCGGGATGCTGCCCGGTGACCCGGCCTTCGGCGCCCTCATGGCGGCCCAGGGCGTGCTCGTCGTCGCCCTCGCCGTCGTCGCCCACGACCTGTACCGCCGGCATCCGGACCGGCGGGCCGCGATGCGCGGCCTCGGCGGGCCCGCCGTCGCGCTGCTCGCCTGCGCGCTCGGCGGTGTGATGTCCGGCGGGCTCGCGCAGCGGGTCGCGGACTGGCTGGACGGCACCCGGGCCCTGCTCGACGGACCGCCGGTGCTGCTCACCTGGCAGGCGTCCGCCATCCCGCCACTGCTGCTCCTCCTGCTCGCCCTGACCGCCGTACTCGCCCGGCGCACCGCGCGGCTGGCCCGCGCCGAGCGCGCCCACGTGCGCCAAGAACACCCCGGCGAGCCCGAGGACCCGTCCCGGACCCGCCGCATCGCGCACGCCCGGGCCATGGCCACCCTCACCGACCGGGCACCGCTCGTGGTCGCCGTGCTCTCCGCCGCCACGTTGCTGGTGGGTGCCGCCGCCCTGGCCGGCTCCCTGGCCACCGGCAAGCCCCCCGAGGGGGCGGCCCGGCGGACGTACGACCTCGTCCAGGCGGCGGCCGCAACGTCGCAGGCGCTCGGCTCCTGGCTGGTCGGGCTCGGCTTCCTGCTGTTCGTCACGTGGGGCCGGCGCGCCTACCGGGACGCCTCCGCCCGGCGCACCATCGGCATCCTGTGGGACGTCGGCACCTTCTGGCCCCGCGCCGCGCACCCCTTCGCCCCGCCCTGCTACGCCGAGCGCGCGGTACCCGACCTCACCTGGCGGATGGCGACCTGGACCCGCCGCACCGGCGGCCGCCTGGTCCTGTCCGGCCACTCCCAGGGCAGCGTCCTGGCCGCGGCCGCCGCCTGGCAGCTCAGCCCCTCCGTCCGCCGGCGGATCGCCCTGCTCACCTACGGCTCTCCGCTGGAGCGCCTCTACGGCCGTTGGTTCCCGGCCCACTTCGGCCCGCCCGCACTGGCCGCCCTGCACGGCGACGTGGCCTGCTGGCGCAACCTCTACCGCGCCACCGACCCCATCGGCGGCCCGGTCCGGATCGGCGACGGCCACGGTCCCGCCGTCGATCACGAGCCGCTGAGGGACCCCCTCGCCTACGGCCGCACTCCCGAGCACCCGCTCCCGTCGCCGATCCTCGCCCACTCCGACTACCAGGCGGACCCGGTCTTCGCAGCGGAACGGTCCCGGCTGCTGTCCCGGCTCCGCCCGGAACTGCCGGAGCAGCAGCTTTCCACGCGGAGTGCTCCACGTAGTCCAGGACCGCCCCGCCGAGGCGCCTGACGGTGGCGTTGCAACCGGTGGGCACGCGGTTCGGGCCGGAACGACGCCGTCGGGGTGGTCCCGTCGGGGGATCACCCGGGCCTCAGGGCAGCTCCGGCAGGTCCTCCGCGTACAGGAGGGTCAGGTCGTCGGTGGACGGGTCGTGGAACTGGGCGACACGGCCGGCGTGCCGCTCCACCATCGCCTCGAAGGTCTGCCGGGCCGTACGGCCGTTGCCGAACGCCGGGCCCTTCGGGATCGCCGTGAAGTACGTCAGCAGCGCCTCCGACGCGCCCGGTGCCAGCCGGTACTCGTGCTCGTCGGCCTGCTGCTCCACGATCCTCAGCAGTTCCTCGGGCCCGTAGTCGCCGAAGGTGATCGTCCGTGAGAAGCGGGAGGCGACACCGGGGTTGACCGACAGGAAACGCTCCATCTCGGCCGTGTAGCCGGCGACGATCACCACGACCGCGTCCCGGTGGTCCTCCATCAGCTTCACCAGCGTGTCGATGGCCTCCTTGCCGAAGTCCCGCCCGCCGTCCTCCGGGGACAGCGCGTACGCCTCGTCGATGAACAGCACACCGCCGCGCGCCCGTTCGAACGCCTCCTGGGTGCGGATCGCCGTGGAGCCGATGTGCTCGCCGACCAGGTCGACCCGGGAGACCTCGACCAGGTGGCCCTTCTCCAACACCCCGAGGGAGGCGAGGATCTCGCCGTACAGCCGGGCCACCGTCGTCTTGCCCGTGCCCGGGGAGCCGGTGAAGACCAGGTGCCGCTTGACCGATGCCGCCTTCAGGCCCGCCTGCTGCCGGCGCCGGCCCACCTCGATCATGTCGGTCAGCGCCCGCACCTCGCGCTTGACGCTCTCCAGGCCCACCAGCGCGTCCAGTTCGCCGAGCACGGCCGCCGACGTCCGGGCCGGCTCCGGCGAGGGGGCCGCGGCGATCAGCGGCTCCTGCTCGGTGATGCGCTGCCCGGGGATCGAACCGAGCAGCCCGGGCGAGGGCGACACCGTCTGTACGGCCGTCTCGCGTGCCGGCGGCCGGAGGCTGCCGCTCTCGTCGCTGGTGCAGTCCTCCACCACCGGGCCCGTCCCGGACCCGGCGTCCGGCCCGGCGTCCGTGAACTCGTAGCCGCCGCGCGCACACCGCTCCGTACGGCACTTGCGCAGCGTCGTACGGCAGCCGTCGATGACATGGAAGCCGTAGCCGCCGCTGCCGCTGACCCGGCACTGGACGAAGCTGCCCCGGCCGCCCGCGGACACGTAGAACCCCGCCTCGGCCGGGGAGTCGACCGTGCACCGGTCGATGGCCGGGTCGGCGCCCTTGGTGACGATCACGCCGGTCTGCGTGCCGTCCAGGGTGCAGTTGCTGAGCGTGCCGCCGCTGCCGTGGTCGCGGAACCAGGCGCCGGTGGCGGCGTCCCGGATCCGGCAGTCGTCCAACTGGGCGGTCGCCCCGTCGCTCACCGACACCGCCGTGTTGCGCACCTGGGACAGGTCGCTGTCCACCACGTCCGCGCGCGAGCCGCGGTCCAGCACGAACAGCGCGTCCGGCACGTCGTGCACCCGGCAGGCGTCGAGCACCGCGGTCGCGCCGTCGCTCACCCACACCGCCGGATAGTCGCCCGTGCTGTCGAAGATCTCGCACTGGTTGGCGTCCACCCGGGTGCCCGGGTCCCACACCGACAGGCCGTTGCGCCCGAACCGGCGGACCGTCGTCCGAGTGAGCGTCAGCACCGAACGGGAGCGCAGGTCGACCGCGTTCTCCGGGATGTCGTGGATCCGGCAGTCGGCGAGCGTGAGCACCGCGTCCGTGTCGAGCGTGACACCGTCGGCCGTGGTGCGGTGCACGTCGCAGTCGGTCAGATGGGCCGTGGCCCCCTGCGTGACCTGCACCCCCGAGCCGCGGACCTCGTACACCTCGCAACCGAGCGCCTCCAGCGCCGAGTTCTCACCGGTCGCGGTCAGCCCGGTGCCGGAGGCGTGGTGCACCCGGCAGCGCTCCAGGCGCGGGTGGGCGCCGCCGCGGACCGCCACGCCCGCCTGCCCGGCCGCGACGACCTCGCACTCCTCGAACACCCCACCGCCGCCGTCGAGTACGGCGATGCCGATGCCCGCCGGGTTGTCGACCGTGCAGCGCCGCACCGTCGGGCGCGCCCCGCCGCGCACCTCGATGCCGGCGGCGGACCGCGTGACGATCCGCACGTCCCGCACCTCGGGCGTGCCCTCCTCCACCAGCAGCGCCGGTGCGGCCGCGTCCTGGCCCTCCACGTGCAGGTCCTGCACCACCGCGGAGGCCCGCACCGTCAACGGCACACCGTCCACGGGCGCGATGCGCACCGACCCCGGCGAACCCTCGGGTCCGCGCAGCGTCACCGCGCGCTGGACGACGAGGTTCTCCCGGTAGGTGCCCGGGGCGATGGTGAGGACGTCACCGTCGGCGGCTGCCTCCAGGGCGGCGGCGAGCGAAGCGTACTCACCCGTGCGGCGCCGCCACCGCGACGTGCCGGTGTGCGTCACCTGGACCGTGCCCTGTGCCATGGCGCTGCTGTGCCCCCACCTCGTGTGCCGCGGGTCGATGCCGAACTCGGCTCGGCCGCTCCACCGTAGCGTGCGTGCGGGGGCTGGGTTGACCAGAGCCGGAAGGCCGTCAACTGCCGGTGCCCGCCTTGCCCCAGTCCGGGCCCGCGCGGTCCCAGGCCTGGTCCCAGCGCGCGTACCTGCGGCGGACCATGCGCCAGACGATCAGACGCCGGCCGCTGTCGACCAGGCCCGCCGTCAGCAGGGCCGCGCCGATCCCGGCGAGCACCGCGTGCGTCGTAGCAGTGGGGGAGTCCAGCGGGCGGCTCGCTATTCGTCCGTGCGTGTCCGTCCACAGCCGGAAGTGGTCGCCCTTGTGAGGGGACTTCAGGTCCACCAGGGCCGCTTCGTGGTGCGGGGTGCCGTCGGGCGCCGTCCAGTCGGCGAGGACGCGGCTGCGGGCGTCGCGCGCGGCGCTGGTGTCCGGGTCCGTTTCCACCGGGGCGCCGCCCAGCTTGCGCACCACGGTCGCCGTGAGGAGATGGCGGGAGTGCTGCTGCTCGCGCACGGACCGCTGCAGGGAGTCCTCGGCCGCCACCCCGACCAGGGAGCCGATCACGGGCGCGGCCACAGTGATCAGCACCAGTGTCACCAGGGCCACCCAGGCCTCGGCCAGATCGGTCGCACGGCGCAGCGGATTGCTCCGCCAGCGCCACAGGCCGCTGATCGCTCGCATGTCCCCCACCCCCCTCAGCTCCGTCATAGCCCCCGGCGGAGTCGCTCGCCCCCGGCCCGGGTCAAGAGAGAGCGAGATCACTCCCGGCCAGGGCCTTCAGCCAAGTCTCGTGTCGTCGTGCCAACGACCGGGACCCGCCCCCGGTTCCCGTCGGCCGAGCCGTCGCCGCCGGTCTCCGGCACGCCGCCGCCTCGGCCGCCCGCTACGGGTCAGGAGACCCCGGCGCCCTCGAGTGTCACTGCAGCACGCGCACCGGGTCCCCGACCCGGATCGTGCCGGGGGAGAGGGGCACGAGGTTCTGGCCGAAGAGCAGCATCCCGTCCGCCCTCCGGTGCCGCGCCAGGGTGCGCAGGGGTTCCCGGCCGCGCCCGCCGGTGTCCTGGTCGGTGGTGGTCACCACACAACGCGCGCAGGGCTTGGTGATCCGGAAGGCGACCTCGCCGATGGAGATCCGCGACCAGTGGTCCTCGGCCCAGGCCTCGGTGCCGGCGACGACCACGTTCGGCCGGAAGCGGTTCATGGGCAGCGGGCCCTCGGCGGCGCGATCGCCCTGGGATATGAGGGAGTTCAGGGCGTCGAGGGAGGCGGTGGTGGTGAGCAGCAGGGGGTAGCCGTCGGCGAAGCTCACCGTCTCGCCCGGCAGCGCGTACTCGGGGTCGACCGGGCGGCGGGTGGCCGGATCGTCCATGTGGACCAGGCGGACAGCGGTGCCCAGATAGGAGGAGCACCAGTCGTGGACGGTGCCGGACGCCGGGACCGCGTCGACCTTCGTGCCGAAGATGTTCACCGGCACCGTCGTCACCGGCTCCGGGACGCCGACCGTCAGCGGTTCGCGTCCGGGCGCGGACAGACGGACGCCGCCGCCGGGCAACGGCTCGGCGGCGGCCAGTGCGAGACGCGGCTGCTCGCGCTGCGTGACAACCTTCCCCCCGTCGTCGATCAGCGTCCAGCGCCGGTCTCCGGCCAGGCCCCAGGGCTCCACCGCGGCCTCCCGGGGCGCGATGCCCCGGAACGCCTTGACCGGGTGGACGTGGATCGACTGCAGTTCTGCGTTCCCCATGAGGCCATCGTGCCAGGCGGCACCGACAGCCGGGGCACGCCGGTCAGTAACCGCGGTACTGCTGGTTGTTGTACGGATCCTGGTAGGGCGCCGGGCCGGGCCGCGGGGCGGCGGGGCGCATGGCCTCGTACCCCGAGCCGCCGGCCATCGGGCGCGGCTGCTGCGGGGCCTGCGGGCCGGGATAGCCGCGCGGAGCGCTCGCCTGCTGCGGGATGTAGGCCGTGGGCGCCTGCTGCAGCGGGAAGGGCTGCGGAGCCTGCGGGTAGCCGTAGCCCGGGGCCTGCTGGGACGGGGCCGCCGGGAGGGCGGGCAGCGCCGAGGGCAGGGCGGGCAGGTTGCTGCCGGAGTCGTAGGCAGCGGGGACCCGGATCGGGGCGATCTGCGGGGTGCCCCGCTCGGCCACGAGCGAGTCGTAGATCGGGGTGTCCGGGAAGGAGGCGGAGTAGTAGCCGCCACCATAAGTGGAGCGGGGGGAGGTCATGGCACATAAGTTAAGCCCACGATGTGCTGGTTGGGGAGACCGATAAGAGGGTTGTTTTCCGTGTCCGCAGTGACTCGGGATCCCCAATCCGAGCGAACTCGGCAAAAATGGACGCCGCGCAGGCTTTGGATCGTGTAAAAGCCGAGTTCCTCCAGGGTTACCCACGGTTGACCGGCGATCTTCCTGTGTCACCCATGGGAGTTCGCCGCCCCCCGGGAATAGGTTGGGCGGGTAGAGGATCATCCGGTGAGCCCGGCGACGTCCGGGACGCCGACACGCGATGGGGGCGGACATGACAATGCCGAAAGGATCGAATGCGCCGGTGCCGACCACGGCCCTGCGCGTCGAATTGGGCTGGCGCTCCGGCCCCGGCGTGCCCGACGCGGACGCCTCGGCGCTGCTCCTCACGGCCGGAAAGGTCCGCTCCGACGGGGACTTCGTCTTCTACAACCAGCCCGCGCACCCCTCGGGCGCGGTCCGCCACGAGGGCAAGCGGACCACCGGCGGGAGTGTCACCGACACCCTGGTCGTGGACCTCGCGCGCGTGGAGAGCGGGATCGACCGGATCGTCCTCGCGGCCTCCGCGGACGGCGGGACCTTCGGACAGGTTCCCGGCCTCTACATCGAGGTGACCGAGGCCGGCGGCGGCGAGGTGGTAGCCCGCTTCGACAGCCCCGGCGCGACCGTGGAGACGGCCTTCCTGCTGGGGGAGTTCTACCGCCGCCAGGGCGCGTGGAAGTTCCGCGCCGTCGGCCAGGGCTACAGCAGCGGACTCGAGGGCCTGGCCACCGACTTCGGCATCACCGTCGACGAACCGCAGCACGCGGCACCGCCGGCTCCCCCGGGCGCACCGCCGTCCGCGCCCGCCGCACCACCGGTTCCACCGCCCACGACGGTGCCGCCTCCCGCCGCGGCCCCGGTCTCCCTGCCGCCGCCGCCCGCCGCTGCCGCTCCGCCGCCGCAGCCCCCGGCGGCAACTCCGCCCGCCGCGCCGGTGCGCCTGTCGAAGGTCACCCTCACCAAGGCAGCCCCCTCCGTCTCGCTCGCCAAGCAGGGCGGCACCTCCGGAGCCCTGCGGGTGAACCTCAACTGGCAGGTGCGCAAGCAGTTTCCGGGCTGGGGCGGCCGCTGGGGAGGGGGTCAGGGGAACCTCGACCTCGACCTGTGCGCCCTGTACGAACTCGCCGACGGCCGCAAGGGCGTCGTACAGGCCCTCGGCAACGCCTTCGGGTCCCTGCACCGTCCGCCGTACATCCACCTCGACGGCGACGACCGGACCGGCGCGGTGTCCAGCGGCGAGAACCTCACCGTCAACCTCGACCACAAACGGGACTTTCGGCGCATCCTCGTCTTCGTCACCATCTACGAGGGCGCGGCCTCCTTCGCCGACCTGCACGCCACGGTCACCCTCCAGCCGCAGCACGGCGCCGCCGTCGACTTCTCCCTGGACGAGTGCACCGTCCCCTCCACGGTCTGCGCCCTCGCCCTCCTCACCAACACCGGTGGCGACCTCGTCGTCCAGCGCGAGGCGCGGTACCTCGTGCCCGAGCGCGGGGTGAGCCCCCAGCGGACCGTCGACCGCGCCTACGGGTGGGGCATGAACTGGACACCGGGGCGCAAATGACCGGCCGGGGTCAGCCCTCGTCGGGCAGCGCGCCCGGACGCGCGTACGTACGGCCCTTCCAGGCCGCCCCGCGCCCCCGGTAGTGCTGCACGGCGGAGTCGACCGTCATGAGCAGATAGAGGAACGCGGTGAACGGCAGCAGCGGCGCGAGCCACAGGGGCTGCCGGTAGTAGCGCAGCATCGGCACGTACGTCCCCGTCATCACCGCCCACGCCGCCGCCCCGGCGAGCGCCGTCGCCGCATCGCCGGTGACGGCGCCCGCCAGCACGGCGGTGGGCGGCACCAGGTACACCAGGGCCAGCCCCACGACGGTGCCCACCAGCAGCAGCGGGTTGTGCCGCAGCTGCGCGTAGGCGCTGCGCGAGACCATCCGCCACAGGTCGTGCAGCTGCGGATAGGGACGCACACTGTCCACCCGGTCCGCCAGCCCCAACCAGACGTGCCCGCCGGCGTCCTTCACCGCGCGCGCGAGGGCGACGTCGTCGATGACGGCATGCCGGATGGCGTCCGGGATCCGCGCCCGGCCGGCCGTGTCCGCGCGCAGCAGGACACAGCCGCCCGCCGCTGCCGCCGTCCGCGATCCCTTCCGGCCGATCCGGCGGAAGGGATACAGCTGAGCGAAGAAGTAGACGAACGCCGGGACCACGAGCCGCTCCCACAGGCTCTCCACCCTCAGCCGCGCCATCTGCGACACCACGTCGAAGCCCCCGCCGCGGGCCGCCGCCACCAGCGCGCGCAGGCTGTCCCGTTCGTGGGCGATGTCCGCGTCCGTCAGCAGCAGATACTCAGGCCCACGCGCGCGTGCCAGGCCGATGCCGTGCCGTACGGCCCACAGCTTGCCCGTCCAGCCCGCGGGCGGCTCGCCGGGGGAGTCCACCGTGAGCGGCAGCCCTCCGTGGCGCCGGGACAGCTCGCGGGCCAGCTCCCCGGTGCCGTCGGTGCTCCCGTCGTCGACCAGGAACACCTCCGCGTGCCCCGGATAGTCCTGCGCGAGCAGCGACGGCAGGCTCGCCGGCAGTACGGCGGCCTCGTCGCGGGCCGGGACCACCACACAGACCGGCGGCCACTGCCCGGGATCCCGGCGCGGGGGCAGTCGTACGTCCGTGCGCCAGAAGAAGCCCTGACCCAGCAGCAGCCAGCACCAGGCGGCGAGGGATACGACAGCGGTCCACACGATCGCGCTCACGGCCGCAGTCTGCCCCACCGGACCGGCCCTCAAGAGCCCATCGTCTATCGTGGCCGGGTGAAGATCGCGCTCATGGACTCCGGAATCGGCCTCCTTCCCGCCGCTGCCGCGGTGCGCCGGCTGCGGCCCGACGCGGATCTCGTGCTCTCCTGGGACCCGGACGGCATGCCCTGGGGGCCGCGCACACCGGAGGACATCACACAGCGGGCTCTGGCCGTGGCCGAGGCCGCCGCCGCGCACCGGCCGGACGTCCTGATCGTCGCCTGCAACACCGCGTCCGTGCACTCGCTGCCGCAACTGCGGGCGCGCTTCGAACCGGACCTGCCGATCATCGGTACGGTTCCGGCGATCAAGCCGGCCGCGGCGGGCGGCGGACACGTCGCGATCTGGGCGACGCCCGCCACCACCGGAAGCGCGTACCAGCGCGGACTGATCGAACAGTTCGCCGGCGGGGTGACCGTCACCGAGGTGCCCTGCCCGGGCCTGGCGGACGCCGTGCACCACGCGGACGAGGCGGCCGTCGCCGCCGCCGTCGCCGCGGCGGCCGCACGCACGCCCGACGACGTGACCACCGTCGTCATGGGCTGCACCAACTACGAACTCGTCGCCGAGCGGATCCGGACGGCCGTGCAGCAGCCGGGCCGGCCGCCGCTCATCCTGCACGGATCCGCCGGGGCGGTCGCCGCCCAGGCGCTGCGCCGGATCGGCGCCGAGCCCGCCCCGGAGACCGAGGCCGAGACCCGGCTCACCGTGCTGCTCAGCGGACGCGAGGCGGAGCTGCCCGACACCGCTCTGTCCTACCCGGAGGGCCGTCTGCTGCAGGCCCTCAGCACCGCCCGCTGACCTGCGCCCGCAAGGGTTCTTCCGGGGCGGTCACCCTCCGCGTGCGGGTACCCGCGCAGCGAAACCTGAGTAACCTCGTACTCATGAGGGACCACCGTCACGCCGAGGACGCCCCGCACCCCGACGTCTGGGTCGGGCGCGCGACCAACCGGGTGCAGTGGCTGCTGGCGCTGGTGGGCGCGGCCTGCATGGCCCTCGGCATCGAGCTGGCCGTGGACTCGGCGTGGACCTCCGGCGTCGCCCCGCTGCTGATGTCCGTCGTGGGCTGCATCGCGGCCGGCCTGCTGGTCCTCTTCGGCACGCTCGCCTTCGTGCACGTCGACCTCAAGCTCGACAAGGAGTGCCTGGAGGTGCGCTGCGGCCACATCGGCCTGCCGCGCCGCCGGATCCCGCTCACCGACGTCGTCGGCGCCGACTTCACCGCCCATGTCACCCCGCGACACTGGGGCGGCTGGGGCTATCGCTGGCGCCCCGAGAAGGGCACCGCGGTCGTCGTCCGTCGCGGCGAGGGCGTCGTGCTGAGCCTGTGGGACGGCCACACCTTCACGATCACGGTGGACAACGCGGAGTCGGCGGTCCGCGTCATCAGGTCCCGCCTTCGGACGATCACACCGGGCTCGGCTCACTAGGCGGGCGAGCCGACTCGCCGGCCGCGCCTGCGCGCGGGGTGCCGTGCCCCGCTCGCCGACAGGCGCGCCGGGGCGCAGGTCGGGCCGCGGGTGCGTTGGGGTGCCGCTCGACTTCCCCGTCCACGCTTGCGCCGTGCCGGTCCGCCCAGCAGTCCCCGTCCTCAGTCGCCGCGGTGGCCGGGTGCGGACGTCGCGGGGAGGCCGCAATGCCGCTTATGCCTCCGGGCCGTCCCCCGTCCACGGCCGTGCCGTGGCCCAGCCCGCCAGCAGGCCCGCGCCCGCGGTGACCGTGGTGAAGCTGAGTGCGTTGCCGGTCGAGGCGATGGCGGCCAGGGCGGTGAGGGCCGCGCCCACCGTCAGAGCGACGGGGGTGGAGCGCGGGCTGCGCCACAGGGCGTGCAGGGACCAGCCGTACGCGGCGGCCAGCAGGAGGACGCCGACGAGGCCCTGTTCGGCCGCTTGCTGGAGCAGGGCCGAGTGGGGAGTGCCGTCGGACGGTACCGTACGCGACGCCGTGGCGCTCAGCTCCCCGAAGCGGCCGGGGCCGACACCGAGGCCGCTGTCCTGGCGGGCCAGCCGCAGCGCCTCCTGCCACAGCTGGACCCGGTGCGGGGTGAACCGGCCCTCCAGCGCCTCGGTCGGGCCGTAGGGCAGGGCGCCCGCGGCCAGCGCCCAGACCGCCCCCGCGACCAGGGCCGCCGCGAGGGCCAGGCCCGCGATCCCGAGGCCCCGGTGGGGCATCGCACCGGCGGCGAGGGAGCACAGCAGCACGGCGGCGCCGGCCGCGCAGCCCGTGGCCGAGCCCACGGCGGCCCCGGTCAGCACGATCCCGGCGGCGAGCAGCCGCAGACCGAGCCGAAGCCCCGGCCCGCGCGCGGCCCAGGCGGCGCAGCACGCCGCTCCGGTGGCCAGCGCCAGCAGTGCGGCGGTGGCACCGGCGGGCCCGAGCGGGGCGGCGGAGAGCGGGCCGGGGGAGAGGTCGGGCGAGGCCACGGCCAGCACGACCCCGGTGACCGCCCCCGCGCACGGCGCGGCCACGGGAAGCAGCGCGCCGGAGATGCGGCCCGCCGCACAGCCGGCCGCCACGGCGAGCACCGCGAGCAGCACGCCCTCGGGCCGCCCGTCATGAGCCGCCGCCGTGATCAGCGACCATGCGGCGCATCCTCCGAGCAGGATCATGCCCGCCCCGTCAGAAACGTTTCGCCTGCCGCTCGCCCTGTCCGCGCCGCCCGCACCGCCGGCACCGGCCACGGACCTCGTTCCGGTCGTCCCCACCCGTCGCCCCTCGCACCCCGGTCCCCCGACCTGTGGCAGACCCCGCCGCACGCGCCGGCACCGGCCGCACCGCTGAGGCTGGGGCATCACCGTAACGGCTGATGCCCGCTTTGTGGATGAGTTGCGCAGAAACGTCGCGGTTCCGGCCGAGCCCCACCCCGGCCGGGCCCTGCTGGGCCGCGCTGTCGGCAGCGAGGCGGGCCGCCGTACACTCCCCGGGTGACCGTCACCGCAACCTCCGTGGACCAGTCCGGCCGGCTCCGGCCCTCCGCGCCGACCGCGCGCGGCAACCGCTTGCTGCGCCTGGTCCCGGCCGCCGCCTCCGCGCTCTGCGGCCTGCTGCTCTACGTCAGCTTCCCGCCGCGCACCCTGTGGTGGCTGGCCCTGCCCGCCTTCGCCGGCTTCGCCTGGGTGCTGCGCGGCCGCAGCTGGAAGGCGGCCCTGGGCCTCGGCTACCTCTTCGGGCTCGGCTTCCTGCTCCCGCTGCTGGTGTGGACAGGGGTGGAGGTCGGCCCCGGCCCCTGGCTCGCGCTGGTCGCCATCGAGGCCGTCTTCGTCGCCCTGGTCGGCGTCGGCACGGCCGCCGTGTCCAAGCTGCCGGCCTGGCCCGTGTGGGCGGCGGCCGTCTGGATCGCCGGTGAAGCCGTACGCGCGCGCGTGCCGTTCCGCGGCTTCCCCTGGGGCAAGATCGCCTTCGGGCAGGCGGACGGCGTCTTCCTGCCGCTAGCCGCGGTGGGCGGCACACCGGTGCTCGGCTTCGCGGTCGTCCTGTGCGGCTTCGGCCTGTACGAGGCGGGGCGGCTGATCGCCGAGCGCCGACGCGGCCGTACGGTCCGCCGCGCGGCGGCGGCCGCCGCGCTGCTGAGCGTGGCCGTCCCCGTGGCCGGCGCGGTCGCCGCCCGGCCTCTGGTCAGCGACAAGGCCGAGGCCGGCACCCGCACCGTCGCGGTCATCCAGGGCAACGTGCCGCGCGCCGGCCTGGAGTTCAGCGCCCAGCGGCGCGCCGTGCTCGACCACCACGCGCGCGAGACGCTCAAGCTCGCCGCCGACATCAAGGCCGGCAAGGCCCCCAAGCCCGACTACGTGCTGTGGCCGGAGAACTCCTCCGACATCGACCCCTTCACCAACCCCGACGCCGCCGCCGTCATCGACGGCGCCGCCAAGGCGGTCGGCGTGCCCATATCGGTCGGCGGGGTCGTCGAAAGGGGCGGCAAGCTGCTCAACGAGCAGATCCTGTGGGACCCGGTCAAGGGCCCGACGCAGACCTACGACAAGCGGCAGATCCAGCCGTTCGGCGAGTACCTCCCGCTGCGCGGCCTCGTCGGCGCCGTGAACAAGAACTGGACCAGCATGGTCCGCCAGGACTTCAGCCGGGGCAGCAAGCCGGGCGTCTTCGCCATCGACGGCGCCAGGGTCGGCCTCGCCACCTGCTACGAGGCGGCCTTCGACTGGGCCGTGCGGGACACCGTCACCCACGGTGCGGAGATGATCTCCGTACCGAGCAACAACGCCACCTTCGACCGCAGCGAGATGACCTACCAGCAGCTCGCCATGTCCCGCATCCGCGCCGTCGAGCACAGCCGGACCGTGACCGTGCCGGTGACCAGCGGCGTCAGCGCGTTCATCATGCCGGACGGGAAGATCACCCAGAAGACCGGCATGTTCGTGCCCGCCTACCTCGTCCAGAAGATCCCCCTGCGCACCTCCGAGACGCCCGCCACCCGGCTGGGCATCCTCCCGGAGATCGCCCTGCTGGTCGTCGCCGCGGGCGGCGTCGGCTGGGCGGTCGGGTCCGGGATCCGCGGCCGGCGAGCCGGTGGCGCGTAGCCGTACGGCCGCCGTACGCCCCCCGAACGCGCAAGCAGGCCTAGGACCGGCCCGTTAGGGTCGGTCCATGGCTACTCCTGACTTCATCCGCACGCTCCGCGCCTCCGCCGGCCAGCAGTTGCTGTGGCTCCCCGGGGTTACCGCGATCGTCTTCGACGACGAGGACAGAGTGCTCCTCGGTCGGCGGTCCGACACCCGCAGGTGGTCGGTGATCGGCGGCATCCCGGAGCCGGGTGAGCAGCCCGCGGTCTGCGCCGTGCGGGAGGTCTTCGAGGAGACGGCGGTGCGCTGTGTCGCCGAGCGGGTCGTCCTCGTACAGGCCCTGGAACCGGTCACGTACGGCAACGGGGACATCTGCCAGTACATGGACATCACCTTCCGCTGCCGGGCCGTGGGCGGCGAGGCCCGGGTCAACGACGACGAGTCGCTCGAGGTGGGCTGGTTCCCGGTCGACGCCCTGCCCGACCTGAACGAGTTCGGACTGTTCCGGATCAAGCAGGCCATGTCCGAGGCACCCACATGGTTCGACCCCATGAGTGTTGGCTGAAGTATGGGTGAGCACCACATGTGGTGACGGCCGGGTTCCGCTTAGGGTCGGCCCATGACCTCGTCCAGCCCCCTGCCCGGGTCCCACCGCCCAGCCCAGCCGTCCGCCCTCGACCTGGGCGGCCGTACCGCCCTGGTCACCGGCGCCGCCGGCGGCATCGGCCGCGCCTGCGCGCTGCGGCTCGCCGCTGCCGGGGCCGAGGTGAGAGCCGTCGACCGGGACGCGGCGGGCCTGGACGAACTCGCGGAAGACGCCCGGCGGGCCGGAGACCTCGCGGGCACCGTCGTACCCCACGCCCTGGACCTCACCGATCTCGACGCCGCCGAGCGCGCCGCCACGGGCACCGACGTCCTGGTCAACAACGCCGGACTTCAACTGGTGCGGCCTCTCGAGGAGTTCCCGCCCGACGTCTTCCACACCGTGCTGACCGTGATGCTCGAGGCCCCGTTCCGGCTCATCCGGGGCGCCCTGCCCCATATGTACACGCAGGGCTGGGGCCGGATCGTCAATGTGTCCTCGGTCCATGGGCTGCGCGCCTCGGCGTTCAAGTCCGCCTATGTGGCCGCCAAACACGGTCTCGAAGGCCTCTCCAAGACGGCCGCCCTGGAGGGCGCCGCCCACGGTGTGACCTCCAACTGTGTGAACCCGGCCTATGTGCGCACCCCGCTGGTCGAGAAGCAGATCGCCGACCAGGCCGCGGCGCACGGCATCCCCGAGGAGCGCGTCCTGTCCGAGATCCTGCTCAAGGACAGCGCCGTCCAGCGGCTCATCGAACCCGAGGAGGTCGCCGAGGCGGTGGCCTACCTGTGCAGCCCCCAGGCGTCCTTCGTCACCGGCACCTCGCTCGTGCTCGACGGCGGCTGGACGGCCCACTGACCGGGCCCGACGGCCCACCGGGCGGGCCCGCCGTGCCGGGCCCGGGAGTTTTCCACAGGCCTGACGGGCCGGGTGGCCGATACGGAATCCTGTGACCATGTCTCGCGATCACGTCCAGCCGGCCGAGCGCCCCACGGCAGGGGGCGCCCCCGACGAGCCCGGCGCCGGTGCGGGGGCCCCGTACCTCGAACTGCTGGCCCGCGACGCGTCCGCCGAGGCGTACGAGCAGCCGGTGCTGCTCGCCCGCGCCGAGGGACAGCCCGCCGAGCGGATCGCGGCGCTGGAGAACGCCAAGCTCCTCGCCCTGCGCGTGCGCGCGGAACTGGAAGGACGCCGGCGGCGCGAGGCGGAGCTGTCCGCGCTCTTCGAGACCGCCCACGACCTGGCCGGCCTCCGGGACGTCGACGCGGTGCTGCAGGCCATCGTGCAGCGCGCCCGCTCTCTGCTCGGCACGGACATCGCCTACCTCAGCCTCAACGACCCCGACCGCGGCGACACCTACATGCGCGTGACCGAGGGGTCCGTCTCCGCCCGCTTCCAGCAGCTGCGCCTCGGCATGGGCGAGGGGCTCGGCGGCCTGGTCGCCCAGACCGCGCGGCCGTACGTCACCGACGACTACTTCAAGGACGCCCGCTTCCAGCACACCCTCACCATCGACGCCGGAGTGCGCGACGAGGGCCTGGTCGCCATCCTCGGCGTACCGCTCATGCTCGGCCCGCACGTCATCGGGGTCCTCTTCGCCGCGGACCGGCGCGCCCGCGTGTTCGAACGCGAGCAGATCGCCCTGCTCGGCTCCTTCGCCGCCCTCGCCGCCACCGCCATCGACACCGCCAACCTGCTCACCGAGACCCGCTCGGCCCTGGCCGGCCTGGAGCAGGCCAACGAGATCATCCGGGACCGCAGCGCCGTCATCGAGCGCGCCTCGGACGTGCACGACCGGCTCGCCGAACTCGTCCTGCGCGGCGGCGGGGTCCACGACGTGGCCGCGGCCGTCTCCGAAGTCCTCGACGGCACGGTCGAGTTCACCGAGGCCGCCACGGCACCCGCCGAGGCGCTGGAGGCCTCCCGCGCCGAGGGGCACGCCGTACGGCACGGCAGCGACTGGATCGCGGCGGTGGCCGCGGGCGGTGAACTCCTCGGCGCGCTGGTGCTGCGCGGCCATCCCGGCCTCGACCCCGTCGACCAGCGCACCCTGGAGCGCGCGGCCATGGTCACCTCGCTGCTCCTGCTGGCCCGCCGCTCGGCGGCCGAGGCGGAACAGCGCGTGCGCGGCGAACTGCTGGACGACCTCCTGGACGCCCGCGACCGGGACCCGCGCCTGCTGCGCGAGCGCGCCGCCCGCCTGCACGCCGACCTGGACGCCACCCATGTCGTCCTCGCCGCCCGCCTCGACGGCCCCGCGGCCGACGCCGACGAGGAGGCCGCAGCCCGCCGGCGCCTGTGGTCCGCCGCCTCCCACCTCGCCGCCACCCGGCACGGCCTGGCCGCAGCCCGTGACGGCGGCACGGTCCTGCTGCTCCCGCTCACCGCCCGCGACACCGCCACGGACATGGCCCGCCGCACCGCCCGGCACCTCGGCACGGCCGTCCATCAGCCCGTCACCGTCGGCGCCTCCGCCCCCGTCACCGACCTCGCGGCCCGCCCCGACGCCGTGGCCGCCGCCTACACCGAGGGCCGCCGCTGCCTGGAGACGCTGCACCTGCTGGGCCGGGACGGAGAGGGCGCGGCAGCCGAGGACTTCGGTTTCCTCGGCCTGCTCCTCGCCGGCGAACGGGACATCGGCGGCTTCGTCGAGCGCACCCTCGGCCCCGTCGTGGCCTACGACCGGCGCCGCGGCACGGACCTGCTGCAGACCCTGGAGGCCTACTTCGCGTCCGGGGCGAGCCCGGCCCGTACCAAGGACGCGCTCCACGTGCACGTGAACACGGTCGCCCAGCGGCTGGAGCGGGTGGGCCGCCTCCTCGGCGAGGACTGGCAGACCCCGGCCCGTGCCCTGGAGATCCAACTCGCTCTGCGCCTGCACCGGTTGGCGGCCCCGGAACGCCGCTGACCGGCCCCGCGGGGAGCCGGTCGGCAGTCATCGAGTGCTCTCGCAGGTCACACCGTGCGGGCCTCGGCCGCCGCACTCGCCGAGTCGCGTTCGCCGTCGCCCGCCGCCACCTCCGCGAGATCCCGGTGCCGTGTCTCCCGGGCCACCGCCACGGCGACCAGCGTCAGGACGGCGGCCGCGATCACGTAGAGGGCGATCGGCGTGGAGCTGCCGTAGTCGGAGAGCAGCGCGGTGGCGATGAGCGGCGCGGGCGCGCCGGCCGCCACCGAGGCGAACTGGGCGCCGATGGACGCACCGGAGTACCGCATCCGGGTGGCGAACATCTCGGCGAAGAAGGCCGCCTGCGGCGCGTACATGGCACCGTGCAGCACGAGCCCGACGGTCACGGCCGCCACCAGGTTCCCGAAGGAGCCGGTGTCGACGAGCGAGAAGAACGGGAACATCCACAGCCCCACGCCGGCCGCCCCGAACAGGTACACCGGCCGGCGCCCCACCCGGTCGGACAGTGCGCCCCAGGCGGGGATCACCGCGAAGTGCACGGCCGAGCCGATGAGGACGGCGTTCAGAGCGGTCTGCTTCGACACACCGGCCGACGTGGTGGCGTACACCAGGATGAAGGCGGTGATGACGTAGTAGCTGATGTTCTCGGCCATGCGGGCGCCCATGGCGACGAGCACGTCCCGCCAGTGGTGCCGCAGCACGGCCACGACCGGAAGCTTCTCCGCCTCACCGGCCCGCCGGGACTCGGCCCGCTCCAGTGCCTCCTTGAAGACAGGTGATTCATCGACAGAGAGACGAATCCACAGACCGACGATCACCAGCAGACCGGAGAGCAGGAACGGAATGCGCCAGCCCCAGGAACCGAAGGCGTCGTCCGAGAGCACGGCGGTGAGCAGCGACAGCACACCGGTCGCCAGCAACTGCCCGGCCGGCGCCCCCGTCTGCGGCCACGCGGCCCAGAAGCCACGCCGCCCCGCGTCCCCGTGCTCGGACACCAGCAGAACGGCGCCGCCCCACTCGCCGCCGAGCGCGAACCCCTGGATCAGACGCAGCGTGGTCAGCAGCACCGGCGCGGCGCTCCCGACGGTCGCGTGCGTGGGCAGCAGGCCGATCGCGAAGGTCGCCCCGCCCATCATCACCAGACTCAGCACCAGCAGCTTCTTGCGCCCCAGCCGGTCACCGTAGTGCCCGAACACCAGCGCCCCGATCGGCCGGGCCGCGAACCCGACGGCATACGTCAGGAACGACAGCAGCGTCCCGACGAGAGGATCGGAGCCCGGAAAGAACAGCTTGTTGAACACCAGCGCGGCGGCAGAGCCGTAGAGAAAGAAGTCGTACCACTCGATGGTGGTGCCGATGAGGCTGGCGGCGACGATGCGGGGGAGGCTGGACGGGGCTGGTGGAGCGGTCGCGGGGGAGGACATCGGCACCACTTCCTGACGTTCGACGGGGACGTTTGCGTGTCGCCACACCGTAGGAAGGTGCAGGTCAGAGGCGTATGTGGTGG
Source organism: Streptomyces sp. NPDC030798 (assembly GCF_055572275.1). Classification (NCBI taxonomy): domain Bacteria; kingdom Bacillati; phylum Actinomycetota; class Actinomycetes; order Kitasatosporales; family Streptomycetaceae; genus Streptomyces; species Streptomyces sp. NPDC030798. The sequence goes on along the minus strand of NZ_JBVIDR010000001.1, from coordinate 347,405 downwards.
GACACCATAGTTCTGGGCGTGGGAGTGCGTGCGAACACCATGGAGGCGCTGCGGGGGCCTCGGTGACGGCGGCAATGAGGCCGTGAAGAGCGCTGTCCGAGTTGCTCTGTTCACGCACGTTTTGCGCGTCTTTCTTCGGCACTCGCCTGCCATGTGCGTCCCATTGCTCGAAGCAGCGCCGGATACACCAACATGTACCGGAAGGGCTTGATAGCGGCCATGTATGCGCTGCCGAACAGCCCGTTCGGCTTCACCAGGATGGCCATCTGGCCGCGGTGGCCACCGGCCTCGTCCGGGACCCAGCCGATGTGCAAAACGGCGTGCACGGTCCGGTTCGCCGTCTCGGCCGCCCACTCGTCGTGCAGTTGGTAGAGGGAGGTGAACGGATCCGAACGGACATCGGGCCCCCGCGGACCCTCGCGGAGGTCCGCCGGCAACCGGTCGCGCAGCGTCGGCACCCGGGTGCCGATGCCGGAGTCGGCTTTGTCCCAGCCGAACACCCTCCCGAGCTTCCAGCGAACCTCGAAGAGCAGGCGGTACACGAGGGAGGGGGAGGATGCGGTGGCCCCGTCTCTCGGCCCGTTCGCGATCTGGCGGACCAGGTGCGGGAAGTCGTGGGGACCGCCCGGTGTCGGCAGCGCCCAGACGTCCTCGACGCGGAAGTCACCGGCGATCTCGTGAATCCGCCAGGGGCGGGACGTGTGCGCCGTCGTGGGGAGTCTCATCAGCAGGCCCCTATCCATACGTATCTATATGTCGTTGCCTCGTGCGGAAGTGGTGATCGTGGATCAGAGGGCCAACTTTTTGTGAAAGCACACCCGGTCCTGCCCAGGACCGTCGTAGTCACTGTGTACGGGCAGACCATCGACCTCTCGGTCGCCGCTTTCCAGGGTGAATCCCATAGCGCGGTGAAAGGCGATGGATCCCTTGTTTCCCGGCGAGGTGATCGCACGCACCTCTGTGCGGCCGACGTCGGCAGCATGCTGGAAGAAGGTGGTGTACAGACGCCGGGCAACCCCCTGCCCACGAAGCTTGGGATCCACTCCCACGAAGTGGATGTACGCCTCTTCGTCGTTGTCGGCGGAGTGGAAACCAATGAGGAACGCCCTGACGCCGGCTTCGTTCTCCAGGACCAGGCTGGTGCCTGAGAAGAACTGCAAGAACAGCTTGGGCAGCAGCAGTGATAGCTCGCGGGCCTGCGCGGGGGCACGCGAATCCCCCCACCACTGCTGTACACATGCGACGATCGTGCCGTGGTCGGAGACGCGGGCCTGTCGCAACACTGGCATGTCGTTCCCTCTCGGAGGCATGGCGGTACTGAAGGAGCCGGTGGCGTGGGGCCGCGCGGCCGACTGAGATGAGCAGCAAAGTCCCTGATGGCAACGTCGCGACGCGGGATGCCAGGCGCTCGTGCCGGGCACGCGGTTTGCGCCGGACTCCTGTCAGACGCTGACGGCTATTTTCCCGCGTGCACGGCCACTCCTCAGATAGCCGATGGCCTCGGGGACGTTAGCCAGCGGGTAGGTCCGGTCGATGACGGGGGTCATCGCGCCCGCCTCGATGAGCTCCGCGAGGAGCCGCAGGTCGTCGTGGCTCTGAGTGGAGAAGAGGCCGCGGAGGCGCTGGCCGGTGAGCGGAGACAGCAGCAGGGCTCGCAGGAGCCGGCCCATGCCGCCGAACCACTTCCCGCCGTCCTCACCGCCGACCAGGACCAGCGTCCCGCCGGGGCTGAGGACGCGGCGCAGCCGGGCCAGGGGGCGGTTGCCGGCGATGTCGAGAACGAGATCGTAGCGGCGGGTGCCGTCGGTGAGGTCCTGACGCGAGTAGTCGATCACCTCGTCGGCGCCGAGGGAGCGGACCAGCTCTGCTGTGGCGTCGCTGCAGACACCGGTGACATGGCCGGCCCCGAGGGCCTTGGCCAGTTGCACCGCGAAGGTGCCCACGCCGCCCCCGGCGCCGATGACGAGGACACTCTGCCCGGACCGCAGTCGCCCCACATCGCGCAGCGCCTGGAGGGCTGTGCAGCCGGAAACCGGGACGACGGCCGCCTGCTCGAAGCCGACGTTGCCGGGCTTGCGGGCGAGCCTGTCCTGCTTGGCGCAGGCGTACTCGGCGAACGATCCGTCGCAGGTGCCGTACACCTCGTCGCCCGGCTGGAAGCGGGTGACGTCCGGGCCGACGGCTTTGACCCGTCCGGCGACATCCATGCCCCGGACGCGTGCCTTGGGCGCCCGCAGCCCGAAACCGAGGGCGCGCAGCAGATACGGCTGGCCCGTGGTGAGGTGCCAGACGCCCGGGTCCACGGATGCCGCCCGGACCTGGATGAGCACCTCGCCGCTACCGGGATCCGGCTGTGCGATCTCTTCGACACGCAGGTCCTCGGGCGGTCCGTAAGCGTCTTGGACGATGGCCTTCACTTGCTCTCTCCCTCGGTTTCGCCGGTTTCGTCGGTTCCGGGGTACTGGAAAGCCTCTTCGAGTGGGACGCCGAACACTCGGGCGATCTGGAAGGCCATCTCCAGAGTGGGCGAGTAGCGGCCCTGTTCGATGGCGATGACGGTCTGGCGGGTCACGCCGATGCGGCGGGCGAGTTCGGCCTGGGTCATCTCGCCGTGGGCGAAGCGCAGCGCCCGGATCGTGTTGGTGACCCTGGTCGGCCTCACCACGGGTGGAAGCCCAGCCGGTAGGCGACGATCTTCGCCGTGGATGACAGGATCGCCGACAGGACGAACGCCAGGTAGACGGCGTTGGCGATCCAGAACTGATCGGCGCGGACCATCGCGAGGACGAGTCCGGCCACGCCGCCGATCACGATGAACGACTGCCCGATGTACATGCCGAAGCGGTGGATCTCCCGGTCGCGCTGGTCCTTGGTGTTGGCGCCCTCGGGAGACACGATCGCCACCGTGATGTTCAGCGCGATCTGCGTGACGATCGCCGCACCGACGGTCCACAGCAGCGGGGACGCATAGGACGTCTGCGCCAGCGGCGCCGCTCCTTCGTGCCGCCGCAGGACGATGCCCAGGTACGCCGCGTATGACGCGACCGTGACCAGGACCATGATCCAGGCACGTTTCTCTTCGAATGCCACTGCCGCTCCCGATGTAAAGAAAGCTTGACACGGGCAGTGTCAAACAGCCGCGACATGATGTCAAGTTTTCTGTACATCGCAGATGGCGATGCCCCCGAGGTCACCACGCGATCGTCAACCACGTACAGCACGTCCCGTACAACGCTCGCCCGGGGATACCGCCGGGCGAGCTCGTCTCGCAGCACTGCTCGGTGCGGATGCCGAATACGACGACCTCGCGGATGCCGCGCTCGGTCAGCAGCTGTTGCAAGTTGGGCGTGGTAAAGACGTTGTAAGAGGTCTTGGTGACCGCCGCTCGCCATCGGCCGGGACGAGGCCGTCGATCAGGCGGACGTGGCCGAGGGCGGGGTCGAAGGCGGTTCCGCTGCCAAGCTGGGAGTGCCGCACACCACCCGGTCGCCCTTGGAGACCTAGTCAGGGCTCGGGATTCGCGGTCGAGCGGCCCAGATCGGTTCACTGTCCAGCAGCAGGGCGGCCCGGCTGGCAGGGGTGCGTCGCCCTGCCGAGAACGCACCGCACATGCGGAACGCTGCCAGGTCCTCCTGGACGTTACCCGCCGAGTCCTGCCGCTCGTGCCGGTGTAGTCGATCAGCGACCGCAATGATGCTCTCTGGCACGAGGGAACTGAAGGGCAGGGGCCGTTGAGAAGATCGGCACTGATTCCCGGCTGTATCGGCGTCTGTGTTGAGCTGCCCCGACTTTGACTTTACGGAGTCTGTCAGGGTGGGGCGGCGGCGCAGCACCTGTTGCAGGGCAGAGCGCGCTACGGTGAGTGACCATCTGTGGTGGGCGGCGGAGACCGCCGCCCGTGTTCGGATGGCCTGCTACTTGATGCGGATCTCGGCGAGCTGGAGACGGTACCTGGTGGTCTCGTCCGAGGCGGGCTTGCCGAGCTTCGAGACCTTCAGGCGTACGTAGCGGCCGACGGCGGACGTGAGGGTGTACGTCTGAGCGGCTCCGCCCGGGTTCGGCTCGGCGGTGATGGTGCGGGCGGTGGCGTAGGTGTTCGACCCGTCGGGGCGGGTCTGGATGGTGAAGTCGACGGGGAAGCCCGCTGTGCCGCCGCCCGCCGCGCCGGTGTCCGTGCGGGGGTGAAGAGTGACGGAGCCGATGGCCCGGTCGGCGCCGAGGTCGATCTCGATCCATACGGGGGTGGCGCTGACGTCGGCGGAGGGGAAGTCGATGCTGGTGAAGCCCTTGGCGCCGGTCACGCTGGTGAGCTTGCCGTCGAGGACGCGTGTCTTTCCCCAGTCACCGTTCTCCAGCGTGTAGTTGGCGGTGACGGTGGTCGCGGCGGTGGGAACGGTCAGTTCGGCGAGCTGGAGGCGGTACTTGGTGGTCTCGTCGACGGGAGGGGCACCGAGCTTGGTGGCTTGCAGACGGACGTAGCGGGCGGTCGTGGTGGTGAAGCCGTACGTCTGCACCAGCCCGCCCGGGTTGGGCTCGGCGGTGATGGTGCGGACGGTGGTGTAGGTGTTCGACCCGTCGGGGCGGGTCTGGATGGTGAAGTCGACGGGGAAGCCCGCTGTCCCGCCGCCGACCGCCGGGGTGTCGGTGCGGGGAAAGAGTCGTACGGCGTCGAGGTCGGTGTCGGCACCGAGGTCGATCTCCACCCAGACGGGGCTCGCGCTGACGTCGGGAGAGGGGAAGTCGTTGCTGGTGTACCCCTTGGCACCGGCCGCGCTGGTGAGCTTGCCGTCGGTGAGCCGGCTGCGGCCCCAGTCGCTGTTCTCCAGGCTGCTGTTGCTGGAGACCGGCCGGCCGAGGGCGAGGTTGTCCAGGCGGCCGGCGCCCGTGACCGTGAACGTCCAGCTGCCCGGCTGGAGGGTGAAGTAGACGTACGAGGAGTCCTTGCTCGCATAGCTGAGGCCCGAGACGCTGCCGGTGGCGGAGCCCCCCGTGAAGACGGTGGTTCCGTTGGCCATGATGACCGGGGATGAGCCGCGGTACGTCGGAACACCCACCCGCGCGCTCGTTGCAGTCGGGGAGGTCAGGGTCAGAGTGACCTGGTCGCCGTCGCGCGTGATGCCGAAGCGGATGTCACCCTTGACGGTCGGCGTGACCGTGTTGATTTTCGTGAGGGTGCCGGTCTGCGGGATGACGTCGTAAGTCTCCCAGCCGGGCTTGGTGGGACGGACCCCGGCGGCGTAGGCGGACATGGTGTACAGGGGGCCGCCGTTCCAGGCATGGTTGTCGGTACCACCCGACTTGTCCCAGATCTCCCACAGGGTGTAGCAGGTGGGGTCGGCGACCTGGGCGGCGTAGCGGTTGCGCATCCGCTCCTCGGCGACAGTGGCCGCTCCCATGAGGTAAAGAGCTTCCAGGACGTAGAACTCCATGTAGGGGCTGGCGTTGAGGTGAGTGCGCAGCACCTCGGTGATCGCCCGGTAGCGGGAGGCAGGCGCGAGGCCGGCGACGACAGCGAGGCCGTTGGCGCGGTCGTCGGTGTCGCCGGTGTAACCGGGTGAGCGGTACTCGTTCCTGGACGTGTCCCACAGAACGCGGTCGAAGTTGGCCTTGATGCTGTCGCGCTTGGCCTGCCAGGCGGCGACGTCGCTGCTGTTGCCGCTGAGGCCGGCGAGAGTGATCGCCGTGTCGAGGGCCAGGTAGTACCAGCAGTTGTCCAGGACACGGGCGTCGATGTTGCTGCCCCAGTCCTCCCAGTCCCAGTCCCCGGCGCGGTGGCTGACCAGCCCGGCCGAGTCCAGGCTCCACAGGTTCAGGTACGCCTTCACCGCGGGGTAGGTGCCGGCGACGGCGTCGGAGTTGCCCGTGTAGAGGTGGTACGTGCCGAAGGCCCATACCGAGGCGAGCATCTGGACGGGCAGCTCAGCGGTCCAGATGGTGGAGGGGATGGGGGAGTAGAGCACGCCGCCGGGCTTCTGCCAGGCGGTCAGCTGGGCGATCGCCTTGGCGCCGAGGGCATGGGAGCGGGTGTCGAAGGTGTAGAAGCCTTCTTTGAGCTGGTTGACCACGTCGCCCCACCACTGGGCGCGCTCGCGGGTGGGGCAGTCCATGTAGTTGTCGCGCATGTTGACGTACATCGTGCGCGCGGCCTTGCCCCACAGGGTGTCGAAGAACGCCTCACTGCTGCTGAACGATCCGGCGAAGTCGGTGTCGTAACCGGATTCCCGGTACTTCAGGTCCAGGATGGTGACGCCCGCGGGGATCGTGTACTTCACCGCCGTGCCGCTCATCCAGGCCAGCGCCTCGAAATCCTGGACCCCGCCCGTGCAGACGTAGGTGGCGCGAACGTTGTTCTCCGCCCCGGGCGTGAGGCCGGTCAGGCCATCGCCGTCGGCGTAGTGGTCGGTCTGCATGCCGATCACCGCGCCGGCCGGAGAGTCCACCTTCAGATAGGGCGTGACCTGGAGGTTCGACGGCAAGGTGGCCGTGATGGCGGTGGCGCCCTGTCCCGTGGTCGGCAGCGACGACGCGTTGCCGTAGGACTTCAGGCCCGAGTACCGGAACTGAGGGACCGGCCGACGGACGAGATCGTTCCAGGGCGCGGCTCCAGCGGCTCCGAAGTCGGTGGGGGCATTCCAGGCGCTGTCGTCGAAACCGGCCGACTCCCAGGCGGTCATGGCGGTGGCGTTGCGGGCGTCGTAGGAGACGTTCGACTCGGGCAGACGGAAGTTGACCTGGGTGCCGCTGGTGTTGTTGGAGTAGCCCGGGTGGACGATGTGCTTCCAACTGGTGTCGCTGACCAGCCGGGTGGTGGTGGAACCAGTGGTGATGTCGGACTGGAAGAGCAGACCGCCCTTGCCGCTGCTGCTGTGTGAGAAGCCCTGCTTGCCGAAGTACCACACCAGCAGCGCCACCGTGTTGCGACCGCTCGTGAGGTACGGGGCGAGGTCGATCTCGTCGTAGTAGGTGCCGGTGCGGTCGGGGCCGCGCTTGAGCTGTCCGTCGAAGACGACGAGCGTGCCGTTGACCCACAGCCAGTACTTGGAGTCCGCCGCGATCTGCGTCACCGCCTTGGACGGCGCGGAACCCAGGGTGAACGATCTGCGGAACGCCACCCACTGGTTCGTCGAACTGGACGGAGCCCAGATCCACTTCGCGGTCCAGGAGACGGCGGCCGAGGCCGGGGGAGTGAGGTCCGGCAGCAGCACCGAGCCGAGGGTGGGCGCGAGTGCCACGGCTATGGCCGAGCGCAGGACGGACCGGCGCGTTACAGAGGACATGCGGGCTCCTACTGTCGAGGTGCGGTGAGGGGGGTGGGGGCGTCCTGGACACCGGGGAGGAGGGGACGCGGCGGCGACGCCACGTTTTTGAATCGTTTCATTCCTGTGTTTGCAGCGGGAATTCTTTGCCGCTCGGTGAGTAGGTGTCAAGATCTGTACAGGCGGAAATTCGGCCGTGGCGTTGCGAAGGCCACCTGAACGTCAGCGTCCTGTCCACGGCAGTCGAGGCGACAGCTGCCCGTGTAGCGCATTTCTCCACCACGTGCCGCGACCTCTATATCGGCTACGGCGTTACTGTTATGGTGCTGACCAAGGAGGTGGAACGTTCCATGGTGGACCCTGTGCCTGCGCGAGCGGACTCGGCAGCGGCTCGGCGTTCTCCGGGGCGGCCGCCGGTGCCGTTGGAGCGCATCGTCGCCACAGCACTGCAGATCGTGGACGAGGAGGGCTCGGAGGCCCTCTCGATGCGGACGCTGGCTCAACGGCTGGGCTCGGGCACGGCGACGCTGTACCGGCACTTCGACAACCGGGCAGCGCTGGTCGCCCATGTCGTGGACCGCATGTTCGGCGGCGTGGAGCTGAACGGCGACGAACTCACCGCTCTGGGCTGGGAGCGGGCGCTGCGGACGGTCGCGCACACCATGTTCGACGCCTTGGCCCGGCACCGGAACGCGGCGCGCCTGCTGGTCGAGCAGATTCCCCTGGGACCCAACGCCATGGCACTGCGGGAGCGCTGCGTCGCGGTGTTGCTCGACTGCGGCTTCCCGCCGCAAGTCGCCGCGTACGCGTTCGCGACCCTGGCCCGCTATGTCCTCGGGTTCGCCGTACAGGTCAACGGGCACGGCGGCGCAGGACAGCCCGACGATGCACAGCCGGCGGCCGTCTTTCAGAGCGTGGATCCGGACCTGTTCCCGGCCACCGCCACCGTTGCCGGGGTGTTGCCCGTGCCGATCGAGGACGAGTTCTCCTTCGGTCTCGAGCTTCTTCTCAGCGGGCTTGCCCACCTGCGAGACGAGGCCTGAGGCGACTGCCGACCCTGCGCATGCTCAGGTTCTCGATGCCCCCCTCGTCCAGAGGGCCGGGAGGGGACCGTCGCGCCGAGGAGTACGGCGTGCCGTGCCTGTCGGCGCTTGGTTCCTGCTCGAAGGCTGCCGCGGGTGTCAGCCGTCGTTGCCTGCGGTCCCGATGCTGCGCAACAGCCGCTCTCCGGACTCGCGGAGCTGGTCCTTGACCTCATCGAGTCGCGACATGAGCAGGGCGTGATCGCGTTTGCGCCAGGTGCCGGCGACCATCACGGCTTCGATGTTGGCGATGTCGGCGTGCAGCGCCGTGGCGACCGGATCGTGTGCCGGCCACAGGTTGAGGGCCCGGGCGTCGACGGCGACCAGGTCGGCCTGCATGCCCACCTCGATCCGGCCAACCCGGTCGGCGAGGCCCAGGGCCTTCGCCCCTTCCACCGTGGCCCAGGCCAGTGCCTGCTTGGCCGTGACCGAAGCGGTGTTGGCGTGCATGCCTGTGGTCTGTCGGTGCTGGGCGTGGTCCAGGCTGCGCTGGTGGGCCAGGGCGATGCGGGCGGCCGTGAGGAGCTCGCCGGGTACGGCGATGTCGATGTCGGTACCCAGGGAGGGCGCCGCGTCCAGGCGTAGCAGTGACCCGGTGATGGGTGTGCCGTGTCCTTGGCCCAGTTCGTTCTCCGGGGTGCTGGTGAAGGTGACGCCTGCCGCGACGAGCATCTTGATCCAGTCCTCGGGCAGGTCGATCCCGTGCACGATGTTGGTCAGGGGGCTGAACAGTCCGGCGGCGCGCACGGCTCCCCAGCCGGGGGAGGGTTCTCCGCCGCTTTGGTGCATCGAGACGACGAGGCCGCGTTCCGCGCCGGCTCGGAAATCGGCCAACGCGGTGTCGGGCGAGGAGTACTGCGGCCCCTGCAGTGCCATGCCCAGGGAGAGGAGGGCGCTGTCGCGGACGGGGCCGTCGAGCAACCGGTCGATCTCGGTGACGGGGTGGGGGGTGTCCGGCGACCGGTAGGCCGTGCCGTGCAGGAAGACGGCGCGGATCCCGGCGTGGGCCAAGCCCTCGACGGCGGCGTCGGCGTGTTCGGGCGAGAGGGCGTTGTGACACCAGTCGCCGAGGGTGGTCGTACCGCAGTTGAGCTGGTTCAGTGCGCCGACCAGATTGCTGATGTGCATGTCGGCCGGGGTGTAGTGGCCGGCGCACGCGCCGTGGAGGTGGGTGAGGTACTCCATCAGAGTCCAGTCGGCACCCACGGAGCGCAACGCAGTCTGCCAGGTGTGCAAGTGGGCGTTGACGAGGCCGGGGATGACGATGCGGCCGGAGAAGTCGACGACTTCGGCGTCGGATGCCTCGATGTTCTCGCCGACGGCGGCGATACGGTCGCCGTCGACGAGGATGTCGGCATGCTCGGCGTCGGGACGGCCCGGCGCCATCGTGACGACCTGCGCCCCGCGCAGCAGTACGCGGCTCATGGGGTGGCCCCCGCACGGGAACAGGTGTGGCGCTGATGGGACATGGTGCGGCTCCTTGCTGCTCAGGGCGTCATTGCCCGCGCGGCGGATTGTGTGGTGGTGAGGAAGTCCCGAGTGGCGATGTGCCCGACATAGCCGTCGGGACGGATCAGCAGCAGGGTGTCGCCGGTCAGGCCGTAAGCGCGCTTCAGGGTGTTCATCGGGTCGAGAAAGCCGAGACCGTCGGCGGCGGTCGTCCCGACCGTCAGCCGCTTCAGCTGAGCGCCGGCCGTCGGCCAGGCGAGCACTTCCAGGTCCCGGGCGGCACCCGGTCCGTAGGCGATGGCGGTGAAGTACGGCCCGCGGAAGACGTCGAACAGCCGGGTCCCGGTTCCGTCGGCGCCGAGCAGTTCGGCGTCCGGCGCGCGGTCGCCCGCACGCAGTGTCCCGGTGCGCATCCCGTCGGCGGGGGCGAGCGGGCCGCCGTAGTACGTCAGGGCGAGCTGCTGCTCGTCCTTGCCTCGCTTCATGCTCGACGGGTCGAGCTTGGCGATGCCACCCCACTTGTCCGTGGACAGGCCCAGGACCCCGGCGGCGATCGGCCGCCGCTCGGCCTCGTAGGTGTCGAGCAGCGTGGCGTCCGCCCCGGCGAGGACCTGGCCGAGCTTCCAGCCGAGGTTGTAGCCGTCCTGCAGGCCGGTGTTCAGGCCCTGGGCGCCGGCAGGGGTGTGGACGTGCGCGGCGTCACCGGCGAGGAAGACCCGCCCTCGGCCGTAACTCTCCGCCAGGCGGATGTTGGGCCGGAACACCGACGTCCAGTGGATGTCGTGCATCTGGATGCCCCGGTTGCGGGTGTGCTGGTGGATCCGCCGGACGATGTCGTCCTTCTCAGCAGGCGGTTCCTCGTCCGGAGTGAGACGGATCATCCACTGGAACATGTCGCTGTGCGGGAGCGGGCAGGCGCCGATGAACGTGCCGCCCCGGCCGGGCCACATGTGCCACCGGTTGCGGGCCAGACCGGTCACCGAGGCGTCAACGATGAGCATCCGGTCGCTCTCGTCCGTGGTACCGACGAAACCGATGCCGAGCTGCTTGCGCACCGCGCTGGAACCACCGTCGGCGCCCACGACGTACCGGGCGACGATCTCCTCCGTGCCGTCCGCGCCCGCCACCTTTGCGACCACCGCGTCCTCGTCCTGCGTCAGTTGGGTCAGTTCCCTGCCGAACTCGATCTCATGGCCGAGCTCGCTGAGCCGGGCGTGCAGTGCGCGGTCCGTGCGGAACTGAGGGATCAACCAGGTGTTCGGGTACGGGACGTTCGCAGTCGCCTCCCTGTGGGTGAACATCTTCCACGGCACGGTCAGGGGGCCGGCATGGATCCCGAGCTTGGGGTACGTGCTGCCGCCGGCCAGCACGTCGGGCAGGGCACCGAGGTCGTCGAGGACTTCGAGGCTGCGGGGCTGGACGCCCTTGGCGCGGGAGCCGTCGAAGGCATGGGGAGCCCTGTCGACGATCCGTACGTCCAGTCCCCGGCGTACGAGGTCGATCGCCAGGGCAGATCCCGAAGGCCCCGCACCGATGACCAGTACGTCGATGACCTGCGGGACGTTCATGAGTCGAGCCTTTCGGCGCGTGCGGCCACGAACGGGACGATCCGGTCGGCGACGTGGCGCGGACGTTCGAACGGGGCCATGTGACCGCATTCCGGAATCACGTGATGCTCCTGGGGCTTCAGGAGGGCACGAGCTGCGGTGAGGTGGGTCAGGGGCGTGACGTTGTCCTCGTCGCCCCACAGGAGCAGTGTGGGAATGCCCAGTGCGCCCGTCTGCCGGAAGAGGTCGTCACGGCCGGAGAGCGGCAGGTGCTGCAGTGTGTCGAAGACCGCATGCAGTGACCCCTCGAAGCGGAAGGCCTCGAGGACCATGTCGGTCAGTTTCGCGCCGAGTTCGGGGTCGCGGACGTTGTGCCCGAGGTGCCCCTGGAGTATCCGGCGGCCGCTCATCCGGGCGACGACACCGGCCAACAGATCGTTGCGCAGTAGCCGGTGAGGGGCAGTCGGTCGCGGTTTCGCGAGGCCGGCGGGCCCGACGATCGTGAGGGTGGACACCAATGATGGGTACTGGGCGACGCAGGTCATGGCGACGAGGGCTCCCATGGAGGTGCCGACGATGTGCAGTGGCTTCGTCGTCAGACCCAGGCGTTCGGTCAGTTCGGCCAGCTGCCGTGCGAAGAGGGCCTCGTCGTATCGCGCCCACACCCGGTCCGAGTAGCCGCGGCCGTACGCGCTGCAGGTCAGAGTGCGCAGCCCGCGGGTGTGCAGCTCGGTGACCAGGCCGTCCCAGTAGAAGAGCGGGATGGTCAGGCCGCCCGCCATCACGACCAGCTCCCCGTCCTCGGGGCCCGTCAGTTCGTAGTGCGTGAGGCCGTCGGAGAGTTCGATGAAACTGCCGCGCAGGGCTTTCCGCGATTCGGTGGTGAGCCGTCGGTCCTCGCCGGAGGCGACGAAGTACTTCATGAATCGGGTCTCCTTGACCTCAGTGCGTGGGGGTGTCGGTGGAGGAGCGGAGGAACATCACGATCGCGTCCGCGACCCACTGCGGTTCCTCTTCGGGCAGCAGGTGACCGTCATGGGGGTGCACCATCTCCACGGCGCCGGGGATGTCGCGGCCGAAGTGCTGGCCGTCGATGCTCGCGCTGCGCAGGACGAGCGTGGGCGCCGTGATGCCGGGGATCTGCGCGCTGCGGTCGGGCTGGTCGGTGTTGCAGAAGTCGACAAAGGCCGAGCGGTTCCCGGGCCGGTTCATGAGCTGGTGGGCACGGTCGACCATGGCATCGTCCACGATCGTCGAGTGCGGGCCGACGCTCGAACGCAGGTTGCGCTCGAGGGCGCGGCGCGGCATCACGCGCCGCAACACAGGCCGTAGCAGCGGGTTGCGGGTCAGGCGCATGCCCGCCGGGATCTCCTTCTCCGGGTACCCCGTGGCGTTGACCAGCACCAGGCCGGTCAGCCGCTCCGGATGGTCCAGGGCGAGGTTCCAGGCGATGTTGCCGCCCAGTGAGTTGCCGGCCACCGCGTAGCGAGGCACCTCCAGCGCCTCCAGGAAGGCCGCCACCACCGCCGTGTAGGTCGGGATGCGGTAGTCGCGGTCCTTGCGGGGGCCGGTCAGGCCGAACCCCGGCAGGTCGGGGCGGATGACGTCGAACGACTCCGACAGCAGCGCCGCCGCACGGTCGAAGTGCTGAAGCGACGAAGCGCTGCCGTGCAGCAGAACGAGTGCCGGTCCGTGCCCGGCGCGTTTGTAGTGGATCCGCAATCCACCCACCGCGACGAACCGGGAATCGGGCTGCGGCTCAGACCAGGTGTTCATAATGGTTACACTGTTGCCGATAAGATGGGCGTGTCAAGTGCAAGCCCCGAAGTCACGGTCTCGCGGCCTGAGGCGGGTGGCGGGCACGGTGCGAACCAACGCCAAGTCGCGGCGTCTGCCGGCGGCGGGTGAACATGCCGCGTTCCCACGGCGATGGCGCAGAGAAACTGGACCGGGCCCTTGACGAGATGGACCAGTCGGGCACGAACAAGTCGTCGTTCACCCAATCCGGCAAAGCCGTGGGGGAGCAGCCCGCGTCATTCGAGCAACTGACGCGGACGGCTCACGCGTGGTCTACAGCCAGGAGATCCTTGCCGAGGTCCTGGCGCCCATCGTCGAACGAGCCGTGAGTGAGGGGATCGCGGGCATCGCCCGGTACTTCGCCGCGCACCTCTGAGGGCAGCCGCGCCCGAGGTGCGATCCGGGCCGACGGTGACACAGCGGGACACTCCGGTGCGGGCCGGGTCAGGTGACCTGGCGGCCCGCCTCCCTGTAAGAGCGGGCCCCCAGCTACGGGACCCGACGGTCAGTCCGCCGAGTTCGGCCACGACGATCAGGCCGATCGCGGCGTAGGTCAGAGTCCGTCGACTCCGGCACCTTGCAGACCTCGGCGAGCGGCGCACCTCAGATGATCACCACGCAGACGGCTGGGGCAGCCCACACCCGGTGCGGTTGCTGTACCCGGGGCCGGTGGGGTGCGCCCCACCACGTGGCGCGCGTGCCGCCGACATGCGTGCCGTGCCGTCCTCCCACGGCGGGACGCGATCGGCGCCGACTTCGTCGGCCGCTCGGCCACCTTCCGGCCGAGCTCGTCGCTCACCGCGCGGGAGGGGCCGGTGATGTGGGGTCGGGCAGGGGGCGCCGGGCGACCCTGTGGGCGTCGTCCTGTGGCACGCCCAGCATCCGCAGGACCATCTCGGCGAGGTTCACCGCGGCCTCGTCGCCGTCCAGGTCGGGGCGGGCGAATCTCAGCTCCACCAGGGACAGCAGGGTTCCGCCCAGGGCGGTCAGGGCGACGACCGGGTCGACAGGGGCGAAGCGTGCAGAGGCGAGGCCGGCCTCGAGGTCGCGCAGTGCCCGCCGGGTCAGGCCGTTGTCCGAGTGGATGTGGCCCATGCCGCGGCGGCGGAGGACCTGCATCAGCTCGGGGTGGGAGTCGGCCATGCGGGCGCTGAGCCGGAAGCCGGCCGCGACGAGTTCTGCGGGGTCGTCGATCCCCGCGAGGCGCTCGTCGAAGTTCTGGCCGAACTCCTCCAGTGCGTCCACCACGGCTGCCTCGAACAGCTCCGTCTTGGATTCGAAGTGGTTGTAGAAGGAGCCGAAGCCGACGTCGGCGCGCTCGGCGATCGCCTGGATGCTGGCGCTGGTGTCGCCGGTCTCGGCGAGGATCTGCCGGGCGGCGCCGATGAGTGCGCGACGGGTCTCGGCGCGGCGCCGCTCGAAGCGGTTGCTGGGCGGGGCTGACGTAGGCATGCGCAAAGTCTAGCCGCAGGGCGATGACGACAGCAGCTCTGATGAAATCATCATTTACCCTCGGGAAGGTCTTGACGACGAGACTGTCAAAGTTGATGATTTCGTCATTACGGCAATGCTGCTCGGAGGGCACCATGTCTGAACACCGCCTCCTCGGGACCGACGTCAAGACGGCCCACCAGGACCTGCACAGCGACCAGGGCGCCCTGCGCGGCGAGCACCCCGGCCGCTCCCGCAATCCCGTCATCAAGGTGGCGGACCTGGCCTGGCTGGAGTTCGAGAAGCCCGACCTGGACCGGGCGGAGGTCTTCGCCCGGGACTTCGGGTTCGGCATCGCCGCCCGCACGGAGCGGGAGCTGTGGCTGCGCGGCACCTTCCCGGGCTCGCCCTGCATGGTGATCCGGCGCGGGCGGAGCTCGCGCTTCATCGGCCCGGCGTTCCGGGCGGCGGAGCGGGCCGACCTGGACCGGCTGGCGCGGACCACCGGCTCCGAGGTGCGGGACGCGGACGTGCCGGGTGGCGGCAAGGTGGTCGGCCTGCTCGACCCGTCCGGCTTCCCGGTACGGGTGGTGCACTGCGGCGAGCAGCTTTCTGCGCTGCCCGAGCAGCAGCCGCTGCTGCTCAACTTCGGCACCGCTCGCCGTCGTACGAACACCTCGCAGCGCCCGCCGCGCGAGCCGTCCCGGATCCAGCGGCTGGGGCATCTGGTGCTGGAGACGCGGGTGTTCGCGCGGGCGCTGGACTGGTACCTGGACACCCTCGGCATGATCGTGTCCGACTTCCTGTTCCTGGACGGGCAGCGCGAGCGCGGCCCGGTCATGGCGTTCATCCGCTGCGACCTCGGCAGCGTGCCGGCCGACCACCACACGCTGGCCATGCACCTGGGGCCGGGCACCGGCTATGTCCACTCCGCCTACCAGGTCACCGACCTGGACTCGATCGCGGCCGGCGGTGAATACCTCAAGGAGCGCGGCTACCGGCGCAGTTGGGGCATCGGACGGCACATCCAGGGCAGCCAGATCTTCGACTACTGGCGCGATCCCGACCACTTCATGCTGGAGCACTTCGCCGACGGCGACCTGTTCTCCTGCGACACCGAGCCCGGCTGGGCCGCCTTCTCGACCACCGGGCTGGCCCAGTGGGGCCCGCCGGCCACGCGTGACTTCCTCGGTGCGAGCCCCACCCCGGAGCGGGTCCGCCACGTCATCGAGGCCCTGCGCGGTGACAACGAGATGGACATGGCGCGTCTGCTGGGTCTGCTCAAGGCCGCCAAGTCCTGAATCCGCAACCCCCTCACGAAAGTACTGACATGAGCACCAACGTCCTGCGCACCTCCGACGGGTGGTGGGCGGTTCGTGGTGACCGGGCCGTCCCGGTCGACACCAAGGCCGTCACCACCGCCGAACTGATCGCCGACCGGGCCGCCGTGCGAGAGGCCGCGCTCTTCGCCGAGCCCGGCACGCCCGTCGCCGAGCTGGCCGCCCTCTCGCCGCTCACCACCCCCTGCCGGGTGGTCGCGCAGATGGTCAACTACCGCAGTCACGCCCGTGATTCGGGCTTCACCGGCGACATCCCGCCCGCCTTCTTCCGCAAGGCGTCCGGCTCGGTCAGCGGCCCCGGCGACGCCGTCGTCCGGCCCCCGCATGTCAAGTTCCTCGACTACGAGATCGAACTCGGTCTCGTCATGGGGGCGCCACTGCCCATCGGCACCCGAGTCGACGAGCCGGACCTGCCGTCGTACGTCGCCGGGCTGGTGATCACCAACGACGTCAGCGCGCGGGACGTCCAGCTGACCAAGACGCAGTTCTACGAGAGCAAGTCGTACCCGACCTTCACCCCGACCGGGCCGTACCTCACCCTGCTGGAGCCGGAGGACTTCGCCCACCTCCTCGACCTGCGGCTGAAGCTGTCCGTCAACGGCGAACTGCGCCAGGACCGCACCCTCGCCGACATGATCGTCCGCCCCGCGCAGGCTCTCACCCTGCTGGCCCGCTTCCAGACCCTCGACGCCGGTGACCTGCTGCTCACCGGCACCCCAGGCGGTACGGCGCTGAAGGCGCCGCCGAAGCCGGTCGAGAAGATCGGCGCGCTGCTGCCGTCCGCCGTGAAGTGGAAGGCGTTCTTCAAGAGCCAGGCCAAGAACCCGCACTACCTGCACGCGGGCGACGTGATCACGGCGACGATCGCGACCCCGGACGGCCGCATCGACCTCGGCGAGCAGCGTACGCCCGTCACGGACGCGCAGTAGGGCAGAGGTGAGCCGCACATGACCGTCGAGTACAACCCGGCAGCCGTACCCGTGGTGATCATCGGGGCCGGACCCGTGGGCGTGACCGCCGCCCTCCTCCTCGCCCGGCGCGGAATCCGCAGCGTCGTCCTCGAACGCCACCAGGACGTCTACCCGCTTCCACGTGCCGTCGCCACCGACGACGAGGTACGCAGGATCCTCCAGGCCGCGGGTGTGGGAGAGGAGTTCGCCGCAATCGCCCGACCGGCCAACGGGCTGCGGCTGCTCGACGCCCGGCACCGGGTGATGGCCGAGTTCCGCCGCACCGAGCACGGCCTGCACGGCTATCCGCAGACCAGCATGTTCGACCAGCCCGAGCTGGAACACCTGTTGCGCGCTGCCCTGGTCCGGCACCCGGAGTGCGAACTGCGGGACGGCGTGGAGGTCACCGCCGTCGGACCGGACACGGCCGGCCCCGTGCGCGTGACCTACCGCGACGACGACGGCGAGCACCAGCTGTGGGCCGAGGCGGTCCTCGGCTGCGACGGCGCGGGCAGCCTCACCCGCGAGGCCATCGGCGCCGTATGGGAGGACCTGCGCTTCGAGGAGCAGTGGACCGTCGTCGACGTCCGCACGACGGCCGCCGTCCGCTGCTGGGAGGGCGTCGACCAGGTCTGCGACCCGGACCGGCCGGCCACCTTCATGCGCGTCGGTGAGGACCGCTACCGATGGGAGTTCCGGCTGCGGGACGGCCAGGAGCCGGTCCGCGAGCTGATCGCCCCGTGGTTGCCGCAGTCGTACGACGGGGACTTCGAGGTCGTCCGTGAGACGCAGTACACCTTCCGGGCGCGTGTCGCCGACCGCTGGCGCAGCGGACGGGTCTTCCTCCTCGGTGACGCCGCCCACCTCACTCCGCCCTTCATCGGGCAGGGCCTTTGCGCGGGCTTGCGGGACGCCCACAACCTCACCTGGAAACTCGCCCGTGTTCTCCAACAGGGCGGCGAGGAAAGGCTGTTGGGCACGTACGAGAGCGAGCGCAAACCGCATGCCCGCCATGTCATCCGGCTCGCGGTCGCCATGGGCTGGGCCATGACCGGCGGTCAGGACGGCGCCGCCGCGGTGCGCCGGAGGCTGCTGGCCGTAGCCTGCCGCATACCCGGACTCACCACGGCGGTCGGCCACGACCTCAGCCCGCCCCTGACCACCGGACCCCTCGTCCGGCGACGTAGTCGCAGGGGCCTGGTGGGCACCTACTGCCCGCAACCGTGGATCACGGCCGACGGGCGGCGTACCCGCCTCGATGAGTTGCTCGGCGACTCCTTCGCCCTCCTGACCGCCGCCGAGCCCGGGCCCTCGCTGAACGCCCTTGCCCACGGACTCGGCATCCGTGCGATCCCCGTCACGGACTTCTGTGACGACGGCACCCTCGCCGCCTGGCTGCGCGCGGGCCGGGCGGACGCCGTACTGCTGCGTCCCGACCGCATCGTCATGGACACCGTCCCGGCCGGCGGCCTCGACTTCACGGACACCTCCGCCTGGGCGTCCCTCCTGCACACCACGCGCGGCCCCCACCCTTCTCCCGGACCGTCGACAACAGCCTGCTGAGGAGCATCACACGATGAGCGTGCCCGACCCTTTCCTGACGCCTGATCCGCAGGCCGTCGCGGACAGCTGCATCATGGACTTCGCCCGCCACGTCGGGATGCCCGGCTCCGACTACGCCGCCTTGCACCGCTGGTCGGTCACCGATCTGGAGGGCTTCTGGGGTGCGGTGTGGGAGTACTTCGACATCGACGCGGACACCCCGTACGAGCGGGCGCTGGCGGAGGAGCGGATGCCCGGCGCCCGCTGGTTCCCGGGCGCCACCCTCAACTACGCGCACCACGCCCTGCGCAACCACGCCGACGACGCCGTGGCGGTCATCGCCCTCGACGAGACCGGCTCCTGCTACGAGGTGACCGCCGGCCAACTGCGCGCCCAGGTCGCCTCGATCGCGGCCACCCTGCGCGAGCTCGGCGTGGGGCCGGGCGACCGGGTGGTGGGCTATCTGCCCAACACCCCGCACGCAGTCGTCGCGTTCCTGGCCGCCGCGAGCCTGGGCGCGGTGTGGTCGGTCTGCGGGCAGGACTACGCCCCCAAGGCGGCAGCCGACCGGTTCGCCCAGCTCGAACCGACCGTCCTGGTCGCCGCCAACGGCTACCTCTTCAACAGCACCACCTACGACCGCCGGGACGCCGCCCTCGAACTCGCGGCCGCGCTGCCGACGTTGAAGGCCACCGTGCTGGTGGACCACGTGGGCCTGCCGTGGTCGTCGCGGGCGTATCCGTCGCTGGTCGTCTCGTGGGAGGACGCCTCCACCCGCACCGAGGAACTCACCTGCGTCCCGGTGCCGTTCGACCACCCCCTGTGGGTCCTGTTCACCTCCGGCACCACCGGCCTCCCCAAGGGCATCGTCCACGGTCACGGCGGTGTCCTGCTGGAGCATCTCAAGACCCTGGGCCTGCACTCCGACCTGGGCTCCGGCGACCGCCTGCTCTGGTACACCACCACGCACTGGATGATGTGGAATCTCGTCGCCTCGACGCTGCTGACCGGCGCCACGCCCTGCACGTACGACGGCAGCCCGGCGCCCCTCGCGAAGCCCGACGTCCTGTGGGAGCTGGCCGCGCGTCACCGGGTCACCGTCTTCGGCACCAGCCCCCAGTACCTGCTCGGCATGGAGAAGTTCGGCATCGACCCGTCCGTCCACGACCTGTCGTCGATCCGCGTGGTCGGCTGCACCGGCTCCGCCCTGCCTGCCTCCGCCTACCCCTGGGTCCGCGACCACGTCGGCGACCGCGTGCTGTTGGCCTCCATCAGCGGCGGCACCGACGTCGTCTCCGGCTTCGCGGGCGGCGCGCCCAACACACCCGTCTGGGCGGGGCAGTTGTCCGCGCCCCACCTGGGCGTGGCGCTGGCCGCCTATGACGCCGAGGGCTTCCCAGTCGTGGACCAGGTCGGCGAGCTCGTCGTCACCCGCCCGATGCCGTCCATGCCGCTGTCCTTCTGGAACGACCCCGACGGCACCCGCTACCGCGACGCCTACTTCTCCTCCTATCCCGGTGTGTGGCGCCACGGCGACTGGATCACCCTCACCTCCCACGGCACGGTGATCGTCCACGGCCGCTCCGACAGCACGCTCAACCGCAACGGCGTCCGCCTGGGCAGCGCCGACATCCACGACGTCGTCGAACGCCTCCCGGAGATCGCGGAGGCGCTGGTCATCGGCGTGGAGGAGCCGGGTGGCGGATACTGGATGCCGCTGTTCGTGGTGCTCGCCGCCGGGGCCACCCTGGACGACGCCCTCCGCGAAAGGATCAGGGAAGCGATCCGGACCGGCGCCTCACCCCGCCACGTCCCCGACGACATCCTCGAGGTCCCCGGCATCCCGCACACCCGCACCGGCAAGAAACTCGAAGTCCCCGTCAAACGCCTCCTCCAGGGCGCCCCGGTCGAGGGGGTCGTCAGCCCCGCAGCCGTGGATGCCCCCGACCTCATCGACTATTACGTTCACCTGGGCGCCGAACGCCGGGACCGATCGGCATGACTACCGCTCAGACCACCCTCGCCGTCGCCCTGTCCCTCGTCCTCCTCCCACAGAGCCGGCGAAGATCGCCGCCGTGCCGTTCATGCGTCAGGCAGCTGCGCGCCTCGGTATGTCCACGGGCCTCTACCGAGTCATCGGCACGGCGGAACTCGCCGGAGCCGCCGGGCTGCTGCTCGGTCCGGCTTCGGCCCCGCTCGGCGTGGCCGCCGCTGCTGGGCCGGCTTTGCTCATGGTGCCTGCCGTGATGGTGCACCTGCGCCAAGGCAGCCGGGGTGGCGATCGCGGCGGGCCGAGGGCTCGGGTGTGCGCCGCCTCAAGCGGGAGGCTGTCGATGCCCGGTGTTCGGCGCCCTGTCGACAGTGCGGTGCCTGCGGCGTGAGGTTCCCGAACCGAGGTGGGCGTTCGCGTCCTGCTCCTTGTCGCCCAGCTCGCCGGCGCGGCACATGCACGAAGAGCACCCGCAGTCCTGATGAGTTCATCATTTTTCTCTGCCACAACCCTTGACGGTGTATTCCATCAAGCTTGAGTATTTCGTCAGCACGGAGGGGTTGCGCTGACGGCAGCGCTTGCGCAACGGGGGAGGGGAGCGGAATTCACCGAGGCTGCGCTCCACTGCACCACGCACTCTCACGGCTCCTTCAGGAGGCCACTTCATGCCCATGCATACGGAGATTCCCGTCTACCACCCCGATCTGTACTCGGCCTCGGCCATCCGCGACCCGTACCCGCACTACGCCGCGCTGCGGGCACTCGGCCCCGTGGTCCGGCTGAGCAAGCACAAGGTCTACGCCCTGCCGCGCTATGCCGAGTGCAAGCAGGTACTGCTGGACGACGACACCTTCGTCTCCTCGGGCGGTGTCGCCCTGAACCCCGTAGCCAACTGTGTGGGCCAGGGCACCACGCTGTTCAGTGACGGCGATGAGCACATCCGCCGCCGCTCCCTCCTCGCGCACCGCCTCACCCCCAGGGCGCTGCGCACGATGCAGGACACGGTCGAGAAGCAGGCCGCCACCGTGGTCGCGGCCGCCGTCGCCCGCCGGACGGTCGATGCCGTCGAGGTCGCCACGGCTCTGCCGATGGCCGTCGTCCCCGATTTGGTCGGCTGGCCCCGGCAGGGCCGCGAGCACCTGCTGCGATGGGCCGGCGCCACCTTCGACGCCCTGGGTCCGTTCAATCGCCAGGCGGTGCGCACCCTCCCTGCGTCCCTCGGCATGCTGCGCTACGCGCGCGGTGTCGTGCGCGACCGGTCCGTGCTGGACGGCAGCATGGGGCACGACCTGCTGCGTGCCGCCGACGAAGGCCGCATCATGCCGGACGAGTGCGCCACGATGATGATCGACTATTTGGCGCCATCCCTGGACACCACGATCAGCGCCATCTCCAGTGCCCTGCACCTGTTCGCCACTCACCCCGAACAGTGGCGCCTGCTGAAGGCGGACCCGGACCTCGTGCCGAAAGCGGTCAACGAGGTCGTCCGCTACGCATCCCCGATCCGCGCCTTCTCCCGGACCGCAGCCCACGACACGGAACTCGCGGGAATATCCCTCCCCAAGGGCTCCCGGGTGCTGGTCCTCTACGGGTCCGCCGACCGCGACCCGCTGGAGTGGGACGACCCGGACACCTTCGACATCCGCCGCAACGCCGCCCGCCAACTCGGCTTCGGGCACGGCACCCACGGCTGCGCCGGCCAGGGCCTGGCCCGTATGGAGACCTCAGCCATGCTCCGCGCCCTGGTCGACCGCGTCGACCGCATCAAGGTGGCCGGCACACCCGAGTGGGCCCTGAACAACGTCATCCACCGCCTCGAGAGCCTGCCTCTCGAACTCATCCCCGCGTGAGCCCCACGCATGACCGTTGTGAGGACAGCACCATGAAGGTCTCCGTCGACCACGCGCGCTGCGAAGGCCACGGCCTCTGCGCCGAGCAGGCCCCCGCCGTCTTCAGCCTGGACGACGACGCCGAACTCACCCAGCACTTCGAGGGCGCAGAGATACCCGAGGAGCATCGGACCGCCTCGCGTGCGGCCGTCAACGCCTGCCCGGTCGGCGCCCTTCGAGCCGTGTCGTGACCGCACCCCGCTCGATGCCGGTCGTCGGCGAGTCACTTGCCGGCACAGTCGCCGTCCGGCACCTGCGCGCTCTCGGCCGCACCGAACCGGTCACGATCAGATGCTGCTAGACGATCCTTTCCGAAGGGTCGACCAGAAAGAACGCGAGCGGAGGCCGTGTCCGCCGTCCTGCCGCGATCGGCGACGCCGTTGGTCCCTCGCCCCCGGCCTTCCGTCCCTGGTCACTTGGTCCGCAGCATGAGGGCCAAGCGTGTGTTGTCGCCGTAGACCCCGCTCTCGTCGCCGCGGACCCCGTACCGCTTCTGAAAGAGAGCCACGGCCGCTGCGACCTCCGCGTCGTAACGGCCGTCGATCGCGCCGCCGTCGTAGATGTCCGGTATCTGCTGGAGACGTACCTGCAACTCGTAGACCCCATGGCCGCTGTCGCCTTGGCGCAGGACGCCAGTGCCCGGTATTTCCGGGAGCGGCGGGTCCGGTGTGCTGGGTTGCGGGCGGTCGGTCTGCCCTGGAGCCTCGGGAGGGGGGTCCTTCGGCGCGGGACTCAGGGGGGCTCCCATGCGTCCGGGGAGCGAAGAGGAGGTCGCAGGCTCGGCGTTGCGGTCGGTCAGCAGCCAAGCGGCGAGGATCAGTCCGCTCGCCGCGCCCAGCCCCACGACTCCGGAGACTCGCAGGTCCCTGCGGTTCGTGAATCGCCGCTGTCTGCCACGGGTCCTGCCCGGCCGGGGACTCCTGCTCCGTCCGCTTTCCGGCCAAGGAGCCGGAGTGGCGAAATCCATGGTTGGTGCGAAAGCCTCCGGGCCCGGTCCGTCGGTCGACGGCGGCCTTCCCGGCGACGGGAGCGGGACGGCCTGCAGCCCGAGGGGCAACGCCGGTGGCTCCGGCACGGCAGCATGCGGCGTGTCGACCCGGTGCAGCCCGCCTGTCCGCAGCGATGCGGCGGCGGGCGACCGGTGGGGCTCGGGACGCTCTGGTCGCGTGGCCGACGACACGCGTCCGACCGGAAGCGCCCGGCCGGACGTGGAAGAAGCCGGAGCCGAGGGCGGGGGCGGGGGCGGGGACGGGGGCGGCTGGGGAAAGCGGGCATCCTCGGCCGGGTGACCGTGCCGACTCTCGGGCTGAGGCGCGCTCTCGACGCGTTTCAGCTGCTCGTCGCGCAGGAGGTCGGCGCGTGCCGCATCCAAAGCCTCCAGCACGGCTTGGAAGGAGTCCCTGATCTCTTGCGCGATGTCAGGGTCTGAGGCGGCACTCCGCTCAGGGTTGGCGTCGTCGCTGCGCACCGCGGCCTCCTCTCTTCTCTCCGCCAGGGCAATACGTGGGCCGCGCGGCTCTGTCTTCATCTGGCGCCGGTATGTAATCCACGCCTCAGACAAACCGTCGTCACGGAGCGGGTCGGCTGCCGCGAGACGTGTGATGGCCCACAGTTATGTTGTGCACAATCAAATTGCACACTAGCGTCTGTGGACACTGCACCATGACAGGGAGGCGGCATCATGAAACCCGTTCGCTACGAGGAATACCGTCCCATCGAACGCCCGTCCTACCAGGAGGAGATGGAGGCAGTTGTCGCTCAGGTGGCACGTCGTACTCGCGCCTCGGTCGAGCGCGAAACCGTCGGCCGAGCTGTTCGCGCTGCTCACGCAAAGACCTACGGCCTCCTCAAGGCCACGGTCACGGTCGGTGACAACCCTGGCTTCTACGGGCAGGGAATCTTCGCCCGGCCGACCGCGTACGACGCCCTCGTCCGCTACTCGAACGGCTTGGGCCACCACCGCCCCGACCACCAGCTGGGCGCGGCGTGCGGAATGGGCATCAAGCTGTTCGGGGTTGCCGGTCCCTCACTGCTGGACGACGAACGAGACAGCGGAACCTTCGACCTCAACCTGATCAACAACGAGGTCTTCTTCGCGAACACCGCCTACGACTACATGGTGATCGAGGATCTGTTCGCCGAACTGCCCGAGGCTCTGGTGGACCCGGCCCGCCGCAAGACCTGGATGGCGGAGTTCCTGACCCGCCGACAGACGCTCACCGATCCCGACAGCTGGCTGTGGGACGAACTGTTCGCCATGCTGTCGTTCACTGCCGTTCCGCGCAGGAACCTGCTGTCGTACACCTACAACAGCATGGGCGCCTTCCGGTACGGCGACCACATCGCCAAAATCCGTACCGTGCCGACGGCCGCGTCCCTGGCCTCCCTCACGCACCCGATCGTGGACGTGCGCGCGGACAACGAGGCGTTCCGCCGCACCCTGGTGGCCGAGGCCGCGGAGCGAGACCACTCCTTCGAGCTCCAGGTCCAGCTCAACACCGATCTGGCCCGGATGCCGGTGGACAACACGTCCGTCAAGTGGCCCGAGGACCTTTCCCCCTGGGTGACGGTCGCCCGGGTGGATCTCCCGCGCCAGGACATCGGGGGGAACGACAACCTGGCGGCCGCCGACGCCACGTCGATCACCCCGTGGCGATCACGCGAGGAACACCGGCCCATCGGCGAGATCCAGCGGGTGCGGCAGGAGGTGTACCGGCGCTCGTCCATCGAACGGCACCGCATCAACGGACAAGAACGGCGCGAACCGGTCGGCAGCGCCGAGCTGCTGGGCTGAGCTCTTCGCCGCCACGCCGGAGCAGCCGCCGCCGTCGGGCTGCGGGAGCATCCTGTCCACCCCGACATGCTGCCTACCCTCGAGTCGTACGGCGGGGCCTGATCGGCGTTTCCGGGACGGCGGCAGGCGTGTCGTCGGTGAGCGTGCGGCGGATCCGTTCGCACATCGCGCGCAACGGCCGTTCCTCCTCGGCGGACCGACCCACCTGACACAGCATCGTCTCGGCTAATCATTTCGGGTCAAGCGTGCGAGTGAACGCGCGTTCCCTCCACGCCGTCTCCTCTGTACGGGTACGGGTGCTCGCCCACCGCGGGCATCCGGAGCACGGCGTTGGGGAACGAGGGGTGAGGGCGGCATGCGGGTTCTGGTCGTGGAGGACGAGGAGATGCTTGCCGACGCCATCGCCCGGGGACTGCGGCAGGAGACGTTCGCAGTGGACGTCGTACACGACGGAGAGGCGGCCCTGGAACGCCTGGCCGTCAACGCGTACGACGTGCTGGTGCTCGACCGTGACCTGCCCAGGCTGCACGGCGACGAGGTGTGCCGGCGCACCGCCGCCTCCGGCACCGACGTGCGGATCCTGATGCTGACCGTGTCGACGACCGTCGCCGAGAAGGTCGCCGGGCTCAGCATCGGTGCCGACGACTACCTCGCCAAGCCCTTCGCCTTCGCGGAACTGGTCGCTCGCATCCGTGCACTGGGCCGCCGCGCGCGGCCCCCGCATCCGCCGGTACTGGAGCGCTCGGGCATCCGGCTCGATCCCCATCTGCGTGAGACGTACCGGGACGGCCGCCACGTCGCCCTGTCCCGGAAGGAGTTCGCGGTAATGGAGGAGCTGCTCCGCGCGGCCGGCGCTCCGGTCTCGGCGGAGACGCTGCTGGAACGCGTCTGGGACGAGAACATCGACCCGTTCACCACGATCGTCCGAGTCACCGTAAGAGGGCTGCGCCGCAAACTGGGCGAACCGCAGGTCGTGGAGACCGTCACCGGTGTGGGATACCGCGTCCGGTGAGCCCACACGGTTCGCGGAGGGATCCCGCCGCACGACCCGGGCTCCCTTGGCGCGGGAGTCTGCGACTGCGGCTGACCGCGGTGTTCGGCCTGCTGTTCTTCGTGGCCGCAGCGGCCGTTCTCGCGGGGGCCGTGATTCTGGTGCGCAACAGCATGCAGTACAGCCTGGACATCGTCTTCTCGCCCGACCACGCATCCGACAGTGACGCAGGCACCAAGAGCATCATCATGGATTCGATGCGCAGGAACCTGCTGACCAAGGGCGGTCTGACCGTCCTGGTGGTGGGTGTGCTCGCCACGACGGCCGGCTGGCTCGTGTCCGGACGGCTGCTGCGCCCCCTGCACCAGATCACGTCCACCGCCGAGCGCATCGCCGGGCGAACCCTCCACCGGCGCATCGCCCTCGACCTTCCTGCGGGCGAGGTGAAGCGGCTGGCCGACGCCTTCGACCAGATGCTGGACCGGCTCGACAGTGCCTTCGCGGGCCAGGAACGCTTCATCGCCAACGCGGCTCACGAGCTGAAGACTCCGCTGGTCATCAACCGGACCTTGGTCGAGGTCGCGATGAACCAGCGCGACGTGCCGCCCGAGACCCGGCAGCTGGGTGCGCATCTCCTCGCCGTCAACGCCCGCCACGAGCGCCTCATCGATGCCCTCCTCACTCTCGCCCGCGCCGAGGATGCGCTGACCGACCGCGTTCCGCTGGACCTGGCGGACATCTGCGCGGCCGTCGTCGAGGCGGCCGGACCGGAGGCGGCACAGGGGGAGGTGCGCATGGCGCAGCGGCTCGCTCCCGCGCCCACCGTCGGCGACCCGATCCTGATGGAGCAACTCATCCGCAACCTGGTGGAGAACGCGGTGCGCCACAACCGGCGCGGCGGCCACCTGGAGGTCACCACGCGGCACGGCGCGCGGGGATCGCAGGTCGAGGTGACCAACACCGGGGCGGTGATCTCCGCGCATGAGATCCCCGTGCTCTTCGAGCCCTTCCGCCGCCTCACCGACCGGATCGGATCGGCGCGCGGCAGCGGCCTTGGCCTGTCCATCGTCCGGGCCGTGGCCCAGGCCCACGGCGGCGATGCGGCCGCCGCGCCGCGCCGCGGGGGAGGGCTGACCGTGTGCGTGACGCTGCCGGCCCGAGCAGGCAGCGCCGGGACGAGGCGGCCGTGAGCGCCGACGCTCACGCCCGGTTCACACCAGGGTCGGTGCAATGGCCGTATGACGCACCACCGTGCAACCAAGGAACATCCGTGGCGTACCGCCGTTCTGCCCGTCGGCGTGCTGGGAGCACTCCTCGCCTGCCTGTACGTCGTGGCCGGGAATGACGACGGCCGAGGGCAGGCAGCTGCGTCGCCCGGCAGCACCGTCGCCCCGACCGGGGAGGTCCCGCGAGACGGCAGGGGTACGTTCACCCGGGCCACCGGCGGCTCGGCCGTGTCCGGCGACGGCAAGCCGCTGCGCTACACCGTGGACGTCGAGGACGGCACCGGCCAGGATCCGCAGGCGTTCGCCAGGGAGGTCGACCGCATCCTGGCGGACCCCCGTGGCTGGACCGTGAGCGGCACCGCCTTCCAACGCGTCGACCGGCCGCCGTACGACTTCGCGGTGCACCTGGCCTCTCCCGCCACGACGGACCGGCTCTGCGCCCGCTTCGGCCTGGACACCGGCGGCGAGGTCAACTGCCAGGGCGGTACCGATGTCGTGGTCAACCTCAAGCGATGGCTGCTGCTGAGCCCCTTCTACCGGGGCCGGCCGGCCACCTATCACGCGCTGATCGTCAACCACGAGGTCGGCCATCGCCTCGGCCGCGGCCACCAGCGCTGTCCCGGCCCGGGTCACCCGGCTCCCGTGATGATGCAGCAGATCAAGGGACTGCACGGCTGCACGCCCAACGCCTGGCCGTTCGACCGTGCAGGCCGTCCCGTAGAAGGCCCCGCCGCCCCCTGAGCCGTGATGCCGACCCGCACCGGCTCCACCGCTGCCGACCCTGAAGGACCCTCCGTGATCGAAGCAGTTCTGCATGCCACCCCGCTGTTCTGGCCCGGGACGCTGCTCTCCGTCCTGGCCGCACTGCTGTGCCGTCACCGGCTCGGCCGATGGCTCGGCATTGTCCCGTTCACGGCCTTTCTCCTGGTGCTCTCCCTCGGCGGCATCCTCACGCTCACCCTGTTGCCGAACCTCGACGCCCATTACATGGACGACCTTCGCTACGCCGATCCGGTCTGGCAGACCAGCTGGCACGTTCCCCGACCTGCCGAACTGGCCACGGTCAACCAGCAGAGCCTGAACGTCGCGCTGTTCGTCCCGCTGGGGGTGGCCATCGCCCAGATCCGACCGAGGACACGTGCCGTGCTGACGGCTGTCGCCGCCGCCGCGCTGCCGTTCGCTCTCGAGGCCGTGCAGTACGGCGTGCCGTGGCTGCTGCGCGCAGCCGACGCCCAGGACATCGCCGGCAATCTGCTCGGCCTTGCGCTGGGAATGACCGCACTCGCCCTGCCGTTCCCCCGCACCCGCAGCGGACGGAGCGGGGAACCGCAGCGGTCGTACCGAGCGCACTGCTCGCCGACGCCCGGTGAGGACGCGTCGGGACAGGGCGCTACTCCTGTCCCGGGACCGCCATCTCCCCAAGGAGCGACCAGTCGTCCTGCGGAACGGTCGCGTTGACGATGCGCGGCGTCTCGACCAGATGGGGCGGCAGCGTCTGCTGCGCAGCCTTGAAGTGCGCGGACTGCACATGCGCGGCCCCGGCCTCCTCGTCACGGAAGGCCTCGACCAGGACGTACTCCGTCGGCTCCGCCACGCTGCGCGACCAGTCGAACCACAGGCAGCCGGGCTCGGCGCGCGTGGCCCGGGTGAAGTCGGCGGCGATCTCGGGCCAGCGGTCGGCGTGCTCGGGACGGACGCGGAACTTGGCGGTGATGAAGATCATGGGATTCCTTCGCTGATGTCTGTGCGTCCTGCATCAAACAGGCGTTGCGTACGGCGGATCGTACGATCTCGACGGGCCGCCGTACGGCCGCGGCGCCCCCGGGAGCCGCGGCGTGCCGCCTGGTGGGTGGCCCGCCGCGGTGGGGCGGGCCGGGGGCGGGGGTGTGCGACGGCCGTTACGGACGGAGTACCAACTGGCCGTCCGCGTACGGCAGGACCTTGGTGCGCGGCAGGTGCACGAGCACCTCCTCGCCGACCGGAACTCCTTCCTCGCGTGGCGTCTTGGTCCTGACGAGCTGCCCGGCGACCTCGACCTCGAGCACACGCTGCGCGCCGTGGTCGCTGACGCCCCGCAGCCGGCCGGGGAAGGTGTTGGGGCCGGGCTCCGGGACGACCTTGACGTATTCGGGCCGGACGCCGACCTGGATCCCGGTCGTGCTCCGGGCGATGTCCCAGGCAACGGACAGCGTGCGGCCGCCCAGCGCGAAGCGTCCGTCGCTGCTGTCCACGGTCAGGAAGTTCATCGGCGGTGAGCCGATGAAGTAGCCGACGTAGGTGGAGGAGGGCGCCTCGAACAACTGCTCGGGGGTGCCCTGCTGCACGGCGCGGCCGTCCTTCATGACCAGCACTTCCTGCGCGAAGCTCATCGCCTCGTACTGGTCGTGGGTCACGTAGATCACCGTGGGCCGGAACTGCTCGGTGATCTCACGGATCCTGCGCCGCAGCGAGAACTTCAGCTGCGGGTCGATGACAGTGAGCGGCTCGTCCATCAGTACGGCCGCCACGTCGTCCCGGACCAGGCCGCGGCCGAGGGAGATCAGCTGCTTGTCGTCGGCGGTGAGCCCGCGAGCGGGCTGCCTGAGCCGGTCGTGCAGGTCCAGGGCCTCGGCGACCTGCCGGACCTTGGCGTCGATCCGCGCCTTGTCCCAGCGCCGGCACTGCAGCGGGAAGGCGAGGTTGTCGTAGACCGTCATCGACTTGTAGATGACGGGGAACTGGAAGACCTGGGCGATGTTGCGGGCCTTCGTGGGCAGGGCGGTGACGTCGACGCCGTCGAACAGCACCTGTCCCCGAGAGGGTCTGATCAGGCCGGACAGGATGTTCAGCAGCGTCGTCTTGCCGCAGCCCGAGGGCCCGACCAGCGCATAGGTCCTGCCGGACTCGAAGGTGAGGTTCAGCGGTTTGAGAGCCCACCGTTCCTCCTCGACGCCCGGCGCGTACGCGTGTCCGACGTCGACGATGTCCAACTGTGCCATGTCAACGCCCTTCCCCTGAAACCACTGAAGCGAGATCGTCCGAAGGTGTCCGCCGAAGCGTCCCCTGCTCGTCGAAGGCGAACAGCCGGTCGGGACGGAGCCGGAGCGTGACCAGGTCGCCGAGGGCGACGTCGTGGATGCCCTCGATCTGTACGACGAAGGGGGTCTCGCCGACGGCCACGTGCACGAAGGTCTCGGAGCCGGAGATCTCCACGAAGGTGACCTCGCCCTCGACCCCGCTGGAGGCCAGGCTGACATCGGTGGCGCGCAGGCCGAACCGGTAGGAACCGTCGGGCAGGTCGGCCAGGTGCGCGGAGACGTGCGTGGCCTGGAAGCCGGCCACCGTGACCTGGCCGCCCTCGAGCCGGCCCGGGAAGATGTTCATGGGCGGGTCGTTGATGATGGACGCCACCGTGGTGGTCGCCGGGCGTTCGAAGACCTCCTGCGGGGTGCCGGTCTGCAGGATCCGCCCCTCGTGCATGACCAGGACCACGTCCCCGAGCATCATCGCCTCGGCGGGTTCGGTGGTCGTGTAGATGACGATCGTGTCGCCCCGGTCCGAGAAGAGGGCCTTGAACTCGTCGCGCAGTTGTTCGCGCAACTTGTAGTCCAGGTTCGCCAGTGGCTCGTCGAGCAGGAGGATGCCGGTACCGCGGGCCAGGGCGCGGGCCATCGCGACGCGCTGCTGCTGGCCGCCGGAGAGCTGGGAGGGCTTGCGCCTCTCGAAGTCCGCGAGCCCCACGCTCGCCAGGCTCTGCCGGACCCGTCGCTGGATCTCCTCCCGTGACAGCCCGGCCCGCTTCAGCGGAAAGGCCACGTTGTGGAACACGTTGAGATGCGGGTAGTTGATGAACTGCTGGTAGACCATGGCGGTGTCGCGCCGCCACACCGGCGTCTTCAGGAAGTCGTCTCCCGCCCGGGTCAGCGAGCCGGAGTCCACTTTCTGCAGGCCGGCCAGGGCCCGCAGCAGCGTCGTCTTCCCGGCCATCGTCCGGCCGATGACGGTGTGGAGCCGTCCCGGCTGGAAGGTGGCGGTCACGTTCCTGAGGTGGTCGACGCCGTCGACGGTGAGGCACAGATCAGTGGCGCTGAGGTTCATCGGACGGCTCCCGACAGGTTCCCCTTGGACAGATAGCGCTCCACCCAGAGGGCGAGCAGGATCAGCGGTGCCACGCCGAAGAGCGCGGCGGCGGACAGCGTCCACCACGGTGGTATCGAGGAGTTGAGGGCGACGACCGCCTGGGGCAGTGTCTGGACCTCGGTGAAGGTCAGCCGGAAGGCGAAGAAGAAGTCGTTCCAGCCGAACACGGCGCAGAACATCGCCGCCACGGTCAGCCCGGGCAGGGAGTTCGGCAGGATCGCCCGGACGAAGGTCTGGAACGGGGGGCAGCCGTCCAGCATCGCCATCTCGTCGATCTCCCGGGGGATGCCGTTGAAGAAGTCCACCATCACCCAGACCGCGATCGGCAGCAGCAGCGCGACCGTCACGATGACGAGGCCCGCGATGCTGTCCAGGAGGCCGCCCCACTGCAGGAGGGAGAAGAAGGGGATCACCAGGACGACGGGCGGCATGATCCGTTGGGAGACGAAGAAGAAGACGATGTCGCTGTTCTTGATGAAGCCCAGCCTGAACCGGTACCGGGACAGCGCGTAGGCGGCCAGGGACCCCAGGGCCAGGCTGATGGCGGACGCGGCGAGGGTGATGATCGCGCTGTTGACGAAGGGATCGACCACATCGATGCCGCCGGCTCCGCCGAAGATGTTGCGCCAGCCGGTGAGGGTGGGCTTGTACTGCACCCAGGGGACATACGTGGGACCGCCCTGGACGGCGTTGGCGTCCTTGAAACTGGTCGTCATCGCCCAGAGGAACGGTCCCGCGACGAAGCAGGCCCACAGGGCGATCACGGTGTACTTGAATACGGGGTAAAGGCGCGACCTCATGAGTCCCCCTTCAGCTTGAAGGCCCTGGTGAGCAGGGCGGCGACGGCTGTGAGGCTGACGATCATCAGGACCAGGTAGGTCAGGGACATCGCCCCGCTGTACCCGGTCTGCTGATCGCGGAGCCCCTGGATGTACAGGTAGTAACCCGGCGTCTCCGTGGAGGACCCCGGCCCGCCGGACGTCAGTACGTAGACGCTGTCGGAGAGCTTCGACGCCTCGATCAGCCGGATGATGATCGCCGCGACCGAGACCGGTGCCATCAGCGGAAAGGTCACCTTCCAGAAGGTGCGCCAGGTGCCGGCGCCGTCGATCGCGGCGGCCATGAACGGTTCCTTGGGAAGGCTGAGCAGGCCTGCCAGCAGCAGCAGGAACATGAAGGGGGTCCACTGCCAGACCTCGACGGTCATCAGCGCGACCAGCGCCGGACCGGACTCGGTGAGCCAGGGAATCTTCGTCAGGCCCAGCATCCCCAGCAGATCGTTCACCGGCCCCAGCGACTCATGGAAGATCGTCTGCCAGATGGCGGCCATGACCACGGGCGTGGTCATCATGGGGACGAGGAAGAGCACCCGCCAGAATCTGCGGCCGCGTACGTTGCGCCAGACCAGCAGGGCCATACCGAACCCGATGACGTACTGGATCAGGACCGTGCCGCCCGCCAGCAGGAGCAGCCGGGTGATGGAGGCCCAGAACCGGCTGTCGTGCAGCATCGCGGTGTAGTTGGCCCCTCCGATGAAGTCCATCCGAGGGTTGCTGACGTTCCAGCCGGAGAAGCTGACGCGGATGGTGAACAGCAGCGGGAAGATGATGATCAGAAAGAGCGTGAGCAGTCCCGGCAGCAGAAACATGCTCTTGTGCCGGCGCAGGCCGTCCATGGTTCTCCTTGCGGAAGAGGGCGGGCGCCGCTGGGTGGCCGGCCGGTCCGGTCCGGCCACCCGGGGCGTCCTCGCGTCGGATCAGGAGTTGTCCTCAAGCGCGACCACGTTGCGATAGGCGCTCTGGACCTTGTCCTTGCCGATCTGGTCCGTGATCTTGGACCATTCCTTTGCCACGTCGTCCAGTGCCTGCTGCGGGGAGCTCTGTCCCGCCAGAGCCGCGGCGATACCGTTCGCCAGCGCGGACATGTACTGGTTGACACCGGGAACGCGCAGGTCGAAGACGCGGTTGGGGCTCTTCTCCATACCGGAGAGCGTGCGCACGTACGACTCGGCGACCTTCTTGTCCCAACCCTGCTCCTCCCAGAACGCGGGGTCGAAGTGGGCGTAGCGGTAGGGGTTGACGCCGAATCGGCCGATGGTCAGGTCGAGTGCAGCGTTGGCCTCGTTGCTGAAGAAGCACAGGTAGTCGAAGGCCATCTGCTGGTGGCGCGAGGCCTTGGCCACCGCCGAGGTCCATCCCCACGTGAAGTAGGGCGCCTGATTCGCCTTCTTCTCCCACGACTTCGTGGTCCGGTTGTAGACCTCCGTGGAGCCCGGCAGCGGTGCGGCCTGAACCTTGTTGCGGATCCTGCTGTCCGGCTGCTGGGCCTGGATGAAGGCGTCGTCCCACGAGTAGGACATCAGCGTCTGGCCGCCTCCGAAGGAGAAGATCTCGTCCCCCAGGCCGAAGTTGGCACCGCCGGGTGCCCAGGTCGACTTGGCCTTCACCATGTCGTCGAGGGCGCGGACGAAGCCCGGCGTGTTGATCAGCGGCTTCATGGTCTTGACGTCGAAGAACACTCCGCCCTTGACGTCCGGGTTCTTCACGTACGGCGCCGCACGGCTGATGAACGCGGAGAAGGTCAGGTCGTCGCGCTTGGTCACCTCGGCACTGCCGTAGTTGGGCTTGCCGTCACCGTCCACGTCCTTGCCACTGAAGAACGTGGCTATCTGCTGGTACTCGGCCCACGTCCTGGGGATTTCCAGGTCCTTGCCCGTGGCCTTCTTGTACTCCGCCTGCCACTCGGGGTCCTTCAGCACATCGGTGCGGACCTTGAGGTAGTGCCGGTCACCGTCCACCGGGTACTGCACGACCTTCCCGTTCCAGGTCGCCACGTCCATGTAGGCCTTGGTGACGTCCTTCATGCCGGGGGTGTCCAGGTACGTCTTCGGCACCGGGGCCAGGTACGGGGCCATGTCGCCGATCCACAGGGACGGGTAGAACATGACGTCGTACGCCGGCTGGCCCGCCTGCAGGGGCGTGAGGATCTTCTGGTGCAGTTCGCCGAAGGGGACGTTGACCACCTCGACCTTCCCGCCGGTGATGTCCTCGAACTGCTTGGCGTGCAGCTGGGTCGGCTCGCCGATGACGGGAACGGCGTGGCTGATGATCTTCAGTGTCTGTCCGGAGTAGTCCTTGCGGCTGATCGATTCATAGCTGCAGGGCCCGGGGACGTCCTTGACCTTCGTCGCCGGGTAGTCCTTGCCGTACTTCCGGTAGCTGATCTCCGAGCCGGGCTTGAAGAGCGCGGCCTTTTCCTTGGGCTTTTCCTGTGCCTGGCTCTGGGCGGTGCATGCGGTGGCGGTCAGGGCCGCGACGGCCGCGACGGCGACCAGGCCCGTGAACGGTCTGCTGCGCATGGGGCTTCTCCTGCGGTGTCAGGGAACGAGAATCGCTCGGCCGCGCACGGCGCCGGCGTCCAGGTCGTCGAGGGCCTGCTGGAAGCGGGCGAGGGGGTACCGCTGGGTGTGCAGGGCGACCTTGCCGCGTGCCGCCAGGACCATCAGCTCGGAGAGGTCGTTGTAGGACCCCACGAGGTTGCCGATGAAGTTGATCTCCGTGGAGATGACGTCGATCGTGGGCACGTGGAGGTGGCCGCCGTAGCCGATGACGTAGTAGTTGCCGTTGCGGCGCAGGCAGGCCACGCCCGTCTCGACCGCACCGCCCTCCCCGACGAAGTCGAGGACGGCCTCCGCGCCGTGCCCCGCGGTGAGGTCCCGCACGCGGTCGGCCTCGCTGCCGTCCGCGACGAGCGTGTGGTCGGCGCCGAGTTCCTCGGCCAGCGCGAGGGCCTCGGGGCTGCGGTCGATGACGATCATCTCGACCGGCGACAGGGCCCGCAGCACCTGAATGCCGATGTGTCCGAGTCCGCCGGCGCCGATGACCACGGCCCTGTCACCGGGCCGCAGCACCCGGGTCGCCTTGGCGACTGCGTGGTACGCCGTGAGCCCGGCGTCGGCCAGGGCCGCCACCGAGGCAGGCTCCAGGGAGGGGGCGAGGGGCACCACCGAGCGGGCGGTGGTCTTCAGGTACTCGGCGTAGCCCCCGTCGGTGTCGATCCCGGGGAAGGCCGAGTTCGTGCAGTGCACGTCGTCGCCGGCCCGGCAGGCGCGGCACAGACCGCAGGTCACCAGCGGGTGCAGGATGACCGGATCACCGACCTTGACGTGGGTGACGGCCTGCCCGACCTCCGCGACCCA
Source organism: Streptomyces sp. NPDC030798 (assembly GCF_055572275.1). Lineage (NCBI taxonomy): Bacteria > Bacillati > Actinomycetota > Actinomycetes > Kitasatosporales > Streptomycetaceae > Streptomyces > Streptomyces sp. NPDC030798. Next base: position 311,804 of record NZ_JBVIDR010000001.1, on the reverse strand, counting down.
GCCGGCGTTCTCGTGCCCGATCGTGTACGGAAGGGGGACCCCGCTCTTCTCCTTCCACTGTCCTTCGAGGATGTGCAGATCGGTCCGGCAGACCCCGGCGCCCCCGATCTTCACGATCACATCCAGCGGACCGGTGATCTGCGGCTCCGGCACGTCCACGAGCACGGGCGGCTCGTCGTACTCGATGACCTGCACGGCTTTCATGGCGGCTCCCTGCGAGTCGGCGGGTGACTGGTGCGCCGATTACACAGGCCGCCGTTCGCAGGTGGATGTCTCAGAATCCGTCCGCAGATGTCTCAATGTGATACACGTCGTAGGCGCCGGCGCGGCCCAGCTGGTCCAATCACTGCACCGAGGAACGTGACGCGCGCCGCACGGGAGTGTTAAATGCCCCGACACCAACCCGGGAGCTCACTGAGAGCAGCCAGAGAGCTCTATCTGGAAGTCACCAAGGACCCGAGCGCCCGGCCGCTCGTGGTCGCCTCCTGGCAACGCTCGCTCGCGTACAACGTGAAGTCGGGCAGCCTTGACGCGCCCTACCTGGACAACCCCAATCTGGACAGCCCCCTGGCCAGGGCGGCGCTGCCGATCCTGGACAGGCTGCACGAGCAGCTCGCCGACGACCCGGTGTCCACGATGATCACAGACCGGAACGGTGTGGTGCTGTCCCGGAAGGTGTCCCACGAGGGTCTGACGACACACCTCAACCGCGTGCGTCTGGCCCCGGGCCATGTGTTCGCCGAGCGCTACGTGGGCACCAACGGCATCGGGACCGCGCTGGCCAGCGGCCGGCCGGTCATGATCGCCGGAAGGCAGCACTACGTCGAAGAGCTGCGGGACTTCCACTGCGCGGCCGTACCGATCCTGCATCCCACCCGGCGCACCCTGCTGGGAGCCTTCAACCTCACCACCATCCGTCAGGGCTCCGACGGCATGCTGATGGCCTTCGCCCGCTCGGTCGCGGCCCAGATCGAGGCCGAGATCGCGGCGATCACCTCGCGGCGTGAGCGGGCTCTTTTCCAGGACTACATGGCGGCGTGCTCCTCGGCGCGCCCGGGACCCGTGTTGGCCCTCAACCGGGATGTCGTCATGATGAACGAGCAGTTCAGGGCGGCGGTGACGGGGCCTGACCACTATGCGCTGCTCGACCACGCACGTGAGATCGCCGACGACCGCCGGATGGAGGGAACGCCCAGCATCGCCCTGCCCTCCGGGCGGGTCGCCGAACTCAGGGTCAGTCGCTGTCGGCGCGAGGACAGCGACGCGGGCGCCGTCCTGCGCGTCCGGCTGATCGGGCGCTCCCAGCCGGGCCCCGCGGTTTCGACCACATCCGCCCGGCCGGTCCTGGGCCTGGTGGGCTCTTCCCCGCAGTGGTTGCGGGCGGTCGCCGACGGCGAAGCGGCGTTCGTCGCCGGAACACGGCTTCATCTCCTGGGTGAGGCCGGCGTTGGCAAGAGAACGCTGGTCGAGGCGCTGTACCGGGCCCATGGCGCCGGACGCCGGCTGGAAATGGCGGAAGCGCCGCTGTCGGATGCACCAGCTGTCACCGAGCGCTGGCTGCACGACATCGGCGAGCTGCTTGCCGTACCGTCCAACGTGCTGGTCCTGCGTGACGTCCACACGCTGGGCGGCCAGCTGCGGCAGCGGCTGAGGAGACTGTTGACGCAGCTGGACCGCTCCGCCACCGGACAACTTGTGATGACCAGTCAGCCTTCGATGGTCGGCACCGACGACCAGCTGGACCGGTTCTGCGATGCCACGGTGGAGGTGCCGCCCCTGCGTCATCGCTATGGGGACGTCGAGCACCTGGCGCGCTTGTTCCTGCGCAAGTACCGGCCGAGCGACGAGAGCAGGTTCTCCCCGGATGCGCTGGCCCTGCTTCAGCGATGCCCCTGGCCGGAGAACGTTCGGCAGCTGGAGTCGGTGATCCGCGGCCTGGCGCGGCGCCCTTCCGGCCGGGTGATCCAGGTGGAGCACCTGCCGCCGGAATGCCGGGTGTTGTCGAAGAAGGTCCTGACCACCATCGAGGCGCTGGAACGCGACGCCATTCTGCGCGGGTTGATGGACCGCAACTCCAACGTCCAGCGCACCGCGCAGGACCTCGGGATCTCCCGCGCCACCATGTACCGCAAGATGCGCCGTTACGGGATCGTCCCGTCGAGCCTCACCTGACGGGCCGCTGTCGGGCACGGCTGTCCTGGCCCTGCGCCGGCCGTGGACCATCTGCTGCGTCTGTGGATGCCGCGCACATGCGTGCGGCCACCATGCCGGCTCGCGGCCCGATCTGGGCGCCGCGGGTGTGGCCGGAGAGTGGGGGGTCGACTCGCGGTTGCCGGTGACGTTCACACGGCGGCTTCCAGGGACCGCCATTCGAGTGGGCACTCTTTCTGGTACGTCTACGGGAGAAGCAGACGCACGGTCCATGGAGAAAAACTGCTCTGACGAGAGTAGACATCCCCGCCGTCCCGGGTTAACGTGGATCCGTACCCAGAAGTCGAAGTGGGCACAGCAGAAGCGAACTGCTGTGCAGGTAGACCAGAAGGACACGGCCCCGACGGGGCTGTGAGCAGCACCTGTAACCGCGTAATCGAAAGGCAAGGAGCAGAACGCCATCAGGATCGCCCGGGCGAGGAAGCAGTCCGCCCGGGTACCGCAAGGCCCCGGATTGGAAGGTGGTCCCCGGTCACGCATTCGCGATCCCCGCAACCCCGCCCTCGTAGGCGGCTGCGGAAAAAGAAGGCCGGCGCACTGCGCCGGTAGATGGTGTTGAAGGCTCGGGGCCCGGGTGCCGGTACTGGCACCCGGGCCCCCCGACGCGTCCCCGAAAGAAGAGGTCTATGCCGCCTGCCGGTTCCCGTCCCGTCGACCCTCTCGATGATGACAACTACCCCGCCTACACCATGGGCCGGGCCGCCGAGATGCTCGGCACCACCCCTGCCTTCCTCCGTGCCCTCGGCGAACACCGCCTGATCACCCCGCTGCGCTCCGAGGGCGGCCATCGCCGCTACTCCCGGTACCAGCTGCGCATCGCCGCCCGCGCCCGCGAACTCGTCGACCAGGGCACCGCCATAGAGGCCGCCTGCCGCATCGTCATCCTCGAAGACCAGCTCGAAGAGGCGCAGCGCATCAACGAGCAACTGCGCGCCGAGGGCGAAAAGCCTCAGCCGAAGACATCAGCCTGAACCAGAACGCGCGGGCGTGATGCATCGAGTGGGGGACGAGGGGCGAACCCGCGGAACAAGGAGCGGCAACCGGTAGGCCCGGTGATGCTCGTTGGCGTGCCCGCTGACACGCGGGAACGGGAGGCGGTGCACTCCGCCCCCTCGCCTGCACCCTGCGGGTGAGGCGACGCGCGCCCGTTTTCCGCTGTGTGCATGACCTGCAGATGCCGGGGTAGTCGAGCGGCTGTCGGCCCGTGGCAGGCCGGCAGCGTGCAGCGATAGGGGAGGGAAGCATCATGGCGACAGTGACTGCGGCGAAGACGGACACGAACGTGAGTGGTCTGCCGGAGGTCGCGGATCCCTCGCAGGTGGCGCCGAAGGACGCCCGGCAGCTGACGCGCCTGTTCTTCGACCAGCTCGCGACCCTCGAGGAGGGCACCCCCGAGTACCAGTACGCGCGCAACACGCTGATCGAGATGAACATGTCCCTGGTCCGCTTCGCGGCCGGCCGCTTCCGCAGCCGTGGCCCGGAGGAGATGGAGGACATCGTCCAGGTCGGCATGATCGGCCTGATCAAGGCCATCGACCGGTTCGAGCTGACCCGCGAGGTGGAGTTCACCTCCTTCGCCATTCCCTACATCGTCGGCGAGATCAAGCGGTTCTTCCGCGACACCACCTGGGCCGTCCACGTGCCACGCCGCCTGCAGGAGGCGCGCGTCCAGCTGGCCCGCGCCACCGAAGAGCTGCGCAGCCGTCTGGGGCGCACACCGACGGTGAAGGAACTGTCGGAGCTGATGAGCCTGCCGGAGGACGAGGTGCGCGAGGCCCGGCTGGCTTCCAACGGCTACAACTCCTCCTCCCTGGACGCCACGATCAACGGCAGCGAGGACGGCGAAAGCGCCCTGCAGGACTTCATCGGCACTGACGACCGGGCCCTGGAGCTCGTGGAGGACTTCCACACACTCGCCCCGATGATCGCCGCCCTCGACGAACGGGATCGGCAGATCATTCACATGCGGTTCGTCGAGGAACTCACCCAGGCTCAGATCGGCGAACGCCTGGGCGTCTCCCAGATGCATGTCTCCCGCCTGCTCTCGCGCTGCCTCGCCCGGCTGCGCGAAGGCATGCTCACCACTCGCTGACGATCACACTCGGCCGGGCCCGCCGTGCGGCAACCACCCACCAGCCTGCGATCCCGACCGCGGCTCCGGCCTGGATCGCCGCCCCTCCCCGCCGCAGTGCGGCCGCGTGGCTGCAGGCCCGGCCCACGTCGCGTCAGCGCATGATCATGTCCATACCGACGATCTGCAGGCAGCGCAGCACGGGCCGGGTGGGTGCGGCCAGACACAGCCGGCCGCCGGCCGCGGCGAGAGCGCTGTGGGCGGCGATGAGGACGTCGATGCCGCTGGAATCCATGATGGCGACCTGCCGCATGTCGAGCACGATGCGCGGCCGGGCGCCGTCGGGGGTGGTGAGGGCCTGGCGGAGCGTGTCGCCGATGTGATGGTCGATCTCCCCGGCGGGGGTGACGACACAGATGCCGTCGGTGGCGAGCCGCCAGCGGGGCAGAGGGGCGTCACCTGTGCGTGCGCGGGTACGCGCGGGGGTGTGAACGGGGAGCGAAGGCGACGGTGATGAACCCAGTGCCCGCAGGGGAAGACGGCCCCACGCCGCAGGAGTGCGCGCTGCGGACCACCGTGGCGCTGGACGGGGACGGCACCGACATCGCCCAGGCCCGCCACCTGGCCGCCGGCTTCCTCGACCGCGTCCAGGCCGAGCACGGCCTGCCGGTCTCCGCCCGTGCGAGGGATCTGACCCAGCTGGTGGTGAGCGAGCTGGTCACCAACGCCCGCAAGTACGCGCCCGGCCCCGTGCTGATGGAGCTGCGCATCGACGGGGATGTGGTGGAGGTCGAGGTGTGGGATTCCGATCCGGTGCTGCCGGTGGCCCGGGCCGCCGATGCCGGGCGGGTGGGGCAGCACGGTCTGGAGATCGTGATGGCCGTCGCTCAGGGTTTCGAAGCCCACCGGGAACCGGTCGGCAAACGCATCATCGCCCGCATCACCCTCCTGGACGACCTGGCCAACTCCGTTGTGCGCCGACCCTGACAAGACCATCGGCCCCTCAGCAACCCGTTTCACCGCTGCGCGGCAGCCTCAGCCGGGCTGCTGACCGACTTGTCGGCGTCGACGGAGCCGACCGAGTATGTTGAGATCAGGTCTCGAGCCGTGGCCCTTCGGTGCCGTGTCCCGACGGCGCCCGGGCGGCGCCGTCTGCGGTGGGTGATCACTGCTCGTGCGAGGGCCGGAAAGGAGTCGTCCGTGCGATGTCCTTGCCGTGGCCCGGTGCAGGTCGCCATCGCTTCGACTGCACCCCGGCGGTCGAAGAGGGTCCGTCGTGGTTGACAGGGCCGCGGCCGCTCTGGCCCTGGTGCGGATGGTCCAGGCCAGTCACACCGTCACGCTGGAGCAGCTTCCGGATCTGGTCGCCGAGCACGCCGCGGAGGCCGGGCTGTACGACGTGGCCGTCTACGTCGTCGACATCCGTGAGACGGTACTGCGACTGCTGACCGGCAAGGGGCGTGACGCCGCCGACGGGGGCGAGGAGTTCACGGTTCAGGGCAGTTTGCCGGGCCAGGCGTACCAGCGTGTGGATGTGCTCGCCGAGTCCGCATCGGCCGGTGCACCGGGCGGGCGGCGGCGGTGGTGGGTGGCCGTCACCGATGGCGTGGAGCGTCTGGGTGTGCTCCGGGCCGACAGCGACACGGATGACGAGCCGATCCGTGACGTCTTGCGCGATCTGGCGTCGACGACGGCTCTGCTGCTGCTCAGCAAGCGTTCTTTCAGCGACTCGTACGCGCTGCTGGTGCGCACCGAGGCGATGAATGTCGCCGCCGAGATGCAGTGGAACCTCACCCCGCCGCCCGCTTATGCCGGACATGACGTCACGGTGGGGGCGGTGATGGAACCGGCGTACCAGGTCGGCGGTGACGCCTTCGACTACGCCGTTTCCGGAACGACGCTGCATCTGGGCGTCTTCGACGCCATGGGCCATGACACGACCGCCGGTATCACCGCGAACGTCGCCGTGGCCGCCTGCCGCAACGCCCGCCGCCAGGGAGCGTCGCTGACCGAGACCAGCGAGCAGGTGGAGCGGGTGCTGCTGGAGCAGTTCAACACCAGCCGCTACGTCACCGCCATCCTGGCCGACCTCGACATGATCAGCGGGCGGCTGACCTGGATCAACCGCGGCCATCACCTCCCCATCCTCATCCGCGACAACCGCTGGACCATCGAGCTGACCTGTCCGCCGGCCGGCCCCATGGGGAGCAATCTGGGCCTGTCGGTGACCGAGTGCACCGAACAGCTGCAACCCGGTGACCGTCTGCTGCTGTACACCGACGGCGTCGTCGAGGCCCGCGACACCTCGAGGACCGAGTTCGGCCGGGACCGGTTCGTCGGCTTCATCCGCCGTCACCACGCGGGTCGGCACACCCTGCACGAGACCCTGCGCCGGCTCATGGCGGCTGTCATGGACCACAACGCCGGGCGGCTCGCCGACGACGCCACCGTCCTGCTCACCGAGTGGCGCGGCAGGCACCAGGACGCACTCACCCCGTGAGGCGCACCAGCCCGGGACAGAGGTCCGCATGAGCACGGAACCGCCCACCCCACCGGCGACAGGCCACTCCTGTGGACCTACAGGTGCGCACCTCAGCCGCCGACCGCGTTCGGGTGACGGTCACCCACCGTCTCGCCGACGCGCTGCAACCGCTGCTGCGCCGTGACAGCCCCGGAGCCTCCTGCGATGCGCCCGTCGGCAGCTCCGGTGGCACCGAGCAGGCACGGGCCGCCGCCGTCCCACTCGGCGGCCACCGGCCTGAAGGTCGTCAGTCGGCCTCGACGCGTACCACCACGGCGTAGGAACCGAGGCCGAGGAGGCGGTCTCCGGAGATGTCGCCGAGGGCTGTGTACAGCGTGAGGAGCTGTCCGGTCCTGTCGTCGAAGGCGATGTCCTGGACGGTACCGTGGGCAACGCCGTGTTCGGTCAGGACGTGGTGTCCGACGGCCTCTTGGTGGGTGGGGAACCTTTGGTGGCCGGGATCGGTGGCGGCACGGGAGTGCACGATGACGGCGTCCCGTCCCATCCCTGCGACCGCGTTCCAAGCCATGGCCGTAGCGTGCTTCGGGGCTCCGGACAGCCGCAGGCAGGCGACGCTTCTGGTGTGCGCGTCGATGGTCAGGCCTTCCACTCGCCCCAGCGGTTCGGCCTCCTCGGCGGTGATCACGGGAAGGCCCTTGGCCTGGGTGAACAGCATCATGCCTGGCGCCCTTCCCTGGCAGCGGTCGTGTCGGCGTACGGCTCGGCGGTGTGCGCCCGGAAGGCTGCTACCTGGGCGCTGAAGCTGGGCAGGTCGTCGGCGGCGAAGTGGCGGGCGTGCGCGGGGACCACCAGGGCCCGTCCCGAGACGGCCAGTGTCTCTCCCCGCGGGATGAACACCCTCCGCTTCTGGGCGTCCAGACTTTCGTTGGCAGCGATCTCGAAGCCGCTCACCCGTCCACTGCTGCCGGCCTCGATCACGACATCCAGGACCGTGCCGATCTCCGTCCCCTGGTCCGTGAGGACGGGCGCGCCGATGACCTGGCCGCGCTCGGCCTTGCCGGCTCCCACGGCCAAGTCCTGCTTCCTCAGGGCGGTCTCACTGAGAATCATCACTGCGGACGGCCCGATGGCGTGCACTTCGGAGAAGGGCAGGCTCTCCTTGAGGGGGCCGCCCAGCAGGCCGCGCCCGCTCAGGGTGAAGCCGGTGATCCGGCCCGCCCGAGCGTCGAAGACAGTGTCCCTGATCTGGGCGACGGCCTCGCCGCCCAGCGTCACGACCACCCGCTTGCTGAGTTCCGAGGCCAGCATGAATGTGATCACTGCCGGACCTCCCGACCGGGCCGGCGGCCCGGACGTACCGCGATCACCGTGCCGCTACGGCGTCTGGCCTGGACCGCCAACGTCGCCGCGGTGAGCAAGCCCACCGCCGCGATGAGGAAGACCACCCAGTGCCACCACTCCATCGCCGACCTCCTCGTACCGTCCGTCTTCGTGGTTGCCCGTCGTTGTGTCCGGCGGTCCCCGGGCTATCCGCTTGCCCGCGGTACGGGTTCGCACGCCTTTCGCGGTGGGAGTCGGCGGACCGCGCCACCCCTGGGAGTGACTTGGCCGGCGCAGGCGTACGACAGTGACGCAGAACCCGTCCTCCGTCCATCTGAGCTGAGTTCAGCCGTCGTGGTGAGCGCGCAGGACGAGCATGGAGCGGGCCTCGACCTCCACCTCGCTGCCGCCCTTGATCAACGGCCGGTACTCGGTGTAGGGGATGGCGGTGTCCACCTCCACCGCCCACCACGGATCGAGGTCTTCGGGAACGGTGAAGCCGAGAGCCTGGCTGTGAGCGTTGCAGAGCAGGAGGAACGAATCGTCCTCCACCGGCAGGCCCCGCAGGTCGGGTTCCGTGATGGCCTTGCCGTTGAGATGGACCATCAGGGACCTGGCGAAGCCGGTCTCCCAGTCGGTGTCGGTCATCTCGCGTCCGGCGGGCGTGAACCAGGCGATGTCCTTCACCGCCATGCCGGAGGCGTGCGCCGCGCGTCCCCGGAAGAACCGCCGCCGGCGGAACACGGGGTGCGCGCGGCGCAACGCGATCAGCTTCCGGGTGAAGTCGAGCAGTTCGCTGCCTTTGGTGACGCTCGGCCAGTCGATCCAGGTCAGGTCGTTGTCCTGGCAGTAGGCGTTGTTGTTGCCGTTCTGGGTACGGCCGAGTTCGTCTCCGTGCAGCAGCATCGGCACGCCCTGGGAGAGCAACAGGGTGGCGAGGAGGTTGCGCTGCTGACGGGCGCGGAGGGCGAGGACGTCCCGGTCGTCGGTGGAACCCTCCGCGCCGCAGTTCCACGAGCGGTTGTGGCTCTCGCCGTCGCGGTTGTCCTCCCCGTTGGCCTCGTTGTGCTTGTCGTTGTACGAGACGAGGTCCCGCAGGGTGAAACCGTCGTGCGCGGTGACGAAGTTGATCGATGCGTAGGGCCGACGGCCGTCGCTCTGGTACAGGTCGGAGGAGCCGGTGAGCCGGGAGGCGAACTCGCCCAGGGTACCGCCCTCGCCGCGCCAGAAGTCCCGTACGGTGTCGCGGTACTTGCCGTTCCACTCGGTCCACAGCGGCGGGAAGTTGCCGACCTGGTAGCCGCCGTCGCCGACGTCCCACGGCTCGGCGATGAGCTTCACCTGGGAGATGACCGGGTCCTGCTGGACGAGGTCGAAGAACGACGATAGCCGGTCGACCTCGTGGAACTGGCGGGCCAGGGTGGCGGCCAGGTCGAAGCGGAACCCGTCGACGTGCATCTCGGTGACCCAGTACCGCAGCGAGTCCATGATGAGCTGCAGGGTGTGCGGGTGGTTCATCCGCAGGCTGTTGCCCGTGCCGGTGGTGTCCCAGTAGAAACGCGGATCCTCCTGGGACAGGCGGTAGTACGCCGCGTTGTCCAAACCGCGCAGCGACAGCACCGGCCCCAGGTGGTTGCCCTCGGCGGTGTGGTTGTAGACGACGTCGAGGATGACCTCGATGCCCGCCTCGTGCAGGGCCTTGACCATCGAGCGGAACTCCTGCACCTGCTCGCCCCGCTGCCCGGACGAGCAGTAGGCGTTGTGCGGCGCGAAGTAGCCGATGGTGTTGTATCCCCAGTAGTTCGACAGGCCTTTCTGCGTCAACGCGTGGTCGTGGACGAACTGGTGGACCGGCATCAGCTCCACCGCGGTGACGCCCAGCGTGACGAAGTAGTCGACCATGGCCGGGTGCCCCAGCGCCGCGTACGTGCCGCGCATCGGCTCCGGAATCGCGGGATGCGTCCTGGTCATGCCCTTCACATGGGCTTCGTAGATGACCGTCTCGTGATACGGGGTGTGCGGAGGATGGTCGTTGCCCCAGTCGAAGTAGGGATTGACGACCACCGACCTCGGCGCGTACGGGGCGGAGTCCAGGTTGTTGCGCCGACCCGTGTGGCCGAAGTGGTACGGGAAAAGGGCCTCGTTCCACTCGACCTCGCCCTCGATCGCCTTGGCGTACGGATCGAGCAGCAGTTTGCTCGGATTGCAGCGCTCACCGCGCTCGGGCCGGTACGGTCCGTGCACCCGGAACCCGTAGCGCCGGCCCGGGCCGACGTCCGGCAGGTAGATGTGGTGGACGAAGCCGTCCACCTCTTTCAGCGGGACGCGCTCCTCGGCGCCTTCCTCATCGAAGAGACACAGCTCCACGCGCTTCGCCACTTCGGAGAACACGGCGAAGTTCGTCCCTGCACCGTCGAAGGTCGCGCCCAAGGGCGCCATCCGACCCGGTCGCGGGCCAACCTCGGTACTCTCCTGCCAGATACGCACGTCACGCCCCTCCCCGACACGGTTGTGGGCAGCCCCGCACCCGTTCGTTCCCTTCTGCCCGCGTCACCGGCTGAGCATGTGCACGCATGCCGGCACGGCGAGGAGGGTGGCCGGTCAGAGTGGCGAGCGGCTGCGAGGCACTCGCGCCAAGGGGCTCACGGCTCCGTACAGTTGGTCGAACGCGTCCCGTAGTACCGGGCGGTCCGGTGGTGCGGCGGTCATCAGTGTCTGTTCCAGGAGTTGCCGGCGGCGCTGACGCGTCGCTTCGAGCACACATGTGCCGGCGCCCGTGAGGGAGAACGCGCCGGAGGGGAGGCGCCGCACCAGCGTGCGTTGCTCCAACCCGTCGAGCAACCGCGTCGCCCCTGAGATGCCGACACAGAGCTCCACGGCGATCCGGGCGGGATCAGCCGGCTCGCCCCCCAGGGCGAGCAGTACGCGCATCTGTTCCTCGGAAACCGTGGGGGCGACGTCCTCACGGGCCTGCTGCCACAAACCGATCATTGTTTCGGCGACGTGCTGCGCAGCAGGACTCGCTTCGGCACGTTCGGGTTCCACTGACATGGCTTTCCCCTTCCTCGATGCCGTTGAGTACGCGCTTACCCGACCCACGAACCGCCAGCCCCGCCCCTGTGTTCGAAAAGGCCGTGAGCTGGGGTGGGGCGAAAATAATATGCAGAATTGCTCGGTCATCCGGGTGATACAACACTCGTCTGAAAACCAGCATTTCTCTTGTTGCTTTCGCGGCCTCGTAGATGTCGAGAATTCGAAGGGCCAGCCCGCTGATCGGAGTCCCGGCGCCGGTGTGAGTTGCCGGCAGGCGGGAATTCGCAGTGCAGTGCAGGCGTCACCCGAGGAGGAGACCGAAAGCCATGCCGGCCATCGTTTCTGCTGCCCTGTTCCTCATCGCCTTTTTGATCAACGCGGCGGACGTCTCGACCAACCACAGCGGCTGGACCGCCGGCGGATCACGATCGTCCGACGCGCGATGAGGAGGGCTGCTCATGGCACGCAGGTACGCTGCCCGCCGGCCACGGTCCGTCGAACGCAGCGGGTCGTGGCTGCGGGCCGGTTTCGCTCTGGGCCTCGGTGCGACTCTGGCCTGGCTGCTGGTGGTGCACACCGTTCTGCAGATCGGAGAGCTGCTGTCGTTGTTCTTGGCGGCCGTGTTCGTCGCGATCGGTCTGGAGCCGTTGGTCGCCCTCCTGACCAGGCACCGCGTACGCCGTGGCTGGGCGGTTCTGATCGTGCTTCTCGCCTTCGTGCTGTGTCTGGCAGGGTTCGTCGCGCTCATCGTCCAGCCGGTCATGGACGAGGTCGACTCGCTGACCAAGGCCATCCCGAAGTGGCTCACCCAGCTGCACGACCGGCACACCTTCCTCGGCCACCTGGAAGACCGCTACCACCTGGTCTCCAAGGTCCGCAGCGCGCTGGCCTCCGGCGGCTCGAGTGTCCTGGGTGGCCTGCTGGGAGCGGGAAGGATGGTGCTGAGTCTGGTCACGTCCGCGGTCATCGTCGTGGTCGTGACCATTTACCTGATGGTCGCCCTGCCCGAGATCAAGCAGTTCGGACTCCGCTTCGTTGCGGCGAGCAGGCGTGCGCGGGTCGAGGCGGTCACGGACGAGATCCTGACCCGGACGGGCCGGTTCATGCTCGCAAACCTCGCTACGTCGGGCATCGCCGGGCTGGCGACCTTCGGATGGTGCGCGGGCATCGGCGTACCGTACCCGGCCGCCCTGGGCTTCTTCGTCGCGCTGATGGATCTGATCCCGGTCGTCGGCTCGACGGTTGCCGGGGTGGCCGTGAGCCTGGTGGCCCTGTCGGTCTCTCTGCCGGTCGCGGGTGCAACCGCCGGCTTCTACGTCGGCTTCCGCCTCGCGGAGGACTACTTGATCATGCCCCGGGCGATGAAATACGCCGTCGACGTACACCCTGTGGTCACTGTCGTGGGTGTCCTGGTCGGAGGCGCTCTGCTGGGGATCATCGGCGCTCTGGTCGCCGTCCCGGCAGCCGTCGCCATCGGCATTCTGCTGGACGAGTACGTGTTCCCTCGCACCGACGCGTCATGAGGCCGTTGCGACCCCTACCGCTGTGATGCCCCTGGCTCGGGCCTGGCTTCGGTGAGTTCGGGTTCCAGGCCCTCGCTCACCGGGGTGCGGGCCCGGCCGGTATCGGCACGCCACGCCTCGAAGGCCCAAGCGGTGCCGGCGACGACGGCCAGGCCGAGGAGCCAGCCGCCCAGAACGTCGCTGAACCAGTGCACGCCGAGGGCGACCCTGGTGAAGCCGACGCCGAGCACGCTGAACACGGCGACGCACCAGCACGCAGACCGCCAGCCCCTCGGTACCAGGGGCAGCAGCACCAGCAGGAAGACGGCGAAGGACGTGGTGGCCGTCATCGCGTGCCCGGAGGGGAAGGAGTAGCCCGGTGCGTGGGCCACCGGATCTTGCAGAGCTGGTCGGGCACGCGCCACCACCGCCTTGACCAGCAGGCCGATCAGGCCGCCGGCTGTGGCGGTCACCGCCGCCCAGGCCGCCAGGCGCCACGCCTTGCGGTAGAGCAGCCAGGCGGTGAGGACCGCGACGGCCACGCGGAGGGTGACGGGATCCCAGACCCGGTCGGACAGCAAGTGCAGCACGTCGGTCCAGGCCGGGTGGCGGACGGCGACTTCGTGCAGCCGTTGTGCGGCGCCGGAGTCGAGGCGTCGCAAAGGCTTCCACTGTCCCTCGACCAGCACCAGGACCAACCCGAACGGCACCGCGGCCACGGCGGCGACGACCGTGGCGGCGAGCAGCCGCACACCGAATCTGCGGTCGGCCTGCTGACGACGTTTGCGCAGCTCCAGCAGGGCGGCGGGCAAGCTCATTTCAGACTCCCGGATCTTCTTGGATCGGGCCGGGACGCCGGCCGCGGGCCGCTTCCAGCTGCGCGGCGAAGGACAGCCCGAGGAACAGGGCGATCGAGGTCAGGTAGGCCCACAGCAGCAGCGACATGAAGGCGCTCAGCGGACCGTAGATGGTGTCGAAGGAGCCGCTCACGTTGAGGTAGAGGCTCAGCAGCCAGGTCAGTGCCATCCACAGCACCAGGTACACGGCCGCGCCGAAGGCCAGCCAGGTGTAGCCGGGCTGCCGGCGGCGCGGGGAGCGCCGGAAGACGGCGCTCGCGGAGATGAGGGCCAGGAGCAGTCCGAACGGCCAGCGCAGGATGGACCAGGCCTTCTGGGCGCTGCCGCTGAGGTGGTAGACGGTGACCGCGGCCGATGCGATGTCGGCGCCGGCGACCATGGCGACGAACCCGAGGCCGAGTGGGAGCCCGGCGCTGACGGACATCACCAGGCCGCGCAGGTACTTGTGGTGGAAGGGACGGTCGCGTTCGTTGCCGTAGATCCGGTTGGCTCCGCGCTCGATCTGACACATCGCGGTGGTCACGTTGACCAAGGAGAAGACAGCGCCGAACCAGAGGGCGACCTCGGCGCCGCCACCCGACGTGCGACGGCTGCGATCGAGCGCGTCGTCGACGACGTCCGCGCTGGGGCCCTGGACGATCCGGTGGATCGTCAGTTCCGTGAGCCTGCCGACGTTTTCTGTGTGCAAGGTGGTGGACAGGCCGACGAAGGCGATGGCCATCGGTATGACCGCGAGTACCGTCTGCAGGGCGAGTGCACGGGCGTGGCTGAAGCCATCGGCGTAGCGGAAGCGGATGAAGGCGTCCCGCAGCAGCGACCAGCCGCCGTAGCGGCGCAGCGCGGCCCAGGCCTCGTCGGCGGACAGTTCCTCGCCGCTCATGTCCCGCGTCTCGGGGACCTTCGTGGCGGTACCCACTTCAGTTCCCCCGATCCGGCAGCAGCATCGTCAGAGCGCCCGGCCTGACCTCCGCGGTCAGGTGGCGCCCCCGCGTCACCGTGTCGCCGTCGAGTTCGCGCAGTTGGGGGCTGTCGAAGGTGATCTCGGCGCGCCGGAAGGTGAAGAACTCCACGGGCCCGCCGCCCGTGCGGCCGTGTTGTTCCTCGACGACGGCCGCGGCCGGCGACGAGCTCGTGGCCTTGCCGCGCAACAGTGCCCGTACGGCGCGGATCCAGCCGCCGAGCCCTCGCGGGTCCAGGACCAGCAGGTCCAGCTGTCCGTCATCGGGACGGGCGGCCGGGAGCAACGTCAAGCCGCTCTGTACGGTGCCGATGTTGCCGAAGAGCACCATGCGCGCCGTACGGCGCAGGGCCGGCGCGTCGTCCAGGCGCATGCTCAGACTCATCCGAGGGGTACGGAGCACGCGGAGGACCGCTACCGCATAGGCGGGCCAGCCCAGCACGGACTTGATCCGGCCGCTGTTGTTGGCACGGTCCAGCATCGCGGCGTCGAGACCGGCGCCGGACATGGCGGCGAAGTGGGTGGCGGTCAGGCCGTCGCCCTCGATGCGGCCGAGGTCGACGCGGCGGGGTGTGCCGCGCAGCGCGGCGTCGAGCGCGTCGGCGGGGGACAGTGGCAGGCCGAGGTTCCTGGCCAGGAGGTTGCCGGTTCCGCAGGGCACCAGGGCGAGGGGGACATCGCTGCCCGCCAGGGCGTCGGCGGCTGCCCGGAGCGTGCCGTCACCGCCGCACACCACTACGAGCCCCGCACCCTGGCGGACAGCGTCGGCAGCCTGGCCCCTGCCCGGGTCGTCGGCGGCGGTCTCCATGAACATCGGTGCGTCATGGCCGTGCCGTTCCAGGACCCGCTGCAGGGCGTCGCGGTCGCTCCGGCCGGTGACTGTGGGATTGAAGATCACGGCCGCGCGACCGGGCAGCCGCTCTGAACGGTTGGCGACGGCGGGGCGCGTGGGGGCGGGGACCTCGGGGACGGGGGGAGCGGTCACCAACCCGTCCATGAGCAGGGCGCGCCCGACGATCAGCAGGGACAGGCCGCCGTTCACGAGACCGCCCAGGACGTCGGTGGGGTGGTGCATGCCCCGGTAGAGCCGCGCGACGCCCACCGCGACGGGGATGAGGAACAGCAGACCGGTCACGATCCACCGCCGCGGACCGCGCAACCGGGTGAGCGCCAGCACCGCCAGGCCGCCGTAGATGGCCGTGGCTGCGCCGGTGTGACCGGAGGTATAGCTGGAGGTGGGCAAAGAGCCGTCGAGACGGTGCACGTCCGGACGGTGACGGTCGACCGCCACCGTGATGACCAGGAAGACGAGCGACTGCAACGACACGGCGAGAGCGAGGAAGGCGGCCTGCCGCCACATCGGCAGCCGGGGAATCAGGAGCAGGCCCAGACAGCTCAAGAGGGTGACGGCGATCACCGTCGGGGTGTTGCCGGCCTCTGACGCAACCGACGACAGGGCGGTGAGCGGGCCCGTACGCATCCGCTCCAAGCCCTCGTCGACCTTGTCCTCGACCGTCAGGGGCCACAGACCGCGGGCGGGGCCGGTGATCAGCAGGCCGATCCCCACCATCAACGCCGCCTGGCAGACGGCCAGCGCGCTGATCCACCCAGCGGACCAGCCGATGCCACGGGGCACCGTGGCGCGACTGCTCCCGCTGGTGCCGGCACCGTTCCCAGGTCTCTCACCGGGCAACTCGGCAGGTCTCCCCGATACAG
Source organism: Streptomyces sp. NPDC030798 (assembly GCF_055572275.1). Taxonomy (NCBI): domain Bacteria; kingdom Bacillati; phylum Actinomycetota; class Actinomycetes; order Kitasatosporales; family Streptomycetaceae; genus Streptomyces; species Streptomyces sp. NPDC030798. The sequence goes on along the minus strand of NZ_JBVIDR010000001.1, from coordinate 295,654 downwards.
CGGTCGGCATCCGTACCCCCTGATCAACGTCTCACGGCAGGTCCGGCCGGAGGTCGTCCTCCGGCTCACCGCCGTATGCCCGCTCAGCGCCGGAGCAGGCAGGCCTGCGTCCGGCTCACGCCGCCTCGTCCATGAACCGGCTGCTCGCGGGGGGGGTAAGTGGCCGTCAGATGTGCGTCGAGCCGGTGCTGCGGCAGAGGGCTCGGGCGTCGGCCGGGACAGGACCGTGGTCGACGACATGGGGCAGTGGCTGCCGGGCATGTTGCTTCCCGGGCTCCTACGGCAGCCCGCAACCATCCGTCCTCATGGTCGAACGGGAGAAACGACGTGATCCTCGACGGCGAACCGGCAGCCCCGGCGTGCGCCCCCACGTCCGACGCGGCAGCACGCAAGCAGCGGCTGCGCCGCCGTCTGGAGCGGCTGATCGGGGTGGCCGCCACAGAAGGCAACGACCTTGTGCCTCTGCGCAATGGCGATGCGATCTTCCCCGCGATGCTCCGGGCGATCCACTCGGCCCGGTACACGATCGACATGATGACGTTCGTGTACTGGCGCGGTCAGATCGCCCGGGACTTCGCCTTCGCTCTCGCCGACCGCGCCCGGGCGGGGGTGCGGGTCCGGTTGCTGCTGGACGGCTTCGGCGCCAAGAACATCGAGCAGGGACTGTTGGATCTCATGGACACGGCAGGCGTACAGGTGGCCTGGTTCCGCAAGCCCGTCTGGCTGTCACCGTTCAAGCAGAACCATCGCTGCCACCGCAAAGCCCTCATCGTCGACGAGCACATCGCCTTCACCGGCGGCGTCGGCATCGCGGAGGAATGGTGCGGCGACGCCCGTAACCCGAGGGAGTGGCGCGACACGCACGTCCAGGTGCGCGGACCAGCCGTGGACGGCATCGCGGCCGCGTTCGCGCAGAACTGGGCCGAGTGCCACGACGAGCTCTACGACGACCGCGACCGCTTCATGGAGCACCCGCAGGCCGGCTCATCGGTGGTCCAGGTCGTACGCGGCTCGGCCAGCATCGGCTGGCAGGACATGCAGACGCTCATCCGTGTCATGCTCACCTCCGCCGAGGAACGCTTCCGACTCGCCACCGCTTACTTCGCCCCCGACCCCTACTTCATCGACCTGCTGTGCCGGACCGCCCGGCGAGGGGTGCGCGTGGAGATACTGCTCCCCGGACCGCACACCGACCAGCGCGCCTGCCAGCTCGCCGGCCAGCATCACTACACACGTCTGCTGGAAGCAGGTGTGCACGTCCGCCAGTACCAGCCGACCATGATGCACGCCAAGATCATCACCGTGGACTCGGTCGCTGCCCTGATCGGATCCACCAACTTCAACCGCCGGTCCATGGACCACGACGAGGAGGTCATGCTCGCCGTCCTGGACGAGACCTTCACCGCCGAACTCGACCGCGACTACGACGCGGATCTGCGGCACAGCGTCGACATCGACCTCAGCCGATGGAGACGACGGGCCGTACTCCAGCGCGCCAAGGAAGCCGCCGTCACTCCGATCCGGCACTTCCTGTGATCCGACGTCTGCAGGGCTGGACGGACTGTGCCGATGCCCCGCCGGTCTGCGTCGGCGTCCATGACGGACGCGTTCGGCCGTACGAGGGTCTGGCTCGTCGTACGAGGGGAAGTGGACGGCAGCCAGGGCGAAGGCTGGTCAAACCCGAGGTCCTGGCGCGCCTTCAACGTGCGCATACCGCCGGGGAGTTGTCGCCGGTTCGGCGCCGTGCGTCCCTGCGCGGTTGCGGTCGCACAAGTGCGGCACTGCCGGGTAACGCTCGGGCCGGCCGCACCGGTTGTCGCCGGGCAGTCCCGCGACGACAACCGGGCCTACGGGCCGTACCGGCCTCGTGCGGCTTCGCGGCTCATTTCCGAACCGTTGGCCCTACGGGACGTGGTTCGCGTGTCCGGCCCGCCATCAGCAGCCGTTGCCCTCGGGACGGCACTTGGTCGAGCAGCGCGGTCACCTGCGGCATGAAGCCCATGTCGGCCATCTGGTCGGCCTCGTCCAGAACGGTGACGGCGACCTGGTCCAGCCGGCAGGCGCCTCGCTCCAGCAGGTCCTTGAGGCGGCCGGGGGTCGCGACGACGACCTCCGCCCCGCCGCGCAGCACACCCGCCTGGCGGCCGATCGACACGCCGCCGACCACGGTGGCCAGCCGCAGGTGCAGGGCTCGGGCGTACGGGGTGAGCGCGTCGGTGACCTGCTGGGCCAGTTCCCGGGTCGGCACGAGGACGAGGGCGAGCGGCTGCCGGGGCTGGGCCCGCTGTCCGTCCAGGCGGGCCAGCAGCGGCAGGCCGAAGGCGAGGGTCTTGCCCGAACCCGTACGACCGCGGCCCAGGACGTCGCGGCCCGCGAGTGCGTTCGGCAGCGTGGCCGCCTGGATCGGGAAGGGCACGGTCACGCCCTCGGCGCCGAGGGCGGCCGACAGCCGTTCCGGCATGTCCATTTCGGCGAACGTCCGAGCCGCGGGCAGCGGCTCGGTGAGGGTGACCGGCAGGGCGAACTCCTGCCGGCGCGGCGCGGGGCGGGCGCCCTGACCGGCCTTGCGCCCGGAACCCGGACGGGGACCCTGGCGGCCCGTCCCCTGCGTACGGCAGCGGCTTCCGGAAGCGGTGCCGGTGTGACGGGGGGTGCGGTTCATGGAAGAACCTTCCTCGATGCGGCGTATCGAGGAATTCCGTCCAGCGGCGATGACCGTATGAGGATTCGCAAGAATGAGCCGAAGAAAAAGAGCCGGGCTTCGTGCGTGCTGGAGCGGGGACGGCCGACGGTCCGGAAATCCGGAAACGGGATAAGCAATGAGCTGGGGCCCGCACCCCAAGAGCACGGGCCCCAGCCACATGATGCGCGAACCACTGGCCCGCGACGGTTCGCGCCGACGTCAGGCGGCAACGATGTTCTCGGCCTGAAGGCCCTTCTGACCCTGCGTGACGTCGAAGCTGACCTTCTGGCCTTCCTGAAGCTCGCGGAAGCCACCGTTGCTGATGATGTTCGAGTAGTGCGCGAAGACGTCGGCGCCGCCGCCGTCCTGCTCGATGAAGCCGAAGCCCTTTTCCGCGTTGAACCACTTCACGGTGCCAGATGCCATATTGAATCTCCCTTGGGGGGCAGTGCCGGACTCCGCACTTTGCGGAGCCGAGTCGCCGCGATGATCACCCCTCCGGAAGAATCCGGAAAGCTCTGCAAAGAAAAAATCTCTGGCAACCAAAACTGCAACTGCTATCACGCTAACACAGGCCAGGTGGAGACGGTCATACGTTTTCGTGAGCGTTCGGTAATCATCCGTCCGTGTCGGGGTGTATTTCTGTAGTGGCGGGACCAGGTATCTGCGCCGTGCTCGTCCGACTTCCGGGTCACACTGAGGGGGAGGCGCGCGGCCACCACGCCCCGTCGATACGGCGCGGCAGGGCGCTACCGGGCGCCAGGTACAGGCGGAGGAGGGGCGGGACCGGTGGTGGAGGCCGTGGGCGCCCCAGGGCCGGCGTGCCTCATTCCGGCTCCCCTGTCGTACCCCCGAGGCGATCGGTCTCGACGAGGGCCAGCATGCGCGCGGCGGTCAGTGGGTTCTCGGGGTCGGCCGCGGCGGCCAGCAGCCGGGCGGCTGTTCCGGCCGGCTCGTCCGGCGGGACGACCAGGAGCACCCAGCGTCCCACGGAGCCGCAGTCCAGGGAGATGACGTGCGTCTCGCCTCCGGGGCCGGCCGGCTCCACGGCGATCACCCGGCCGGGCGCCATGACGGTGCGCGGGGTGTCGGGCCATTCGGCGGGGTCCACGGTGACCCGCACCGTCGTGTCCGGTTCCGGCTCCAACGAGTCGACGAGCGAGGGAAGTTCGAGCTCCAGCGCATCGCAGCGCGGCCACCACGCCCCGTCCAGCGGGCCGTGGCTGACGTCCGGGGTGAGGGCCAGGCGAGGCATGGGCATGCGGTACGTGTGCGCGTCGGCCGAGGACGCGCTGTCGACGGGCGTTCCGCTGGGTTCCATCGTGCGGTCCGTTCCGGGAGTCGCCCGGGCGACTGCCCGATTCGTCACTCACCGGGAACGGCACCGCCGACCGCGCTGCGCGAAAAGCTCTCGGTGCGGTCAGGTTACCTCCGGACGAGGAGAAGAGGGCGGGTCAGCCGTCCGGCTGTGCCTCCTCCGGCTTCACCCGGTCCTGCTCTTCCTCCTCCAGTTCCTCCATCAGACGCATGCCCCAGTGCGTCCGCGCGACGGTGGCGGGGGTGCGGTGTGACGTCCAGTCCACGCTGATCAGGCCCTCGTCGGCCGGATAGGCGCAGGCGGCGGAAGGGTCCTCCTCGGGCAGGCCCAGTGCGGCACGCGGCACCGATCCGTTGACATCGCGGCGGTTGTGCTCGACGGCCCCGTACAGGGATCGCAGGACCGCCTTCCGGTTGTTCTTGCGTTCGCGGATTTCGTCATGGCTGTCGTTCTCCGGTTCGACGGCCCGGCGGGGGCGGGGAGGCGACGGCGGATCCTCGGGCCGCCCGGATCCGGGTCGCACCTCGTCGGCGTGTGTCTGTGTCTGCTCCGTCGAGGTGCTGGTCGTGAGCTGTTCCTGCCCGGGGACGGCGGGGGACCGGGGGTGCCGCGCCGACGATCACGGAGGCCGGGTCCTCGGGTTCTACTGAGGGCAAGTGCGGGGCGGTCACCCCGGTGACGCATCGGCGGATCTCGGTGAGCCGGGGGCCCGGACCAGGTATGCCGGAAAGGCGTTCGGGCTGCGTCGGGTCATCGACGCGGGAGGGGCGATCGGTATCAGGAACGCGCCGTGTGTTAGTCTCACGCGTTTGCGTGGTCGTCGCGGTGGGCGATTCTGCCTGTTGGTCCGCTCGTGTGTGGGCTCTTCAATCCTGCCGGGCCTTCCTCGGTACATTCCTCTGCGGAAGGCTGTTCATGAAGCACCCCGATGACTCCGGCAGCGCTCCCGGCGGTTCCGCCCGGCCTGGAGCCACCACCCCGGCGCTGCCCCCGGCCGTCTCCTTCGCCGGTCTGGAACTGCCGGCGGAGGTGCTGCGGACACTCAGCCGACTCGGGGTGCGCGAACCCTTTCCCATCCAGGCCGCCGCACTGCCCGATGCCCTTCAGGGGCGTGACGTCCTGGGACGCGGGCGCACAGGATCGGGCAAGACGCTCGCCTTCGGCCTACCGCTGCTCACACGTACGGCCGGGCGGCGCGCCGAACCGAAGCAGCCTCTCGCTCTGATCCTCGTGCCCACGCGGGAGCTGGCCCAACAGGTCACACAGGCGCTGGCGCCGTACGCCGAGGCACTGCGGCTCCGGATGGCCGCGGTCGTCGGCGGCATGTCGATCGGCCGGCAGGTCGCCGCGCTGCGCCAGGGAGCCGAGGTGGTCGTCGCCACCCCCGGACGGCTGCACGACCTTGTCGAGCGCAACGCCTGCCGCCTGGGACGGGTAAGGATCACCGTGCTGGACGAGGCCGACCAGATGTGCGACCTGGGATTCCTGCCGCAGGTGGTCGACCTGCTCGACCAGGTGCACTCCGACGGTCAGCGGATGCTGTTCTCGGCCACTCTGGATCGTGACGTCGATCAGCTGGTCCGCCGCTACCTTCACGACCCCGTCGTCCACTCGGTCGACCCGCCCGCGGGTGCGGTCACGGCGATGGAACACCACGTTCTGGTCGTCCACGGCCCCGACCGCTACGCCGTCACCACGGAGATCGCCGCCCGTGACGGCCGCGTACTGCTGTTCCTCGACACCAAGCACGCCGTCGACCAGCTCACCCGGCATCTGCGGGCCAGCGGGGTGCACGCCGGGGCCCTGCACAGCGGCAAGTCCCAGCCACAGCGCACACGAACCCTGGCGCAGTTCAAGAACGGCCAGATCACCGTTCTCGTGGCGACCAATGTCGCGGCCCGTGGCCTGCACGTCGACCACCTCGACCTCGTGGTCAACGTCGACCCGCCCGCCGACCCCAAGGACTATGTGCACCGGGCGGGCCGTACTGCCCGCGCCGGTGAGTCCGGCAGTGTGGTCACACTCGTGCTGGCGGGCCAGCGCCGCGAGACGAGCCGCATGATGGCCGAGGCCGGCATCGAGGCAACCGTCACGAAGGTGCGCTCGGGCGAGGCGGAGCTGAGCCGGATCACCGGCGCCAAGTCTCCCTCCGGAACCCCGCTCGACGGCGGGCCCGCCGTCCAGCGGCCCAAGAACACCAACGCTCCCTTCCGCGGCCTCGGCACCAGCAAGGACCCCTCCCGCGGCGCCGGCGGCAAGTCCCGAAAAGCCGGCGAGGCCCGCAAGCTCGCCGAGGCCCGCAAGGCCGCCCTCGTGCGTCGCAACGGCTGAGAGCCGTTGCCTTGGCGGAGAATCTCCTGGCCACGAGATCGCACAGTTGTCGGCGCCCCGCACTGCGCCCGGCATGACAAGCTGTGGCTGCCCATCCCCGAACCCAGGAGGTCACCATGACCGCAGAGCCCGGAACCACGGAAGGTTCGGAGCCGGCTGCCCCCGAGACGTCCCCGCTGGCGCCGGACAGCGACGGCAACTACGACCTCAAGCGCAAGTTCCGCGAAGCCCTGGCGCGCAAGCGCGGTGCGCAGGCGGATGCCGCCGATGTTGCCGCCAACCCCGATGCGTCGAAGGTGCGTGCGGCGCACGGACCGGCTGCGAGCCAGCGGTCGTTCAGGCGTAAGAGCGGCGGCTGAGTCGGTCAGTCCCGCGATCTGGTCGCTCAACCAGCACTCTGAGCGCCACGCACTCGCGCGCCCCCTGCAAGGCCCGCAACGTGCGCGTACCCTGCGCGCGTTGCGGGTGAGGCGTAGCCGACGGTCCCGCCTGTGGGAAGGGGACTGACGGCCCGGTGCGATGCCACACTCACAGTGCGTCGACGGCACTCACCTTCCAGCCTGCGGACGTGTGGGTCATCGTCATCCGGACCCGGTTCAGATCCAGACGGGAGCCCGAGACCTGGGTGCTCTCGGTGACCTGGTTGACGAAGAGCAGGACCACGGCCTTGTCCGCCGAGGCCGACACGACGGAGGCCGCGGGGTCGCCGCCGCTCGCGGGTTCGGCCACCGTCGCCTTCACCACCGCGTGGTACTTCCTGGCCGTCGGCCCGACCACACGCGTCGTGGTCTTCCGGTACTCGTCACGGAAGTGCCCGGTCAGACGGTCACGTGCACGGGCGAAATCTCGGTCCAGATGCCGGTAGTCGTACGACAGCACGACCGGTGCCGCCTTTCGCGCGGCCACGAGCGCCTCCGCCCGAGCGTCCTCGGTCCTCCGCCCCTGCGCGTAGTTCCACCCGAGCACCGCGACCGCGACCAGACCCGCCACGAGGAGGACACCGAGTACCGCGGTGAGCCGCCGCCGGTCGGGGCGCGGCGGAGGCGCGCTGCCGTCCGGCTCCACCAGGGACTCCGGGTCCTGCTCCAGGCATTCCGGCGACGGCTCCGGCGGGTCGTCCCAGCCGTCCGCCGACGGCTCGACCAGCACGGTCGACCCTGAGAGCGGTGCCTCGGGGGAGAGGGGTCCCTCGTGCCGCTTCATGTGCTCCGTCCGCTTGGCGCGCTTGGCTGCCGCGCGGGCGGCCGCGGTCATCGTCCGGCGGGCGGGCGAGCCGGCGGTGCGGCCTCGGGAGGTCGCGTTCCCCATGGTCGTTCTCCTCACTACGGGTGGCTGTCTGCTGTGTCGGTCAGCCCACGAACTCGACGTCGGAGGTCAGCCAGCGCCCGCCCTGGTGCACCAGGTCGAGCTGCAGCCGATAGGTGCGCGCCTGCCCCTGGGGCACGGCGGTGTTGGTCACCTTGCTGTCGGCGACCACCAGGACGCGGGCCGAGTGGGCGTCGGACCGGACGATGCCGGCGTCGAGGACCTGGCCCTCGGACACCGACTTGTTCGCGGCGACCAGCTTGGTCAGCTCCGCCGTCTGCGCGGTGAACTGCTTCTTGAAGCTGCCGGTGGCGCTCCTCAGCACGTCCGCGCTGTCCCGGTCGTAATGCCGGTAGTCGAGCGAGGTGAAGTTCAGCGCCGATTGGCGGGCCGCGCCCAGGACCTGCTGGCGCCGCTGCTCCGTCTCGTCCTGCTGGTGGAGGCGGAGACTCAGCCAGAGTGCGGCCGCGGTGGTGAGGACGGTCGCCACGACGAGGCCGACTGTCCACGCCCTGCCGTTCATGCCGAGCGCCCTCACGTTCATGCCATGGGTCCGACGAGCAGCCATTGCCACGACTCCTTTCCGAACACCGTCTGCTGGCCGCCCGTCGAGCCGATCTCGACGGGCCTTCCGTCCGGGCCGGTCGCGGTGCCGGTCTCCGGGTCGTACGGCGTGACGTACGCCGTCTGGTTCGCGCCGTCGGACGCGGCGGGCGCGCCGGGGGCGTTCTGTGCGCCCCGCACCGACGTCTTGCTGCCGCGTGGGGCCGTGCAGCGTGCGTCGGTGTTCGCCTCGCGCGTGCTCGTGTCGGCGGGGTCCCGCCGTGCCGTGCCGTACCCCTGGGTGCACGGCGGCGGGTCGCCGGCGTTCACCACCAGCCCGAAGTGGGTGGTGCCGTCGCCCGGGACGACCGTGTAGCTGCCCGAGACCAGCGCCGGAAAGGTGACGAGAGCCTGCTCCACGCCGGGCAGGTGGGCCAGCGTGACCTGGCCGCCGCTGATCAGGTTGGCCAGCAGGACCGACAGCTGTGGCCCGGTCGCCTTCAGCAGCGAGTCGACCTCCTGCGCGGCCGGCGTGGCGTTGCCGATCAGCTTGCGCAGATCCCCGTCGCTGGACTTCAACTGTGCGCTCAGCGCCGCCAGGTCGTGCGCGAACGACTTGATGGACGAACCTTGGTCCGCCTGCGTCTTGAGGACTTTGCGTGAGTCCTCGATCAGCGAGATCGTCTCCGGCAGCGACTCGGACGCCGACTCGACGAGCGCGTTGCCCGAGTCCACCATCCGGCTCAGGTCCGGTCCGGTGCCGGAGAAGGCCTTGCCCAACTCGTCGACGGTGACCCGCAGGTCGTCCTTGTCGACGGAGTTCACCAGCCGGTCCAGGCTGAGGACCAGGTCCGTCGTGGGCAGTGGGACACGGGTGCTGCCGCGCGGGATGGTGCTGCCGTCCGCGAGATACGGGCCTCTGGACGTGCGCGGTTGCAGATCCACGTACTGCTCGCCCACCGCCGAACGGTCCGCCACCACGGCGAGGGTGTCCGCCGGGATGCGCGGCGCCCCGTCGCCGATGTCGAGGGCGACCGAGACGCCGTCGGCGCCGGTCAGCCGCAGCGCCCCGACGCGGCCCACGGGCACCCCACGGTAGGTGACCTCTGCGCCGGTGAAGATACCCCCTGAGTCGGCGAAGTCGGCCCGCACCGTGTAGCCGCGGTCCAGGACGTCGTCCACCAGGCCGGTGTACTCGGCGCCGACGTACGACACCCCGACGGCGGTGACCGTGGCGAACGCGAGCAGCTGCGCCTTGACCGTACGAGTGATCACGGCTGGACCCCCTTCAGCATCAGCTCCGCGAGCCCGGGGTCGATCCCCTCGGGCGGCTTCGTGCCGGTGGTGTAGCTGCTGGTGCACACCGGTGGGCACAACGGCCCGCCGCTCCCGCCGCCCGAGGGAGCCGACGGCACCGAGGGCGACGACGGCAGGCTCGGTGTGCTCGGCAGCGGGGTCGGCGCCGGGACGCTCGGCAGGTCGGGGAGGTGCGGTGCCTCGGAGGTTCCGGGCGCCGGGGAACCACCCTTGCCGTGGCCGGAGTCGCCGCCCGTCGTGTTCCCGTAGAGGTCCGTCAGGTCCAGGTCGGCGGTGATGTGGAGGTTGACGTAGTCGCCCTTGACGGCGGCAGTGGCGTTGCGGGGGAACGGGTAGGTGGTCAGCAGCTCGAGGGAGTTGGGCAGGTCATTGCCCGACTTGTTCAGCTGCTGCAGGATCGGCCGGAGCTTCTTCAGGTTCGCGACCGTGTCGTCGTGCGAGGCGGTGACCACCTGGGTGCCCGTCGCGCCGAGCTTCGACAGGGCGGTGAGCATCTTCGTCAGATCGCGTCGCTGGTGGGCGAGGATCTTCAGGGCGGGCGGCATCGTGTCGACGGCCTTGGCGATGGTCTTCTTCTCCTTCCCGAGCCGCCCCGCGAGCCGGTCGACGGCCTTGATCGCGCGGACGATGTCCTTCCGTTGGTCGTCCAGGCCGCCGATGAACGTGTCCAGTTCCTTCAGCAGGGACCTGACCCGGCTCTCCCGGCCGTCGAGGGCCTTGTTCAGCTCCACGGTGATCGTCTTGAGCTGGGCCACCCCGCCGCCGTTGAGCAGGGCGGACAGCGCGGACAGCACCTCCTCGACCTCCGGGTTGCGGCCGCTGCGGGACAGCGGGATGCGGTCGCCGTCGCGGAGCCGGCCCACGGCCGCCGTGCGGGTGGGGGCGGCCAGTGCCACGTACTTCTCGCCGAGGAGACTGGTCTGCCGCAGCTCGGCGACCGCGTTGGCGGGCAGCTTCACCGAGTCGGCGACCCGCAGCCGTACGCGCGCGTGCCAGCCGTCCAGCTGTACCTTCTCGACCGCGCCCACGGTGACGTCGTCGACCTTCACCGCCGACTGCGGCACCAGGTCGAGGACATCGCGGAACTCGACGGTGACGTGGTACGCGTGGCCGTCCGTGGCGGCTCCGCCGGGCAGCGGGACGTCGTACCAGCCGTTGAACTCGCAGCCGGACAGCAGCAGCGAACCGACCGCCGCCGAGGCGATGGCCCCGCCCATGCGTCGCACGCTCATGCGCTCGCCCCCAGGATCCCGCCGAGCGTCCGGTCGACCGTGCCCGTCACCGCGGAGCCCTGCGGTGTCTTTGGCAGGGAGTCGAAGAGTTTCTTCAGCTCCTTGCAGTCGGGGTTCTTGCCGCCCTCGTCGCCGGTCGTCTTCAGCACGGAGCACAGCAGCGAGGCCGGGTCCTGTGCCTGCTGGGCGTTGTTGCGGGTGTCGAGGGTGCCGGCGGAGGGGTTGTAGGCGTCGTTCAGGTTGGACAGGCCCGTCGGGGCGACCCGCAAGAGCTCGTCGAGTGCGGCGCGTTCGGTGACGAGTACCTTGGTCACCTTGCTGAGGCCCTTCACGTCCGTGGTCAGCGACTTCTTGTTCTTCTTCACGAAGGCGGACACGTCACCGAGCGCCGTTGCCAGGTTCGTGAGCGCGTCCGCGAGGTCCTTGCGCTCGCCCGCGAGCTGCTTCGCGACCTGGGCAAGGCTGGTGTCGAAGGACCGCACGCTCTTGTCGTCGGCGGCGAGTGCTGCCGTGAACACCTGAAGGTTGCGCACCGTGCCGAACAGGTCGGTGCGGCCGTCCGACAGCGTCGTGACCGCCCGTGAGAGGTCGTGGACCGTCTGGTGGAGGTTCTCGCCCTGTCCGTCGAGGTTGTCCGCGCTCACCCCGAGCAGCCGCGACAGGGACCCGTCCTTGTCGGCGCCCTGGGGGCCGAGCGCGTCGGCCGTGGTGTGCAGGCTGTCGAAGATGCGGTCCAGCTCGACCGGTACGGCGGTGCGCGACTGCGGGATGACAGCACCGCTTCGCAGCACGGGACCGTTCCGGTACACCGGCAGCAGCTGTACGTAACGGTCGCTGACCACCGAAGAGTTGATGATCGCGGCTTTGGCGTCGGCGGGGACCTTCCGCCCTTGGTCGTACTCCAGCTCCACCCGCACCCGGTCCCCTTCGGGCTCGATCTCCTTCACCTCGCCGATCCGCACGCCGAGGACGCGGACGTCCGAGCCGGGGTAGATGCCGACGGTGCGCGGAAAGTACGCGGTGACGCGGACCGGCTCCGGCCGGGGCCACAGCACGTAGGTGAGCGCGGTGACGAGGGCGAGTGCGGTGAGCAGGGTCAGCCCTCTGTTCAGGCTCTTCACTGCGTGCCTCCCGTCCGCGGCGCCACCGGAGCGGCGACCAGGTTCTGGACGTAGGAGTCGAACCAGCGGCCGTTGCCGAGGGTGTTGGTGAAGACCCGCACGTACGGCGCGAGCAGCTTGACGCTCCGGTCGAGGCCGGCCTGGTTGCGTTCGAGCATCTGCACCACACCCTTCAGCCCTTTGAGCGCGGGCCCGATCTCCTTGTTGTTGTCGTCGACCAGGCCGGAGAGCTCGACGCCGAGCAGGGCGGAGGTCTTCAGCAGCTTGTGGATCGCCTTGCGCCGCTTGCTGATCTCCGTGAACAGCTTGTCGCCGTCCTTGACCAGGGCGGTGAAGTCCTTGGAGCGGTCGGCCAGCACGCCCGTGGTGCCGTTGGCGTGGCGCAGGAGTGTGCTCAGTGCCTCGTCACGCGAGGCCACCGTCCGGGAGATCCTCGACAGGCCCTTGATGGACGCGCGCACTTCGGCGGGCGAGTCCTGGAAAGTGGTGGAGATCGTGTCCAGGGCCTTCGCCAGCCGGGCGGTGTCGACCTTCTCCGACGTGGTGGTCAGGTCGCTGAACGCCTGCACGACGTCGTACGCCGCGACCGTCCGCCCCAGCGGGATCTCGCTGCCGGGCGCCAACTGCCCCGGACCCTTGGGGTACAGCGCGAGGTACTTCGCGCCGAGGACCGTCTTGACCCGGATGGATGCGCCGGTCCCGGTGCCGAACCGTGGATCGCCCTTGACCTTGAAGGTGACCTTGACGTGGTCGCCGTCCAGGTCCACGTCCTCGACCTTGCCGACCTTCACCCCGGCGATCCGCACCTCGTCGCCGGGCTTGAGGCCGCCCGCCTCCGAGAAGGCCGCGCTGTACGTCCTGCCACCGCCGATGAACGGCAGGCTGTCGGCGTTGAACGCGGCCACGGTGAGCAGCGCGAGGACGGTGAGGCCGACGGCTCCGATCACCACGGGCTTACGCTCGCGGAACGGGGTCGGGCGGGGGCGGCGGAGCCGTATGCGCGGCAGCCTGGGTGGCTCGACGCGCACCTTGAACAAGGGTTGCGGGCGCGGCGCCCGGCGCGGGAGCATCCGTACCTGCGGAAGGCGTACCTTCGGAAGCCGTATCTTCGGCAGCTTCGGCGGCTCGACGCGGACCTTGAACAGCGGTTCCGGGCGGTTCTTGCGGGTCACGATCCGCACCTCGCCCTCGCCACATGCAGGTCGGGAGCCAGCACCTGCTTCGTCTTCGGGAGCACGATCCGGCCGTCGAAGTCGCAGAGGTAGAAGTTGAACCATGAGCCGTAGGACGCGGCCCCCGTCAGTGCGTTCAGCTTGTTGGGCAACCGCTTCAGCACGCCCTCCACGGTCTTGTCGTTGTTGTTGAGCGTTCCGGTGAGCCCGGCCAGCCCGGCGATGTCGTCCTTCAGTGGTGGCCGCGCGTCCTTCAGCAGCCCCGAGGTGGCCTCCGTCAGGTCGCCGATGCCCACCAGTGACTCCCCGATGGGCTTGCGGTCGGCGGACAGACCGGAGATCACCCGCCGAAGCTGCTTGAGCAGCCCGGAGAAGCGGGTGCCGCGCCTGTCCAGTGTCGCCAGCACGGTGTTCAGGTTGTCGATCACCGAGCCGATCAGCTTGTCGCGGTCGGCCAGCGTCGTGGTGAGCGAAGCGGTGTGCAGCAGAAGGCTGTTGACCGTGCCGCCCTCGCCCTGCAGCGTCTTGACGATCTCGGTCGCGAGCTGGTTGACGTCCTGCGGGCTGAGCGCGGCGAACAGCGGTTTGAAGCCGTTCAGCAGCGCGTTGAGGTCCAGCGCGGGCTGCGTGTGCGACAGCGGAATGGTGGCGCCGGGCTTCAGCCGGGTGCCGTCGCCCGCACCCTCCGTCAGGGCGACGTACCGCTGCCCGACCAGGTTCCGGTAGCGGATGACCGCGTGGGTGCTGGTGAGCAGCGGCCGGTCCGCGCCGGCGGTGAAGGTGACCTCCGCCAGTGTCCGGTCCTTGATCCGGATGTCCTCGACCTCACCGACTCGTACCCCGGCGACCCGGATGTCGTCCCCCTTCTCCAGGCCGGTGACGTCGCTGAAGACGGCACGGTACGTGTGCCCGGGGGTGAAGGAGAGGTTGACGATGGTGGCGGCGAGCAACGCCGTCGCCAGGATCGTCACCAGCGCGAAGAGGCTGAACTTGATCAGCGAAGCGGTGGTCTGCCGGGTGCCTGTGCTCCTCATGTGACGCTCACCGCCGTCCCGCGCGCCATCGGTCCGAACAGCAGCGTCGCGACCGGCGGCACCTCGTCGTCGGGCACGCCGAGCACGGGGGACACGAGCGAGCCGACGGCGTGCTGCTCGGCCCGGGTGGCGGAGACGCCGGGAGGACCGGAGGAACTCCTCGTCCGGGAACCGTCGTTGAGGTGGACTTCCGGTGCGGGCACGGAAGGATGCGGCAGATCGCGGCAGTTGGGCCCCGACCGGTCGGCGTAGCGGGGCTCCTCACCGGGCTGGTAAGCTCCCTGCTGGCGTACCACCTCGAGCGTGATGTGCATCTTGCCGCCCCGGAACGCCTGCTCGGAGGCCTGCTCCTCGTGGACCAGGCCGGCCAGCAGGCAGGGGTACTCGGGCGAGTAGCGGGCGAAGAGCTCCAGCGTCGGGCGGGAGACCCGGCCAAGAGTGATCAGCCGGTCGCCGTTCGCGTGGAGGAAGTCGTCCGCGGTGGCCGCCACGCCGGCCGTCGTGGTGAGCGCGGACGCGATGCGGTCCCGCTGCTCGACCACGGTGCGGCTGGTGGTGACCGTGTTGCGCAGGATGTCCATCAGGTCCGGCGCCGCGTCGCCGTACACCTCGGCGACATCGGCCAGGCGGGCGAAGTCCTCGGTCATGGACGGCAGGTGCGGATTGAGGCGGTGCAGATAGGTCCCCACGCGCGTGAGGTTGTCGCCGATCCGGTCGCCGCGCCCTTCGAGGGCGGTGGCGAAGGCGGAGAGTGTGGCGTTGAGCTTGCCGGGCTGCACGGTCCGCAGCAGCGGCAGCAGGTCGTTCATCAGCTGCTGGAGCTCGATGCCGACGCGGGTGCGGTCCTGGGTGATGACATCACCGGCCCGGATCGGGCGGGCCACCGAGTGTGCCGGCGCGACCAGGTCGACGTACTTCTCGCCGAACAGCGTCTTGGGAAGCAGGCGCGCCCGTACGTCGGAGGGGATGTCGGGGACGTACTCCGGCTCGAGCGCGATGTCGAGCGTCGCCTTCGTCCCGTCGGCGTGCACCTCGCGCACCTCGCCGACCAGAAGCCCGCGCAGCTTGACGTCGGCCCGCGGCTCGAGCTGGTTGCCCAGGCCGTCGGCCTCCAGCCTGATCCGTACGGCCGGGGTGAACACCTGCTGGTACACGGCGACCGACAGCGACAGCAGAGTTGCGAGTACGGCGATGAACACCACGCCGTACAACCGAAGTCTCAGCACCCTCATACGGTTCACCCCGCGATCCTCACGGTCGTGCTGGCGCCCCAGATCGCGAGCGACAGGAAGAAGTCGAGGACGTTGATCGCCACGATCGACGTCCGCACGGCGCGGCCCACCGCGACGCCGACGCCCGCAGGGCCGCCGCTCGCGTAGTAGCCGTAGAAGCAGTGCACCAGGATGATCAGGACGGCGAAGACCAGCACTTTCCCGAAGGACCACAGCACGTCGGCCGGCGGCAGGTACTGCTGGAAGTAGTGGTCGTAGGTGCCCGCGGACTGGCCGTAGTAGCCGGTGGTGATGGTGCGGGCGGCGAAGTACGAGGACAGCAGTCCGATCACGTACAGCGGGATCACGGCGACGAAACCGGCGATCATCCGGGTGGTCACCAGGAACGGCAGCGAGGGCACGCCCATCACTTCGAGGGCGTCGGTCTCCTCGCTGATCCGCATCGCGCCGAGCTGGGCGGTGAACCCCGCGCCGACCGTCGCGGACAGCGCCAGCCCGGCCACCAGCGGGGCGATCTCCCGGGTGTTGAAGTACGCCGACAGGAAGGCCACGAAGTTGGACGTGCCGAGCTGGTTCAGCGCGGCGTACCCCTGCAGACCCACCTCGGTGCCGGTGAAGAACGACAGGAAGGCGATCACGCCGACCGTGCCGCCCACGACCGCGAGGGCGCCGCGCCCGAAACTCACCTCGGCGAGCAGCCGCAGGATCTCCTTCTTGTAGCGGCGCAGGGTGCGGCCCGTCCATGCGAGCGAGCGCCCGTAGAAGGACAGCTGGCGGCCCAGCTCCTCCAGACTCCTCAACACTGCCATGCCTCAGCCCCTCTGCGGGACGACCTGGAAGTACACCGCGGTCATCACGAAGTTCGTCACGAACAGCAACATGAAGGTGATCACCACCGACTGGTTCACGGCATCGCCCACGCCCTTGGGGCCACCCTTCGCCGTGAGTCCCTTGTACGAGGCGACGATGGCCGCGATCGCCCCGAACACCAGCGCCTTGATCTCCGCCGCCCACAGGTCGGGGAGCTGGGCCAGGGTGGTGAAGGACGCCAGGTAGGCGCCGGGTGTGCCGTGCTGCAGGACGACGTTGAAGAAGTAGCCGCCGGCCACGCCGACCACCGACACCAGGCCGTTGAGCAGTACCGCCACCACCATCGACGCCAGCACGCGTGGCACGACCAGCCGGTGGATCGGGTCGATGCCCAGCACCTGCATCGCGTCGACCTCCTCGCGGATCTTCCGCGCCCCGAGATCCGCGCAGATCGCCGTGCCGCCCGCGCCCGCGATCAGCAGCGCGGTGACGATCGGCGACGCCTCGCGCAGCACCGCCAGCACGGAGGCGGCCCCGGAGAAGGACTGGGCGCCGAGCTGCCGGGTCAGGCTGCCGATCTGCAGCGCGATCACCGCGCCGAAGGGGATGGACACGAGGGCTGTGGGAAGAATGGTGACGCTTGCGACGAACCAGGCCTGCTGGATGAACTCGGCTGCCTGGAACGGCCTTCGGGGCATGGTCCGGACGACGTCCAGCGCCATCGCGAACAGGTTTCCCGAGTGCCGCAGCGCTCCGGTCGGTGACAGTCTCATGCGTCCGCCACCGCCTTCCGGCGACGCAGCTCGGCCTCGTGCCGGGCGATCGCCTCCCATCGGGGCGGTCGGGTGATGCCCGGTCCCGGCAGCAGGCGGGGAGTCAGCGCCTGGCTGCCGGGGGTCCTGTTGCCGTCGCCCAGCGCGGCCAGCTCCTGCTCGACCTGCGCGGCGTCCTTCTCCTCCGCCATGCCGATCGGGCCCTGCATCCGGCCGTTCAGGAACTGCCGGACGACCGGCTCGTCGCTGGTCAGCAATTCCTCACGCGGCCCGAACATGACCAGCTCGCGCCGGAACAACAGCCCGATGTTGTCCGGGACCTGGCGGGCCGAGGCGATGTCGTGCGTGACGATCAGGAAGGTCGCGTCGATCTGGGCGTTGAGGTCGACGATGAGCTGGTTGAGATAGGCGACGCGTACCGGGTCGAGGCCCGAGTCGGGTTCGTCGAAGAGGATGATCTCGGGGTCGAGGACGAGGGCGCGGGCGAGACCGGCCCGCTTCCGCATCCCGCCGGAGATCTCGCCGGGCAGCTTCCCCTCCGAGCCGATCAGCCCGACCATGTCCATCTTCTCCAGCACGATGCGCCGGATCTCGCTCTCGGACTTGCGGGTGTGCTCGCGCAGCGGGAAGGCGATGTTGTCGTACAGGTTCATCGAGCCGAACAGGGCGCCGTCCTGGAACAGCACGCCGAAGAGCTTCCGCACCTCGTACAGCTCGTGCTCACGGAGGACGGTGATGTCACGCCCCGCGATCTTGACCGAGCCGCAGTCCGGTTTCAGGAGTCCCACGAGCGTCTTGAGGAAGACGGACTTGCCCGTGCCCGAGGGGCCGAGCATGACCGAGACCTCCCCGGCGGGCAGCGTCAGCGAGACGTCCTGCCAGATGACCTGGTGACCGAAGGACTTGGTCAGCCCTTCCACACAGATCTCGACACCCATCCGTTCCACCTCTCGGCCCGTGGAGCAGCTCCGACATCTGCTCTACGGGGAGAGGCGGGGGGTCCGTCGCGGGAGAGGGAGATTTTTTTCGACGGCCTATGGCAGGGCGGTCGGCGTCGGTACGGCGACCGGGACGGACGGCGTGGCGGAGGCCTCGGGGACGGCCGGCAGCGTCGTCGGGGCCGTGGACGCGTCCCGCAGGCCGGGGAGGCTGGGCACGCTCGGCAGCTTCGGCACGCTCGGCACGCTCGGGACCTCGGGAACGGCCGGCACGGGCGACAGTGAGGCCGTCGGCAGGGACGGCACCGACAGCGGCAGCAACGACCGGCCGTGGGCGCCGGTCGACGGCGTCGCTCCGGGAGTCGGCGAGGCGGCCGACAACTCGCGGGTGCTCGGGACGGGCGTCCGGTCGGCGCCGCGGGGCCCCGCGGTTGCGGTGGTGGCGTCCGCCACGGGGGTCGCGGCGGACCGGGGGGGCGTGTCCGGCCACCCCCCGTGGAGGGCGTGCGGCAGCACGACCCCCGCCACCGCAAGGGTCGCCGCCGCAGACGTGGCCGCCACGACCTGCGCCTTGCCGCCCGCCCGCAGCCGCCCCCGCCCGATCATGAACAGCGCGAACCCGAGCGTCCCGGCGAGCGAGGCGCGCAGCGTGCGCCGGGCACGGGCAAGCAGGGATTCGACGGTCCGGTAGCTCAGCCCCATCCGGACGGCGACCTGGCTCACATCAAGGTCCTGGGACTTCAGCCGCAGTGCCTCCGCCTGGCGGGTGGGCAGCTCTCCGCTGCGCCTGGCCAGCCACCTGGCCTCGGCCCGGTCGCACACGGCCTCCTCGATCGGCACCGGTCCGGGAGCGACCAGTGTCGGGCTGGTGCGGACCTCGGCCTCGCGGTTGACCTGCCGATAGCGGTCCACACACAGCCGCATGGTCACCGTCGTCAGCCAGGCGGCGAGCCGCTCGTCGTCCAGGTCGGGCCGCTCCGCCGCGCGCAGCATCGCCTCGTGCACCGCGTCCTCGGCGTCCTCCCGGCTCATCGACCTGCGCCGGGCCACCTTGAGCAGTTGCTCGCGGTGGCTCCACATGCGCTGCCAACGGTCGTCGGCGGCTCGTATCTCCGCAGGCATGTCCGTCGCCATGAGGGCCCCTTTGCGCTCACCCGCCGGTCTCGTCCCGTCCGGCGTGCGGCGACATTACCGCCCGGTAGCCGCCGTTGTGGAGGGGGCGAGGGCCATCGAGTTCCCGTTGTTACTGGTCAGCGGAACGCTGCTCGGGAGCGGGTCGTCGGCGGGCAGGCCGACGGAGGGGTCGGGCACGGGAACCACGGGCTCCGCCGTCTTCCCGCCCCCTGGACGGGAGTTGGAGGGCGTCGGCGAAGCGGGGGCGGACGGTGTCGGGGACGGTGCGGCCCTCCGGCGGGGCGACGGTTCCGGCTTCGGCGTGGGCTTCGCTCGCGAGGGCCCGGGCCGGCGCGTGGTCGGTACCGGCGTCGTGGCGGAGTCGTCCGGTACCACCCGGTGACCATCGAGGAAGTAGGCGTACCAGGCCCTGACCGTGCGCAGATACGCCGTCGAGTGGTTGTAGCCGAGGATCGCCCCGTCCAGGCCGGCGGGCTCGGACAGGTCCCTTCCGGCCGCGCACAGATAGCGCCCGGCGGCGAGCGCCGCGTCGAACACGTTGTCCGGGTCGGCCCGCCCGTCGCCGTTCCCGTCCGCGCCCCAGCCGACCCAGGTCGACGGAAGGAACTGCATCGGCCCGACCGCCCGGTCGTACACCACGTCTTCGTCGTACGCGCCACCGTCCGAGTCCCGTACGACGGCGAAGGCGCCGCCGTCCAGGCGCGGACCGAGAATCGGCGTCACGGTCGTGCCGTCCGCGGTCACCCGGCCGCCCTCGGCCTGCCCCGACTCCACCTGGCCGATCGCGGCCAGCAGTTGCCACCTGAGCCGGCAGCCGGGCGCGGTGCGCGCGAGCTCCGCCTCGGCGTGCCGGTACGCGGCGAAGACGGTCGCGGGCAGCGCGGCGCCGCCCACCGAAGCCTTCTTCCCCGTCCGGGCCCCCGCCGGCGGAGGAAGCTCCGTGCGGTACGGGGTGTCGCCGGACACGCTCGGCCCGTGTCCGCCGGGCCGCTCCGCTGGTACGGCGGCCCGCACCGGGGCCGCACCCGGTGCCTGTGACGCGGTCAGCGCCGCCATCGTCGCCGCCGCGATCACCGTACCTTTGACGCCCCTGACCATGTGCCCTGCCACGTCGCGATCCCTCCCTGTGGGTTGCTGTCGTTTGCTCTACGCGGGAGGCAGACGCGTCCGTCGGAACGACCCGGGTGTCGAGAAGACAGCGCCCGCCGGGGCGCGGTCCCTGACGTTCAAGCGATGTTCCTCACAATCTTCGAGTCGGGCGCGTGACAGTTGTAGAGTGAACATCGCCCTTGACCTGCACAAAGCAGGCAGGGAGCCGTCTTCCGGGAGTTCAACATGCTGCGCACCATGTTCAAGTCCAAGATCCACCGTGCCACCGTCACCCAGGCCGACCTGCACTACGTGGGATCGGTGACCATCGACGCGGATCTGCTGGATGCCGCCGATCTGCTGCCCGGTGAGCTCGTGCACATCGTGGACATCACCAACGGCGCCCGCCTGGAGACGTACGTCATCGAAGGGGAGCGCGGATCCGGCGTGATCGGGATCAACGGGGCCGCCGCCCATCTCGTGCACCCCGGGGACCTGGTGATCATCATCAGCTACGCTCAGTTGACCGACGCCGAGGCGCGGGCGTTCGAGCCGCGGGTCGTGCACGTCGACGCCGGCAACCGGATCGTGGCCCTCGGTGCCGACCCGTCCGAGCCGGTGCCCGGTTCGGACCAGCAGCGCAGCCCGCAGGCCGTACCGGCCTGACCGACCGACACCGGACCAGGAGCCTGCCATGAGCGACATCGAGATCCGCGACGACCGTGCGGCGGGCCGGCTGGAGGCCGTCGGTGACGGTGCGGTCGTCGGCCGCATCGAGTACTTCGTCCTCGACGGCCCCTCGCGCGCCCTGGTCCCGGTGCACACCATCGTCGAGCCGGCCCACGAGGGCAAGGGCATCGCGGGCTCCCTCGCCCGCGAGCTGTACGACCTCGCAGAGCGCGAGGGGGTCCCGGTCGCCCCGCT
Organism: Streptomyces sp. NPDC030798; assembly: GCF_055572275.1. NCBI lineage: Bacteria > Bacillati > Actinomycetota > Actinomycetes > Kitasatosporales > Streptomycetaceae > Streptomyces > Streptomyces sp. NPDC030798. Next base: position 274,698 of record NZ_JBVIDR010000001.1, on the reverse strand, counting down.
GTGCCCGTACGTCGTCAAGTGGGCCGAGCGCCACCCGGACGCGGCCCCGCCGGCCGACCCGGAGCTGCTCGCGGCGGCCAAGGACTGGCTGCGCGCCCACCCCGGCCGTTTCTGACCACCGCGGCGGCGCGGCACGCCGAGGGCACCGGTGGTTTCCGGCCACCCGGCGCCTCCACCTGGGCGTGTCGCGTGCCGCCGTCGGGTGAGTGGCCGCGCGGGCCCCGGGTAGGCGGGGGATGAGTCCAGAGGCGATCTCCAGCGACTGCCCGGAGGACACGATGACGAACCCGTACCCGGACCCCGCCCCGCCGAGCCCGCCGCCCGGCCCGGGCCCCACTCCGCCGGACCCGTATCCGAGCCCGGTGCCGCCCCCCGAGCCGGGCCCCCAGCCCACGCCGCCCGGCCCTGGGCCGGAGCCCACACCCCCGGCACCGGGCCCCGACCCGACCCCGCCCCCGGCACCACCCGCCCCGGGGCCGCCGGAACCTTCCCCGTCCCCGATCCCGCCGGGCCCCGAACCCGTTCCCAACCCCGAACCCGGCCCACCCCTCACCTGACCGACGACACCGGGGGCCCGGCGCCCCGAAAAGGGGCGCGGGGAACGGCGCGAGCCGGCCACGCCCACGGCGCAGCCGACACACGACGAAAGCCCCGGCGCCCCCGCGCCGAGGCTCCCGCGTCGATCGACCGCTAGGCCGACACCTCCGACCGGTCCCCGCCCCACAGCGTGTGGAACGACCCCTCCTGGTCCACCCGCCGGTACGTGTGCGCGCCGAAGAAGTCCCGCTGGCCCTGGGTCAGCGCCGCCGGCAGGCGCTCCGCCCGCAGCGCGTCGTAGTACGCGAGTGCCGCAGCGAAGCCCGGCGTCGGTACGCCCTGCCGGGTCGCCGCGACCAGCACCTCGCGCCAGTCGTCCTGAGCCGCCGCGATCTCCTGCGCGAACGTCTCGTCGGACAGCAGGCTCGGCAGGTCGGCCCGGGCGTCGTACGCGGCGCGGATGCGGTCCAGGAACGCCGCGCGGATGATGCAGCCGCCACGCCAGATCGACGACACCGCGCCCAGGTCGATGTCCCACCCGTACTCCGCGCTGCCCGCGGCGATCTCGTGGAAGCCCTGCGTGTAGGAGACGATTTTGGACGCGTACAGCGCCTGCTCCACCCGGTCCGCGAAGGCCCCCGCCTCCGCCTCGCTCAGCGGCGACGCCTTCGGCCCGGCCAGCCCGCGCGACGCCTCGCGCAGCGCCGCGTGCCCGGAGAGGGACCGCGCGAAGACCGCCTCCGCGATGCCGGACACCGGCACACCGAGGTCCAGGGCGATCTGCACCGTCCAGCGGCCGGTGCCCTTCTGCTCGGCCTGGTCGACCACCACGTCCACGAACGGCCTGCCGGTGGCCGCGTCCACATGGGACAGCACCTCGGCCGTGATCTCGATCAGGTAGGAGTCCAGCCGCCCGGTGTTCCAGGTGCGGAAGATGTCCGCGATCTGCGCGGGGGAGTACCCGGCCACGTCGCGCAGCAGCTGGTACGCCTCGCCGATGAGCTGCATGTCGGCGTACTCGATGCCGTTGTGGACCATCTTCACGAAGTGACCGGCGCCGTCCGGGCCGACGTGCGTGACGCACGGCGCACCGTCCGCGGCCTTCGCGGAGATCTTCTCCAGCATCGGACCCAGCGACCCGTACGACTCCTTCGAACCGCCCGGCATGATGCTCGGCCCGTGCAGCGCGCCCTCCTCGCCGCCGGAGATGCCCGTGCCGACGAAGTGGATGCCCTGCTCGCGCAGCTCCCGCTCCCGGCGCCGGGTGTCCGCGAAGTGCGCGTTGCCACCGTCGATGATCATGTCGCCGGGCTCCAGCAGCGGGGCGAACTCCTCGATCACCGCGTCCGTCGGCTGACCGGCCTTGACCATGATGACCAGACGGCGCGGGCGCTCCAGGGCCGCCACGAACTCCTTGGCGGTCTCGGCCGCGACGAAGTCGCCCTCGTGCCCGAACTCCTCGACCAGCGCATGCGTCCGCGACGCCGTACGGTTGTGCACGGCGACGGTGTAGCCGTTGCGCGCGAAGTTCCGGGCGAGGTTGCGGCCCATGACCGCGAGGCCCGTGACGCCGATCTGCGCTGAAGTGCTCATACCGCCTGCTCCCTAGCTGCCTCGTGACTACGGCCCCGTCAGTACGGTTCCTCGCCCATCCTGACGTGCCGCTACGGCGAGCGCACATCCGACCCGCCAGGCATGTGTACGCACGGAAGGCGTCCGTCGCCTCAGCGGGGCCGCCGCCCGGGAACCGATCGCGTCAAGGAGGGCCGCATCCCGGCCACTTGGGGTGGCAGTAGGCCGATTTCCCGTCTTGTCATGGCCTGTTCGCGGCGCTTACTTTTGCCGCTCCTGACGCATGCCGAGGGGACTTCGGACATGGCCGTACGCGGCCGGCACCGCCGGTACCAGCCCAACAGGATCAACCGCGCCTCGCTCACCGTCACGGCGGGCGGCGCCGGCCTCGCCCTCCCGCTGGTCGCCGCCGGCACCGCCGGCGCGGCCGACGCGTCGACCTGGAACAAGGTCGCCGCCTGCGAGTCGAGCGGCAACTGGAGCGTCAACACCGGCAACGGCTACTACGGCGGGCTGCAGTTCACCCAGTCCACCTGGGAGGCGTACGGCGGCACCCGGTACGCGCCGCGCGCCGACCTCGCCGGCCGGGACCAGCAGATCGCCGTCGCCGAGAAGGTCCTCGACGGGCAGGGGCCGGGCGCCTGGCCGACGTGCTCGGTACGGGCCGGTCTGACCCGGGGTGGCGCCGGTCCCGACGTGCACACGGACGGCGCCACGACCCGTCCGGCGACGTCCGGTTCGGCGCGGGACGCGCGCAGCGTGCGCGACGTACAGCCGCAGACCACCCCGCAGTCCCGGGCGGGCCGGGCCGAGATGTACACGGTGGTGCACGGCGACACCCTCTCCGGCATCGCCGACACCCAGCACGTCCAGGGCGGCTGGCAGCGGCTGTACGCCGGCAACCGCGCCGTCATCGGCTCCGATCCCGACCTGATCCTGCCGGGCCAGCGGCTCAGCCTGCGCACCGGCGTCTCACCGGCGCCGTCCGACACGCACACCGGCCGCACGCCCCGGCCCCAAAAGAAGACCGACTCCGCGCAGAAGAAGGTCCCTTCGCAGAAGAAGGCTCCTTCGGAGCGGAAGACCTCGCCGCACCGGACGTCCGGCGGCGGGCACTCGCTCGTCGCACCGGTCCACGCCGCGATCGGCACCGGGTACCACGCAGCCGGGTCGCACTGGTCGAAGGGGTACCACACGGGAGTCGACTTCCTCGTCCCGACCGGCACCTCCGTCAGGGCGGTGGCCACCGGGCAGGTCGTGGACGCGGGCTGGGGCGGCTCGTACGGCTACCAGGTGGTCATCCGGCACGCCGACGGGCGGTACACCCAGTACGGCCACCTGTCGGCCATCTCCGTGCGGGCCGGGCAGCGGGTGGCCGAGGGGCAGCGCATCGGCCGGTCCGGGGCGACCGGGAACGTGACGGGCCCGCATCTGCACTTCGAGGTGCGGACGGGGCCCGGCTTCGGTACGGACGTCGACCCGATCGCCTATCTCCGGGCCGGCGGGGTCAGGATCTGACGCGCGCGGTGCCGGCGCAGGACGGGCAACGGCACGTAGAGGCTCGCCGACAGCGGCGTGTACGACGCCGGAGGCGTGCCGGCGCCGGCCACGTCCGCCGGGAGACCGCCGGGGGAGGCGGCGGTCCGGACACCGTCGGCGGCGGACACGGCGAACACGCCCCCGAGCGCCTCCGCGGGCGTGCTGAACACGCCGTCGCGCGCAGGCGGGCGTCCGTCCGCCACCGGTGCCGCGAAGACACCGCCCCGTGTCGGCGCCTTCGCCGGTCCTCCGAACACGTCCTCGAAGGTGAGCCCTCGTTCCATGTCCCGGGCAAAGGCTTCCACCGTCGTTCCCGCGGCGGCGGCCCCTTCGCGCTCCGTCACCTCACGCTGCTGCGGCAGCCCTCGGAGGGAGTCCAGAGGTTCCGCCAGGGGCTCGGCGGCCACGCCCGCAGCCGGTTCCAGGCGTTCCGTGGTCAGCAGGATCAGGCCACCCGCGGCCACCACGCCGCAGCCCAGTGCCAGCGCGGTGCCCGTGCTGCCGTAGCGGAAGGTCTCGCCGAACATGAGGATGCCGACGGCGGCGGCGAGCACGGGGTTGACGACCGTCAGCGTGGCCAGGGGTGCCGCGAGGCCGCCACCCCGGTAGGACGCCTGGGAGAGCAGGACGCCGGCGGCCGAGAACACCACGATCACCGCACAGCAGAAGAACTCGCCGAGGCCGGGCCCGCTGTCCCAGTCGACCGCGACGGTCTTGGTGAACACCGAGGACATGCCGAACGCGATACCGGACGCGGTGGCCAGCAGCACGCTGCGCACCGCGGGGTGCCGGTGCGCGGCCAGGCCCGCCACCGTCAGCGCGGCGACCGCCCCGCCCGTGACGAGGGCGATGCCCACCCGCTGGGCCGCGTCGAGGGCGTGCGTGTCGGACGAGCCGACCAGGGACAGCAGGCCGGCCAGGCCGAGGGTGGCCATGACCGCGCCCCGCCAGGCGGCCGCCCCGGCCCTGCGGCCGACGAACAGCGCCGCCATGGGCAGGGCGAAGACGATGGTCAGCGCGCCCAGCGGCTGCACCAGGCTGAGCGGGCCGCAGGCCAGCGCGACCACGTGCAGCACACCGCCGAGACCGTTCAGCGCCAGCGCCGCCCACCAGCCGGCCCGGCGCAGCGGCATGTACGAACCGTCGGGGGAGGAGACCGCGACCTGCTCCTGCACGATCGCCCCGCCCGCGTACGCGACGGCGGAGACGAACGACAGCAGCACGGACACCGCGAGGGCGCTCATCTGCAGCTCCTCTGCGTGAGGCGGGACCCCTGGGTCCGGCGTGACGTACGGTCGGCGTTCATGGCGAACACTCTGCCCGCTCGGGGTGTTCCCCGTCGTCGTACCTGAGCACGCAATGGGTCCTACTGCCGATGGAGTACACCGGCGGCCCGATCATCCCCAAGGGTGGTGTCCCGGGGTGGAGACCCCGAGAACGGCGCGGCCGCGGAGCCTGGTAGACAGTGCTCCTCGTGGACCTCGACCCCGGCCTCTGCGCCCTTCGCCCGCTCGGCGCGTTCTTCGTCCTGCGCACCGCCGCCGACCCGGCCGGGCCGCCGCCCGGCGACGCTCCGGCCCTCGCGGAGATCTACGCGGCCCGCCCGCGAGATGTTCAGCGTGACGCGCTGACCTCGCGCGTCGCCACCGTCGCCGCCCGGCTGCCCACCCGTGAGCTGCGGGTTTCCGCCTCCATCAGCCATCAGGGTCTGGCCGCCCGGCTGTGGTCCGCGGCCCTCGGCTGCGCGTCCCTGTACGGCCGGCTGCCCGACCTCGCCCCCCGGATGCTGCGCTGGGACCCGGCCGCCACCGCCCCCGACGACCTGTGGCTGACCGAGGTGCGCCCGCTGCCCGGGGACGCGGCCACCCTCGCCGGCACCGTGCTGCACGGCCATCTCGTCCCCCTGGGGGAGACCCTGAGGGCCCGTTACGGCGTGGCGCCCGGCCTGCTCTGGGGCAACGCGGGCTCCGCCCTCGCCGGCGCCGCCCGCGAACTGGACCGCTGGGCCCGCGCGCACGGCCGTACCGACGTCGCGGAACGGGCCCGCGCCCTCACCGACGGCCTCTTCGCCCACCCGCTCCTGCGCACCACCGGTACCCGCTCCGGGGCGGCGTTCCGCCGCCGCAGCTGCTGCCTGTACTACCGGGTCCCCGGCGGGGGAGTGTGCGGCGACTGCTGCTTCACCCGACCGCCGCGCTCTTCCCCGCGCGCCGCATCTGGGTGACCATGAGGGAACCTGCCCACGAGACCAGGGGGTTGTCGGGTGCGTGTGGGACTGCTGACCCGGGAGTACCCCCCGGACGTGTACGGCGGCGCGGGCGTCCATGTGGAGTTCCTCGCCCGCGAACTGGCGCCCCTGGTGGACCTGGAGGTGCACTGCTGGGGAGAGGGCCGCGGCGTCGGCGTCGTACGCCACCGCCCCTGGCCGGTGCTCGACGGCTCGAACGACGCGCTGCGCACCTTCTCCGTGGACCTGTCCATCGCCGCCGCCCTCGAGGGCCGCGAGCTCGTCCACTCCCACACCTGGTACGCCAACCTCGCCGGCCACCTGGCCAAGCTCCTGTACGGCATCCCGCACGTGGTGACCGCCCACTCGCTGGAGCCGCTGCGCCCCTGGAAGGCCGAGCAACTCGGCGGCGGATACGCCCTGTCGAGCTGGACCGAGCGCACCGCGGTCGAGGCCGCCGACGCGGTGATCGCGGTGTCCGGGGCGATGCGCGAGGACGTCCTCGCCTGCTACCCGGCCCTCGACCCGGCCCGGGTGCACGTCGTCCACAACGGCATCGACACCCGCCTGTACCGCCCCGACCACGGCACCGACGCCCTCACCCGGCACGGCATCGACCCCGACCGCCCGTACGTGCTGTTCGTCGGCCGGATCACCCGCCAGAAGGGTGTGCCCCATCTGCTGCGCGCGGTCCGGGACATCGACCCGGGCGCGCAGGTGGTGCTGTGCGCGGGCGCCCCCGACACGCCTGAGATCGACCGCGAGTTCCGGGAGCTGTACCAGGAGCTGAGCCGGGTCCGCGCGGGCGTGTTCTGGATCCCGCAGATGCTGCCGCGTGCCGAGGTCATCCAACTCCTCACCCGTGCCGCCGTGTTCGTGTGCCCGTCGGTGTACGAGCCGCTCGGCATCGTCAATCTGGAGGCGATGGCCTGCGGCACACCGGTCGTGGCCTCCCGGGTCGGCGGCATCCCCGAGGTCGTCGACGACGGCCGTACCGGTCTCCTGGTCGACCTGGGCGAAGGACCGGGCGGCGCGGAGGACTTCGAGGGGGGACTCACCCGCGCGCTGGACACCGTCCTCGGCGACCCGGAGGCGGCCCGGCGCATGGGGGAGGCCGGACGGGAGCGCGCGGTGGGCGCCTTCGGCTGGGACACGGTGGCCCGGCGCACGGCCGGGCTGTACGAGGAGATCCTCAAGCAGGATTGGTCCGGCCCGCGCGGGGCATCCATGGTTCAACCAGGGTGAGGGGAGCGGCCATGCGTCGTGGTGGACCTTCGGTTCTCGGGATCGTGCTGGCGGGCGGCGAGGGCAAGCGCCTGATGCCGCTGACCGCCGACCGCGCCAAACCGGCGGTCACCTTCGGCGGCACGTACCGGCTCGTGGACTTCGTGCTGTCCAACCTCGTCAACGCCGACGTGCTGCGCATCTGCGTGCTGACCCAGTACAAGTCGCACTCGCTGGACCGGCACATCACCACCACCTGGCGGATGTCCAGCCTGCTAGGCAACTACGTCACCCCGGTCCCCGCCCAGCAGCGCCTCGGGCCGCGCTGGTACCTGGGCAGCGCCGACGCGATCCTGCAGTCGCTGAACCTCGTCCACGACGAACAGCCCGAGTACGTCGCGGTGTTCGGCGCCGACCACGTGTACCGCATGGACCCGCGGCAGATGCTCCGGCAGCACATCGAGGGCGGCGCGGGCGTGACGGTGGCCGGCATCCGGGTGCCGCGCGCGGAGTCCTCGTCCTTCGGGGTGATCACACCGGGCTCGGACGGCCGGACCGTGGAACGCTTCCTGGAGAAGCCCGCGGACCCGCCCGGACTCGCGGGCGACCCGGGGTGCGTGTTCGCCTCGATGGGCAACTACATCTTCACCACCAAGGCGCTGATCGAGGCGCTGCACCGGGACGCCGAGGACAGCCAGTCGGTGCACGACATGGGCGGCTCGATCCTGCCCCAGCTCACCGGCCGCGGCGAGGCGCAGCTGTACGACTTCAGCGACAACCACGTGCCCGGCGAGACCACCCGGGACCAGGGGTACTGGCGCGACGTCGGCACGCTGGACGCCTACTACGAGGCGCACATGGACCTGATCGCCGAGCGCCCGGCCTTCAACCTCTACAACCGCCAGTGGCCCATCTACACCCACTCGGGCCAGCTCTCCCCGGCCCGCTTCAACGCCGGCGGCATGGCCAGCGAGTCGATCATCAGCGCCGGCTGCCTGATCCGCGGCCAGGTCACCCGGTCGGTGCTGTCGCCGGGGGTGCGCGTCGACCCGGGAGCGGTCGTCCAGGGCTCGGTGCTGCACGACAACGTGCTCATCGGCCGGGGCGCGGTGGTGCGCGGCGCCGTACTGGACAAGAACGTCGAGGTCCCGCCCGGCGCGACGATCGGCGTCAATCCGGAGCGGGACGCCGAGCTGTACACCGTCTCCAAGGGCGGCGTGATCGCCCTCGGCAAGGGGCAGCAGGTGCACTGACCGACACCCCGTCAGGCCGCCGCCGTACGCGACGCGTTTCGCACCACCCTCCCGGAATGCCCGGGTTCACCTCGTTCGCCCGCCACGATGCAGGCAACGATGTCGAACCTTCGGAGGTCATCCGACATGAGAGGGACCCGGCGCACACGGCTGTGCCTGGCCGGGGTGATGGCAGCGTCCACGCTGTTCGCCACCCCGGCCGCCCGCGCCGCCGAGCGGACCGACGGCCACCTCACCGACCTGGTCAACCCCTTCATCGGGAGCCAGAACGAGGGCAACACCTTCCCCGGCGCCGCCGTGCCCTTCGGCATGGTGCAGCTCTCCCCGGACACCGGGCACAACACCGGCTACGACTACACGCAGCACCGCATCCGCGGCTTCTCCCTCGTCCATCTCTCGGGCGTCGGCTGCCGCATCGGCGGCGACCTGCCGGTGCTGCCGACCACCGGCGAGGTGACCCAGACGGATTACGCCCGGTACGCCGCCGGCTTCTCCCACGACGACGAGGAGGCGAGCCCGGGCTACTACCGCGTCGGCCTCGACTCCGGGATCAGCGCCGAGCTGACGGCGACCGCCCGTACCGGCGTCCAGCGCTACACCTTCCCCGCCACCGACCGGGCCAACGTGCTGCTGAACGCCGCCCAGGCGCTGCACAAGCCGGTCGCCGCCTCGGTCGAGATCGTCGACGACCACACCGTGCGCACCGCCGTCACCGGCCACGGCTTCTGCCGGGACACCGGCCCCTACACCGTGTACACCGTCACCCGCTTCGACCGCCCCTTCACCGCCTACGGCACCTGGAGCGGCCGGGAGATCACCCCCGGCGCCCGCACCGGGAGCGGCGGCGCCTACGTCCGCTTCGACACCACCGGCGACCGTACGGTCGAGGCGACGACGGCCCTGTCGTACGTCGACGCGCGCGGTGCGACCGTCAACCTGCGGGCCGAGGGCGGCCGGTCCTTCGACGCGGTACGGCTCCGGGCGCGCGAGGAGTGGGAGCGGCGGCTCGCCCGCGTCCGCGTCCAGGGCGGCGACCCGGTCCGGCGCCGTACCTTCTACTCGTCGCTGTACCGCTCGTTCCTCGCGCCCAACGTCGGCAGCGACGCGGACGGCCGCTACACCGGCTGGGACCGCCGCGTCCACCGGGCGCGGGGCTTCACGTACTACCAGAACTGGTCGCTGTGGGACACCTACCGCACCCAGGCCCAGCTCCTCGCCCTGCTCGCGCCGCGCGAGGCCCGCGACATGGCGCTGTCGGTGGTCAAGGTCGACGAGGACGGCGGCTGGCTGCCCAAATGGGGCTACGGCACGGTCGAGACGAACGTGATGAGCGGCGACCCGGTCACCCCGTTCCTGACCACCGCGTACCAGATGGGCCTGCTGGGCGGGTTCGAGGAGCGGGCGTACCGGGCGCTGCGGAAGAACGCCGACGGGGTGCCGCCGGCCGGCTACCCGGGTATCGGCCGGGAGGCCAACGCCGAGTACATCGCACACGGCTTCGCGCCCTACATCTGGAACCGGCCGCTGGCCAAGATGGGCGACTCCGACTACCACCACGGCGCCTCCGTCACCCTGGAGTACGCCCTCGCCGACGCGATGCTCGCCCAGATGGCCCGCGACCTCGGCCACCCGGACGACGCCGCACGCTATGCCGCCCGGGCGCAGAACTACCGGAACCTGTTCGACCCCTCGACCGGCTTCTTCCGTCCCCGCGACGGCTCCGGCGCCTTCACCGGCTCGCCCGACCCGGCCCGCAGCCCCGGCTTCCACGAGGGCACGGCCTGGCAGTACCAGTGGCTCGTGCCGCAGGACCTGCCCGGCATGATCGACCTGATCGGCGGGGAGCGCGCGGCCAACGAGCGGCTGGACTCCTTCTTCGCCTACGACCGGCTGCTGGCCGACCCCGAGGGGACCGCGCGCCGGGTGTGGGTGCACGGGGACGCGTACGACTACTACAACGCCGACAAGTACAACCCGATGAACGAGCCCGACCTCATCGCGCCGTACACCTATCTGGCCACCGGCCAGCCCTGGAAGACCACCGACGTCGTCCACGCGGCCCTGACCCTGTTCACCGACGGACCCACCGGCATGACCGGCAACGACGACCTCGGCACCATGTCCGCCTGGAACGTGCTGGCGTCGGTCGGCCTCTTCCCGATCCAGCCCGGCTACGACACCTGGGGCCTGTCCACGCCGGTCTTCGACCGCGTCGACCTCGTCCTGGACCGCCGCTTCTGGCCGGTCGGCCGGCTCACCGTCACGGCCCCGGGCACCTCGGCGAGCGACCGCTACGTCCAGACCGTCCGCACGGACAGGACACCGCACGCCCGGACGTATCTGACGACGCGTGCGCTGCGCTCCCTGCGCTCCGTCGCCTTCACGGTCGGCCCGCGCCCGTCCGAGTGGGGTACGTCACCCGATGCGGCACCTCCGGTTCTGAGGTGACCTCAGAGAACACCTGAGTCCCGCCCCTTTCCCGGGGGCGGGGCTTAATCTGGTGTTAACTGAGCGTAGCCTGATCGTACTTGACCGTAATCGGTTCCCGGGGATTGACTGCAGATCCACCCGTCGTCGACGCGAGGCACGCCCTTGACTTCCGACCTGCTCGCACCCCTCGACCTGGCGTTCTGGAACATGGAGTCCGAACGCCATCCGATGCACCTCGGCGCGCTCGGCGTCTTCGCCACGCACTCGCCCACCGCGGGTGCCCACGCCGCCGACCTGCTCGCCGCCCGGGCCGCCGCCGTGCCCGGCCTGCGCATGCGCATCCGCGACGTCTGGCAGCCGCTCGCCTTCGGCGGTGCCGCCCGCGAGACGGACCCCGACTTCGACCCGCTGAACCACGTACGGCTGCACGCCCCGACCGCCGACTTCCACGCGGCCGCGGGACGGCTGATGGAGCGTCCGCTGGAGCGGGGGCGGCCGCCGTGGGAGGCGCATGTGCTGCCCGGCGAGGACGGAGTCTCCTTCGCCGTGCTGTTCAAGTTCCACCACGCGCTCGCCGACGGCCTGCGCGCGCTGAAGCTGGCGGCCGGGGTGCTCGACCCCGTGGAGCTGCCCGAGCGCGCCCCCCGCGCCCTCGAGCCACCGCGCGGGCTGCTCACCGACGTGCTGTCCGACGTGCGCAGACTCCCCGGGATGGTGCCCGGACTGGTCAGGGGCGCGCTGTCCGACGTCGGCCGGGCCCTGGACATCGGCGCCTCCCTCGCGCGGTCCACGCTCGGCATGCGGCCCTCCTCCGCGCTGACCTCGGAGCCGAGCGGCACCCGGCGGACGGCCGGGGTCGTCCTGGACATCGACGACGTGCACCGGGTCCGCAAGAGCGCCGGCGGCACCGTGAACGACGTGCTCATCGCCGTCGTCGCCGGTGCGCTGCGGCGATGGCTGGACGAGCGGGGCGACGGCAGCGACGGGGTGGCGCCGCGCGCCCTCATCCCCGTCTCCCGGCGCCGTCCGCGCACCGCGCACCCACAGGGCAACCGGCTCTCCGGGTATCTGATACGGCTTCCGGTGGACGAGGCCGACCCGGTCCGCCGGCTCGACACCGTGCGCACGGGGATGCTCCGCAACAAGGACGCGGGGCCGAACCGGGGCGCCGGTGCGGTGGCGCTGCTCGCCGATCACGTGCCCGCGCTGGGCCACCGGCTCGGCGGGCCGCTGGTCGGGCAGGCCGCGCGGCTCTGGTTCGACATCCTCGTCACCAGCGTGCCCCTGCCCGGGCTCGGGCTGCGGCTGGGCGGACACGAGCTGACCGAGGTCTACCCGCTGGCGCCGCTGGCGCCGGGGCAGGCGCTGGCGGTCGCGATCTCCACGTATCGCGGGCGCGTCCACTACGGGCTGGTGGCCGATGCGCAGGCCGTGCCGGACCTGGACGTGTTCGCCCGTGCGGTGAGCGACGAGGTCCGATTGCTGCTGAGGGTCTGCGACCGCTGAGCCCGGCCTTTGCCCACGTCCCACCCGGCCCGGTCGGGTGGGACGTGGTCCCGGTGCACGGAACGGGTTTGGTGCTGGGGCCGCAGGCTCCGTAGACTTCCGCGTTCGAAAGCGGGCGCGTCGGAGCGCTGCGCGGGTGAGCAGGGAAGCGGCAGCGCGATGACGGTGACAGAGGACGGCTCGGCGGCCATGGACGCGGTGTCCGTGGACGAGGTGGTGTACGGGCCCGGTATCGACCCGGAGCGGCTGGCCGTCTGCCTCAGCGTGCTGGAGGAGCTCGACCGGCTCGACGTCGACCACCCCGACGCGATCAAGGTGCGCCGGGCCACCTCGCACATCTACCGCACGGTCAAGCAGCGCCGCCGCCAGGAGCGCCGGGCCGCCAAAACCGCGCACGACCGCGCCGTCACCGAGGCCACCGCCACGGGCTCCGCCGAGCGCATCGACGACGAGACCGAGGGCATCCTGCCCTCCTCCAAGGTCGAGACCGGCAGGATCGCGGGCATACTCCAGCGCCCCCGCTCCTGCTACACCTGCAAGCAGCGCTACGTCGAGGTCGACTACTTCTACCACCAGCTCTGCCCGCGGTGCGCCGCGGAGAACCGCGCCAAGCGGGACGCCCGCGCCGATCTCACCGGCAAGCGCGCCCTCCTCACCGGCGGCCGCGCCAAGATCGGCATGTACATCGCGCTCCGGCTGCTGCGCGACGGTGCGCACACGACCATCACCACGCGCTTCCCGAAGGACGCCGTCCGCCGGTTCACGGCGATGGAGGACTCCGCGAACTGGATCCACCGCCTGGAGGTCGTCGGCATCGACCTGCGCGACCCGGCGCAGGCCGTCGCGCTGGCCGAGCAGGTCACCGCGGCGGGCCCGCTCGACATCCTGATCAACAACGCGACGCAGACCGTGCGCCGCCTGCCCTCCGCCTATGCGGCCCTGGTCGAGGGCGAGAGCGCCCCGCTGCCCGCCGGTGAGCTGCCCGCGCACCACGTCATCGGCGCCTTCAACTCCGGCGCGGTCGACGGCATCGCCGCGCTGCCGGTCGGCACCAGCGGCCTGGACGCGCAGCAGGTCGCCGACCTCGCGCTCGTCGCGGGCAACGCCAGCATCGCCCGGCACCTCGAGGGCACCGCCATCGACGCCGGCGGGCTGGTCCCCGACGTCGTCGACACCAACACCTGGGTGCAGACCATCGACCAGATCTCGCCGGTCGAGCTGCTCGAGACCCAGCTGTGCAACTACACCTCCCCGTTCATCCTGATCAGCGCCCTGCGCCCGGCGATGGCGGACGCCGCGAAGAAGGCCTCCAGCGGCCGTGCGTACGTCGTCAACGTCTCCGCGATGGAGGGTGTCTTCAGCCGCGGCTACAAGGGGGCCGGCCACCCGAACACCAACGCCGCCAAGGCCGCCATGAACATGGTCACGCGGACCAGCGCCCAGGAGATGTTCGAGACGGACGGCATCCTCATGACCTCCGTCGACACCGGCTGGATCACCGACGAGCGTCCGCACTACGACAAGCTGCGCCTCGCCGAGGCCGGTTTCCACGCCCCCCTCGACCTGGTCGACGGCGCCGCCCGCGTCTACGACCCGATCGTGCGCGGGGAGGCGGGCGAGGACCTGTACGGCGTCTTCCTGAAGGACTATGCGCCGGGCAAGTGGTGACGCCGGTAATCCGGTGGCCTGCGCCGATGCCCGCGTCGTACGGTGAGGCAGCGGTGCCGGGGTGCCCGGTGCGCGGGTGACGCGTTCTTCATGGTTGTGATCCATCCGCAGACCCCATGGGACTGCCGGCCCCCCGGGGCCGACGCGTCGCCGTCCTGATCTCGGGCACCCCGCGCAGCCGGTCGTGCACCGCGTACGCCCCCGCGCCGGAGGCGGCCCGCACCCGCGTCCCGCCGTCCACCAGCAGGTCGGCGCCCGTGACCCACTCGGAGGCGTCCGAGGCCAGCCACAGCACGGCCCGCGCCACGTCCTCCGGCTCCCCGATCCGCCCGAGCGGCAGCCCCGCGGCCACCTCCGCCTCCCCCGGCTCCCACACGAACCGGGCCATCTCGGTGCGCACGAGCCCGGGGGAGACGGAGTTGACCCGCACCCGGGGCGCGAGCTCGCCCGCGAGCTGCCGGGTCAGATGCAGCAGGGCCGCCTTCGTGGTGCCGTACGCGCCGACCCGCGGTCCCACATGCCCGGCGCCCTCCGTGCACACGTTGACCACGGCTCCGCCGTGCTCGGCCATCCATCCCCGCCACGCGCACTGCACCAGCCGCAGCGGAGCCTCGACGTTCACCGCGAACGCCTCCCGCCACGCCGCCGCGGGAGCCTCCATCAGAGGGCCGTGGGGCTGGTTGGTCGCCGCGTTGTTGACCAGGACGTCCAGGCGCCCGAACTCCCGCAGCACGAGGTCCGTCAACGCCTGCGGATGGTCCGGGTCGGCCACGCTCCCGGCCAGCCCGATCCCGCCCAGCCCGGCGGCCGTGCGCCGCACCTGAGCCGCGTCCCGCGCCGTCACGCAGACCAGCGCCCCGGCCTGCGCGAACGCCTCCGCGACGGCCCGGCCGATCCCGCGGGTCCCCCCGGTGACGACGGCCACCCTGCCCCTGAGCCCGTACGACGAGGTCATCGCCGTACCGTCTCATGACGGGCCGTCAGGCGACAGGGGTGGGACGAAGTGGCGTCGAAGGTGTGTTCGCCCTGCTGGGCCGACCGGGTGATTCATGGCGGACGCGGGTGATGCGGTATGCGGCAAATAGTCACATATTGACCGGTATTGAAGCGCCTGCGACCTCTGATAGTTACCGCTTGTTTGCACTCCCTATCGAGCGAGGGTCCGCTCATTTGGTTAATCTGGAGGGGACGGACAGCAGTACGGGGTCCCACCCACACCCATCGTCCGTCCCGGGCGAGCCGGTCCACATCGGCCTGCTCCGGCGTGAGGTACCGGCGCCACCGCGTCCGAACTGGCCTTCCACCCAGACCCGAGCGGGCGACGAGTGCCGGAGCGCAGGCTGTCCGGCAGGCCCCGAGGGTGACCCGACACATAAGGAGTGCGCGGTGACACCGGAGAAGACGAATCGCGAACAGCGCCCCAAGGAACGCGCGGAGCGCGCGGGCCGCCGGCCCGGAGAACTCGGCAGCCTCGACGTGTGGGCCCGCTCCGCACCGATCCGCCTGGCGGGTTACGAGGACGACCTCGCCGAACCCCACATCCTGCCCAGCGTCGACTGACCGGGCCGGACCGTCGCGATCGCCGCACGCATGGGCGTGGCAGACTCACGCCCATGCTGATCAGAGAAGCCGCGGCCGAGGACTGGCCGCGGATCTGGCCTTTCTGGCACCGCATCGTCGCCGCAGCGGAGACCTACGCCTGGGACCCCGACACCTCCGAGGCGGACGCGCGCGCCCTGTGGATGGGCCCGGCCAAACGCGTCTACGTCGCCGAGGACGCCACCGGCACCGTGGCCGGCTCCGCCTATCTCACCCCGAACTACGGCGGCCCCGCCTCGGGCGTCGCCAACGCGGGCTTCATGGTCGACCCCGACCACGCCGGCCAGGGCATCGGCCGCGCCCTCGCCGAACACCTCCTGACCGAGGCGAAGGCCCAGGGCTACCACGCCATGGTCTTCAACGCCGTCGTGGAGACGAACCCCGCCGTGCGCCTGTGGACCTCCCTGGGCTTCACCGTCCTCGGCACGGTCCCGGACGCCTACGACCACCCCCGGCACGGCCGGGTGGGCCTGCACATCATGTACAAGGCGCTCGACTAGGAGGCCGTCTCCCCGGCCACGGGCGCCGTCCGGTGCCACGGACGCAGCCGTTCCAGCTCCTCCGCCACGGCCAGCAGGTCCGCCTCCGTCCCCGGGCGCCCCACGAGCTGGACGGCGCAGGGGGCGCCGGAGGGCAGGGTGTCGAAGGGAACGGCCATCGCGGGCCAGCCGGTCAGGTTCCACGGCGGGGTGAAGGGCGAGTAGGCGGTGTTCGCCAGCAGGTTGCGCAGCCAGCCGCGCTCGTGCCACGGGCCCGCCTGGGGAGAGCGGCGGGCGAGGGCCGGGGTGAGCAGGATGTCGTGCTCGGCGAAGAAGGGGGTCAGCCGGGCGCGCAGACGCTCGCGCCGGTCCCCGGTGCGCACGGAGCGCACGAAGCGGCGTCCCACGGCCGCGTGCACCCGGGTCCGGCGGGCCAGCAGGGCCGGGTCCAGGCCCCGCGCGTCCACCGCCGTACCGGCCGTCCAGTGCTGCAGCGAGGTCACGCCCAGGGAGAGCGGATAGGGCGGCTCGGCCCGCTGCACCCGGTGACCGGCCTCCGCCAGCACCCCGGCCGCCTGCCGGACCGCGCTCGTGTACGGCGTGCTCACGCTCACCCCGGCGAGCGGACTGCGCAGCGCGACGGCGATCTTCCGCCGTCGCGCCGGCTCCTCGGGCGGTGCGAACTCCGTGCCGGCCAGCGCCGAGAGCATCAGCCGCAGGTCCGCGACGGTCGTGGCCAGCGGGCCGTTCTCCGCCATGCCGAACCAGTCGCCGTCGCCGATGCCCGCAGGGACCACCCCGTGGCCCGGCTTCAGCGTGACCAGACCGCAGTTGGCCGCCGGGATGCGCAGCGAGCCCATGCCGTCGTTGCCGAGCGCCAGCGGCACGCAGCCGGCGGCCACCGCGGCCGCGCTGCCCCCGGACGAGCCGCCCGCCGTACGGGAGGTGTCCCACGGGTTGCGGGCGGTGCCGTACGGGCCCTCCGTGGTGCCGAAGACGCACAGCTCCGGCACGTTCGTCAGCCCTACGACCACAGCGCCGGCCGCCCGCAGCCGGGCCACGGTGACGTGGTCCTCGCCGGCCGGCGTGTCCGGGGTGGCGGCCGAGCCGTCGCGGTGCGCCTCGCCGCGCACCGCCAGATTGTCCTTCACCGCCACCGGCACGCCGGCGAGCGGCAGTCGGGCGAGGTCGGCACGCGAGCCCACCTCGTCCGCCTCGGCGAGCGCCGCCTCGGCCAGAACCTTCCGGAACGCCCCCACCCGGCCGTTCAGCCGCTCGATCCGGGCCAGGTGCTCCGCCACCACCTCCCGCGGCGCGACCTCCTTCGCGCGGACGGCGGCGGCGATGTCGGCGGCGGTCCGGCCGGGCCAGCTGCTCACGGGCACTCCTCGGCTACTCGTGGGTACGGATCAAGGCGCGTAGGGAGAACTGTGCACGGTCGGACGCCCCACGTCGAGAGGCCCGGACCTCCGCACGAGACAGGCCTACGACCGCTGAACCGCCCCGGCCAGCCGCGTCGGCGGCAGATACTCGCGCACGTAGGTCCGCTCCCAGCAGGCGCCCGTCTCCCGCAGCTCCCGCCAGGTGGTGTACCGGTAGCGGAAGAGGCGGGCCCGGACGAAGCGGGGCGGGGTGTCCGGCGGGAACGGGGAGCGGCGCAGCAGGCGCAGGGTGGCGCGGTCGTTCTCCAGCAGCCGCTCCACCAGAGCGCCGAACCAGTCCCCGGCATAGGCGGGGGACAGGGCCGCGAACCACATCAGCCAGTCCAGGCGCAGATGGTAGGGGGCGAACTGGCGCGGCCAGTGCCGGGGATCGCCCGGCTTGCCCCGGAACTCGTACTCCCGCCAGTCGGAGTCCTGCCGGGGCACGTCGTCCAGCGTGCCCTCCACCACCACCTCGTAGCGGATCCGGCTGACGCTGCCGAACGCGCCGTAGGTGTTCACCAGGTGCAGCGGGTCGAAGGAGCGGTTCATGACCTGGCGGCGGGAGATCATGTTCACCACGGGGCGATGGCTCAGGAACACCAGCAGCGCGGCGACCGCGAGCACCAGCACCTCGTACCACAGCGGTGCGGCGGGCACGGACGGCGCCGTGCCCGGCAGCCGCAGCGCGGACACGGCCAGCACGATGGTGATCCAGTTCAGCCAGGAGAAGTTTCCGGACAGCACCAGCCACAACTGGGTGGCGATCATCAGCGCGGCGGCCGCCGAGGCGATCGGCTGCGGCGTGAACAGCAGGAACGGCACGGCCAGTTGGGTGACATGGTTGGCGGCCACCTCGACCCGATGCAGCGGCCTGGGCAGATGGTGGAAGAACCAGCTCAGCGGGCCCGGCATCGGCTGGGTCTCGTGATGGAAGTCCAGACAGGTGAGCTTGCGCCAGCACGCGTCCCCGCGCATCTTGATCAGCCCCGCGCCGAACTCCACCCGGAACAGGATCCAGCGCAGCAGGAACAGCACGACGACCGGCGGCGCCACCTCGTCGTTGCCGAGGAAGGCGGCCAGGAAACCGGCCTCCAGCAGCAACGACTCCCAGCCGAACGCGTACCACGTCTGCCCCACGTTGACGATCGACAGATACAGCGCCCACGGAACCAGCCACAGCAGGATTCCCGCCCCCAGCGGCAGCAGCGAGTCCGCCCCGGCGAGCAGGGCCGCCGACACCGCGCAGCCCGCCCAGGCGCACCCGGCGAAGAAGCGGTCCGAGTAGTGCAGGTGGAAGAGGCTCGGGGCCCGTTTGAAGGGGATCCGCGCGGTGAAGCGAGGGATCGGCAGCATGCCGCGCTCGCCCAGCAGGGCCCGGAACTGCAGGGCGGCCGCCAGGAACGCGACCAGGTACAGAGCGGCCAGCGCCCGCTGGAACACCAGCCGGCTCAGCCAGTACTCGGGTGCGGTGAACCAGTCCACGGCCGTCTGCTCCTGCCTCCGTCGCGGCCACCGTGACGCGCCTGCCCCCAGCGGCGGGGAAAGGGCCCGTCACTGCGTGTACCGCGTCCCTCCGCCCGCGTAACCCGGGCACGTCGCACAGGAGGAACGTCCCACTCGAAGAATCGGACAAACCCTGGCAAGGTGGCTCCATGGCTGATCGGGGAGCGAGCGCCCTCTCCCTCCCGGAGGACTGGCCGGCGCACCCGGAACCGATCCTGGCGCTCAACCGCATGGGCAGCTTCGACTGGGACCTGGACGCCGGTCTCTTCCACATGGACGCCCAGGCCTACGAGGTGTTCGACCTGCTCCCCGAGGAGTACGACGGGCGCCCGGAGTCCCTGGCCCTGCGGGTGCCGCCCCCGGAGGCCGCCCGGCTGGACGCGGCGGTCGCCCGGGCCATCAAGGACGGCAGCGAGAACTACGGCGTCTACTTCCGCATCCGCTGCCGCGACGGCACCGCCCGCTGGACCCACACCCAGGGCTACATCCGGCGCGACGAGACCGGCCGGCCCCGCCGGGTCGTCGGCATCGTCCGGGACGCCACCGACGAGCTCGCCGAGAGCGAGGAGCGCAGCCTGCGGGCCGCCCAGGACGAGGCCTTCCGCCAGCAGACCAACGTCGTCCAGGTCATCTCCGCCGCCCTCGCCCACGCCCGCAGCGTCCGGGACGTCATCGACGTCCTCAAGCAGACCCACGGCATCCGCCACCTGGGAGCGGCGAGCCTGGTCATGGGGCTGGTGGAGGCGGGCCGGATCCGGCTCGTCGCCGAGGGCCCCGCGGGCGCCTCGATCCCCGGCACCCGGATCACCGGGATCGACGAGCCCTACCCGATGAGCGAGGTCGTGCGCACGCTCACCCCGCGCTTCATCGAGTCCCCGGAGGAGTTCGCCGAGGGCTACCCCGTCCTCTGGCCCGGCCTGACCGACCTGCACATCACCTCCGCCGCCTATCTGCCGCTGATCGCCCAGGCCCGCCCGATCGGCGCCATGGGGCTGCTCTACAGCGACCGGCGCGGCTTCTCGGAGGAGGAGCGCGCCGTCCTGGTGGCGCTCGGCAGCAGCATCGCGCAGAGCCTGCAGCGGGCCATGCTCTACGAGCAGGAGAAGGACCTGGCCCAGGGCCTGCAGCAGGCCATGCTGCCGCGCACCATCCCGAGCGTCCGCGGCGCCGACGTCGCGGTCCGCTACCGCGCCGCCACCGCCGGGGGCGGCCTCGGCCGGGACATCGGCGGCGACTGGTACGACCTGATCCCGCTGCCCGGCGGCCGGGTCGGCGCGGTCATCGGCGACGTCCAGGGGCACGACACGCACGCGGCGGCCGTGATGGGCCAGCTGCGCATCGTGCTGCGCGCCTATGCCGCCGAGGGGCACCCTCCGGCCACCGTCATGGCCCGCGCCTCCGTATTCCTGCACGAACTCGACACCGACCGCTTCGCCACCTGCCTGTACGCCGAGGCCGACCTGTCCACCGGCGTGGTCCAGGTGGTGCGTGCCGGGCACATCGACCCGCTGATCCGGGACGCCGACGGCAGCTGCCGCCGCATCACGGTCGAGGGCGGGCTGCCACTCGGCCTGTCCGCCGAGTTCGGCCGGCTGGAGTACCCCGTCTCCACCCTCGAACTCGACCCCGGCCACACCCTGCTGCTGTGCACCGACGGGCTCGTCGAGCAGCCCGGCACCGACCTGGACGACGGCATGAACACCTTGACGCACCTCATCGCCAAGGCGCCCGACGAGGTGCGCGACCTCGCCGATCTGCTGATCCAGATGGCCGAGGAACGCGGCGGCGACGACGACGTGGCCCTGCTCCTGCTGCGCCGCCGCGTCCCGGAGACCCCCCGGCCCGGCGGCCGGCTCCAGCAGCACGTGGCCCCCGGCGACCCCGAGGCCCTCACCCAGGCCCGGCACATGATCCGGGCCGCGGTCCGCAGCTGGGGCGCCCGGGACAGAGCCGACGAGATCGAACTGGTGGCCGACGAACTGATCACCAACGCCCTGATGCACACCGAGGGCTCCGCGATCGTCACTCTCAGGGTCCTCGACGGCGGTGGCGGCCGCCGGCTGCGGGTCGAGGTCGAGGACTCCTCCAGCGCGCTGCCCCGGCGCCGGGAGGCCGGGGAGGACGGCGTCTCCGGGCGCGGGCTGCTCCTCGTCGACCGGCTCACCGACGGCTGGGGCGTGGAGGCGCGCGGCGGCGGCAAGGCCGTGTGGTGCGAGTTCCTGGTGTCGTGCGGGTCAGGCGGCTGAGCGCAGGGGCGGCGATGTCGGTGCCGGATGGCAGTCTGGACGTATGCCCGAACTGCCCGAGGTAGAAGCGCTGAGGGACTTCCTCACCGAGCACCTGACCGGCCGCCGGGTCGCGCGGGTGCTGCCGGTCGCCGTCAGCGTCCTGAAGACCTACGACCCGCCGGTCACCGCCGTCGAGGGCAGCGAGATCACCGCCGTGCGCCGGTACGGCAAGTTCCTCGCCCTGGAGACGAGCGGCGGCCTGCAGCTGGTGACCCACCTGGCCCGGGCCGGCTGGCTGCAGTGGAGGGACCGGCTGCCCGACGGCCCGCCCCGCCCCGGGAAGGGCCCGCTGGCGCTGCGTGTGGCGCTGGAGACCGGCGAGGGCTTCGACCTCACCGAGGCCGGCACCCAGAAGCGCCTCGCGGTGTACGTCGTGCGCGATCCGCAGGAGGTGCCGGGCATCGCCCGCCTCGGCCCCGACCCGCTGGCGGCCGACTTCGGCGAGGAGCGGCTGGCCGCGCTGCTGGCCGGGGAGAGACGGCAGCTCAAGGGCGCGCTGCGGGACCAGTCCCTGATCGCGGGGGTGGGCAACGCCTACAGCGACGAGATCCTGCACGCCGCGAAGATGTCCCCGTTCAAGCTCGCCGCGTCCCTGACGCCCGAGGAGACCCGGCGGCTGTACGAGGCGCTGCGCACCACCCTCGCCGAGGCGGTCGAGCGCTCCCGGGGGTTGGCCGCGGGGCGGCTGAAGGCGGAGAAGAAGAGCGGGCTGCGGGTCCACGGCCGCACCGGCGAGCCCTGCCCGGTCTGCGGCGACACCGTCCGCGAGGTCTCCTTCGCCGACTCCTCCCTGCAGTACTGCCCCACCTGCCAGACCGGCGGCAAGCCCCTGGCGGACCGCAGACTCTCCCGCCTGCTGAAGTGAGCGCGCCGCGCCGCCCGGGAGCCCGCGCTCACCGCGGGCTGAGCGAGACCAGCGGCTTGCCGTCGGCTGTGCGCACGTCGTAGCGGGCGATCTGGTCCGGGTGCATGGTGGAGGCGGCCGTCGTCGTGGTCGTACCGGTGTCGTGGCTGCCCACGGTCCAGCCGCTGACGACCTGCTCGGAGCCGTCGCGGCCGACGATCACCAACCGGCAGGAGTGGGGGCCGGAGGCGTCCTTGACCTCCAGGCGCATCCGGCTGCCGTAGTCCCCGTCCTCGGTGGTCACCCGCGCCCACACCCCCGTGCCCGGGTCGGTCGCCGCGGTGACCCGTCCGGCCGGCTCCGGCTGCATGGTGTGGATCATCAGCCCCGGCCCGGCCACGGCCAGCACCACCGAGGCCGCCAGGCCGTACAGCATCCGGCGGCGCCGCGCCCGGTGCCGCTGGGTGATCTCGCCGAGCAGCCGGTCCAGCAGCCGGGGACCGGGCTGCGCCATGGGGTGCACCAAGCGCGGCGTGGCCCGGCGGTACAGCAACAACTGCCGTGTCGTGGGACCGAACTCGGTCACCTGTGCCGCGCACTGAGGGCACTCCATGAGGTGGTCCTCGAAGCGGAAGGCCTCCGCCTCGTCCAGCACGCCGAGCGCGTACGCGCCGACGTCGCGATGCCTTTCCAGGGACCTCATGCCGAATCCTCGTGCCGATGGGTGTGGGTGGGGTTACTCCTTGCTCCCACCCGTACGCAGGCGACCACCGAATCACTCAAGGCGCACACACAATCGTGACCTAGAGATTCGGAGCGGCCCGGCCCGTGGATTGGTCGGATTCCAGAAAATCTCGAAAAGGCTGAACGGGTGGCCCGGCAGCGCCGTAAAAGCGCCGGACAACGCCTCGGAAGAGGCCCCGGAGCGGCCTCAG
This sequence comes from Streptomyces sp. NPDC030798, assembly GCF_055572275.1. Taxonomy (NCBI): domain Bacteria; kingdom Bacillati; phylum Actinomycetota; class Actinomycetes; order Kitasatosporales; family Streptomycetaceae; genus Streptomyces; species Streptomyces sp. NPDC030798. Next base: position 251,670 of record NZ_JBVIDR010000001.1, on the reverse strand, counting down.
AAGAGGTGGATGGCCAGGTGCCCCAGCGGCAGTCCGAGCCGCCAGGCCGGCGTCCACACCTTCGGCCCCTCGTCCTCCCCGAACGCCGCGCCACCGCCGGGCACCGCGTCCAGGTCGGGCGCGAGCAGCTCGGTCTCCTCCAGCCAGCGCCAGGCCTCGGCGGCCAGCGCGAGATCCGGCGAGGGCGCCTGGGCGGCGGCCTCCTCGGCGGCCAGCTCCGCCATCCGCTCGCGCACCCACTCCTGCCAGGGCTGGTCGTACGCCGTCAGCGACAGCCAGTTCTCCAGCTGGGAGATCACCCGGATCCCGGAGAGCTCGCCGTCGGTGTCGGACAGGAAGACGGTCAGCGCCAGCGCGTCCCGGCCGGCCCGGAACTCGAAGGACGTCGGCGGCATGAGATCGCCGGTGCGCAGCAGCTCGTCGGCGATGTACTCGGCGTACAACCAGGCCATGGGAACGGCCAGTTCGCCGCCGCCGGTGCCCTCCGTGCCCTCGTGACCTCTGTGCAGCATCCCTTCCTGCCTTCCTCCGGTGCGTGCGCGTCGCCCGAACCCCCGGACCCGGCCCCCGTCCGGAACACGGATGAGGACAGCTGATTGCCCCAACGGGGGTCTCAGCAAGGCGCTTTGCGAAGGCTTTACGTGACCGTGGGTTTCACCGCAGGTCGGCCGCGTATCCGGGCAGGACCCGGCGCAGGGCACGCAGCGCGTAGTAGGCGCGCGACTTCACGGTACCGGGCGGAATCCCCAGGGTGTCCGCGGCCTCCGCCACACTGGCCCCGAGGAAGTACACGAGCACCAGAACGTCACGGTGTTCCGGCGTGAGCCTCTTCACAGCCTCCCGGACGTCGAGCATCGCGGCGGCCCGCTCGGCGTGGTCGGCGGTCACCCGCGCGTTCTCCGGCACCTCGTCGCCGACCTCGGGCGGCCGGGCCTGCCGGGCCCGCCGGGCGTCGATCGCGAGCCGCCGGGCGACGGTCAGCAACCAGGGCCGCACCGAGTCGAAGTCGTCCGCGTGCAGCGCCTCCGGGTGCTGCCAGGCGCGCACCAGGGTCTCCTGCACCAGGTCCTCGGCGCGCTGCCGGTCCCCGTCGCTCAGCCTGAGCAGCAGCGCGAACAGGGGCCCGCCGTGCTCGCGCTGCAGGGCGGCGAGCTCGTGCTCGGCGGTCGTCGTCCCGGGGGGAAGTGTGGTTCCGGCCGTCATGGCCGTATGGCAGCGCAGGGCGCCGCCGCGGGACAGAGCAGGCACAGGGCTCTGCGCCGGACGGTCCGATCCCGTCGGCGAACGGTCGCACGCGCCGCCCGACACCACAGCGGGGACGACGCCGGACGGGCTAATTCGGGCGCCCGGGCCGTTTGCGCCAGGGGCAGGGTTCATACCCATATGCCGTCAAGGTTCTGTCGGTAAATACGACGTCCGTACGTACGACGATCCTGGGGTGAGCTGATGATCGCGCGCAGACACCTGGTGGCGCTGGCCCTGACGGCGATCCTCGCCGCCGCGGCCGCCTGCCATGACCAGGGGCGGCAGGAGGCCGCCGAGGCCGCCGGACCGGGCCGCCCGGCGCCGGCCGTCGACCGCGACTTCACCCTGGTCGCCACCGGTGACGTCTTGGCGAACGCCTCCGTCGCCGAGCGGGCGAACTTCGACGCCCACGGCACCGGCCACGACTTCCGCCCGATGCTCTCCGGCGTCGAGCAGACCGTCCGCGGCGCCGATGTGGCGCTGTGTCACATGGAGAGTGTCTACGGCGCCGACGGCACACCCGCGGACCGTGCCGGTCCACTGGCCCCGCCGCAGATCGCCGACGGCCTCGCCGCGGCCGGCTACGACGGCTGCTCCACCGCCTCCGAACACTCCCTGGACGACGGCCCCGGCGGCATCAGCCGCACCCTGGACGCCATGGACCGGGCCGGCCTGCGGCACACCGGAACGGCCCGCACCGAGGCCGAGGCCCACTCGGTCACCCTGCTCCAGGCGGGCCCCGCCCGGGTCGCGCACCTGTCGTACACCTTCGGCACCGGCCGCCACACACTCCCCGCCGGACAGCCCTGGGCCGTCAACCTGATCGACGTGAACCGGATCGTCTCCGACGCCCGTGCCGCCCGGCTGGCCGGAGCCGACGTGGTCGTCGTCTCGATGCACTGGGGCACCGAGTGGCAGGACGTCCCGGACCAGCTGCAGATCACCCTCGCCCAGCGCCTGACCGCCGCGCAGACCAACGGGCGCCCGGACATCGACCTGATCCTGGGCACCCACGCCCACGTCCCGCAGGCGTACGAGAAGGTCAACGGCACCTGGGTGGTCTACGGCCTGGGCGACCAGATCGCCGGCGAGATGTACAACAACCGGGGCGTGCAGGACTCGCGCGGCAACGAGTCCACCATCGCCCGCTTCACCTTCACCCGGCCCACCCGGCCCGACGGCCGCTGGGCGGTCACCCGGGCCGAGTTCGTCCCGCAGATGTACGACCTCGACGCCGGCCGGGTCCTCGACCTGAACCACGCGATCGCCCAGGGCGCGGACCTGCAGGGCGTGCGCGACCGCATCCGGGACGTCGTCCTCGGCCGGGGTGCCGCCGCGGACGGGCTGGTCATGGCCGACTGACCCGTCCGGCGGCGGCCGCCCCGGCGCCGGTCACTCGGCCGGCCGGCGCGCCGCCAGCGCGGAGTGCCGGTAGGAGTACGCGGCGTAGATCACGCAGCCGACCAGGAACCACACCGCGAACCGCACCCAGGTCTGCCACTGCAGGAAGGTGATCAGCCAGATCGAGAAGAGCACGCCCAGCGCCGGCAGGAACGGCATCCACGGGGTCCGGAAGGTGCGCGGCAGTTCGGGGTGCCGGTAGCGCAGCACGATCACCGCCGTGCACACCACCACGAACGCCAGCAGGATGCCGATGTTGGTGAGCTCGGCCGCCTCCCCGATCGGGATGACCCCGGCGATCAGGGCCGAGGCGACCCCCACGATCCAGGTCACCCGGGTGGGCACGTGCCGGGTCGGGTGCGTCTTGGCGAACCACGGCGGCAGCAGCCCGTCGCGGGACATCGAGAACCACACCCGGGTCACGCCCAGCATGAACGTGAACATCACCGTGAGGATGCCGATGATCGCGCCCACGGCGATCACGTCCGCGAGCCCGTTCAGGCCCACCGACTTGAACGCCGACGAGAAGCCGCTCTCCGGGTCGATGTGCTTGTAGTTCTGCATGCCCGTCAGTACCAGGCAGGCCGCCACGTACAGCACCATCGAGATCACCAGCGAGTAGATGATCGCCTTCGGCATGTGCCGCTGCGCGTCCTTGGACTCCTCGGCCGCCGTGGACATGGCGTCGTAGCCGAACACCGCGAAGAACACCGTCGCCGCACCCGTGAACGCGCCGCTGATGCCGAACGGGAAGAACGGGTGGTAGTTCGCACTGTTGATGTGGAACATCCCCACCCCGATCACCAGCAGCACCACCAGCACCTTCAGCGCGACCACGAACGTCTCGAAGCGGGCCGCGCTGCGGATGCCCAGGTTGAGCAGCCAGGCGATCAGCAGGCACAGCACCATGGCGAACAGGTCGACCCGGTGCCCGGCCCCGGTGCCGGGCGCCCCCAGCATCCAGGCGGGCAGTTTCGCGCCCATCTCCTCGACCAGGAAGCCGAAGTAGCCGGAGATGCCGATGGCGACCACGGCGACGATCGCCGTGTACTCCAGCAGCAGGTCCCAGCCGATGAACCAGCCCGCGAACTCGCCCAGCACCGCGTAGCCGTACGTGTACGCCGAGCCCGCCTTCGGGATCAGCCCGGCGAACTCGGCGTACGACAGCGCGGCGCAGGCGCTCGCGAGGCCCGCGATGAGGAACGACACCAGCACCGCGGGCCCGGCCGTACCGTTGGCCACCGTGCCGGCCAGCGTGAAGATGCCCGCGCCGATGATGCCGCCCACGCCGATCGCGGTGAGCTGCCACAGGCCGAGCGACCGGTCGAGCCGTGCCCCCTGGCCGACCTCGGTCTCCTCGATGTGCTCGATGGGTTTGCGGCGGAGAATCCCTTCACCCGCACGGAGCTTGGCCATGTGCCTCACCTCTTCGCCGACGGCAAACGGCTGACGGCGGATCATGATGTCTCAGGGCCGCCCCGGACGGAAGACGCCACGCTCGGCCCAGGCCGGTGTCCAGGTGCGGACCGCGGCCCGGGCCGGCCCACCGGCGGTCAGGTGGGTGCGCAGGGCGGCCAGGCCCGGGTGCGCGTTGGCCGCGTCCCAGACCAGCGAGTGCGGATAGACGGGGGTCGGGTCGGTCAGCGGGATGCGCCGCAGGTCGTGCCCGGCGGGCCGGCCCAGACGCGTCCGCGCACCGACGAAGGTGGCGAGCGAGGCGGAGTCGGCGACCGCGTCCAGCAGCGCCTCGATGCCGAAGTTGGGCCCGACCGAGTCGACGGTCAGGCCGAACTCGCGGGCCAGCGCCGCGTAGTAGGCGGCCCACTCGGTGCCGTCCACGATGCCCGGCATCCAGATCCGGTGCCCGGCGAGCTGCGCCGGCGTCACCGAGCGGGCACCGGCGAGCGCGTGCCCCCGACCGGTCAGCAGATGCAGCGGCTCGTCCAGCACCCGGGCGGCCAGCAGGCCCTCCGGCAGCCGCGACCCGGGCATGCAGACGGCCCGGAAGGTGGCGTCCACGGTGCCCGAGCGCACGGCGGCCACGGCCGTACCGGCGTCGAACAGGGTGACGACGTCCAGATCGGTCGCGGGGTGGGCCCGGTGGAAGTCGCGCAGCAGGTCGGCGGGCGCGAGCCGCTGGCCGATGACGTCGACGCGCAGGGCGCGCCGGCCGGGCCGTACGGAGGCGGCGGCCCGCTCCGCCGCCAGCAGCAGCTCCCGGGCGTACGGCAGGAACGCCTGCCCGTCGGCGGTCGGCTCCGCGCCCCGCGCGGTGCGCCTGAACAGCAGGACGCCGAGGTCCTTCTCCAGGGCCGCGATCCGCTTGGAGACCGCCTGCTGGGTGACGCCGAGGCAGGCGGCGGCCTCCTGGAACCGGCCCGCGTCCGCCACCGCGACGAAGGTGCGCACGCCCTTCAGATCCACGCCGCCATCGTAGTCCCGTCGACCTACAACCACCGGTTGTGGCCATGCTGCCGCCGGTTGTTTGCCCCGGCGGCCACCTGCCCGCTTTCATGTCCGGGGTCCGACGGGGAGGGAAGGGTGCGCATGGGTCTGGGGCGGCAGTTCGGGTGGCTGTGGGCCGCGTTCGGCGTCAGCACCCTCGGCACCTGGCTGGCCTTCGACGCCCTCCCGCTGATCGCGGTCCGCGTCCTGCACGCCGGGTCCGCCGAGGTGGCGCTGCTCGCCTCGGCCGGACTCGCGGTGGGCGCGGTGGCGGCGGTGCCGCTCGGGCCCTGGGTGGAGTTCCGGCGCAAACGGCCGGTGATGATCGGCGCGGACCTGCTGCGCTGCCTGGCGATGCTCAGCGTCGCCGTCGCCTACGTGCTCGGCGTGCTCGGCTTCGCCCAGCTGCTCCTCGTCTCCGTCGTCGTCGCGACCGCCGACATCACCTTCCGGACGGCCTCCGGCGCCCACCTCAAGAGCCTGGTGCCGCCCGGCGGGCTGCTCGCCGCCAACGGCAGGTTCGAGTCGACCACTTGGACCGCCACCGTGCTCGGGCCCCCGCTCGGCGGAGCCGCGATCGGTCTGTTCGGGCCGGTGACGACGGTGGCGGCCGACGCCGTCAGCTACCTGCTGTCCGCGCTCGGCATCCGCGCGATCGGCACGGACGAGCCACGCCCGGTGCGCGCCGGCGCGGAGCGGACGCGCGTCGCGGACCTGCTGGAGGGCTGGCGGCACCTGCTCACCAGCCCGGTGCTGCGCCCGCTGTTCCTGAACACGGTCCTGGTCAACGCCCTCATCATGGCGACGTCGCCGCTGCTGGCCGTCCTCATGCTCGGCCCGCTCGGCTTCCCGCCCTGGCAGTACGGCCTCGCCTTCGCCGTGCCCTGCCTCGGCGGCCTGCTCGGCTCCCGCCTGGCCCGCCCGCTGGTCACCCGCTACGGCAGGCGCCGGGTGCTGCTCACCACGGGGGTGCTGCGCGCCTGCTGGTCGCTCGGGCTGGCGCTGATCCGCCCCGGCGTGCCCGGGCTGGTCCTCGTCATGGCGGTCGAACTGGGCCTGATCACCTGCGCCGGCATCTACAACCCGGTCCTCGCCACCGAGCGGCTGGAGCTGACGCCCTCCGACCGGGCCGCCCGCACCCTGTCCGCCTGGACGGTCACCAGCAAGGCCGCCACCGCGGCCCTGACGGCCCTGTGGGGGCTGCTGGCCGCGGTCACCGGGCCGCGCACGGCGATCGCGCTGGCCGGAGCGCTGCTCCTCGCGACGCCGCTGCTGCTGCGCGGGCACCCTACGGAACGACCGTCACCGGCCATCGCCCCGCCTTCACCAGCCGCACCGCCACCGAGCCGATGATGCGGTGCCCGGCCTGCTCCGAGGCGCCCACCACCACCGCGTCCGCCTTGAGTTCGTCGGCCGCCTTCACCAGGCCGTTGTAGGGGTCGCCGCGGAAGGTGTGGAACTCCCAGCGCACCTCGAATATCCCCTTGAGGCGCTCCGCCGACTCCCGGATGTAGGTCACCAGGTCCTCGGCGATCGCGTCGGTCGTCTCCGCCACCGGCGCGCCCATCGCCGCCCCCGCCGCCAGCACCGGCTGCACGTACACCACGGCCAGCAGGGCGTGCTGCCGGCGCGCCAGCCCGGCCGCGTACGCGGCGGCCCGCAACGAGGAGTCGGACCCGTCCACGCCGACCACGATCACCTTCGGCCCGTCCGTACCGCGCTCGAACCGATGGGCATGCTGCTCATGGTGCTCATGCTCTTCCGTCACGCGCCGAGGCTATCGGAAGGGGCCGCTCCGCCAGGAGGACGGGCGAGGGCGGGAGCGGTTCCTCACCTGCGGCACCGCGTCGCAGGGTCGCCGTGTCGCGGGAGGGGTCTGGTGCGCCGGGGCGGGCACGTCACGGTGCCCGGGGGTGGCCGGTTCGCGGGCCCTGGCGGTGCGTGCTGTGCCGCGCCTGGTGGGGGAGCCGGGGTCGACGGGTGCCGGCGCTGGGTCCCGGGCGGGGCCCGGGGCTCGGAGCGCGGCCCGCGGGTCCTCCGCCGGGGAGGCGGCCGTGCCCGTGCCGGTGATGAGCGCCGGACGTGGCTCAGCCCCAGGGCGTAGGCCTTCCGCAGGTCCTCCACCGGACGGCGATCGTGCGTCGGGTGGGGCGTCTCGGCGTGGGCGAGCCGGCCTGCCTCGATCGTGCCGCGAATCGCCCGGTGTCCCCGCCCTCCGGGGCTGGGGCGTTCGACGGGCGGCGCGGGTCCGTGGTTCCTAGAGTCGGAACCATGACCGCCACCGCCGAGGCCGCACGCAGGGATGCCGCGGGTGGGACACGCCCGGCCGCCGGTGGACGTCTCGGGTGGGTGCCCGAGGCCTTCGGGACCCTCTTCGCCTCGCTCGGCCTGCTGTGCGCCCTGCTCGCCGTCATCGCCCCGCTGCGTCTCCTCCTCCACCCGCTGGTCCGCACCCTCGACCTGCTGCTCGTCCCCATCAGCGCCAACCTCGCCTACGCCGTCTTCCTGTTCCTGCTGGCCGGCGCCACCGCAGCCCGCAAGAGGATCGCCTGGTGGCTGGTCGTCGTCTACCTCGGCCTGCTCGTCCTGGACGACGTCCTCGGCGTGGCCCTCGGCCTCTACGCCGAGTCGGTGCCGTCCCTCGTGCTGTGCGGCCTCCTGCTGGCCCTGCTGGTCGTCGCCCGCGGCGAGTTCTACGCCGCCTCCCGCCACGGCGCCGTATGGCGGGCGCTGGCCGTGCTCCTGGCCGGGCTCGTCGTCGCCATCCTGCTGGGCTGGGGCCTGGTCATGCTCTTCCCGGGCTCCCTGCCCCAGGGCCAGCACCTGGCCTGGGCCGCCGACCGGGTGTGCGGCGGCCTGGTGTCCAACAGCGCCTTCGACGGCCGCCCGCCCCGCCCGGTCACCTTCCTGCTCGGCCTGTTCGGCGCCCTCGCCCTGCTGAACGCCGCCGCCGCGCTGTTCCGTTCACAGCGCCTGGAGGCGGCCCTGCACGACGACGAGGAGGCCCGCATCCGCGCCCTGCTGCGGGCGTACGGCGATCAGGACTCGCTCGGCTACTTCGCCACCCGCCGCGACAAGGCCGTCGTCTTCTCCCCGAGCGCCAAGGCCGCCGTCACCTACCGCGTCGAGGCCGGCGTCTGCCTCGCCAGCGGCGACCCCGTCGGCGACCGCGAGGCCTGGCCGCACGCCATCGCCGCCTGGCAGGACGTGGCCCGCCGGCACGCCTGGGCGCCCGCCGTCATGGGCGCCTCCGAGGACGGCGCCCGCGCCTACGCCCGCGCCGGACTCGGCGCCCTCCAGCTCGGTGACGAGGCGATCCTGCACATCCCCGGCTTCGACCTGAACGGCCGGGACATGCGCGTCACCCGCCAGGCCGTGCACCGGGTCCGCCGCACCGGCGCCACCTGCCGCATCCGCCGCCACGCCACGCTCACCGAGCACGAGATGCAGGAGATCGTCCGCAAGGCCGACGCCTGGCGCGACACCGAGACCGAACGCGGCTTCTCCATGGCGCTGGACCGGCTCGGCGACCCCGCCGACGGCGACTGCCTGCTCGTGGAGGCCATCGGCGAGGACGGCCGACTCCTCGCGCTGCTCTCCTTCGTGCCCTGGGGACGCGACGGCATCTCCCTGGACCTGATGCGCCGTGACCGCGCCGCACCCAACGGCGTCATGGAGTTCATGGTCGCCGAACTGTGCGCGGCCGCCGCCAAGCTGGGCGTGCACCGGATCTCGCTGAACTTCGCCGTCTTCCGCTCCGTCTTCGAGGAGGGCGCCCGCATCGGCGCCGGACCCGTGCTGCGGCTCTGGCGCCGCCTGCTGCTGTTCTTCTCCCGCTGGTGGCAGCTCGAGGCCCTCTACCGCTCCAACGCCAAGTACCACCCGGAGTGGTACCCGCGCTTCATCTGCTACGGCGAGACCGCCTCTCTCGCCCGCATCGGCCTGGCCTCCGGCATCGCCGAGGGGTTCGTCTCCGTACCTTCCCTGCGCAAACTCTGGGGAAAGGGGCACCCGAAACCGGGGCAGCGGCCCGCCACCACGGCGGGCCTGCCGTCCCTGACGGCGCTCGGCCTCGACGGAGGGGACCAGACCGGGCCCGTGGCCCCGGACGCGGGCCTGCCCGACCAGGTCCGCGTCCGGCACCGCACCCTGGACCGGCTGCGCGCCACCGGCACCGACCCCTACCCGGTGGGCGTCCCCGCCCCCACCCACGCCCTCGCCGCCGTCCCGCGGGGCGAGGACGTCACCGTGGCCGGACGCATCATGCTGGTCCGCGACTTCGGCGGCCTCGTCTTCGCCGTGCTGCGCGACTGGTCCGGGGACCACCAGCTCGCCCTCACCCGCGACGCCTCCGGGGCCGCCCTCGACCGGTTCCGCGCCGACACCGACATCGGCGACCACGTCACCGCCACCGGCCGCGCGGGCCTCAGCGAGAAGGGCGAGCCCACCGTCTTCGTCACCTCCTGGCAGCTCACCGGAAAATGCCTGCGCCCGCTGCCCGACAAGCGCCGCGGCCTCACCGACCCCGAGGCCAAGGTCCGCCACCGCTACCTCGACCTGGCCACCAGCCCCGACGCCCGCCGGGCGATCCGCGCCCGCTCCGCCGCCGTACAGGCGCTGCGCCAGGGCCTGCTGGACCGCGGCTACCTCGAGGTCGAGACCCCGATGCTGCAGCAGATCCACGGTGGCGCCAACGCCCGTCCCTTCACCACCCACAGCAACGCCTACGACCTCGACCTGTACCTGCGCATCGCCCCCGAGCTGTACCTGAAGCGGCTGTGCGTCGGCGGCCTGGAGAAGGTGTTCGAACTGGGCCGCACCTTCCGCAACGAGGGCGTCTCCTACAAGCACAACCCCGAGTTCACCATGCTGGAGGCCTACCAGGCGTACGCCGACTACGACGTGATGCTCGACCTCGCCCGCGAGCTGATCCAGGGCGCCGCGACCGCCGCGTTCGGCGCCCCCGTCGTCCGCAAGGACGGCCAGGAGTACGACATCTCCGGGATCTGGCCGGTCAAGACGGTGCACGGCGCGCTCAGCGAGGTGCTGGGGGACGAGATCGGGCCCGGCACCGAACTGCTCCGGCTGCACCGGCTGTGCGACCGCACCGGGGTGCCGTACACCGCCGACGACGGCCCCGGCGACATCGTCCTGGAGATGTACGAGCGGCTGGTGGAGGAGCGCACCGGGCCGCCCACCTTCTACAAGGACTTCCCGACCGACGTCTCGCCGCTGACCCGACAGCACCGCACCGACCCGCGGCTCGCCGAACGCTGGGACCTCGTTGCCTTCGGCACCGAACTCGGCACCGCCTACTCCGAGCTGACCGACCCGGTCGAACAACGCCGCCGCCTCACCGCGCAGTCCCTGCTGGCCGCGGGTGGCGACCCCGAGGCCATGGAACTCGACGAGGACTTCCTCGACGCCCTCGAGTACGCGATGCCCCCGACCGGCGGCCTCGGCCTGGGCGTCGACCGCCTCGTCATGTTCCTCACCGGTCTGACGATCCGGGAGACCCTGCCCTTCCCCCTGGTCCGCCGCCGCTAGGGCCTGTCTGACAATTGGCGTCGTTGCCCGAAGGGCGGCAGACGGGAATTGTCGGACAGACCCTAGGGGTCAAACCTGCCCAGGGTGGTGGGTGTGGGCCGATCGGGTGCTTTCCGGCCGCCGCACCGGTGTCGTTGTGGTGCGCCGGTGGCCTGCCGGGCGACTGATGAGTCATGCAGAAGGATCAGTTGTTCACCCGGCGCCGGATGCTGCTGGCCGGTGCCGCCCTCGGGGCCGCGGGGACCGCTGGAGCCGTCCTGGCGGCCGACGGGGACGAGCCGGCCCACACCGCCGACCCGGTCCCCGGACCGCAGGCCCGGCAGGAGCTCAAGTCCTCCGCCTTCCGGCTCCAGCCGCTCACCGGCTACGGCCCGCCCCGGGCCGCACCGCACAGGCTGAAGGTGCGTCACGAGCCCATCATGAGCATCTCCGGGCGCGGCCGGCACATGATGCTGACGTTCGACGACGGCCCCAACCCGGAGTACACCCCGCACATCCTGGACACCCTCGCCCGCTACCACGTACGGGCGATGTTCTTCGTGTGCGGGGAGTGCGTCGTCGTGAACCGGGAACTGCTCGCCCGGATGGCGGAGGAGGGACATGTCGTGGGCAACCACACCTGGACGCATCCGCTGCTGACCACCCTCGACCGGAGAGAGATCCGCTCAGAGATGGGGCGGACCAGCGACGCCATCGAGGACGCCTACGGGGAGCGCCCGCAGTGGTTCCGCGCCCCGTACGGTGCCTGGAACCGCGCCGCCTTCCAGCTCGGCGCCGAGATGGGCATGGAGCCGATGGCCTGGACCGTCGACAGCCTCGACTGGACCACTCCGGGCAAGCGCACCATCGTCGACCGCATCGAGAACGGCGCCGCCCCCGGCGTCGTGGTGCTCTCCCACGATGCCGGGGGCGACCGTTCGCAGACCGTCCGCGCGATCCGCGAATGGCTGCCGCATCTGCTCGACTCCGGCTATCACTTCACCGTGCCGCGCCGCCGGCTCTCCTGACGGCCATGTGGTCCCCTGGATGAGTAGTTCCGATGTGGCTCAGTGGTCGTAGGCGGTCAGTGAGCGAGTGATGGGTGCGCCGATGGTGCGGTTGTGCCAGATGGCGCAGGTCATGGTCCGGCCGCCGTGTTGTTCCAGGTCGAGCTGGCCCTTGAGGGTGTCGTTGACCGACTCGATCAGCTGCCGCACCGTCTTGAGCAGGTCTTCTCGGGGGCGTGGGGTGCCGCGGTTGCGGGAGGACGGTCGCAGCAGGCTGATGCTGCGGGCGGCCAGGAAGCGGTCGAGTTCGGCGGCGATGCAGCCCTTGTCGGCCAGGATGAGCAGGCCGGGTCGGTCGGCGGCCAGGTGCGGTTCGTTGTCGATCAGGGCGGCCAGGACCTGCCGCTCGTCGATCTTCTGGGTTCTAACGGTCGTTGCAACACCTCAGCTCAGAGGTGGCAGTGGACATCGAATTTCGTGGGATCCGAAGGCCCCAGGGCAACCAGCCGTTGATCCGACGCGAACTGACCCGGGCCCTGCGCACTGGACGCGCCAGGCGGCTCCCTCGCCGCCTGGCCGACCGCCGACGCTCTCGAGCCGTCAAGAACATGGCCATGATCAGCCAGCGGCCGGCCGAGGCAGTCGACCGGGCGGTCCCCGGGCACTGGGAGCGACCTGATCCTCGGCCGCAAGAAGCACTCCGCGATCGCCACCCTGGTCGAGCGCAGCACCCGTTACCTGATGCTGGTCCACCTGCCCGACGGCTACAACTCAGCAGCCGTGCGCGACGCCCTCATCACCACCGTCAACTTCTGCAACCCCGGCAGTCCGTGGCAGCGCGGCTCGAACGAGAACACCAACGTCCTGCTGCGCAGTATTTTCCCAAGGGCACTGACCTTTCGGTCCATCCTCGTGAGCACCTTGATGCGGCAGCGGCGGAGTTGAACAGCCGCCGTTGACGGCTTCTCCGTCGTATTACTTGGGGTCCTCGCTCTCCCACGGGTAGACGAAGAGGCCAGGCCGGACGCCCCATGCGTTGAGCACAGTGATCAGTTCGGACTCGTCCGTGGCGTCAGCGGACCCGATGAGGACTGCTCCGATGTCGTAGTCGAAGCCGTCGATGCGTGCGCGGTCGTACTCCCAGTGCTCAAGGTGGAAGCTGCGTTCAGCGTCGCTGTGAACCCATCCCTCGCCCTGTGCCTGGGCGTCGGGATGGCTCTTGTTGGGGCGGACGTCCACAAACGCCTGGCGGCCCGGCTTCGATGCTGGGACTTCCGCAACGAGCCTCCTGCCGAGGCGGAGTGCGCTCAGTTTGTCCACGGGCCAGCTTGATCCGTCATTCATGAAGCTTCATTCTGGCCCGGCCACCCAAGGACGAGTAGCGCGGCCAGGCGATGACTTCTGGTCGACAACGTGCGGCGGCACGTCGTTCAAAGAGGGCATGCCATGTGAGCCGGCATGATCGCGGCGATCTCATGGATGCCGAGTGGGAACGGCTACGGACGCACCTGCCTCCGGGGCCAGATCCGCCAGGCGTACCCGCGACGGCCAGGAGGACCAGCCCGCCGCGCTCGTCCTGGTCCTCAACGCCGTCGTGCTGGACGCTGCCTGGCTGACCGGGAGTCCGCTGGTCGTCTTCAGCGCCCCCGGCGGTCGAGGGCGGCGACCTCGCGTACGGCCTTGGCGATGGACGGGAAGTCCTTCTTGAGGATCGCACCGTGGTTGCTGGCGACCTTCGCGCCGATCTGGATGTTCGGGTTGCGTGCGGTCACCGCATCAAGGCTGGTGCGTATCCGTTCCTGCTCGTCACCGCGGCTTCCGAAGGACGTCCCCGAAGCGACCACATACCGCACCGGGACGGTGATGTCGTCCAGCACGGGGCCCAGCTCGCGTTCGCGGGAGAGCCTGCCGAGCTCGATGTTGCTGTTCGCCTGCTGTTCGGCGGTCATCCGCGGGGCCAGGCCCGTCGGGCGCAGCAGCGGCAGGAACCAGCTCATCCGCCGGAACAGCTTCCGGATCCGCTGCTCCATGGCCTCGTCGAGCCAGTCGTACGGGAACGCGCCGTCGACGAGGACCGCGCCCAAGGCGCGCTCCGGATTGCGGTCGGCCCAGTGCGCCCCGACGACCGCCCCGTAGGACCAGCCCACCACCAGCGCCCGGTCCACACTCCTGGCCGCGAGGACGGCATCGACGTCCCGGACGGCTGCCTCGAAGGAATAGTCCGCCGAACGCTTCGATGCGCCGCGGGCCCGTTCGTCGTAGGTGATGTGCCGCCACCCCGTCCCCAGGTCAGCGATGACCCGTCGCCAGTACCCCTGGGTGGCGAACTGGCCGTTGAGGTAGACCACAGGGACACCGGGACCGCCGGTGTCGGTGACGGCCAGGGCCGTATCGTCGACCGGCACCATGCCGGTCCACTGCGAGCGGGTGGAGGAAGTGCTGTTCTTCGTCATGTCTTTCCCCTGGTCGCGTAAGAGCGTCTTGTACGGCTTCTCCGGGCCCTGCGCGTGGATCGCAGGCCCCTCTCGGACGGACGGCCGGGTCCTCGGCGACGACCGACAGGATCGCGGTCGCGGTGGGCCCGGCCGGATGGTCCTGGATTCCGCTCCCTCAGAGGCTGCGGGCGGTGATGTCGCCGTGGGAGGTGGTGGCACGGATGTCGAGTTCGGTGGTGCCGTCGTTCTTGAGGGCGTTGCTGACGCGGCCGTAGTTGGTGTCAGCGTCCAGGGCGGCCGAGACGCCGGCGGCGGCGCCGACCGAGATGTCGCCGGACTGGGTGCGGAGCACGACCGTGCCGCGCACAGCCTCGGCGATCCGGATGTCCCCCCTTGCGGTGCTGATCTCCGCGGAGCCGCCCAGCCGGCCGACCTCGACGTCGCCGTCGACCGCGGTGAGACGGACGCTCGCGGCCTCGTCGATCTTGATCTGGCGGTACGCGCCTTCGAAGGCGACATCGCCGAGCCGGCCGACACCGCGGAGCTCGGCGCTCGCGGCCCTGGCCTCGACGCGGGAGCCGGCGGGCAGTTGGACCGTCACCTCGACGGATCCGGAGTTGCCGAGGATCCGGTTCTTCGCTTTCGGGGTCTCGATCCGCAGGACGCCCTCGTTGTAGGTGACCTCGACCTGCTCCGCCGCCTTCACATCGCGGCTCTTGGCGGCGCTGGCGGGCCGGACATCGACCGTGGTGTCGGCCCGGTCGGCCGCGATGAACTGGATACGTCCCGCAGGGATGTCGAGGACGGCGGAGACCGGGGCGGGGGTGGCGAACTTCTGCATCGTGCGCTCCTTGGGTTCTTCGTTTCCGATGACAGAAACGCTACGTTGCATTCAAATATTCGGCAACACGCTCTTTGCTTTACGCCGCTAAACCAGCAGTTCAGAGCACAATAATCGTTGCAACGACTTGAACAGCAACGCAACACCCCCTAGTCGGATCATTGCAATGAGTTGACGGTGAAGGCTATGCTGCAACCACCAGGGACCACGAAAGACCACGCACCACGAAGGGGACCGCGATGCCGGGAGGCAGGCTCACCCAGCAGGAACGCCAGCAGATCGCGCTGGGACTGGCCGACGGCCTCGCCTACGCGGAGATCGCCAGAGGCCTCGACCGCCCGACCTCGACCGTCACTCGCGAGGTCATGCGCAACGGCGGCCCCACCGCCTACCGTGCCGATCTCGCCCACCGTGCCACCGAGCGCCGCGCGCGCCGACGCAGGCCGGCCGCACCCCGTGATGCGACGATGCCCCCGGCGGCCCATGGACGCGACGCCGAGGCGGTGCGCGAGTACGAGGAGACGCTTACCACCGTCTTCATAGGCTCGGGCACGCCCAAGATGATGGCCCGGGTCATGGCCTGCCTCTGCACCAGCGACGCGGGCAGCCTCACCGCGTCCGAACTCGTCCAGCGCCTCCAGGTCAGCCCGGCGTCCATCTCCAAGGCGATCACGTTCCTGGAGAGCCAGGACCTCGTTCGCCGGGGACGCGACGAACGCCGCCGCGAGCGCTACGCCATCGACGACGATGTCTGGTACCAGGCCATGATGGCCAGCGTCCGCTCCACCGCCCAGGTCGCCGAGACCGCCCGCCAAGGCGTCGGCATTCTCGGCCCCGGCACCCCGGCTGCCGTCCGCCTGGAGAACACCGCCCGCTTCCTCGACTACGTCTCCGAAAGTCTCGCCCGCGCCGCCGACCAGGCCCGCGACGTCCTCCACACGAAACCCGGAACAACCTCGAACGACACCGCCCAACCAAGCCCGGACCAGCGGGATCAAGCGGGTTGATCGTGTCGGCGTCCGCGGACGGGATCCAGAGCGGCTGAAGGAGTCAGGACTGCCCGGGGTCCAGGCAGACGTCACGGATCCGGACGCGCTCGCCCGGGCCGTCGACGAGGCGGCTGAGCGGATGGGCGGGCTCGACCTGCTGGCGGTCGATGCCAGCGGTGCGTTGTGGTCGTACTCGACCGGAGCCGACTCGGTGGCATCAGGCACCCGACCTCGTCTCGCCCAGCCGAAGGGGCCGAAGACCGCCTCCAGCCCCGCTCGCTGACCCGGCCTGAGGCGAGGAGCAGCCTCGACGAGTACGTCCGAACCCGCCTGAGCCGCGGTGCGTGCGCATCCCCGCGATCGTTCCGTTTACAGAACGTTCTGTTTGTGGAACGCTGGGCGCGTCACAACAAAGCATCACCGGCGCTGTAGGGGTGGAAAGCTGTGGAACTGGCCCAGGAGGTGGGCGAGCGGCTGCGCCGTCTGCGGCAGGACGGCGGCCTGTCGCTGTCGGAACTGGCCCGCCGCTCCGGCGTCGGCAAGGGCACGCTCTCGGAACTGGAGACCGGCCGGCGCAATCCGACCCTGGAGACGCTGTACGCGCTGACCACGGCCCTCGGGGCGCCGCTCAGCACGGTCGTCGGCCCCGCCCCGGTGCAGGGCGCGGCGGTGCACGCGGTGCTGACGGACCGCGTGCAGGACGCGGCTGCGGTGTCGGAGGTGTATCGCATCCGCATTCAGAGCGGCGCAGTGCAGCGCTCGGCCGCTCATGCGCGGGGCACGGTGGAGCACTTGCTGGTCTTCAGTGGCACGGCGCGGGTTGGTCCCGCCTCCGCTCTGCTCGAGGTGGGCCCGGGCGGCCACGCCCGGTGGGCGGCGGATGTACCGCATCAGTACGAGGCGGTGGGGACGGATGTGGAGGGGGCGTTGGTGGTGCGCTACCCGGTGGAATGAGCTGCCTGCGCCGCACCGCACCGCGCCAGGCCACGACCACCGCCGATGGGCCGTGGGATCGCCTGCCGGTGCCACTGGGTGGCGATTTCACGCAAAGGCGGCCACGTCATCGAGAGACAGGACGATCCCAGTACATGCTTGTACGTATAGCGCGTCCAGACGAACTACCTGCCCTCGTCCAGCACGCCGACCAGCCCGAGCGCAACGCCGGGACGGCCGCCTACCTCACCGACCTACTTGCCAAGAAGTGCACCCGGCCGGAGTGGTGCCTGGTCGCGGAGGACGAGACCGGTCGGCTCACCGCGGCCACCGCGCTGTGGACCCTCCCCGGGAACGACGTTCCGATGGCCCTGGTGCTCCTTGAGACACCGTGGGACGAACCCGGCCTGGTCACCGGCCAGGCCCTGCTGGCCGAGGCCGTCGCCCTGGCCGGCTCGCTCGGCGCCACGGAGCTGGAGCACGTCACCGACTCGCCGGCGCAGCCGCCGCAGTACCAGGCGGAGCCGGAACGGCGCGCCGAACTTCTCCGTCTGGCGGGCTTCGAGCGGGCCCGAGACGGTCGCCGCTTCCGCCGCCGCTCCGGGGTAGAACTCACTTCGAACGATGACCGATTGACCTGGCACTCCCTGCCCAGTCTGGGCCGTGAGCCGTTCATCGCTCTCCTCGCCGAGGCGCTGCCGACCAGCGCCGACGCCCAACTCGCCGCCAGGGTCGCCCGGCATGGCGCCCGGCGTGCCGCGGAGAGCCTCTTCGCGGACATGGAGGAGTTCTCGTACGAGCCCTCGTGGTGGGAAATCGGCTACGCTCCGGACGGCACGCCGGCTGCCCTCAGCCTCCCCGCCCGAAACCCCTCGACCGCGGTGATCGGGCTGGTGGCTGTGTCTCCCGCCTGCCGCGGCAACGGCTACGCGACGGCGGTGGTGGCCCGCGGCACGCGGCTACTGGTGGAAGCGGGCGCCGAGGAGATCCGTGGCGACTGCGACGCGGGCAACATCGCCATGATCATGGCTTTCGAACAGGCAGGCTACGAGAACTTCGCCGACCGCCAGGAGTTCACCCGCCGGTTGTGAGCGGGGGCCGCTCCCGCGCCGTGACGAATACTGAGCGCCCCTCCCGACCCCGGTGGGTAGGGCCAGTACTAGACGATCAGTTCCGAATGCGGGGTTCACGGACGCGGGGAGGGTGTCCAACATCGGGTTGTGACGACCGAGTTGGACACCCTCTTGACCGCACTGTACGTGCACATCGACGACCGCTTGAAGACCCCGCGCCGGCGTGGCCGACCGCCGAAGCTGACCGACGCGGAGCTGGTCACCCTGGCCGTGGCCCAGGCCATGCTGGGCTTCCACTGCGAGGCCCGCCGGCTGCGCCTCGCCCACGCCCACCTGCACGGCCTGTTCTAGTCAGCGGACAGCGATCCGTGGCTGGACCCCGTGTGGATCGTGGACTCCACGCCCGTCGAGTGCGCCCGCTCGCCTGAGACCGTCCAGCGCTCCGACCTGACCGGATGGGCCGGCTACGGCTACTGCCAAGATCGACGAGCGGCAGGTCCTGGCCGCCCTGATCGACAACGAACCGCACCTGGCCGCCGACCGACCCGGCCTGCTCAAACACCCTCAAGGGCCGGCTCGACCTGGAACAACACGCCGGCCGGACCATCGAAGGCGTCGGTGTCCGAGTGGCCCAGCGGATCCTGGCCATGACCTGCGCCATCTGGCACAACCGCACCATCGGCGCACCCATCACTCGCTCACTGACCGCCTACGACCACTGAGCCACATCGGAACTACTCATCCAGCGGTTCGTCCGCCCGGTGACGGCACCTCAGGCGCCCGCCACCAGGCGGGCGAAGACGACCACGTTCCCGTCGTAACCGTTCTGCTTCGAGAAACCGCCGCCGCAGGTGATCACCCGCAGTTCCGGTGTGCCCTTCGAGCCGTAGACCCGGTCGCCGGGGAAATCGGCCTTCGCGAAGACCTCGACGCCGTAGATCTCGAACACCGCGGTCCTGCCGTCCTGGCGCAGGACCTCGATCCGGTTCCCCTTCTTCAGGGCCCCGAGGCCGTAGAACACCGCGGGCCCCTGCTTGTTGTCGACATGCCCGACGACGACCGCCGTGCCCTTCTCGCCGGGGGAGACGGCGCCGGTGAACCAGCCGGCCAGATTGGCGTTGTCCGGCGGCGGGGCACCGACCCAGCCGTTCGCGTCGAGGCCGACGGGGATGACCGGCGCGTCCACCTGGATCGCGGGGATCCGGACCCGGTCGGGCTGGGAGAACGGCAGGGCGGCGGCGGCAGCGGACGCGGTCGGGGCGGGGGTGACGCGGCTGTCCGGCGCGGCGGCCGACGCGGGTTGCGGCGGGCCGACGTCGAACTCCCCCGAACCGTTCCGCAGGAGAGCGAGACCGGTCAGCAGAAGGAGCGCTATCACCCCCCACGGCGCGCGCTTCCTCCGCCGTTCCTCCTCTTCGGCCAGCTCGGCCAACTCGGACGCATACATTCGCCTTCCCTTCTCGGCGCGGCCTCACCTCGTCCCTCGCGCATGGGAAAACGCTAAGTCCCGCGCGGACGGTGGGCGACGCCGTCGGCGGGCGAACGGGTGGCCCGGCGGCCTTTCGGTGCGCCATCCGAGTTGCAGCCGAGAGGAATTTTCTGACGGTCCGTGACCTGCGGCAATATCCGATTGTGTGCTTTTCTCGCGGCGTGTCCGCTCACCAGGACGGACCATTCTCGACATGCGGGCGTGTTCCGCGCGCCCGAGTGTCGTGTCAGGAGGTGCTTTCTCGCCGATCGACCCGGGTACGGGACCCGGGGTGCCTCCCGCGGAGGATCACATGCGAAACCAACGTGCCCTTGCGGCCGCGTGCACGGCGGTCGCGGTGCTCGGGCTCGCCGCCGCCCCCGTGGCCGTCGCGGACGGCATGGGCAACGGCGGCGGCCCGTCGGACACCACCGGGACCGGCAACACGGGGGTGGTCATCCCCGGAACCGGCAACACCGGGGTGATCGTCCCCGGGACTGGCAACTTCAACGGCAACTTCCCAGGCAACTTCCCCGGGAACGGCAACTTCCCCGGGAACGGCAACTTCCCGGGGAACGGCAACTTTCCCGGCAACGGGAACTTCCCGGGGAACGGCAACTTCCCGGGCAACGGGAACGCCAATTTCAACGGACACATCAACGGCAATTTCAACGGCCACATCAACGGCAACATCGGCGGTGGCCGGGGCAACGACTTCAACAACGGACGCGGCGACAACTTCGGAAACGGCCTGGGGGGCGACTTCGGCGGCCGGGGGGACGGCAACCCCCGGAACATCATCGCGACGCCCAACGTGCTCCCCGCCGGCGGCCGGCTCGCCGTCACCGTGGAGGGCTGCCGCGGCGGTACGGCCCGCTCGCGGGCCTTCCGCACCATCCAGCTCTTCCCCTTCCGCGGCGACACCTCGCGCGGCATCGCCGACATCGACCGCGACGCCCGTCCCGGCCGGTACGACATCACGGTCAACTGCAACGGCCGCACCCTGACCCGTCCGAACGCCTTCACGGTGCTCGGCGGTGTGCAGGGGGGACTCGGCGGAAGCATCACGAGTGGTGCCACGCCGACCGACATGGCCATCGGGGGCGCGCTGGTGGGCGCCGCCGTGCTCGGAGGGGGTGTGGTCTGGCTGCGACGCCGCAACGAGCGGTTCTGACGGATGCCCGGTCGTCCTTCCGGCGGCCGCCGGAGCGCGGCGCACGGGACAGGCCTTCGCCCCGGTCTCCTTCAGGAGGCCGGGGCGAAGGCCTGTGGACTCGGGCGCGCTACCCCTTGACGCCCGGGAACAGAGTCAGGAACGGTTCCGCGGTCGCGGCGATGCCCCGGCTGTAGGGGGCGTCGAAGTCCCAGATGAGGAAGAGCATGAAGGCGATGGTCGCGGAGAACAGCCCGGCCAGGATCAGTTCCCGCCGGGTGCGCCGGATCTGCAGCGCGAAGACCATGCCGATGGTGATCAGCGCCCCGGAGAGCAGCCCGAACCACACCACGGACGGCATGGTCGCCCCGGTCGAGTCCGCGCGCGCGTTGCGGGCCTGGTCGGCGGCGGCCATCTGGTCCAGCACCGGCTGGTAGGCCTGCGCCTCGAAGTCGTTGGCCGGCCGGTAGTCGGTGACGTCCTGGCGGACCCGTGACAGGAGTTCGGTGCCCCGCGGGGTCACCCGCCCGTGGTCGGTCATCGACTTCCACTCGGTGGTCACGACCTGCGCGACATAGGCGTCGATGTCGTCGCGGATGCGGTCCCGGACGGCCGGCGGGTAGACCCGGACCCGCTCGGAGATCTCGTGCAGCGCCTGGGCCTCGGCCTGCACATGGTCCTGGGCGGCGCTGCGCGCCTCCCACACGCCCGCGATGGCCAGGCCCAGGACGATGGCGTACACGACGCCGATCCACATCGTCATGTACTCGATGACGTCCGGGGTCTCGCTGGGGTCCTCGTCCTCGGGGGCCCGCCTGTGCCGTACGAGGGTGATGACCACCACGACGGCACAGGCCCCCAGCATCGCGAGGACGAGAACAAGCCAATCCGACAACAGGTGCCTCCTGGAGTGAGCGGCGGCGCGTCAGCGCGGGCGCAGCGCGGCGACGGCGACGATCGCGGGGACGGTGATCAGCAGGACGTAGGTGACCGGTGAGGTGGGGTCGGCCGGGGTGTGGTGCACCGGCCGCGGGTGGTACGCCGGGTAGCTCACCGGGGTCACGGAGGGCCGTGGGGAGGGCGGGGTCCCCTTGGGCTCCGGGGCCGGGCGGGGCGGTGCCGGCGCGGGGGGCGGGACCGGCCGGGCCGCGGGCGGCACCGGGGCCGGCCGGGCCGGGGGTGCCGGCTTGGGCGGGGCCTTCGGCACCGGTGTCGGCCGGGGCGTCGGCTTCGGCGGCGGTGGTGGGGCCGGCGTGGGCGTGGGTGCAGGCGTTGGAGGGGGAGGAGGGGGCGGTGGGGCCGGCGGCGTGGGCTCGGGGCAGGACGGGAACGCCGGCCAGTGGGCGAGGTCCCCCGCCGCGGCCACCGCCACCGTGCCGTCCGGGCCCGTCGAGGCGTACGCGCAGGCGTCGGCCGACGCGCTCCCGACCGGGCAGCCCGCCAGGGTCCAGGTCAGCGCCAGTACCGCCAACACCCGGGGGACGGGCGCGCGTCGGGTCACTTCGGGTCCATGCACGACGGAGATCATGGGTCCCGCGGGGCCGCCCTACGCCGGAGTGCCCCCGGATTGATCCGAAGGAGGGACAAAGCGCCATCCGTGGTTTGACGGGCGGAAGGAGACCGTCCGGCCGATATGTACGGCCGTACGACCCCCCGCGCGGAACGCGCCACAGGTTCCGGAAAGAAATTTCCCGGCCGGATTGAACACCCGCACCCCCTCGCTGCGTACCCATGGCCGTGCGGCGGCACAGCAGGCGCTGCAATATCCAGGCGAATTTGGGGAGTTGACGATGAAGACCTCCTGGCGGACCGCCTCACTGGTGGCCACAGCCGCTTCGGTGCTGGCGCTGACGACGGCGTGCGGTCAGGACAACACCACGACCCCGGCCTCGGCGGCCCAGAACGTGGGCGCCACGGCCGCGGCGGGTGACTACGGCAACCCGGGCACCGGAACGAGCCCCGGCACCGGCACCGGTGCGGGCAACGGTTACGGGGCCGACGGCAATCAGAGCTCCAGCTCCCCGAGCCCCGCCGCCCCGGCGGGCAAGCTGACCGTGGCGAGCAACCCCGACCTGGGCAAGGTGCTGACGGACGGTTCCGGTCTCAGCCTGTACCGGTTCGACAAGGACACCGCCAATCCGCCCAAGTCCAACTGCAACGGCGACTGCGCCACCACCTGGCCCCCGGTGCCCGCCGACGACGCCACCGCCGGTGCCGGAATCGACAAGGCGCTGCTCGGCGAGGTCACCCGTGCCGACGGCACCAAGCAGCTGACGATCGGGGGCTGGCCGGCGTACCGGTACGCCAAGGACGTCAACTCCGGTGACGTCAACGGCCAGGGCGTGGGCGGCAAGTGGTTCGCGCTCGCCCCCAACGGCAAGAAGGCCTCGCTGTCCTCGCTGCCCGGGCTGTCCGTCCGCAAGGACCCCAAGCTCGGTGAGATCGTCATCGACAAGAACGGCATGACGGTCTACCGCTTCATGAAGGACAAGGCGTGGCCGAAGTCCGTCTCCAACTGCACCGGCGCCTGCCTGGAGAAGTGGCCGGCGGTCGCCCCGGTGGCGGCCGACGACACCAAGGGTGTGGAGAAGAAGGGCCTGATGGGCTTCACCCGGCCCGACGGGACCAAGCAGATGACCGTCGACTGCTGGCCGATCTACACCTTCTCCGGCGACAAGGCGCCCGGTGACACCAACGGTCAGGGCGTGGGCGGCACCTGGTACGCCGTCCGACCCGACGGAAAGCCGGTCGGCGCGCCGGGCAAGTAAGGATCACCTCCCCAGGGTCGATCGCCCCGCCCACCGGCGCCTGACCGAAGGTCCGCCCCCTCCGCACCGCACGGAGGGGGCGGACCGCTGTGTGCGAGCGGTTACCGAACGGGGTCGAACGGGCACATGCCGCAGGCAGTGACCGGGAACGGATGGTCAATTTCCGTTTCAGGTCGCTCCATTGGCGGGCGATCAGTAGCCTCAGCTCGAACACCGGATCGCCTACCCGTCGTCCACCCTTGGAGAGATACATGGAGCGTCCCGCCTGGGCACCCCGGAGCATCGACATCTCGGTGCCGAGCGTTTCCCGTATCTACGACTTCTACCTGGGCGGTTCGCACAACTTCGAGGTCGACCGGGAAGCGGCCCGCAAGGCCATGGAGTTCATGCCGGGACTGCCCAAGGTCATGCAGGCCAACCGGGCGTTCATGCGCCGGGCCGTGCGCTTCGCGGCCGCCGAGGGCATCACCCAGTTCCTCGACATCGGCTCGGGCATCCCGACGTTCGGCAACGTCCACGAAGTGGCCCAGGCCGCCGCACCCGGCGCGCGTGTCGTGTACGTCGACCACGACCCGGTGGCGGTGGCGCACAGCCAGGCGGTGCTGGCGGGCAACGAGGACGCCGACGTGGTCGCGGCCGATCTGCGCAAGCCCCAGGAGATCCTCGCGAGCCTCCCGCTGCAGCGGCTCATCGACCTGAATCGGCCAGTCGCCCTGCTTCTCGTTGCCATACTGCACTTCGTGGAAGACGCGGACGACCCCTACGCCGCCGTGGCCGAGCTGCGCGCGGCCCTCGCGCCCGGCAGCCTGCTGATCCTGACCCATGCCTCGTACGAGGGAATCCCGTTGCCGCAGGAGCGGGCCGAGGGCGCGGTCGACGTATACAAGGACATTCGCAATCCGCTGATCATGCGCTCGCGCGACGAGATCGCACGGTTCTTCGAGGGGTACGACATGGTGGAGCCCGGACTGGTGCCGCCGCCGCTGTGGCGGCCGGAGTCGGCACCGGAGGACGAGGATCCGTATGCCTTCTCCGGGTTCGCCGGCGTGGGGCGCGCGGCGTGACCGCGGAACCGGACGGGCCGGAGGACAGACTGCGCCGGTTCGCGACGATCTGGAGCCGGGCGGTCTTCCCGGTCACCTCCACGTCGCTGACCCGACCCGAGTTCGAGGCGGAACTCCTCCCGCTCGCACGCCGGTTGAGCGAGCTGCTGCGGGCCCGCGGCTTCGCCGCAGGGGAGGCGAAAGCGGTCGGTGCCGCACTGGTCGGCGCCCACTGCACCGACCCCGAGGCGCTCGCCCGCACCCTGGACTGCGTCGACGCCTATCTCGTGCTGTACTGCGGCGGGGACGGCCCCCAGGACGAACTGCGCATGCGCTCCTCGCGGTTGCAGCACGCGATGGCCGCCGGGTACGCGCAGGCGCTGCGCGAGCGCACCCTCGCCGAGCAGGAGTCCATCGCCCAGGCCGCGTTGCAGGCCCAGGGCGTGGTGGCGCAGGCGCTGCACGCGAGCGAGGCCCGCTTCCGCGCGGTCTTCGAGGGCGCGGCCATAGGAATCGGCATCGCCGACCTCGAGGGCAACGTCCTTCAGGTCAACGAGGCCCTGCTGCGCATGTTCGGCCTCCCGGAGCCGTCGCTGCGCGGGCGCCGGGTGCTGGACTGGGTGCATCCCGAGGACGCCCCGCAGACCTGGAAGCTCTACGAGGAGCTCGTCCGCGGCGACCGCGAGCACTACCACGTCGAGAAGGCGTTCAACCGCCCCGACGGCACGGTCCTGTGGACCAATCTGACGGTCTCCCTGCTGCGCGACGCCGACGGCAACCCGCAGTACCAGCTGGCCCTCATGGAGGACACCACCGAGCGCCGGCTGCTCAACCTCCGGCTGCGCTACGAGGCCACGCACGACGCCCTCACCGGGCTGCCGAACCGCACGCTGTTCTTCGAGCGCCTGGAGAAGGCCCTGGGCGCCGGCGAGGGGCAGCGCTTCGGCCTGTGCTACCTCGACCTGGACGGCTTCAAGACCGTCAACGACAGCCTCGGCCACGCCGCCGGCGACCGGCTGCTGGTGGAGGTCGCCGACCGGCTGCAGTCCTGCGCGACCGCGCCCGGCGAGATGGTGGCCCGGCTCGGCGGCGACGAGTTCGTGGCCCTGACCACCGGCCCCGGCACCGAGCGCGAGGTCGACGAGCTCGCCGAGCGCATCATGAACGCGCTGGTCACCCCGATCAGCATCGACGGCCGTGACCTGATGGTCCGCGGCAGCCTCGGCATCGTCGAGGGCCCGGCGGGCGAGCGCACCGCCGCCGAGGTGCTGCGCAGCGCGGACATCACCATGTACCGGGCCAAGTCGGCGGGCGGCAACCGCTCGGAACTGGCCGACCCCGAGGCCGACGCCCGCGCGATCACCCGGCACGGCCTGACCACCGCTCTGCCGACGGCCCTGGAGCGCGGCGAGTTCTTCATCGAGTACCAGCCGCTGGTCCACCTCGGCGACGGCAGCGTCCGCGGCGCCGAGGCCCTGGTGCGCTGGCTGCACCCGCAGCACGGCGTGCTCGGGCCCGACCGCTTCATCCCGCTCGCCGAGCACACGGGCCTGATCGTGCCCCTCGGCCGCTGGGTCCTGGAGGAGTCCATCCGCCAGGCCCGTGCCTGGCGAGAACGGTACGGCGACCGCACGACGGCGGGCCCGCTGCGCATCAACGTCAACCTCTCGCCCTGCCAGCTCACCCATCCGGGCCTGGTCCAGGACACGGTCGAGATCCTCGAACGCGCGGGTGTGGGCCCGGACGCCCTCTGCCTGGAGGTCACCGAGTCGGCCCTGATCGGCGCCGACGACGACCGCCTCAAACCGCTGCGCCGCCTCGCCGAGATGGGCGTCGACATCGCCCTGGACGACTTCGGCACCGGCTACTCGAACCTGGCCAACCTGCGCCGCCTGCCGGTGAGCATCCTCAAACTGGACCGCTCCTTCACGCAGGGCATGCAGCAGTTCCCGGCCGACCCCGTCGACCTCAAGATCGTCGAAGGCATCGTCTCCCTGGCCCACAGCCTCGACCTCGCGGTCACCGTCGAGGGCGTGGAGACCGGAGCCCAGGCCGAACAGCTGCGGATACTGGGCTGCGACACGGCCCAGGGCTGGTACTACGCCCGACCGGGCCCACCGGAGAGGCTCCACGACCTGGCCCTGGCGGACGCCACGGGCTGAAGCGCCCCGCAGGGGCGCGGGGAACTGTGCGATCGACCACAGCGGACCCGCGCCCCGAATCGCAGCGCACCCGGCAGACGGATCCGCCGGAGCGCGGCCTCACCGCTCGAGCAACATCCGCTGCAACTCCCGAGCGGCCCGAGGCGGAGCCACATCACTGCGATGCGCCAACGCGATCGTCCGCTGCAACCCCGGCCGGGCCAGCGCAGTGACCCGCAGCCCCCGCCCCGCCCGGGCCGCCACCATCCGCGGCACCACCGCCACGCCCAGCCCCGCCCGCACGAACCCCAGCACCGCGTCCATCTCGCCGCCCTCCACGGCGAAATCCGGCTCGAACCCGGCGGAGCGGCACGCCGCGACGGTCAGCTCCCGCAGGTCGTACCCGTGCCGGAACATCACCAGCCGCTCGCCCTCCAGGTCGGCGATGTCGATCACCCGGCCGCCCCGCCCCGGCGCCGCCCCCTCCGGTGAGGACACGACGACGAGGTCCTCGCGCAGCAGCTCCACCGTGGTCAGCGCGGGCGCCGGCGTCGGCAGGGGCAGCACGATCAGCGCCAGGTCCAGTGCCCCGCGGGCCAGCTCGCGCACCAGGTCGTGCGAGCCGCCCTCCTCGATCAGCAGCCGGATCCCCGGATACCGGTCGTGGAAGGCCCGAAGCACGTCCGGCAGCAGGCCGGTGCACAGGCTCGGCGTCGCCCCCAGCCGCACCCGGCCCCGCCGCAGCTGCACCAGCTCCTGCACCTCGTACCGGGCCGTGTCCGCGTCCGCGAGGATGCGCCGGGCCAGCGGCAGCAGGGCCTCGCCCGCGTCGGTGAGCGTGATGTTGCCCCGGGCGCGCAGGAACAGGTCGGCGCCCAGCTCCCGCTCCAGTGCCTTGATCTGCTGGGACAGCGACGGCTGGGCGACATGGACCTGCTCGGCGGCCCGGGTGAAGTGCCGGGTCTCGGCCACCGCCACGAAGTACTGGAGCTGCTGGAACTGCATATGTTTCAGAATAGACCCTGCCTATCGAATCAAGCCGGACCATGTCTTGGACCGATCGGTACCTTCGGCCCTAGCGTGCTGAGACATGGCACTGGCAACGCGGACGGACCGACGGCCGTCCATGGCGCGCACCGTGTGGGACTCCACCGTCGGCAAGAAGACCGTCATGGCGGTCAGCGGGTTGATCATGCTGCTCTACCTGGTCGCGCACATGATCGGCAACCTGAAGATCTACTTCGGGGCGGGCGAGTTCAACCACTACGCCCACTGGCTGCGCACCGTCGGCGAACCCTTCATGCACTACGAGTGGACGCTCTGGCTCATCCGGATCGTCCTCGTCGTCGCCGTGGCCGCCCACGCCACGTCCGCCTACCAGCTCAGCCGCCGGGACATCAGGGCGCGGCCCAGCAAGTACGTGCACTCCCGGCCCCGGGCGAGCTACGCCACCCGCACCATGCGCTGGGGCGGGATCATCCTCGGCCTGTTCATCGTCTGGCACATCCTGGACCTGACCACCGGCACCGTGCACTCCGGCGGCTTCCAGGAGGGCCACCCCTACCAGAACGTGGTGGACACCTTCTCCACCTGGTACGGCGACGTGATCTACATCGTCGCGATGCTCGCGCTCGGCCTGCACATCCGGCACGGCTTCTGGAGCGCCGCCCAGACCCTCGGCGTCGGCAGCAGGGCCCGCGACCGCGCCCTGAAGACCGCCGCCAACGTCCTCGCGCTGCTGCTCACGGCCGGCTTCGTCGCCGTACCCGTGGGCGTCATGACCGGAGTGGTGAGCTGACATGATCCCCTACGCCGACTACACGACCGGCGAGCCCGTCGCCGACACCAAGGCCCCCTCCGGCCCGATCAACGAGCGCTGGGACAAACGCCGCTTCGAGGCCAAGCTGGTCAACCCGGCCAACCGGCGCAAGCAGACGATCATCGTCGTCGGCACCGGCCTCGCGGGCGGCTCCGCCGGCGCCACCCTCGCCGAACAGGGCTACCGCGTCGTCCAGTTCTGCTACCAGGACTCCCCGCGCCGCGCCCACTCCATCGCCGCGCAGGGCGGCATCAATGCCGCCAAGAACTACCGCAACGACGGCGACTCCGTCCACCGCCTGTTCTACGACACCGTCAAGGGCGGCGACTTCCGCTCCCGCGAGTCCAACGTCCACCGCCTCGCCCAGATCTCTGTGGAGATCATCGACCAGTGCGTGGCCCAGGGCGTGCCCTTCGCCCGCGAGTACGGCGGCCTGCTCGACACCCGCTCCTTCGGCGGCGTCCAGGTCTCCCGCACCTTCTACGCCCGCGGTCAGACGGGCCAGCAGCTCCTGCTCGGCGCCTACCAGGCGCTCTCCCGGCAGATCGCCGCCGGCAACGTCGAGATGCACCCGCGCACCGAGATGCTCGACCTGATCGTCGTCGACGGCCGGGCGCGCGGCATCGTGGCCCGCGACCTGATCACCGGGAAGATCGACACGTACGTCGCCGACGCCGTCGTCCTGGCGAGCGGCGGCTACGGCAACGTCTTCTACCTGTCGACCAACGCCATGAACTCCAACGCGACCGCCATCTGGCGGGCGCACCGGCGCGGCGCCTACTTCGCCAACCCCTGCTTCACGCAGATCCACCCCACCTGCATCCCGCGCACCGGCGACCACCAGTCCAAGCTCACCCTGATGAGCGAGTCGCTGCGCAACGACGGCCGCATCTGGGTGCCGAAGGCGAAGGGCGACACCCGCCCGCCGAACGAGATCCCCGAGGAGGAGCGCGACTACTACCTGGAGCGCATCTACCCCTCCTTCGGCAACCTCGTGCCCCGCGACATCGCCTCCCGCGCCGCGAAGCACGTCTGCGACGAGGGCAGGGGAGTGGGCCCCGGAGGCCAGGGCGTCTACCTCGACTTCGCGGACGCCATCCAGCGGATGGGACGCGGGAAGGTCGAGGAGAAGTACGGCAACCTCTTCGACATGTACGAGCGGATCACCGCGGAGAACCCCTACGAGGTGCCGATGCGGATCTACCCCGCCGTGCACTACACGATGGGCGGCCTGTGGGTCGACTACGACCTGCAGACCACGATCCCCGGCCTGTTCGCGATCGGCGAGGCCAACTTCTCCGACCACGGCGCCAACCGCCTCGGCGCCTCCGCGCTGATGCAGGGCCTGGCCGACGGCTACTTCGTCCTCCCGGCCACCATCAACGACTACCTGGCCCGCAACCCGCACCAGGAGCCGGTCGCCGACGACCACCCGGTCGTGCAGGAGGTGCTGGCCGAGACCGAGGACCGGCTGAACCGGCTCCTCGCCGTCGACGGCGACCGCACCCCCGACTCCTTCCACCGCGAACTCGGTGAGCTCATGTGGGAGTTCTGCGGCATGGCCCGCACCGACGCGGGGCTGCGCAAGGCGCTGGAGCGCATCCCGCAGATCCGGCAGGAGTTCTGGCGCCGCATCAAGGTCCCGGGCACCGGCGAGGAGTTCAACCAGTCCCTGGAGAAGGCCAACCGCATCGTCGACTATCTGGAACTCGCCGAGCTGATGTGCCTCGACGCGCTGCACCGCACCGAGTCCTGCGGCGGCCACTTCCGCGAGGAGTCCCAGACCCCCGACGGCGAAGCGGCCCGCAGGGACGAGGAGTTCGGCTACGCGGCCGCCTGGGAGTTCACGGGTACGGGCGCAGCCCCGGCCCTGCACAAGGAAGACCTGGTCTTCGAGTACGTCCACCCCACCCAGCGGAGCTACGCATGAAGCTCACCCTGCGCGTCTGGCGGCAGAAGAACGCCGACGCCGAAGGAGCGATGTCCACGTACGAGGTGGACGGCATCTCGTCCGACATGTCCTTCCTGGAGATGCTGGACGTCCTCAACGAACGGCTCATCCTCGCGGGGGAGGAGCCGGTCGCCTTCGACCACGACTGCCGCGAGGGCATCTGCGGCGCGTGCTCGCTCGTCATCAACGGCCACGCGCACGGACCCGAGCGCACGACCACCTGCCAGCTGCACATGCGGTCGTTCCAGGACGGCGACACGATCGACATCGAGCCGTGGCGGGCGTCCGCGTTCCCGGTGATCAAGGATCTGGTGGTGGACCGGTCGGCGTTCGACCGGATCATCCAGGCCGGCGGCTACATCACCGCGCCGACCGGGTCCGCCCCCGAGGCGCACGCGACGCCGGTGCCGAAGCCGGACGCCGACTTCGCCTTCGAGCACGCCGAGTGCATCGGGTGCGGGGCCTGCGTGGCCGCGTGTCCCAACGGGGCCGCGATGCTGTTCACCTCCGCCAAGGTCAACCATCTCAACGTGCTGCCGCAGGGCGCACCCGAGCGCGAGACGCGGGTGCTGGACATGGTGGCGCAGATGGACGCGGAGGGGTTCGGCGGGTGCACGCTGACGGGGGAGTGCGCGACCGCCTGCCCCAAGGGCATCCCGCTGGTCTCCATCACCGGCATGAACAAGGAGTGGCTGCGGGCCGCCCGGAAGGCGGGCAAGAGGTAGCGGCCGCGGGGCGCTTCAGTGGACGTTCGCCGCACAGGGCGAGCGGGCGGGGCCGGGGAGGGTGCTCATCCCGGCCCCGTCTGGTCTCCGGGCGCTCGCTACCCTTTCCGTCCATGATCTTCGAAAGCAAGGGGAGGGAGCGGTTCCTCGAGGCCGTCGCCGGGTTCGAGGCCGCTGTCCGTCAGCGGGACGGTGACCGTGCGCAGCAGGCGCACCAGGAGCTGTACCGGCACTTCGAGGAAGCGGGGGAGGGCGAAGTCGCGCAGGCCGGGCCGCGGCTCGCCGCGCTGCTGCCCGAGGTGCCGCCGGGGCCGGACGGGGCGATCGCCGTGGCCGTCGGCGCCTGCGTGGAGCGCGGCGCCGACCCGGCCGTCTGCGCGCCGTACGTGTTCGACGGCCTCGCCGGGACCCTCACCGGAGTCGAGCGGTTCTGCGAGCGCTGGGCGCAGACCGGCGGCGGCGAGTTCCCGGACCCGGACGCCGGGCAGGACCCGGCGCTCTTCGACCGGGTCGGGCCGGGGGCGGCCATGGCCTGGCTGACGCTGCCGCAGTGGGAGATGGCCTCCGTCGCCGTGCTCAGCCACGCCGCCGGCCGCACCGCCCTGGACGCCGGCCGGCGCGCCGGGCTGCTGCGGACGCTGCACGCCGTGCAGGAGGCGTCCGGGCACGAGTTCAAGTGCCTGACGGACGCCCTGCTCGTCCTGGACGACGAACCGCTGGTCGTCCTCGACCGGCCGACCGGCACCGGCTACGCGATGCGGATGAGTGGCATCGGCGACACCTTCCAGCTGCACACCCTGCTCGCCGACGTCCTGATCGGCGGCGGCCATCTGCCCGGCCGGGCGCCCTCCGCGCAGGAGGCGGCCGTCTGCCGGGACCAACCCGGCCAGGTGCACACCACCGGCTCCTTCAACCTCGTCACCTCCACCGGCGTGTGGGTGTGGAACGAGGGCACCCCCTCGGACATCCCGGTCGTCGACGGCGTCCGCCTCCTCGTGCTCGACCCGCCACCGTACGAACGCAGCTGGCCCGCCGGGCGGTTCTTCCCGAACATGACGGGCGACCTCGTCCTGGAGCGGGTGCTCGAGCCGGAGGAGGCCGGGCGACTGCTCGCCGGCTGCACGACCGAGCAGGACTGACGGGCCGGGATCACGCCGTTCAGCATTCCCACATCCACTCTCCCGGCACAGGTCACGCGGCCTTCGTCGGCGACGACATCTTCCTGGCCTCCCTCTGGCGGGTCGCCCGGGCCCGGGACCTGCCGGCCGAGGTGGACGTGGGTCCCGTGATACCCCCCGGCGCCCACACCGATCGCCGCTCCCTGGCCACTGCGGCCCGGCAGACGGTCCCCGGGCCCGTCATGGGCCACCTGCCGTCTGCGGGGGGCCCGCTGCAGGTGCCGGACCCGCTGTCCGTTCCGGCCCGCAGCACCACCGTGCTCTGCCACCTCCGCCGGTGACCGGCCCCAAGGCGTGAGCCCGGCCGGCTCCTGGTCCCGGGCACTGGTTTCCGGCCCTCCCGTGGCCCGGTGCGCACCGCGGCCACTCCCGGTGCCACGGCGACTCCGCAGGCCGTGGCCCCGGCCGCTTCCGCCTTCCCCGCCACCCCGACGTTTCGCGACTCAGGACCCGGCCACGGGCCCTGGGCGGGACACCTGCTTCTTGCCGGCTCGGGGTTGCGCCGCCGGCCGCGGCTGTGCGCCGGGCCCGTGCATGTCCCGTCGCTCCCGCGCAGGGCGTCCCCCTCACGGCATCACCCGTGCCAGGTACGGTGCCGTGACGCTGTCCTGCGCCCGGGCGACCTGCTCGGGTGGGCCCGCGGCGACGACGCGGCCGCCGTGGGTGCCGCCGCCCGGGCCGAGGTCGATCACCCAGTCGGCCTCCGCGACGACGGTCATGTCGTGTTCGACGACGACGACCGTGTTCCCGGCGTCGACGAGTCCGTGCAGCCGGTCCATCAGAACCTCGACGTCGGCCGGGTGCAGACCGGTGGTCGGCTCGTCCAGGAGGTAGAGGGTGTGGCCGCGCCGGCCCCGCTGCAGCTCGCTCGCCAGCTTGATCCGCTGGGCCTCGCCGCCCGACAGCTCGGTGGCGGGCTGGCCGAGCCGGAGATAGCCGAGGCCGACGTCCAGCAGCGTGCCGAGGGCGCGGGCCGCCGCGGGGACGTCCGCGAAGAACTCCGCCGCGCCCTCCACCGTCAGGTCCAGCACCTCGGCGATACTGCGTCCCCGGTACGTCACCTCCAGCGTCTCGGGGTTGTAGCGGGCGCCCCCGCAGTCCGGGCAGGGCGCGTACGTGCTCGGCAGGAACAGCAGCTCGACGCTGACGAACCCCTCGCCCTGGCAGGTCTCGCAGCGCCCTCCCGCCACGTTGAAGGAGAACCGGCCGACGCCGTACCCGCGTTCCCGGGCGGCCCCGGTGCCCGCGAACACCTTGCGGACGACGTCGAACAGGCCCGTGTAGGTCGCCAGGTTGGATCTCGGGGTGCGCCCGATCGGCCTCTGGTCCACCCGGACCAGCCGCCCCACGCCCGCCAGATCCTCCGTCAGTTCCCCGATCAGCGTGGACTTCCCCGATCCCGAGACACCGGTCACGGCAGTGAACGCGCCGAGCGGGAACTCCGCCGTCACCGCGCGCAGGTTGTGCCGGGACACCGGCCCGACCCGCAGCCAGCCGCGCGGCTCGCGGACCTCGCGGGCCGGTCCCGGCGCCTCGTCGAAGAGATAGCGGGCCGTGGCCGACTCCGCCACCGACGCCAGCTCCGCCACGGGCCCGCTGTACAGCACCCGTCCGCCGTGCTCGCCCGCGCCGGGCCCCACGTCCACCAGCCAGTCCGCGCTGCGCACCACCTCCAGGTGGTGCTCCACGACGAACACCGAGTTGCCGGCCGCCTTCAGCCGGTCCAGCACCGCGAGCAGCGCCTCGGTGTCCGCCGGGTGCAGTCCCGCCGACGGCTCGTCCAGGACGTACACCACGCCGAACAGCCCGGAGCGCAACTGCGTGGCGAGCCGCAGCCGCTGCAGCTCGCCGGCGGAGAGGGTGGGCGTGGCCCGGTCCAGGCTGAGATAGCCGAGGCCCAGTTCCACCACCGGTGCGATCCGCGCCCTCAGGTCCTCGGTGAGCACCCGGGCCGTCTCGGTCGCCCCGTGCAGCAGTCCCGCCAGGCCGGTCAGGGGCAGTGCGGCCAGTTCGGCGATGGTCCGGCCGCCGAAGGTCACCGCCAGCGCCTCGGGCCGCAGCCTGCTGCCCCCGCACGCCGGGCAGGGCGCACTGGTCAGGAAGCGCTCCGCCTTCGCCCGCAGCGTCGGGGACTTGGTGTCGGAGAACGTCTTCAGCACATACCGCCGGGCGCTCATGTACGTGCCCCGGTACGGCCGCTGGATCCGGTCGGCGTCCCGCACCGGGTGGACGGTGACCACCGGCTGCTCGTCGGTGAACAGGATCCACTCGCGCTGCTCGGCGGGCAGCTCGCGCCAGGGCCGGTCCACGTCGTACCCGAGCGTGTCGAGGATGTCGCGCAGGTTCTTGCCCTGCCAGGCGCCCGGCCACGCGGCGATCGCCCCCTCGCGCACGGACAGCGAGGGATCGGGGACCAGCAGCTCCTCGCTGGTGGTGTGCACCCGCCCGAGGCCGTGGCAGGAGGGGCAGGCGCCGGCCGCCGTGTTCGGCGAGAACGCGTCGGAGTCGAGCCGTTCGGCCCCCGGCGGATAGTCGCCGGCGCGGGAGAACAGCATCCGCAGGGAGTTGGAGAGGTTGGTGACCGTGCCCACCGAGGAGCGCGAGGTGGGGGCCGCGCGGCGCTGCTGGAGCGAGACGGCGGGCGGCAGCCCGGTGATCTCAGCGACCTTGGGCGCCCCCACCTGATGGATCAGTCTGCGCGCGTACGGCGCGACCGACTCGAAGTAGCGTCGCTGCGCCTCGGCATAGACGGTGCCGAACGCGAGCGAGGACTTCCCCGAGCCGGACACACCGGTGAACACGGCCAGTACGTCCCGCGGGACGTCCACGTCAACGCCCTTGAGGTTGTGCTCGCGGGCGCCGCGTACGCGGACGTAGGGATCATGAGGGCTGGGCACCGGGGCGATGGTGGTCCGCCCCGGTCCTCAGGACTGCGGGGGCCGGTCCTCAGGCCTGCCGAACTCGTCCCTCATCCTGTCCTGGGCGGTGTCGACCTGGGACTGGTACTTGTTGCCGGTCCGCTGGTCGATGTAGTCGCCGCCCTTGTCGACGCCCTTGTCGGCCATGTCCTCATGGCCCTTGAGCATGCCCTTGATCTTGTCCATGAAGGACATGGCAGCCCTCCTTGTTCGCTCGAGGCTTCCACCCCCAGCGTCACCGGCCCGGCCCGGGAGCGCATCTCGGGGCGCCCTCGTGCGGACCTGCGGCATATATGCGACTTTAAGGGACGCATGTCATTTATGGCATTAAAGGTATGGCGCTGAAAAGGTATGCCTGTCGTACGTCCGACGGCGTCCGCCGTCGCAGAAAGGGCCGCCCATGAACACCCCCGGTTTCGGTTTCGGTCGCAGCCCGTTCGAGGAGTTCGACGAGCTGATGTCCCGGTTCTTCGGCGCGGGCGGCCCGGCCGCCTCCGTCCGGCGCCCGCAGCGGGTCGACATCGGCAGTCTGCTGTCCGAGCGGGCCCGAGACCTGGTCGCCGAGGCCCGGGACATCGCCGCCGCCGAGGGCAGCGAGGAACTCGACGCCCGGCATCTGCTGGCCGCCGCCACCGGCAACGACTCCACCCGTCGCCTGCTCGCCGAGGCCGGCGCGGACCCCGACCGGATCCGCGAGCGCCTCGGCGTCCCCGCCGGCGCCGCCGAGAAGAGCGAGCCCAGCACACTCACCCCGGCCGCCAAGCGCGCCCTGCTCGACGCCTACCAGATCTCCCGGGCCGACGGCGCCTCGTACATCGGCCCAGGCCACCTGCTGCGCGCCCTCGCCGCGAACCCCGAGTCGGCCGCCGGGCAGGCGCTCGGCGACGGCGGCTGGGAGCCCGCCCGGCTGCCCGTCGAGGGCACGCCCGAGCGCAGGCGGCCGAGCAGCACGCCCACCGTCGACGAGTACGGCCGCGACCTCACCGAGGACGCCCGCAGCGGCAGGCTGGACCCGGTGATCGGCCGGGACGAGGAGGTCGAGCAGACCATCGAGGTCCTCTCCCGGCGCAGCAAGAACAACCCCGTGCTCATCGGCGACCCCGGCGTCGGCAAGACGGCCGTCGTCGAGGGCATCGCCCAGCGGATCGCCGCCGGCGACGTGCCGAGGACCATCGCCGGCAAGCGGCTGGTCTCCCTGGACCTGGCCGGCATGGTGGCCGGCACCAAGTACCGGGGCGAGTTCGAGGAACGGCTGAAGAAACTGCTGGACGAGGTCCACGAGCACGGCGACGAACTCCTGCTGTTCCTGGACGAGATGCACACCGTGGTCGGCGCCGGCGGGGGCGGCGAGGGTGCCATGGACGCCGGCAACATGCTCAAACCCGCTTTGGCCCGCGGCGAGTTGCACCTCATCGGCGCCACCACCGTCGACGAGTACCGCAGGCACATCGAGAAGGACGCCGCCCTGGAGCGCCGCTTCGCGCCCATCCTGGTCGGCGAGCCCGGCGTGGACGACACCATCGAGATCCTGCGCGGGCTGCGCGACCGGTACGAGGCCCACCACCAGGTCCGGATCACCGACGAGGCGGTCGTCGCCGCGGCCGAGTTGTCCGACCGGTACATCACCTCCCGCTTCCTGCCCGACAAGGCCATCGACCTGATGGACCAGGCCGCCGCCCGGGTACGGCTGCGCGCCAAGACCCCGCTCGCCGACGCCCGGGAGATCGAGGACCGCATCGCCGCCCTGAACCGGGAGAAGGACCAGGCGGTCGCCGACGAGGAGTACGAGCGCGCCAAGGACCTGCGCGACCGCGTCAGGGACGCGGAGGCCGAACTGGCGCAGGCCGGCCGGGCCGAGGACCGGGCGCCGAAGGTCACCGCCGAGGACATCGCCCAGGTCGTCTCGCGCACCACCGGCATCCCGGTGTCCCGGCTCACCGAGGAGGAGCGGGAACGGCTGCTGAAGCTGGAGGAGCACCTGCACGAGCGGGTCGTCGGCCAGGACGAGGCGATCACCGCCGTCGCCCGCGCGGTACGGCGCGCCCGGGCCGGCATGAGCGACCCGAACCGCCCCATCGGCAGCTTCCTCTTCCTCGGCCCGACCGGCGTCGGCAAGACCGAACTGGCCCGCGCGCTGGCCGCCGCCCTGTTCGGCGACGAGGGGCGCATGATCCGCCTCGACATGAGCGAGTTCCAGGAGCGGCACACCGTCTCCCGGCTGGTCGGCGCCCCGCCCGGATACGTCGGCCACGAGGAGGCCGGCCGGCTCACCGAGGCGGTGCGCAGGCAGCCGTACGCCGTGCTGCTGCTGGACGAGGTGGAGAAGGCGCACCCCGACGTCCTCAACACCCTGCTGCAGCTCCTGGACGACGGCCGGCTCACCGACGCCCAGGGGCGCACCGTCGACTTCAAGAACACCGTGGTGATCATGACGTCGAACATCGGCGCCGACCGCATCCTGGCCGCCGGAACCGAGGACTGCGCCAAGGTCCGCGAATCGGTCGTGCCGGTGCTGCACGACCATTTCCGGCCCGAGTTCCTCAACCGCATCGACGAGATCATCGTCTTCCGCGGCCTGGACCGCGGCCGGCTGCGCCGGATCGTGGACCTGCTGCTGGAGCACACCCGGCGCCGGCTGCACGCGCAGGACGTCTCCCTGGAGGTCACCGACGCCGCCGCCGATGTGCTCGCCGACCTCGGCCACCAGCCGGACTTCGGCGCCCGCCCGCTGCGCCGCACCATCCAGCGCGAGGTGGACGACCGCCTCGCCGACCTGCTCCTGTCCGGCGGGCTGGGCCCCGGCGAGCGGGCGGTGGTGGACGCGGCGGACGGGACGGTCGTCGTCCGCGCCGGCCGGCCGGCCGGCGTGGAGGGCTGAGGAGGCGGGCCCTCGCTGTCAGCCGAACAGGTTCCGCACCCGGATGGTCTCGACGCGCCGCCAGGTGCCGTCGGGCAGCAGGATCCAGTCGCCGGACGCGCCGCGAGCCCGCAGCCGGCTCGAGCCGGGCGCCGGCCGCGCGGCCCGCTGCCGGGCCTTGCGCGTCGTCGGCAGCGGGGCGCCGCAGCGGGCGCTGTCGGCCCGCCGGTCGCCACGGGTGCGCTTGCGCCTGCTCATCGTCCCTCCATCCCGGAAACCGTCGCTCCACCGGCCACATCTTCGAGGTACCCATCCAGCCGGCGCCGAACGGTACCGGCGGCTCGGTCCCGACCTGGTGCCGGGGTGGCTAGGGTGGGCGGGTGGCAGACACCCATGAGCGCCCGGTCGCCGTGTTCGACCTCGACAACACCCTGGCCGACACCGCGCACCGCCAGCACTTCCTGGAGGGGCGGCCGCGGAACTGGGACGCGTTCTTCGCGGCCGCGCCCGAGGATCCGCCGCTCGCCGAGGGGGTGGCGCTGGCCCGGGCACAGGCGGCCGAGTGCGAGATCGTGTATCTCACCGGGCGGCCCGAGCGGTGCCGGCGCGACACGGTGGACTGGCTCGCCGCCCACGGTCTGCCCCAGGGGCGGATCCACATGCGGGGCAACGCCGACCGCAGGCCGGCCCGGTTCACCAAGCTGGAGATCCTGCGCCGGCTCGCCCGCAACCGTGAGATCCGGGTTCTCGTCGACGACGACGAGCTCGTGTGCGACGACGCCGAGCGCGCCGGATTCACCGTCGTACGCGCCCGCTGGGCCGAGCGCTCCGCGGCTCTCGAGGACGCCCAGGAACACGAGGGGCGCACCTGATCCCGCCGGTGTTCCGCCCGTCGGCGCCCCGACCTCTAGGCGCCCTCGTCGGTGTCCTCGATGCGGAAGCCCACCTTCAGGCCCACCTGGTAGTGCTCGATCCGCCCCTCCTCGATCTGGCCGCGGACCTGGGTCACCTCGAACCAGTCGAGGTTGCGCAGGGTCTGGCCGGCGCGTGCGATGCCGTTGCGGATGGCCTGGTCGACGCCCTCGTGCGAGGTGCCGACGATCTCGGTGACCCGGTAGGTGTGGTTCGTCATGCGAGTGCTCCTCTCCGGACACACGTCACGGCTCACTCCACGGTGCCCCATCCCCGGCCGGCGCGCGAGGCGTCGGGTCCGTACCCCCGGTAGCGCTTGACCTTCGCATTGGTCCATACCAAAATCCAGCACACCCGTGCGAACGCCTGCGTTCGTCCCCCCACGTCGGGCCCCCTTCCCTGTCCGCACCGCAAGGCCAGACAGAACAGGACCCTCGTGAGACCTCGTCCGCTCGCTCTTCTCTGCGCGACCGCCTGCATGACCGGCTCCCTCGTCAGCGGCTGCGGCCTCCTGCCCGGTGGCCACGACCGGCACACCGTCACCGTGTGGCTGATGAAGGACAGCGCCTCCCGGGACTTCCTGCGCCGCTTCACCGCGGACTTCGAACGCACCCACCCGGACCTGCGCCTCGACATCCGCATCCAGCAGTGGACCGGCATCGTGGACAAGGTCCGCGCGGCGCTCCGCAGCGACGCCGAGGACGCCCCGGACGTCATCGAGGTGGGCAACACCCAGGTCCCGCTGTACGTCGAGGACGGCCGGCTCGCCGACCTGACACTGGAGTCGATGCGCGACTGGGGCAAGGAGCACTGGCTGCGCGGCCTCGCCGAGCCGGGCAGGGACGGCACCAAGCAGTACGGCGTGCCCTGGTACGCCGCCAGCCGGGTCGTCATCTACCGCAAGGACCTCTTCGCCGGCGCCGGCATCACCGAGCCGCCGAAGACCCGTGCCCAGTGGCTCGCGGACACCGCGAAGCTCAACTCCGGCGGGCGCCAGGGCATCTACCTCGCCGGACAGGACTGGTACACCCTCGCCGGCTTCGTCTGGGACGAGGGCGGCGAGCTCGCCCGGCAGCGGGACTACGCGTGGAAGGGCGCCCTGGACACCCCGGCCGCCCTGCGCGGAATGGCCTTCTACCGGCAGCTCCAGGCGCTCGGCGACGGGCCCGTGGCCGCCGACGAGGAACACCCGCCGCAGGCCGGGGTGTTCGCGGGCGGCAAGGTGGCGCAGATCATCGCCGTACCCGGCCTCGCCGAGTCGATCGTGCAGCGCAACCCCGGGCTCAAGGGCAAGCTCGGCTTCTTCCCGGTGCCGGGCCGGACCGCCGCGCGCCCCGGTACCGTCTTCACCGGCGGCTCCGACCTCGTCGTTCCGCAGAACACCGACGACCAGTTCGCCGCGACCGCCGTCGTCGGTGCGCTCGCCGGGGCCAAGTGGGACACCGAGCTGGCCCGCACCATGAACTACGTGCCCAACAAGACCACCCTGGCCGGCGCGGTCGCGGGTGAGGAGGGGGTCGCCGCCATGGCGGCGGGCGCCGCGCACGGCCGGGCGACCCCCAGCACCCCCGAGTGGGCCGCCGTCGAGGCCGACAACCCGATCAAGGGCTACATGACCCGGGTGCTGCGCGGCGCGGACCCGCTCACCGAGGCGCGCCGCGCCAGCCGGAGGATCACCGAGGAACTCACCCCGAACCTGGGATGACTCACCGCGCCCTGCTGAGCGACAGCGCGAACCGGCCCTCGGCGTCCGTCCACCAGTGGGTCAACTCCAACCCGGCGGCGTCCAGTTCGCCGGTCACGCCCTCCTTGCGGAACTTCGCCGACACCTCGGTGCGCAGCTCCTCGCCCGCCGCGAAGTCCACGGCGAGGTCCAGCGCGGGCACCTTGACGGTCTGCGCGGCACGGGAGCGCAGCCGCATCTCGATCCACTCCTCCCGCGCGTCCCACAGCGCCACATGGTCGAAGGCGTCGAGGTCGAAGTCGGCGCCCAGCTCCCGGTCGACGACGGCCAGGACGTTCTTGTTGAACGCGGCCGTCACTCCGGCCGCGTCGTCGTACGCCCGGACCAGCACCCGCTCGTCCTTGACCAGGTCCGTGCCCAGCAGCAGGCTGTCACCCGGCGCCAGCAGGCCGCGCACCGACGTCAGGAACTTCGCCCGCTCCTCGGGCAGCAGGTTGCCGATCGTGCCGCCGAGGAAGGCCAGCAGCCGGGGCCCGGGCGTCTCGGGCAGCGTCAGCGGGGCGGTGAAGTCGGCGATCAGCGCGTGCACCGCGAGGCCCGGCCGCTCCGCGATGAGCGCCTCGCCGGCCTGGGTGAGGGCGCTCTCGCTGACGTCGACCGGGACGTACGCCTCCAGCGAGGTGAGCGCGTCGATCAGGTAACGGGTCTTCTCCGAGGAGCCGGAGCCCAGTTCGACCAGGGTGCGGGCCCCGCTCGCGGCGGCGATCTCACCGCTGCGAGTGGCGAGGATCTCGCGCTCGGCGCGCGTCGGGTAGTACTCGGGCAACTCGGTGATCTGCTCGAACAGCTCACTGCCGCGCGCGTCGTAGAACCACTTCGGCGGCAGCCACTTGGGGGTGACGGTGAGGCCGTGCAGGACGTCGGCACGCAGCGCTGCGTCCGTGGCGTCCTCGGGGAGGGTGCGGGTGACGTGCAGGGGACTCACGTGCAGGGCTCCTTCGGTGGTACGGCAGGTACGTCCGCCGGGTCCGCCAGCGGGGCGAGCAGCACGCCGGCGCGGCTCGCGGTGAGGACGGTGCGGTCGGGGGCCTCCTGCCAGAGCGGATCGTCGTCGTACGGCTCGGAGGCGACGACCGTGGCCAGACCGGGCTCGGTGCGGTACCAGAGGGTGTCGCCCCAGGCGGTGGCGGTGATCGTGGCACCGTCGGTCAGCAGCAGGTTGAGGCGGGAGGCGGGGGCCGCGCGGGCCATCAGGCGCACCGTGTCACCGAGGGCCTGCTCCGGCTCGTCGCCCGAGCGCAGCCGGTGCAGGACCAGCGCCCACACGAACGCCGAGTCGGTGCGCGCCTGCAGCGACAGCATCTCGACCGGGGGCAGCGCGGACACCAGGGGCGCCGCCGAGTCCGGCCAGCCCCCGATCGCGCCGTTGTGGCTGAACAGCCACCGCCCGGCGGCGAAGGGCGCCGCCGCGGCCTCGGCGTCCGCACCCGCGAGCGTCGCGTCGCGCACCGCGGCGAGCACGGCACCCGAGCGCACCACCCGGGCCAGGTCGGCGAAGGACAAGTCCGCCCAGATCGGCCCGGCCCGCCGGTAGCGGGCCGGTGCCGGGTCGTCGGGGGCGTACCAGCCCACCCCGAAACCGTCGGCGTTCACCGTTCCGTACCGCTGGCGGCGGGGCGCCCACGACTGGCGGAACAGGCTGTGCTCGGGTTCCACCAGGACCTGGCCCAGCGGCGCCTGCGGCCCCAGGTAGGCGAGGTGGCGGCACATCAGACGGCCTCCGAGCGGGCGGTGCGGAACCCGGAGAAGATCTGCCGGCGGATCGGGTGGTCCCAGTTGCGGAAGGTGCCCCGGCAGGCCACCGGGTCCACCGCGAACGAACCGCCGCGCAGCACCTTGTAGTCGGAGCCGAAGAACACCTCCGAGTACTCCTTGTACGGGAACGCGGTGAACCCCGGGTAGGGCAGGAAGTCGCTCGCCGTCCACTCCCACACGTCCCCGATCAGCTGCCGGACGCCGAGCGGCGAGGCACCGGCCGGGTAGCTGCCGGCGGTGGCCGGACGCAGATGCCGCTGACCCAGGTTGGCGTGCTCGGGCGCAGGGTCGGCGTCGCCCCACGGGTACCGGGTCGAGCGGCCGGTGGCCGGGTCGTACCGGGCGGCCTTCTCCCACTCGGCCTCGGAGGGCAGCCGGCGCCCGGCCCAGCGGGCGTAGGCGTCCGCCTCGTACCAGCACACGTGCAGCACCGGCTCCTCGGGCGGCACCGCCTCGGTGATCCCGAAGCGGCGCCGCAGCCACTGGCCGCCGTCCCGCCGCCAGAACAGCGGCGCGGTCAGCCCGTGCCGCCGGACGTGCGCCCAGCCCTCCGGCGTCCACCAGCGCTCGGTGCCGTAACCGCCGTCCTCGATGAACGCCTGGTACGCCGCGTTCGTCACCGGCGTCGTGTCGATCCAGAACGGCGCCACGTCCACCGGGTGCGCCGGGCGTTCGTTGTCCAGCGCCCACGGCTCACCGGAGGTGCCCATGGTGAACGCGCCGCCGGGGACGAGGACTTCGGCCGGACCGGTGAACAGGGGCGCCGGTTCCGGGTCGGGTGCGGTCAGGGCCTGCGGGCCCCGGCGCAGCTGATGGGTGATCAGCATCGTCTCGTCGTGCTGCTGTTCGTGCTGGGCGATCATCCCGAAGGCGAACCCCGCCTCGGTCAGCCGGGTGCCGTGGAAGTCGGCCGTCTCCAGCAGGTCCAGCGCACGTCCGCGCACCTCGGCCGCGTAGCGGCGGGCCTCGGCGGGCGGCAGCAGCGGCAGCGAGGGCCGCTCGGCACGCGGATGCTCGAAGGC
Organism: Streptomyces sp. NPDC030798; assembly: GCF_055572275.1. NCBI lineage: Bacteria > Bacillati > Actinomycetota > Actinomycetes > Kitasatosporales > Streptomycetaceae > Streptomyces > Streptomyces sp. NPDC030798. The sequence goes on along the minus strand of NZ_JBVIDR010000001.1, from coordinate 208,321 downwards.
GTCGTACAGGCTGTCTATCTCCGGCCGCATCGCCTCCCGGCCGCCGACCGCCCGCAGCAGCCACTGCTCCTCCTGGTTGCCGATGTGCGCGAGGTCCCACACCAGCGGCGACATCAGTGGGGAGTGCTGCGCGGTGAGGTCCGTCTCCTCCACGCACGTCGTCAGCAGGGTGGTGCGCTCGCGGGCGGTGGTGAGGGAGGCCAGCGCCCGGTCGCGCAGGGACTCGGTGTCGCTCATGGTCTCGGTGTCGGTCTCCGGGGCGGTCATGTGGGGATGTCCTTCCTCCCGTGGGCGCGCAGCGGCGTGCCGTCCACGCGGTCGAGCAGGTCGAGCAGATCGTCGGCCGGGCAGCGGCCGCGCAGGACGTGGCGGTCCCGGTACGCGGCCACGGCGCCCACCACCGCGGGCGTCGCGCCGAGCCGGGGCAGGGCCTCCAGCGCCGCCGCGAAGCAGGCCTCGGCCACCTCCCGCAACTCGGGATCGGCGAGCCCGTGCCGCGCCGCGTCGATCCACAGCGGGTTGTGCGGGGCGGGCAGCTTCAGGGCCCGCTCGGCGAGCGGCTGCACCGCCCGGTACGCGGACTCCGCGCCCTCCGGGTCGTCGAACAGCGCGGTCGTCACCGCCAGCGGCACGATCCAGCCGTCGTCGCCGGGCTGCGCGTCGATCATGCGCAGTTCCAGATGACCGCGCGGCCGGACCGGCGGGAACAGGGTGGTCAGGTGGTAGTCGAGATCCGCCCGGCTGGGCGGCCGGGGCACGCGCGAGCGGGTCCACTCCCGGAAGGTCAGGCCCTCCGGCACGTCCCAGGGGCCGCCGTCGCGGCGCACGCACATCACCGGCGCGTCCAGCACGTGCCGGGCCCAGGCGGCGCGCGGCTCGCCGCCCGGCGGGGGAGCGCCCGCCCGGCCGGCGCCGATCTCCGTCCACAGCAGCTGCCGGGTGGACTTCCAGCCCGTGGGCCGTCCGTCCACCAGCGGGGAGTTCGCGAACGCGGCCACCAGGACGGCGCCCAGGTGGTGCGCCAGCCACCAGCGCCGTTCGTGCCCCAGCGGGCCCGGCTCCTCGTGTCCGGCGTCCAGGCAGACCTGGACGGAGGCCGAGGTGCACATCATGTGCCGGCCGGCCGTGCCGGTGCGATCGAGACAGGCCTCCATGGCGTCGTAGCGCGGTTCGCGCAGGAACCGGCGCGGCCTGTGCCAGGGATCGTGGCCGACACCGACGAGTCCCAGGCCGTCCTCGGCGAGGACGGCGCGGACGGTGTCCAGGTCGGCGGAGACGATGCCGACGCACTCCATCAGGGAGGCGGCGGGCGGCGAACTCAGCTCCAGCTGGCCGCCGGGTTCCACGGTGAGCGGCGAGCACAGCGGCACGGTGCGCAGTGCCGCGTAGGCCGCTTCGAGTCGTTCGGGTGTCACGGGGAGCTGCGGCCGGCGCAGCTCGTGGACGAGCCATTCCACCTCGACCCCGACGGTGCGGGGCGGCCCTGTCTTGAAGCAGATGCCCCGGACCAGGGCCTCCACCTCGGCCTCGGTGACGGCGGTGCGGTGCTCCGTACAGTCGCCACCATCACTATGTGAGTCGGACATGTCGGGATCCTCCTGAGATTCCACCATGTCACCGGCCCGGCCATTCGGTGAGCCGGGGCGGCACTCGTCCCACCCAAGACCCTCGGGCGGGTTCGCACAAGAGTGCCCAGCGGGACGTTCCGGATCGGTCACCTCCGTTTTCTCGAGCGTTTCCGGCCTCTTCGGACCCGGGAAACTCCGTTGCACCGCATACCAGGATCGCCCAGGATGCGTGCATGAGCACGACGGGGGAGACCGCGCGGGCCGCGGTCGTGGCGCCCACGGGGGTGGCGCCATGAGCGCGCGCCTGCGCGGGATCGCCGCGCAGACCGAGGAGATCGTGGCGGCGGGCGCGTACCGCGCGCCGGACGGCCGGACGGTGTCGCTGGACGCCGCTCTCGGCGTCGCCCGGGCGGGCACGCGGATGTACGGCCCGGGGCCGGTGCCCTTGCCGTCGCCCTCGGAGGCCGAACCCGTCACCGCGGGCACCGTGATCGAGGTGACGGGCGAGAGCAGCCTGGAGGCCGCCCGCCGGCTCGTCGGCGCCGTTCCGGTCGCCGTGCTGAACTTCGCCTCGGCCCGCAATCCCGGCGGGGGCTACCTCAACGGCGCGCAGGCCCAGGAGGAGGCGCTGTGCCGCGCCTCCGCGCTGTACACCTGCCTGCTCGAGGCCCGCGGCTTCTACGACCACCACCGCGCCCACCGGGACCCGTTCTACTCCGACCGGGTGATCCACAGCCCGGCCGTGCCGGTCTTCCGCGACGACAAGGGTGCTCTGCTGCCGCGGCCGTATCCCGTGGGCTTCCTGACGGCGGCCGCACCCAACGCGGGCGTCGTCCGGCGTACCGCGCCCGAGCGCGCCGCCGGACTGCCGGCCGCCCTCTCCCGGCGGGCCGAGCGCGTCCTGGAGACCGCCGCCGCCCAGGGCTACCGCCGGCTGGTGCTCGGCGCCTGGGGCTGCGGCGTCTTCCAGAACGACCCGGCGCAGGTCGCGGGCGCCTTCCGGGGCCTTCTCGGACCCGGCGGACGGTTCGCGGACAGGTTCGAGCACGTGGTGTTCGGCGTCCTGGACCGCACCCGGGACGCGGCGACCCGGGAGGCCTTCGTACGGGCGTTCCCGGCGTGCGGGCCGACGGTCCCGGGCGGAGCCGCTGCTGTCAGGTCCAGCCGTAGCGCTCGTGGAGGCGCTGCCTGACGAGGTTGAACCGCATGCGGTCCAGCGCGCACGCCTCCCGGCGCATGCCCTCCTCGTGCAGGCGCAGCACGCGGTCGACGTCCACCCAGGAGTCACGCCCCGACCGGTCCCAGGGCCCGCTGCCGATGGCGACCCACTCCCGGTCGCCGTCGTGCCGCTTGCTGGAGAGCTGGACGGCGAGGAAGGTACCCGCCGCCTCGCGGGCGACGACCAGCACCGGCCGGTCCTTGCCCCGGCCGTCGTTCTCCTCGAACGGCACCCAGGTCCACACGATCTCACCCGGGTCCGGGTCGCCGTCGTGGGCGGGGGAATACTCGGTGCGCACCCGGCCGACCTCGTGCGGGTCGGCCTCGGTGGTGGCGTGGCGGCCGGAGCGGCCGGGGACATGTCCATCGGTGACTGTGCTCACGCAGGCACCCTAGTGGTCCCCTCCGGACGTGCAACGGGCGCCCGGCCGGTGCCGGTTACGCCGGTGAGACCTCGGCTTGCGAGCGGATCTGCATGCCGGGGCGGCGGCGGTGCACGGTCAGGTACGCCAGGCCGGACTCCCCGGCGGCGATGCTGCGCGTGGAGCCGTGCGGCAGCCACAGCAGGGTGCCCTCGGTGAGCGCCACCGGCTCCTGCGCCGCGCCCTTGCCGAGCACGCCGTCCCCGGAGATCACCAGCAACAGCACGTCCAGCAGCGGCTCCGTGTGGGTCGCGATGCGTCCGCCCGGGGCCAGCCGGATCACGTTGGCGTCCAGCTGGCGCCCGCTCTCGGCCAGCTTCCACAGCGCGCCGGCCGGCACCGGCGGTGCCTCGGCCAGCGCCCGGGTGTCGCACAGGACGCGCGGATCGGGGCCCGCCGGCTCGGCCGGCCCGGTGCCGCTCGCGGACGACGACGTCATGGGGTGCCCCTCGTTCCTCGGCTTCTCCTGCCCACCCTACAATTACTACAAAGGGAAACGGTGAAAAATACGCCCAGGTGAAAGGGGTGATCCGGCATGACCACGCGGGAGAGTTCGCGCCGCCAGGAGGTCCTGGACGTGCTGCGGGCCGCCCCCGAGCCGCTCGGGGTCGCCGAGACGGCCGAGCGGCTGGGCGTCCACCCCAACACCGTCCGCTTCCACCTGGACGCCCTGGTGGCCGACGGCCGCGTCGAGCGCAGCCTCGCCGCCCCCTCGGGGCCCGGCCGGCCACGCACCGTGCACAGCGCGCGCCGCGGGATGGACCGCGGCGGCACCCGCGGCTACCAGATGCTGGCGCGCATGCTGCTCAGCCGGTGGGCATCCGCCGACCCGGCCGAGGCGCGTGCGGAGGCCGAGGAGGCCGGCCGCGCCTGGGGCCGCTTCCTGGTGGACCCGCTGCCGCCGTCCGCACCGCCGACGCCCGAGCGCTCCGCGGACCGGCTCGTCGCCCTCCTGGACGACCTGGGCTTCTCTCCCGCCCCCGAGGGCGCGGACCCGGCGGGCGGAGCTCCGCGCCGGATCCGGCTGCGGCACTGCCCCTTCCTGGAACTCGCCGAGGAACACGGCGCGCTGGTCTGCCCGCTGCACCTCGGCCTGATGCGCGGCGCGCTGGACGCGCTCGACGCGCCGCTGACGGCCACCGCCCTGGAGCCGTTCGCCGAACCCGACTCCTGCCTGGCCCACCTCGCCGGGACGCCCGCCCCTTCCCCGACCGCCGCCGCACCGGGCGGCACAGAAAGGCAGCCCCGATGAACCCGACGTCGGCCGCCACCGCGAGCGCGCTCATCTTCGTCTGGCTCGGAATGGTGCTGGCGATCTCCTTCCTGGAGGCGCCGCTGAAGTTCCGCGCGCCGGGCGTGACCATACCCATCGGGCTGGGCATCGGGCGGCTGGTGTTCCGCGCGCTGAACGCGGTCGAGGCCGCCCTGGCCGCCGTCGTGATCGTCGCCGTCGCCGTGGGCGGCCCGTCGACCGGGATCACCGGGCTGACCGCGGCCGTCGCCCTGCTGCTCGCCGCCCAGCTCGCCGTCGTCCGCCCCCGGCTCAACCGCAGGTCGGACCGCGTCCTCGCCGGCGAGGACCTGCCCCGCTCCCGCGGCCACCTGTGGTACGTGGCGCTGGAACTCGTCAAGGTCGTGGCCCTGATCGCCCTCGGAATCGGCCTGCTCACGGCCTGAGCCGCGCCCACACCGACGCCGGGCGGCCGGGTCCCTGGCGCGGGACACCGGCCGCCCGGCGCGTCGGCCGCTCAGGCCTCCGGCTCCACCGGCACCTTCTGCGACGGCGGCTGCGGCGGCGGTGTCACCGCACCGTTCAGCGACGGCGCGGTGCCGTTCGCCGGCCGGCCGTCCTGGCCGTTCGGGTTCATCGAGGCGAGCAGTTGCCGGGCGAGACCGAGACCGGTGCCGCCCATGGTGAGCGCCTTGGCGAACAACTCGGCCATGCCGTCGGCACCGTTGAGCAGCACCATGTTGTCGACGTTGCCGAAGGCCGACGCACCGGCCCGTACGATCTCCGGCCAGTTCTCTGCGAGTTGCTGCGCGACGACCGCCTCCTGGTTCTCGGCCAGGGCGGCGGCCCGGGCCTTGATGGCCTCCGCCTCGGCGAGACCCCGCGCCTTGGTCGCCTCGGCCTCGGCCAGACCCCTGGCCTGCGCGGCCGCCGCCTCCGCCTCACCGGTGGCCCGGGTCGCCGCCGCCGTGGCCGTACCCCGGGTCTTGGTCGCCTCGGCCTCGGCGCCCGCGGCCGTCTTGACCCGGGTCGCCTCCGCCGCCGCGGCCAGCTCCGTCTCCTTCGCCTTCGCCTGGGCCGCCGAGATCCGGGCGTCGCGCTCGGCCTCGGCCAGCGTGCGCTTCTCGTAGGCCTTGGCGTCGGCCGGCTTGCGCACGTCCGCCTGGAGCTGCTGTTCCCTGCGGTTCGCCTCCAGTTCGGCGACCCGGGTCTCCTGGACGACGACCTCCTGCCGGGCCGCGGCGTCGGCGAGCGGACCGGCCTGGCGCGCCTTGGCCGCCGCCTTGTCGCGCTCGGCCTGGTAGCCGGCCTGCAGGATCTCACTGTCCCGGGTGGCCTCCGCCATCCGCGCGAACGACTGCTGTTCGGCCTCGGTGGCGAGCCGGTTGGCCTCCGCCTGCGCGATGCGCGCGTCCCGCTGGACGGCCGCCGCGTGCGGCATCGCCAGATTCTGGATGTACCCGGTCGGGTCCTCGATCTCGTGGATCTGCAGCGAGTCGACGATCAGGCCGAGCTTCTCCATCTCCGTACCGCAGGCCGCCCGGGTCTGCCCGGTCAGCTTCTCCCGGTCCCGGATCATGTCCTCCACCGTCAACCCGCCCACGATGGAGCGCAGATGACCGGCGAAGACGTTGTGCACCCGCTCCGACATCAGCTTCTGCTGGTCCAGGAAACGCCGGGCCGCGTTCGCGATCGACACGAAGTCGTCGCCCACCTTGAAGATGACCACGCCCCGCACCTTCAGCGGGATGCCCTGCTGGGTCACGCAGTCCACGTGCAGCTCGGTCTCGTTCAGGTCGAGGGACAGCTTGCGCACCGCCTGCACGCCGGGCAGCACCAGGGTGCCGCGCCCGGTGACGATGCGGAAGCCCATGCCCTCCTCCAGGCCCTCGGTGCGGTGCTTGGACCCGGAGATGATGAGCGCCTCATTGGGCTCGGCGACGCGCCACATCGCCTTGAAGAGACCGATCAGTATCAGGAGGGCAACGACGACCGCCCCCGCAACGACGCCGACAACCATCGGCATACGCCCCCTTTGGATGGTGCCCTCTCGGCACCGAACGAAGGGAGTGTGCGCCTGCGCGGACCGGCTCGGAAGAGTGCGGCGAATCCTTGTTGCAATCTTGACGCACACGCCCCTCACCTGGGGCGGAGCATGCTCAACTGTCGTACGCGGCGGTCACGTGGACCGTCCTCGGCGGCAGGTGTTCCACCACCATCACCACCGTTCCCCGCTCGATGCGGGAGGTGCCGTCGGCGGCGTAGGCGAGGAAGTGCTCCGCGCCGCCGCGCACCCGGACGATCACCTCGCCGACCAGCCCGGGCCCGATCGTCCCCGTCACCCGTCCCACGAGCCCGACCATCGACGCATCGTCCATGGCCACAGGGTACGGGCCGAACGCGCTCAGGCCGCCCGGGAGTTCGCGTCCTTCTGCTGCGGCGGCCACAGTTCGTGCCAGCGCAGCTCCGCCTCCAGCTGGGCGGCGAGCGAGACCAGCAGCGGCTCGCTGTGCGCGGGGCCGAGGAGTTGGGCGCCCACGGGGAGGCCGTCGCCGACGAAGCCGGCGGGCACGTTGACGCCGGGCCAGCCGAGGACGTTCCAGGGCCAGGCGTACGGGCACGCGGCGATCATCGCGCGGTCGGTGGCCAGTCCGCGCAGCCGGTACAGGGCGCCGATCGCGGGCGGGGGAGCGGCCGTCGTCGGAGCGAGGATCACGTCGTACGAGGTGAAGAACGCGCCGATGCGCCGGTGCAGCACCGCCTCGGCGCGCCGCGCCGCCCGCAGCGGGGCGCCGCCGAGCAGCCGTCCGAGCCGGGCCGCGTCCCGGGTGCGCGGGTCGAGCAGCGCCGGGTCGGGAGCTTCCCGGACCCACTCGGCGATCCCCGCGGTGGCGCGCGGGACGAAGGTCAGCCCGATCCGGCCGTAGGGCGGATCCGCCTCCTCCACGCTGTGCCCCAACCCGGCGAGCCTCTCGGCGAGTTCGAGCACCCGGCCCCGGACCTCCGGCCGCAGCCGCGCGGGTACGGCCGTGAAGGGCGGCTTCAGCGACAGGGCGACGCGCAGCCGGCCGGGGTCGCGGCCGGCCGCCTCCGCGACCGTGAGCGCCGGCGGGCGGTGCGGGTCCCGGTCGTGGTTGCCGCTCGCCGCGTCCAGCAGCAGGGCCGCGTCGGCGACCGTGCGGGCCAGCGTGCCGTTGACGGTGATGCCCTGGAACGACTCGCCGCGCGGCCAGGTGGAGATGCGGCCGCGCTGCGGCTTGATGCCGACGAGATGCGTCCAGGAGGCCGGGATGCGCACCGAACCGGCGCCGTCCGACCCGAGCGCGGCGGGGACCAGGCCGGCGGCCACGGCGGCGGCCGAGCCCCCGGAGGAGCCGCCGGGGGTGTGGCCGGTGTGCCACGGGTTGCGGGTCTCGCCGAAGGCCGGCCCCTCGGTGAACGGCCACTGCCCCAGCTCACAGGTGTTGGTCTTGCCGACGACGACGGCACCGGCCGCACGCAGCCGCCGTACCGCCTCGCCGTCCTGCGCGACCGGCGGGAAGTCGCCCCGGCAGCCGAACGCGGTGGGCTCCCCGGCGACGTCCATGTCGTCCTTCACCGCCACCGGCACCCCGAGCAGCGGACGCCGTCCGCCTGCGGCCAACTCCCGGTCGGCGGCGTCCGCTTCGGCGAGCGCGGCCTCGGCGCGCACCACCCGGAAGGCGTTCAGGGTCGGCTGGGTGGCCTCGATCCGGGCCAGCGCCTGCTCCACCAGGGTGCGGGAGGTCACCTCGCCGTCGGCGAGCGCACGGGCGGACTCCGCGAGGCCTGCGGCACGGTCGGGCGTCATGACGGGAGCACCTCCGGGAGCGCGATGTCTACCGAACGGTAACCTCTGGGCGGCCGGTGCCGTACGGGTTTCGTGCATCTCCCTGGGGGCTGCGGGTCGAATTCCTCAGCGTGAGGGCGAGTCGGAGACGGAACCGCCCCTGCGGGGTGCGCACCGGCCGGCCCGGCAGGTGCTCGGCGTGGGCGAGGCGGTCCCGGAGGGTGGAGGTGGTGCACACCTGCAGGGTCCCAGCATCCAGGGGGCGTCCACAGCGGCCGCCTCCAGCGCCCGCACGTCCGGGTGCGGCTCCGCCTCTCGTATGACGAGATCGGCCGGCAGCGCGATCCAACCCAGCTCATCGGCGTGCACGACCGCGCCCCCCCCGGATCCCGATCCCCACCCTCGGCCGTGAACCGCAGGGCATGCCGGGCGGCGGCCCAGGAGCGGGGGAGTTCGAGAACAGCCGGCAACTCCCGGCCCGTCAGGAAGCCGCCCTCGACGGGAGTCGGTCGTCACCGTGCCAGCAGTCGGCGCAGCCAGTCCAGGTGGGCCGCGCGGGCCGACTGGGACAGGGCCGCCTGCGGGGCGAAACCGTCGAAGCCGTGGAAGCCGCCCGGCCAGACGTGGAGCTCGGCCACGCCCCCCGCCTGCCAGATGCGCGAGGCGTAGTCGACGACCTCGTCCCGGAAGGTCTCCGCCGAGCCGACGTCGAGGAAGGCCGGGGGAAGGCCGGACAGGTCGGTCGCGCGGGCCGGGGCGGCGTAGGGGGAGACGTCGGGCCCGCCGCGCCGCTCGCCGAGCAGCGCCGTCCAGCCGGTCTCGTTGGCGGTGCGGTCCCAGACGCCGACCCCGGCCATCTGGTGGCTGGAGAACGTCTCGTTGCGGTCGTCCAGCATCGGGTACATCAGGAGCTGGCCGATGACCGGTGGTCCCTGGCGGTCCCGCAGGAGCAGGGCGAGGGCGGCGGTGAGGCCTCCGCCCGCGCTGGCGCCCGCGATGACGATCCGGTCCGGGTCGCCGCCGATCTCCTTGGCGTGCTCGGCGGTCCACAGCAGGCCGGCGTACACGTCGTCGACGGGCGCCGGGTGCGGGTGCTCGGGCGCGAGACGGTACTCGACCGACACGACGACCGCGCCGACGTCGCGCGCCCAGGCCAGCGCGACGTCCACGCCGGCGCGGTTGTTGCCGAGGACCATGCCGCCGCCGTGCACGTGGTAGATCACCGGCAGCAGGGCGGCGGGGTCGGTGAACGTGGGGCGGCAGACGAGGAGGGAGACGTCGGGGGCGCCCTCGGGCCCCGGCACCGTACGGTCCTCCGCCTCGAAGGCGCCGTCCAGGGTGACGTCGACCAGGCCGAGCAGCTCGATGCCCTCGCCCGACCGGGCGGTGGGGATGTCGTCCGGGGTGAGCCCGGGCGAGATCACGTCCTTGACCAGCTCCAGCGCGGCGGCGAGTTCCGGGTCGAACGGGGGCGGGGTCGGGACCGGGGGCATGATGTCTCCTCACATGCGGTGCGGCTCGTACGGCCATGATCCGCGTACCCCCACACGCAGGGATGCCGACAGACGGCGCAAGCTCCCCGCCGTACGGCGGGTGCCCGGCGCGACACCGCACCGCATCGCACCGGGCCTCGAGAGGCGTGGCCGGTCACGCGAGGGCCGGCCACGCGAGGCTCGGCGACACGCGAAAGGGGCCGGAAACTCCGGCCCCTTCCCGCAGTCGGCGACGGCTCAGGCGGCCGCGGCCTCGCCCACGTTGCCGTGCAGACGGGCGACGACCTCGGTGAGCTGGGCGGCGACCTCGGCGTCGTCGACCGGGTGGGTCTCGGCGAAGCGGGTCACGGAGCCGGGGATGGACAGCTTGATGTCCTCGATCACCTTGCCGCCGGCGATGCCCACGGCCTTGCGGGTGTCGTCCTGCGCCCACACGCCGCCGTACTGGCCGAAGGCGGTGCCGACCACGGCGACGGGCTTGCCTGCGAAGGCGCCGGCGCCGTACGGGCGGGACAGCCAGTCGATGGCGTTCTTCAGGACGGCCGGGATGGTGCCGTTGTACTCGGGGGAGAAGAGCAGGAAGGCGTCGGCGGCCTGGGCGGCCTCCCGCAGCCGGGCGGCTGCGGCCGGGACGCTGCCCGCGACGTCGATGTCCTCGTTGTAGAAGGGCACCTCGGCCAGGCCGTCGAAGAGGACGACCTCGGCACCCTCGGGGGCGAGCTTGACGGCCGCCTCGGCGAGCTGGCGGTTGTGCGAACCGGCGCGGAGGCTGCCGACGAGCGCGAGGATACGGACAGACATGGGTGTACTCCAAGAGGCCTGAAACAAAGCGGTTACGATCCGGACCGGGGTCCGTTTTGGCTCCCAGCACGTTGTATCAGGCTAAGCGGACCGGGGTCCAGTTTTGTTCCCGATGCTTTACGCTGTCTTCATGTCCAGCGCCCTGCCGCCCTTCCCCTCACCCCAGGAGCCCCTGAACCCGCCTCGGCTGCTGGAGGTGGAGTCGGGCCCCGTCGAGCCGTGCCTGCGCGCCGACGCGGCCCGCAACCGGGCCCGGCTGCTGGAGGCCGCCGCGCGGCTCATCGCCGAGCACGGGGTGGCCGGCGTCACGATGGAGGCCGTGGCCGCGGCGGCCCAGGTCGGCAAGGGCACCGTGTTCCGCCGCTTCGGCGACCGCACCGGCCTGCTCATGGCGCTGCTCGACCACTCCGACCGGCAGCTGCAGGCCGACTTCATGGGCGGGCCCCCGCCGCTGGGCCCGGGCGCGCCGCCCCTGGAGCGGCTGCGGGCGTTCGGTGTCGCGGTGCTCTACCGCTCGGCCGAGCAGCTGGAGCTGCAGCTGGCCGCCCAGCCGGAGCCGACCCGCCGGTTCTCCCATCCCGCGTACCAGGCGCGGCGCACGCACATCACGGTGCTGCTGCGGCAGCTCCTGCCCGGCGCCGACTGCGACCTGCTGTCCCACACGCTGATGGCGTATCTCGACCCCGGCCTGATCCACCACCTCACCCGGCAGTGCGGGATGCCCATGGAGCGCGTGGAGACCGGCTGGACCGACCTCGTGGCCCGCACGACGGGCACGCAGCCGCCGCGCTAGGCCGGCTGCCCGGTCGACGTGAACATGTTGACCAGCCCCTGCGGTGCGTCGGGACGAAACAGCATCGCGCCGCTGCGCGCGGACTCCGTCGCCAGCGCCAGGCCCAGTTCGGCGCCGTCGAGCAGCGCGAGGTCGGCGCCCTCGCCGGGGAACGGCGACATCAGGTGCGCGGCGTCGCCGAGCAGCGTCACGCCGGGCACCCGGGGCCGGCGGTGGCCGGCCGGCAGGGCGTGGATGCGGCGCGGCACCAGCGGGCCGTCGGCGTCCTTCACCAGCGCCGTCAGGCTCTCGTGCCGGCCGTCGAACTCCTGGCGCCTGTGATCCGAGCTTCGTTCAGTGATGAACCACGTTCCCCCGCCCGCCCCCGCCCCCGGCCCCTCTGCCAAGATGCGGTCTGTCATGGTGCAGATACCGAACACGCCCCCGTCCCCGGCGCCCGCACCGCACTCGGTTCCCACGAGTGCCGACGTGGCCCGGCTGGCCGGCGTCTCGCGCGCGACCGTCTCCTACGTCCTCAACAACACCAGCGCCGTACGGATCAGTGAGCCGACCCGCCGCCGGGTCCAGGAGGCCGCTCAGGAGCTGGGGTACGTGCCCCACGCGGCCGCCCGCTCCCTGCGTGCCGGACACAGCCGCATGGTCCTGATGCCCGCCCCGTCGATCCCGGTGGGCCCCCTGTACAGCCAGTTCCTGAACGAGCTGCAGTCGGCCCTCGGCCGGCTCGACTACACCGTCGTGCAGTACGGCAGCGTCGGTCTGCGCGGCGACGAAGCCGCCCGTGCCTGGGCGGAGTTGCGGCCGGTCGCCGTCCTGGTGCCCGGCGGGGACATCGGTCCGCGGGGCGTGGCGGTGCTCAAGCGGGCCGGCGCCCGTGCGGTGGTGACCCTCGCCCCCGAGCGCGTCGAGGGCGCGCACGCCCTGCTCATGGACCACAGCACCGTCGGCCACTGCGCCGGCGACCACCTGTACGCCCGCGGCCGGCGCCGCATCGGGGTGGTCGTCCCGGAGGAACCCGGCCTGGAGGCGTTCTCCCGGCCCCGGCTCGCGGGCGTGCGCCGGGCCCTGCACGGCACGGACGCGGCGGTGACCGAGCTGCCGCTTGCGTACACCGAACACGCGGCGGCCCAACTAGCCGCCCGGTGGCGCGAGTTGGGCCTGGACGCGGTGTTCGCCTACAACGACGAGTACGCGATGCTGCTGATGTGCGCCCTGCAGGACGAGGGCGTCCGCATCCCGCAGGACGTGGCCGTGGTCGGGGCCGACGACCTCATGCTTGGCCGGCTGCTGCGGCCCCGGCTCAGCACCGTCCACATCCGGCTGCCCTCGGGCCGCGATCTCGCCGAGCTGGTCGACCGCGCGGTGCGCGCCCCCGGAGGCGAGAGCGAGGTGCGCGAGGTGCTGGGCGCCTCGCTCGTGCACCGCGGGTCGAGCTGACGGCGCGCGGCCGGCCGGCGGCGGCCGCTACTGGCCGTTGCTCTCCTGGGCGGCGATGCTCTTGCGGACCTCGTCCATGTCCAGCCTGCGCGCCTGGCCGATGACGTCCGCGAGGGCGGCCTCGGGCAGGGCGCCCGGCTGGGCGAAGACCGCAACCTGGTCCCGGACGATCATCAGCGTGGGGATCGACTGGATGCCGAAGGCCTGCGCCAGCTCGGGCTGGGCCTCGGTGTCCACCTTCCCGAACACCATGTCCGGGTTGTCCTGCGCCGCCTTCTCGTAGACCGGAGCGAACTGACGGCACGGACCGCACCAGGACGCCCAGAAGTCGATGAGCACGAACTCGTTCCCGGTGACCGTCTCGTCGAAGTTCTCCTTGGTCAGCTCCACAGTGCTGCTCATGGCGTGATTCCCTCTTCCTGGTGTGGGGGTTGTGCCGACGGCGCCAACGCGATGACCCGGTCGCCTATTCCGTACGCGCACGGTCGTGTCCCGCGCGCGTACCCATGTGGCCGACGCGCCAACCACCCACCAGACTGACCCCATGACGGAAACGGAATCCATCGCGTACGACGTCGTGGTGCTCGGAGCCGGACCCGTGGGGGAGAACGTCGCCGACCGCACCCGCGCGGCCGGCCTCACCACCGCGGTCGTGGAGAGCGAGCTGGTCGGGGGCGAGTGCTCGTACTGGGCCTGCATGCCCAGCAAGGCGCTGCTCAGGCCGGTCATCGCCCAGGCGGACGCCCGCCGCCTGCCCGGACTGGCCCGGGCCGTCCAGGGCCCCCTCGACACCCCGGCCGTGCTCGCCCGCCGGGACGACTACACCTCGCACTGGGAGGACGACGGCCAGGTCGCCTGGCTGGACGGCATCGGAGCCGACCTCCACCGGGGCCAGGGGCGCCTCGCCGGCCCCCGTACGGTCACCGTGACCGCTGCCGACGGCACGGTCACCACGCTCACCGCCCGGCACGCCGTCGCCGTCGCCACCGGCACCCGCGCCCAGCTCCCCGACCTGCCCGGGCTCGCCGAGGTCAGGCCCTGGACCAGCCGTGAGGCGACCAGCGGCAAGGCGGCCCCCGGACGGCTGATCGTCGTGGGCGGCGGTGTCGTCGCCACCGAGATGGCCACCGCCTGGCAGGCCCTCGGCTCCCGGGTCACCCTGCTGGTGCGCGGCAAGGGCCTGCTGAACCGCATGGAGCCGTTCGCCGGGGAACTGGTCGCCGAGGCCCTCACCGAGGCGGGCGTGGACGTGCGCACCGGCACCTCCCTCGAGTCCGTCACCCGGGAGAACGGCACCGTGGTCGCCGTCACCTCCGCCGGAGACCGGGTCGAGGGCGACGAGATCCTCTTCGCCACCGGCCGCGTCCCGCACACCGACGACATCGGCCTGGACACCGTCGGCCTGGAGCCCGGCTCGTGGCTCAGCGTCGACGACAGTCTCCGCGTCACCGGCACCGACTGGCTCTACGCGGTGGGCGACGTCAACCACCGGGCACTCCTCACCCACCAGGGCAAGTACCAGGCACGCATCGCGGGCGCCGCCATCGCCGCACGGGCGGCCGGTGACACCCCGCTGGAGGAACCCTGGGGCGCGCACGCCGCCACCGCCGACCACGACGCCGTACCCCAGGTCGTCTTCACCGACCCCGAGGCCGCCGCCGTCGGCCTCTCCCTCGCCGAGGCCGAACAGGCCGGCCACCGGGTCCGCGCCGTCGACGTCGAGTTCTCCTCGGTCGCGGGCGCCGGACTGTACGGCGACGGCTACAAGGGCCGCGCGCGCATGGTGGTCGACCTGGAGGAGGAGATCCTGCGCGGCGTCACCTTCGTCGGCCCCGGCGTCGGCGAGCTGATCCACTCCGCGACCGTCGCGGTCGTCGGCCGGGTCCCGGTCGACCGCCTGTGGCACGCGGTCCCGTCGTACCCGACCCTCAGCGAGGTGTGGCTGCGGCTGCTGGAGGCCTACCGCGACAACTGACCCCGACGGCCCAGGGGGGCGGACCCTCTAGGGCAGTTCGAAGCCGAGCTGCTCGGCCGCCGCCCGCGGGGTCGGCTGCGCCCACAGGGCCGCGGCCGCCTCGTTCGTGGACAGGGAGCGCGGTTCGGCGCGGTCGAGGTACAGGACGCCGTCGAGGTGGTCCGTCTCGTGCTGGACGATACGGGCGGGCCAGCCCGTGAAGACCTCGTCCAGCGCGCGGCCGTGCTCGTCCTCGCCGCGCAGCCGCACCTCGGCGTGCCGGGCCACCACCGCCTGCCAGCCCGGCACGCTGAGGCAGCCCTCGAAGAACGCGGCACGGGCGGTGCCGACCGGCTCGTACGACGGGTTGACCAGGACCCGGAACGGCTGCGGCACCCGGCCCCGGGCCACCGCCACCTCCTCGGGCACCGGCGCCGGGTCCTCGACGACCGCGATCCGCAGCGGGATCCCCACCTGCGGGGCGGCGAGCCCGACGCCCGGGGCCGCGTGCATGGTGACGCGCAGCGCCTCGACGAAACGGGCCAGCAGCGCGGGGCCGAGCTGGCCCTCGTAGCGCTCGGTGCCGCGTCGCAGGACCGGCCGGCCGGCCGCGACGATGGGCAAGGGGCCGCCGGCGGCGAGGAGTTCCTCGACCCGCTCGGTCAGCGGGACGTGATCAGGGGGAGGTGCCATCGCGTCAGCATGCCATGCGCGCCGGGCACTCCATGTGGCGCAGCTCACCAACACCCCGGGGAACTCAGCCGTTTCGCGGTCCGACCCACTACAGCACCACCGCTCACGACCGGTCCCCGAAAGAAGCCCGCCGATGACCCATGCTCCCTCGCCGACCGAGGACACCAAGGACGCCAAGGACACCGAGGACGAGGCACCCGCCCCGGCGCGGGCCGCCGGCCGCTGGGCCCCGCTGCGGCCCCTGATCCTGCGCCTGCACTTCTACGCCGGCCTGCTCGTCGCCCCCTTCCTGCTGGTCGCCGCCTTCACCGGGCTGCTGTACGCGGGCTCCTCCTTCGGCCGGCCGGTCCCGCGCGGCGCCTGGGCCCAGGTGCCGCCGTACGTCCTGGTCCCCGCGCTGGCCGTCATCGCCGCCCTCGGCTGCTTCGTACCCCTGCTCGGCATCCCGCTGACCGCCTTCCTCGCCTTCGACGTCGTCCTCGGCGAGATCGCCCACCGGCGCGGCCGCCGCAGCTACGGGGGCCGCGCCGGTGTCCACCAGAAGGCACACCGGAAGCCGTGCCTCGGCCGGTCACTCCTCGGGGAAGTCACCGGCCAGGGCGGCGGCGATGCGCAGGTGCCGCTCCGCCTCGTCGTGGCGGGCCTGGCGCTGGAGCGTGCGGCCCAGCATCAGCCGGGCGTAGTGCTCCACCGGGTCCCGCTCCACGATGCGCCGCAACTCGGCCTCGGCGCGGCGCAGTTGAGCGGAGTGGTAGTAGGCGCGGGCCAGCAGCAGCCGGGGTCCGGTCTGCTCCGGCACCTCCTCGACCAGCCCGGCCAGCACCCGCGCGACGCCGGCGTAGTCCTTGGCGCCGAAGAACAGCCGCGCCCGCTCCCAGCGCTCGGCGGGCGTGCCCTGGTCGTAGTACGTGGTCTGCGGGGTCGTCTGCGTGCTCTGCGCCTGCGTCTCCACTGTTGCCTCCTTTTCGGGGGCGACAACGGAGTGCAGTTGTTCAATATTCCACTACTCTTCGCCGCTCGTCGGCGGGCCGGCGGCTGCCGGGTCCAGGGGCGTGGCGAGCAGGATCGTCAGGTCACGGGTCAGCTCCCGGGTCCGTGCGCTGTCCCGCCCGCCGAGCGGCTCCAGCAGCTGGCCCAGCAGGCCCTGCACCACCCCGATCGCCCGCCGGGTGGTCGCGCGCCCCTCCTCGGTGAGCGCGAGCTGTACAGCACGCGGATCGCGCGGGTCCCTGGCCCGCTCCAGGAGCCCGGCCGACTCCAGGCCGCGGGCCAGCTTCGAGACGTACAGCGGCTCCAGCCCCGTGTGGTCGGCCAGCCGCCGCTGGCTGGGCCGCTCGCCCGAGCGCTGCATGCCGTACAGCGACGCCACCAGCGCGTACTGGGCGTGCGTGAGCCCCAGCGGGGCCACCGCCCGGTCGACGGCGACCCGCCACTTCATCGACAGCCGCCACACCAGGAAACCGGGGGTCGCGCCCTCGGGCGCCTCGCTGCTCATGCCGGATACCGTACATGGCTACTAAGGTGTCTCCGACTGCGGCGGCTTCGGCCCCCGGGCCGGCTCTCGCCCTGTGTCAGGAGGCCATCCGGTGCCGAACGGCGTCCATCGCCCGGTCGACCGGGCCCAGGAGCGGCGCGGCCAACTTGTTCGCGGCCTCGTTGTTGACCCAGCGGTGCGGCCGGGTCGGCGCGTAGGCCTGGGTGAGCTTGACCTCGGCGCCCAGCATGCGCAGCCGGGTCGGGCTGACGGCACTGCGCAGCGCCTGGAACTCCTCGCGCTCCTCCCGCCCGGCGTGCCTGGTGATCGCACGCCGCACCTCGTTCAGGCGCCGGAGATACCCGGCCCCGTCCGGTCCGGTGTGCCACAGCGCGATCAGCAGCTCCTTGGCCTCCTTCTCCTCGGTGCGGCGGCGGGCGGCCAGCTCGCGTCCGTGCTGCAGCGCACGGCGCGCGGCCGGGTGGACGTGCGCTTCCTCGGCCGCCTCGTGCAGGGCGAGCAGCCGCATCAGCCGGTCGAAGTTCCGGCGGCGCCACGGCCCGGGCAGCGCGGCCCGCACGAAGCCCAGCTTGATCTGCCGGTGCTGCCGGGTGAGCACGTCGACGACGTCTTCACCGCCGAGCGCGCGCATCACCCGCAGGGACCAGCCGGGGGCGGTGGTGGCCGCCGCGGCCGGCGCCTTCCCGGCGACCGTCGCCGCCGCGGCCGACGCCTTGCCCGCGGCCGTCGCGGCCGCGGCCGTCGCCTTGGCTGCGAGCATCGGCTTGGCCGCCGTGCCCTGTGCGGCCAGCTTGGTCAGGGTGCCCATGATCCCTCCTCACTCGCGGTCTCAGCCGTCGCGGGTACCCCTCCTGCGCCGCCCGTAGCATCCGGGTGAAGAACCGGTCCGTCCGTTTCGGCGCGGGGTGCGCGGAGCCACCTCATCACCGAGATGAGGTGGAAGAGGAAGACAAAGCGGAAGGCGGCGGGGGCGGTCCCGCTGGAGCTGTGCGACCTGTGCGCGGCCACCTTCCCCGCGGACCGGTCGGTGCGCGGCCATGTGCCCGACTCCTCCTGCGTCAGCACCGGCAAGGACTGGTTCGACGGCCTCCGCCTCCTCACGGCGTGCACAGAGGACCACTTCGCGATCCTCCAAGAGATCTACCGGCACCGACCCTTCCTCCAGGAGGAGCTCTGGGCGGCGAAGATCACCCGTGCTCTGACCACCGGCCCGCCCGTCCTCACCCTCGTGGAACTGGAGTGCCGGACCGGTCTCCACGCACCGGACATCAGACGCGCCATCGCCTGGCACAACGCCCACCGGGGGCCGCCGACGCGCTGACCGGGGCGGGTGACGCATGCGCCTCGGACCGGCTCGGGAACGACGGCGACCGGGCAGGCCGACGACGGGAGGCACCGAGACCGGACCCACGGAGCGGGGCAACCTGTGTTGCCCGGCAGGCGGAGCGGGGGTGACCGTGGAGGGTGAGGGAGTCACCGCACCTGCGGTCTCGACCGGATGAAAGACGCCCACGAGGCGTTCGCTCACGGCCCCGCCGCGGGAGCCCTGAAAGTGGTGCTGTGCCGCGAGGGAACCTCCGGCGCGCCGGGCGTACTTCGCCACGGGAGAGGTGGAACGCATGGACAGGGATGTCTCCGAACCGCGGATCGTCGTCGGCGTCGACGGATCGCCCTCCTCGTACGCGGCCCTGCGCTGGGCCGTGCGGTACGCGGGCCTCGTCGGCGGCGTCGTCGAGGCGGTCGCCGTGTGGGAGCTGCCCGGCCTGTACGGCTGGTCGGCGCCCGCCGTGGACATGGACGTCGACAAGGAGGAGACCCGCCAGCGGATGCGGCAGGAACTGACCGACGTGCTCGGCGAGGACGCGGCAGGCTCGGTGCGCACCCGCGTGGTGCACGGCAACGCCGCCGACGTGCTGCTGCGCGCCGCGGAGGGAGCCGAGGCCGTGGTCGTCGGCAGCCGGGGAAGAGGCGGGTTCGCGCGCGCCCTGCTCGGCTCCGTCAGCCAGCACGTGTCGCAGCACGCGCACTGCCCCGTCGTGATCGTCCGCTCGGAGGAGCACTGACCGGGCGCCGGTTGGGGACGGTGGCATCCCGACGCAGTGCGGTCCGGAGGCAGCCGTGAACACGCACGGCACTCCGGGAGGCGGACATCATGACGCGGACCATCACCGTGGGCCTCGACGGTTCACCGGAGAGCCGGGCCGCCGCCGAATGGGCGGCGCGTGAGGCACGGATGCGCGGCCTGCCCCTCAAACTCCTCCATGTGTGGGATCCCGTGCCCGAACCCATGGCCGGCCGACCGCGGAGCGACCGCATCCCGCGCGACGCCGCGGAGGGCCTCCGGCTGCGCCACCCCGGCGTCGAGGTGATCACCGACCAGGTCACCGCAGACGCGGCCGGGGCGCTGGCCGAGGCGGCGGACGGCTCGGAACTGATGGTCCTCGGCTCACGCGGTCTCGGCGGGATCGGCGGGTTCCTGGTCGGCTCGGTCAGCCTGCGCGTGGTCGCCCACACCGTGCGGCCCGTGGTGCTGATCCGGGCGGGCGCGCAGGCCGCCGACGAGCACCGGTCGGACCCCGCGGGCATCCCGTCCGCCGCGACGCCCTTCCGGCCCGTGGTCCTCGGCCTCGACACCGGCGCGCCGGACGAGGCGCTGCTGGAGTTCGCCTTCGACGCCGCCGCCCGCCGGTCCGCCCCGCTGCGGGTCGTCCACGGCTGGAGCCCGCCGCCCACTCACCTGTACGGCACGTCCGCCGGCCTCGACCCCCAGGGCTCCCTGGCGCGGCACGAGGCGGCCGTCCTGACCGAGGTGCTGCGCCCGTGGCGGCAGAGGTTCCCGGACGTCCGGGTGACCGAGGCCAGTCGCTGCGACAACGCAGCGCCGGCCCTCGTCCACGCCGCCCGCGACGCCTCCCTGGTCGTTGTCGGCCGACGTATCCGCACCGGGCGTCTCGGCGTCCACATCGGCCATGTCACCCACGCCGTTCTGCACCACGTCACGGCACCCGTCGCCATCGTGGCACACGGCTGAGGGGGCGGGCCGACGAACGGGCCGCCCGGCCCCTACCGCTCGCCGGTTCGTCGGCGCAGGCTGAGGGAGTGCAGCACGGCATCCCAGCCCCGGGAGGACGCCATGGACGGCACTCCGAGCCGGAAGACACGGGCCACACGCACGACCCGGGTACGGCTGTGGCGCTGGCGGCGCAACCCGCTCAGGCGGCGCAGCGACCTCGTGGAGGCCTGGATCGTGCTCGCGACCTGGGTGCTCGCGCTGCTCGGCGGACTGTTCGCGGGTGCGGCGGCGGCCGAGGCCACGGACGCGGCGTTCACCGCGCGCCGGGCCCAGGTGCACGCCGTGTCCGCCGTGCTCACCGACGACGCCGCGAAGACCCCGCCCGCCGCCACCGGGGTGGAGCACGGCCGGGTCTGGGCCGCCGTGCGCTGGACGGACGAGAACGGCATGCCCCGCACCGGCCAGGCGAAGGTGTACGCCGGCGCCCACGCCGGAACCCGGGTCACCGTCTGGACGGACCGCGCCGGCCGCGTGGTGTCCGCTCCCGTCCGGGGCACCGAGGCGACACTCCAGACCCTCCTGACCGGCGCCCTCGTCGCCCCGTCGGCCGGCGCGGCGCTGTGGGCCGCGGGCTGGGCGGTCCGCACCCGGCTGATGCGGCGGCGCCTGGCCGAATGGGACGCGGAGTGGAAGCAGGTCGGACCCGAGTGGCGGAACTACAGCGGCGGTCGGGGCTGAGCGCAACCGCTGCCGTTGACCGGCCGCCGTGAGCGGGCGCCACGGCATGAAGGACGGGAAGGGCCACCCGCTTCTCGCGGATCCGGATTGCGCGGTGCGCGGCTGTGAGCCGCTTCCCCGCGTCTCCCAACGTGTCCTTCCCGTCACCACCAGCACACCACACGAACCGCCGGGCTGCCAGGGGTCTGCCGGCCCCGATCCCGGCCGCGCGGGCGTACGCGGACCGGCAGCAGTGGCCGCTCGTCCCTCGTCCGTCGCACGCTTGTCGGAGGGACGGTCCGGGGCGGGCCCTCAGTACCCGCGTTCCGGCGGCCCTGCCACGAGGGATGTGACCGCGATGTTCTGGTACCACCACGGCCCCGGCGCGTGGGGCTGGTTCGCCATGTCGGTCGGCATGCTGCTGTTCTGGGCGGCGGTCGTCATCGTCGGCGTACTGCTCTTCCGGGGCCTGTCCCGCCCCGGCGCCTCCGGCACCCACGGCGCGTCGGCCCCGGCCCGGGCCACCGCCGAGCAACTGCTCGCCGAACGCTTCGCCCGCGGCGAGATCGACGAGGACGAGTACCGGCGCCGCCTGACCGTCCTGCGCGACCACACCGGCGGCGGCAAGAGGTGAGCCGACGGCCCCGGGATCACCCCGCCAACGCCTTCGGCGCCTTCGCCGTGGACGGATCTGCCTGTCCGGCAGCGACACCGGCATGCGGGTTCACGGACGGGACGAGGCGGGGAAATTTCTCGGTTGGGAAAGACTTTCGGCGTTGATGCGCCCCGCAGTGTCTTTCACGGCGTCCGTGCGAGCTCCTCGACCCGCTGGTGCAGGTGCTCCACGTGGTCCTCGGACTCCGGTTTCATCAGGACGCTGCGCAGGACACGGGCGCCGTCGGTGTCCGCGATGATCCCCGGATGGCGTGCCGTGAACGCCTCGCGGCCGGCCCTGAGGGTGCTCAGGTACACCGGGTCGGCGCTGTCCATGCCGTCCGCCAGGATCCGTGCCGAGGCCGCGTCGATGCCGCTCAGCGTGGCCGGTTCCACGGCCGGGAAGTAGCTCACGATGTCCAGCTCCGGCCTCTGGTACAGCTCCAGCACGTCGGACGCGGTGATCAGGTCCGACCAGCGCAGGGCGGCACGCCGGCCGGCCGCCAGCACCCGGCCGAGTCCGGCGGGCGTCGGCGGGACGAGCTGGAAGGTGAACCACAGCGCGGCGGCGGCCGCGCCGGCCCGGGAGCACTCCAGGCTGATCTCGCCGAGGTGGAGGTCGCCGGAGGTGAAGTACGTGTACGGCGAGTCGTGCAGGTAGAAGCGGCCCACCTCGGGGTCGCGGAAGAGGACGGCGCCGCATCCGTAGGGCTGGAGCCCGTGCTTGTGCGGGTCGACCACGACGGAGTCGCACCCGGCGATCGCCCGCCAGGGCTCCGGGGGCAGGCCCTCCGGCCCCTCGGCGCCGGCCAGCAGGGTGAAGAAGCCGCCGTAGGCCGCGTCGACATGGATGCGGACACCGTGGCGCTCGCGCAGGGCGAGGGCGGTGTCGAGCGGGTCGACGGCCCCGAGGCCGGTCGTACCGGTGGTGAGCACCACCGTGCCCACCTCCCCGGTCCGCAGCACCTCCTCCAGCGCGTCGAGGTCCATGCGGCCGCGGTCGTCGGTGCGGATCGGGTAGCTGCTCACGCCGAGGACGTGGCACATGCGCCCGTGGGTGTAGTGCGCGTCGGCGCTGTGGGCGATGCCCCGGCCGGGGTGCAGCTCCCGGGCGACGAACAGCGCCTCCAGGTTGGCGATGGTGCCGCTGGTGGTGAGGTGGCCGAGATGGGTGTCGTACCCGAACATCGCGGCGAGCGCGGCGACCGCCTCGCGCTCCATGCGGGCGGTGGCGGGGCCGCCGTCCAGGGCGTGGTTGTTGGGGTTGATCAGCATGGCGGTGAAGTGCCCGAGCACGGCCGCCGGGTGCGGGGGCTTGAGCATCTGTCCCGCGTAGTGCGGGTGGAAGAACGGATAGTTGTCCTTCAGCCGTCCTGTGAACTCCTCGAAGGCGGTGGCGAGACGGTCCTCGTCGACGAGGAGCGAGGGGTGCCGCTCGTAGGGACCGAAGGTGTCGGCCCACCGCTGTATCGCGTCCGTGGCCCGGCCGAGCCAGTGCTGCAGATCCATCGATCGCCCTCTCTCCCTCGCCGACCGGGTGCCGGGACGGCACAGCATAGAGAATTAATTGAGGAGTCAGCAATTGAGTGTTCAGTAATTGAGAAGTCGGTGATTGACGTCGCAGTAGACTCGCCCCGCAGCAGGACGCGAACGGCTGGACGGAAGGACGTGGGCCGGTGGGTGCCTCGACTCGGCAGGGTGATCCGGCCGCCCGGGCGGCCGGCAGCCGGCTCGTCCAGGACTTCGGACTGCTGATCCGGGCCGCGACCCGCCTGGAGCAGCGCATCGACACCGCGCTCCGCCGGGAGTGCGGCATCGGGCACACGATGTTCGAGGTGCTCATCAGGCTCTGCCGGGACCCGGACGAGGCGGTCACCCAGCGCACCCTCGCCGCCGACCTCACCCTCACCAGCAGCGGCGTCACCCGCCTGATCGACCGCATGGAGGAGGCCGGTCTGGTCCGCCGCGTGCCGTCGCCCGAGGACCGCAGGAGCGTGCGGGTCGAACCGACCGATCGGGGCCGTGAGAGGTTTCTGGCCGCCGCCGCCGTCCATGCGCAGGTCGTGGAGCGGTACTTCGTCGCCCCGGTGTCACCCGAGGACTACACCCGGCTGACCGGCCTGCTCGGGGACATCGACAAGGCGCTGAGCGAGGACTGAGGCGCCGAGCGAAGACCGGGCGCGGGAGACGCGGCGGCAGTTTGTGCGCATTTGCCCGGTTCGGTGGCCGGGTGTGCGGGAACCCGGTGAGGCCCGTCGGCAGCTCGTACTCCGGAGGTGCGCATGGCGGTTCGTCATCGTCTGATCAAGGCCGACCCGGCGGCGGTGTGGGAGGTCCTCGCCGACGGCAACCGGTACGCCGAGTGGGTCGTGGGCACCGGCGTCTCCCGGCCCAAGCAGGGGCAGTGGCCGCAGGTGGACTCCTCGATCGCCTACGAGATCCGGCTGGGCCCGTTGCACGCGGGCAACGAGACGGTCGTACGGCGCTGCCGGGAGGGCACCGAGCTGGACCTGGAGATCGACGCGGGTTTCCTCGGCACGGCCCGCTTCTTCATCGAGCTGCGGGAGTGGGGCGAGCACTGTCTCGTCATCGTCGACGAGCACCCGCTGCAGGGCGCCGGAGCCTCGCTGCACAACTTCGGCGTGGAGGCGCTGATCCAGGTGCGCCACCGCGCCATGCTCTCCCGGCTGGCCCGGTGCTGCGAGGACGGGGCGCGCGGACGCCGGGAGCCGGTCGCTGCCGGAGGCGGACCCGGTCATGCCTGACGCCGTGGTGATCGGCGCCGGACCCAACGGGCTGGTGGCCGCCAACGTGCTCGCGGACGCCGGCTGGAGCGTGCGGGTCCTCGAGGAACAACCCGAGCCGGGCGGCGCCGTCCGCCACGACCGGGGCGTCCACCCCGACTTCGTCAACGACCTCTTCAGCTCGTTCTTCCCCCTGGCCGCCGCCTCGCCCGTCCTGTCCGCCCTCCGCCTGGAGGACCACGGCCTGCGCTGGAGTCACGCCCCCCAGGTGCTGGCCCATCCGCTGAGCGACGGCCGGTGCGCCGTGCTGGACCGGCGGATCGACTCCACGGCCGCCTCCGTCGAGGCCTTTGCGCCCGGCGACGGAGCGGCCTGGCGGCGCCTGTGCGCGTTCTGGCAGACGCTGCACCCCCATCTGCTGGGCGCCCTGTTCACCCCGTTCCCGCCGGTCATGGCCTCGCTCCGGCTGCTTCGCACCCTGCGGGCGTCGGGCGGCCTGCACGCGGCCCGCTCCCTGGTTCTGCCGGTGCGCCGGCTGGGGGAGGAGGAGTTCCGGGGCGAGGGCGGCCGGCTGCTGCTGGCGGGCAACGCCCTGCACGCCGACCTCGCCCCCGAATCGGCCGGCAGCGGCGGCTTCGGCTGGCTGATGTCCATGCTCGGCCAGACCTACGGCTTCCCCGTCCCGGTCGGCGGATCCGGCGCCCTGACGGCGGCCCTCGTGCGACGGCTGCGCCTGCGCGGCGGGGAACTCCACTGCGGCCGGCGGGTGCAGACGGTCACCGTCCGCGACGGGCGCGCCGTCGGAGTGCGCACCGGCGACGGCGAGACGGTGGAGGCGGCACGCGCCGTCCTCGCCGACGTGGCCGTGCCCGTGCTCTACCGGGAACTCGTCGGCCCCGACCACCTGCCCGCACAACTGCTGGAGGACCTGCGGCGCTTCCAGTGGGACTTCGCCACGTTCAAGGTGGACTGGGCGCTCGACGGGCCCGTGCCCTGGCAGGCCGAGCAGGCGGGCCGGGCCGGGACCGTCCACCTCGCCGACGGCATGGACGAACTGACCCGGTTCGCCGCGCAGATCGCCATGCACCAGGTGCCCGACCGGCCCTTCGCCCTGTTCGGCCAGATGACCACGGCCGACCCCACCCGGTCCCCCCGGGGCACCGAGTCGGCCTGGGCCTACACCCACGTCCCGCACGACATCCGGGGCGACGCCGGCGACGAGGGCATCACCGGCGCCTGGGGCCCGGCGGACCAGCAGCGCATGGCCGACCGAGTGGAACGGCAGGTCGAGCACTTCGCCCCGGGCTTCCGCTCCCTCATCCGCGCCCGCCGCATCCTGGCGCCCGCCACACTCCAGACGCTCGACGCCAACCTCGTCGACGGCGCCATCAACGGTGGCACCACCGCCCTCCACCAGCAGCTGGTCTTCCGGCCCGTACCCGGCACGGGGCGCCCGGAGACGCCCGTCGCGGGCCTCTACCTCGCCTCGGCCGGCGCCCATCCCGGTGGAGGCGTCCACGGCGGTCCCGGCGCCAACGCCGCCCGCGCCGCCCTGCGCGCCCACCGGGCCCCCGGTCTCGCCGGCGCCCAACGCCTGCTCAGCGGGCGGGACCGCGTCGGCCGCAAGCACTGAGAGGCGAAGTAGGTGCACCGCAGCCCCCTGGAGAACCGCACGGTGGTGGTCACGGGCGCGGCACGCGGGGTGGGCGCCGCCCTCGCCCACGAGGTCGCCCGGCGCGGCGCCCGGCCCGCGCTCCTCGGGCACGAGAAGGATTTGCTGGACGACCTCGCCGCGCGGATGCCGACACCGGCGCTCGCGCTGGAGACGGACGTGACCGACCTGCCGGCCCTGCAGCGGGCCGCGCACACGGTACGGCACCGGCTCGGGCCGCCGTCCGTCGTGATCGCCAACGCCGGCGTGGCCGAGAGCGGCCCGTTCGCGGCCACCGACCCGGCCGACTGGCGCCGGGTGATCGACGTCAACCTCACCGGCAGTGCCCAGACCGCCCGGGCGTTCCTGCCGGACCTGGGGGCCACCGGCGGCTACTACCTGCAGATCGCCTCCCTGGCCGCCCTCGGCGCCGCCCCGCTGATGAGTGCCTACTGCGCGTCCAAGGCGGGCGTGGAGGCCTTCGCCCACGCGCTGCGCGCCGAGGTGGCCGCCCACGGGATCGCCGTGGGCATCGCCTACCTGAACTGGACCGACACCGACATGCTGCGCGACCCCGGCCACCAGGTCGCCCTGCGCGCGCTGCGCGGCCACATGCCGGGCCCCGCCGGCCGGATGTCCGGCGTCGAGGACGTCGTCCCCCGGATCGTGCACGGCCTGGAACGCCGGCGCACCGCGGTGTACGCACCGCCCTGGCTGCGGCTCGTCCAGCCGGTCCGAGCCGTCCTGCCGCCCCTGGTCCTGCGCGTGACCCGCCGGCACCTGCCCCGCCTGGAGGCCGAGCAGGCCCTCGCACCGAGCGGCCTGCTCGGCCCCGGAGGCAGGGCCGACCAGGCGGCCGGACGGTACGGGTGACGTCCACGATCGCGAGGACCCGACCACCCGCGCCTGAGGGCTAGCGGTGCTCGGGGTTCTCGTAGTCGTGGCGGCAGCCGGCGTCCCACGCGGTGCGCTGGTTGCCGTAGGCGGGAACGCCACCGGCGTCCTTGAGGAGCCGCGCGAGGTGGAGCAGGTTCCACGTCATGAAGGTGGTGTTGCGGTTGGTGAAGTCGTTCTCGGGGCCGCCGGAACCGGGATCGAGATAGGACGGGCCGGGACCCGCCTCACCGATCCAGCCCGCGTCGGCCTGCGGGGGGATGGTGTAGCCCAGGTGCTGGAGGCTGTAGAGGACGTTCATCGCGCAGTGTTTGACGCCGTCCTCGTTGCCGGTGATCAGACAGCCGCCGACGCGGCCGTAGTACGCGTACTGACCCGCGTCGTTGAGCAGGCTGGAGCAGGCGTAGAGGCGCTCGACGACCTGCTTCATCACCGAGCTGTTGTCACCGAGCCAGATCGGCCCGGCCAGGACGAGGATGTCCGCCGTCATGACCTTGCCCTCGTACAGTGCCGGCCACGCGTCCGACCGCCAGCCGTGCTCGGTCATGTCCGGCCAGACGCCCGTGGCGATGTCGTGGTCGACCGCGCGTACGACCTCGACCCGCACGCCCTGCGATTCCATGATGCGTACGCTGCGGTCGATGAGCCCCTGCGTGTTGCTGCGCTCCGGCGACCGCTTCAGCGTGCAGTTGACGACGAGGGCGCGCAGGTCGTCGTAGCGGGCGGGCGGTGCGTCCGGGGTCGGTGCGGAGGTGGTCACGGGTTCGCCTCTCATCGGGTCGTACCACCGTGCCCTGGAGGGGGCGCGGCGCCTCCATCCTGCTGGCCGGGCGGTCGTCGCGGCGGCTGCGGCACAGCTCGCCCGCCGCAAACACCCTGACGGCCGACACCCGCTGCGCCAGGGCTCGCTGCCGCTTGAGCACCCCACCCCAGCACCGCCGACGCCACGGCTGCGTGTGAACGGCCCCGGGAGAGGTACTTCGAAGCACATGGCTGGTATCGAGCTCGCAGGCGGCTCTGCGTCGGCCGGCAGAAGGCGGCAGCCATGAGATTCGTTGCGCGTGTGGACGGCTATCAGAGGCGCCACCGCTGGGTGGGACTGCCGCTGGCCGTGCTCTACAAGTTCTACGACGACCAGACCCTGTATCTCGCGGCCCTCCTGACCTACTACGGATTTCTCTCGCTCTTCCCGCTGCTGCTCATCCTCGTCGTCGTCCTGAGCACCCTGCTCAGCAACGATCCCGGCCTGCAGCAGCGCGTCCTGGACTCGGCGCTGGGCGAGTTCCCGGTGATCGGCGACCAGCTGGGGGAGAACATCCACTCCTTCCACAGCAGCGGTGCCGCCCTCGCCGTGGGTATCGCGGGCAGCCTCTACGGCTCCCTCGGTGTGGCCCAGGCGGCGCAGTACGCCCTCAACAAGATCTGGGCGGTCCCGCGCCACGCCCGGCCGGACCCCTTCCACTCGCGGCTCAAGGGCCTGCTCTTCCTGCTCCTCCTCGGACTCGCGCTGTGCGCCTTCACCCTGCTGTCCGTGGCGGCCTCACAGACGTACCTGTTCGGCGAGCGGCTGCAGGGCAGCACCCGGATCGCCGCCACGGCCGGATCGCTGTGCCTCAACGCCGCCCTGCTCGTCGCGAGTTACCGGCTGCTGACGCATCGGGCACTGCCCCTGCGGCCGCTGGCCGGCGTCGCGGTGGGTGCCGCCTTCGCGTGGCAGGCGCTGCAGTGGGTGGGCTCCTACTACGTCAGTCACGTCCTGCGCGGCGCCACGGCCACGTACGGCATGTTCGGCATCGTCCTGGGCCTGTTCGCCTGGCTCTACGTCGGCGCGCTCATCTTCCTCACGGCGGCCCAGGTGGCGGCCGTACGGGACATGCGGCTGTGGCCGCGGAGCCTGCTGACGCCGTTCACGGACCGGGTGCACCTGAGCGCCGGAGACCGCCGCGCCTACCAGTCGTATGCCGCCACGGAGGCCTTCAAGGGCTTCCAGAAGGTCCGGGTCCACTTCGACCAGCCACCGAAGCCACGCGACCAGAAACCCCCCGACGAGCCCTGACCTCACTCCGCCAGCAGCTCGGCCACGGCATGCTCCAGCTCGGCCGGTGTCACCGCGCCCACCGCCCGGACGATCCCCCGGGCATCGACCAGGACGTTCGTGGGGACGCCGGTGATGCCGAGCGAGGCCGCGTAGTCCCCCGTCTCGTCCAGCAGGACCGGGCCGTCGACACCCCACACGCCGGCGAAGCCCAGCGCCTCCTCCCGCGCACGGCGGGTTTCCCACACGTTGATCAGAACGATGTCCAGCCCGGACCGGGCGGTACGGCGGCGCCGCCGCTCCAGGACCGGCGCCTCCGCGTTGCAGGGGCCTCACCAACTGGCGAAGAAGTTGATCACGTACTTGCGCTCCGCCCACTCCCGCGTGGTGCGCACCCGACCGGTGCGGGCGTCGGGCAGCGCGAACTCCGGGACGCGGCGGCCGACCGCCGGATGCGTCCGCGGACGCCCGGGGCCCGGCAGCCAGGGCCGGTCCACCACGGTGAGCGTGCCGCTTCCGGCGTTGGAGACCAGCAGCCGTCCGGACACGGGGTCGACCTGGCAGTCCCCGGGCCCGAGACCGACGGTGATGCGGTGCCTCTCCGCACCGCCGGCCGTGTCGAGGACGCTCACGGTCCCCGCTCCCCGGTTGCACACGTACAACCGTGAACCGTCCGGCGAGACACCCATGCCGACCGGGGCCCGCTCCACCCGCAGCTCGTCCACGGGCCGCCCCGTGGCGAGGGACAGCCGCAGCACCGTGCCGTGCAGGGACCCGGCCACGTACAGGTGGCCGGTCACGGCGTCGGCGACCGCCTTGCACGGTCCCTCGGGGACGGAGATCCGGCGAACCGGGCGCAGCGTCTCCGTGTCGAACACGGTCAGTGAGCCGGCCATGAAGTTCGCGCAGTATCCGCGCCCGCGCTCGCCGTCCACGGCGATGCTCCCCGCCCCGAGCTCGGCGGGGACGGTGCCGATCACCTCCAGGCGGTCGGCGTCGATCGCGGTGATCGTGCCGGCCGCGGTGTTGCCGCAGAAGACGCGCCGCCGTAACGGATCGTGCCCGAGGCCGGCCGGGTAGGCGTCCCGACCGACGGGGATCCGGGCGACGGGCGCGGCGCTGTCCGCGTCGAGCACGGTGACCGTGTCGGATCGGGCATCGGCCGTGAACAACCACCTGCTGGGCAGATCCAGGACGACGGGGATCGGTTCCGTGCCCACCTCGGCCCGCCAGACGGGAACCGCACGGTCGAGATCCACGGCGACGACCGCGTCGTCCCGCGAGCACGCCACGTACGCGCGGCGCGCCCCCGCGTCGACCGCCACGCCCTCCGGACCGGCGCCCAGCCGGGGCTCCGCCACCACCCTGTGCACCCACTCGACCCGGCAGGCCGGGCCGCTCTCCGGAGGGGGAGAGTTGTCAGTCACGGTCCTTGTGTAGACCGCAGAACAGGACACAAACGCACTTGTCGGACGAAATCGCTCCGGGGTGCGGGTCAGTCGTTGCCGCGCTGGCGGCGGATCCTGGCGGCCACGTCGTTCTGCTCCGTCTCCCACCAGGGACGTACGCGCTCGGGGGTGGGAGCCGGGTCCGGGCCCGGACCGTGGTCGGCCGCCGGTGCCGGGACGACGGTGAGCTCCGCGTCCAGACGCCGGTCCAGGGCCGCGTTCTGGACGCGCTCCGCGCGGTACCACTGGACCAGGATCGCCAGCAGGAACGGCAACGCGACCAGCTCGGCGATGCTGAGCATCGCGCCGCCGCCGAGCTGCTGGTCGTGCTGGACGTCCGGCGACCAGGACGGCGCGTGGTGCAGATACCAGGCACCCGCGATGAGCGTGCCGTGCGTCATCACGACGACGCCCGGAATCGCGTCGACGATGCCGTCGAGGAAGACCAGCGCCGCCCGTACCGGATGCGTGCACCACGACGGCAGCGCCTCCTCGTGCGTCAGCACCGGTACGACGACCAGGCAGCCGGCCGCCAGCAGGTGCAGGTACATCAGCTCGTGCAGCCAGCCCATGCGCAGGGCGGTGGCGAAGTACGGCGTGAAGTAGACCGTCAGTTCGGTGCCCAGGACCAGGGCCGTACTCACCATGGGGAACGTCAGCGTACGCACCACCCGGCTCGTCATGGCCCGCCGGACCCGTCCCGCGGCCCTCTCCGGCAGCGCTTCGACGGCCAGCCGCAGCGGATCGCCGAGGGCCAGGCCCAGGGGTGCGACCAGATCGAGAAGGATGTTCTGCACGGCGGCCGGCCAGAACAGCACATGGTCGTACACGGCGAGCCCGGACATCGTGGCCGCGACCAGACCCCCGAGCCCGATCAGCACGAAGGCGGCGACACGGGCGGGCGGCCAGGGTTCCCCGCGCCCGCGCAGCCGGGCCACCCCCCAGCCGTAGAGCACACCCAGGACGAGCACCAGCAGCAGCGCGGGGACGTCCAGCCGCCACGAGGACAGCAGCCGTCCACCGGTCAGTTCCGCGAGCGGTCCTGCCGATGCGGTCACCGCGTAACCAACCATGCAGATCGCCTTTCTCCGGGGCTCATCGGGCGAGTCGCCGCAACCTCACAGCGGGACGGTAGACCCAGGCGGCCCCGGCCTGCGCACCGGGGCCCGCGGCACGCCGGGGAACATCTCGTGGCGGAACCTCGCCGTCCGGAGACGACGACGCCCCGGGAGCAGCTGCTCCCGGGGCGCCCCTGCCGCGACGGCCGCTTCCTTGTGCCGCGGCAAGTTCAGGTGAGAGCAGAGTGGCGTATGGGACCACCGGGATTCCAGCGCGGGGGAGACCCGTCAGCTCTTCGTAACAAGCGAGGCGTGCTGTCCCGCAGGACGACGTCCACGGCCGGGCACGTGCCGGCTGTGTGCCCGCCGGGAGGGGGTGTCAGACCACGGCGAGCCGGTCCACCAGCAACTCCACCCTCTGCTCGGTGTACTCCGGGGGCAGCCGTCCCGACCGGGTCAGGGTCGCCACCCCGTGCAGGGACGCCCAGAACACCTCGGTGAACAGCCCCGCGTCGACGCCGTCCCCGGTGACCTCGCCGAGGCACTCCAGCAGCGCGGCGAAGGCGTCCTTAAGAGGTTCCGGGGTGTCCTCCTGCGCGTAGGCGAGACCGCCGTCGAGCTGGAAGATGGCGTCGTAGACCGCCGGGTTGCGTTCGGCGAAGTCGAGATAGGCGCGCGCGAGGGCGGCGACCCGCTCGCGCGGGCCGTCCACGGCGGCGGTCGCGGTCCGCACCGCCACGGCCAGCTCGGTGGCGCCCTGCAGGGCGACGGCGCCGATGATCTCGCGCTTGCCGCGGAAATGGCTGTAGAGGACGGGCTGGCTGTATTCGATGCTTTCGGCGAGCCGACGGGTGGTGACCGCGTCCCAGCCCTGCCGCTCGGCGAGTTCACGGGCCGTCGCCACGATGAGGCGCTCGCGCTCCGCCCGTTCCCGCTGCTTGCGTTCCTGTACCGACATGATTCGATTCTAGCACCGCTAGACAAGAGAGCGGCAGCAGTACTAGCGTTGCCTCATCAGCTAGCAACGCTAGATGTCCAGGGGGTCATCATGCTCAACGCACTCGAGGTCGTCACCACGGTGGTCGTCGGCGTGATGGTGGGGGTGGAGTTCTCCGTCGCCTTCGTCATCGGCCCGATCCTCGACGCACTGCCCGAGGACAGTGGCCAACTCGGTCACGCCCACGGGGGCCGGATGCTCGGCGCGGTGATGCCGGTCTGGTACATCGGCTCGCTCGCCCTCGTCGCGGTCTGGGCCATCGCCGGACGGCACCACCACGGCACGGGCCTCGTCGTCACCGCCGGTGCGCTGCTGATCCTCAGCGTGATCATGTCGATCCTGCTGCTCGTCCCGATCAACAACCGGAACAAGACGTGGACCCCTGACAACCGGCCCGCCGACTGGAAGCAGCAGCTGAACCGTTGGGGCCGCTTCCACTACGTCCGCGTCGCCGTCATCATCGCCGCCTTCGCCCTGCTGGTCGCCGCCCTCACCTGAGCCCGCGGGCCCATCCGCCCGGCCGCCCGCAACTGCAAGCCCACCAAGACTCGCAAGGAGAAGAACAGTGCCCCTGAAGAAGATCAACACCGTCCTGGTCACCGCCTTCGTCCTCTTCATCCTCTGGTTCGGGACGGAGTTCATCCTCAGCCCGGAGACGGCGGCGGCGGGCTTCGGTCTGCCGAGCCGGCCGTCCGGCGACGGCGGCGGCTTCCTGATCATCAAGGGCATCCGCGACGTCGTCCTGGCCCTGGTCCTGGGCATCCTGCTGGTGACGGGCCACCGTCGGGCGCTGGGCTGGGTGCTGATGGTGGAGGCCCTCGCCGCGTACGGCGACATGACCACCGTGCTGGCCCACCACGGCTCCGTGGCCACCGCGCTCGGAGTCCACGGCCTGACCGCGACGCTGATGCTGGGCACCGGCCTGCTGATGATGCGCGAGACCCGCAAGGTCGCGGCCGCTCCGGCGACGCCCGTCCCGCAGCCCGCCTGACCCCGACCACGGCGGGTGCACGCTGCCGGACTCACCTCTGACGACATGGTGCGGTGTGCCCGGCCTCCAGGAGGCCGGGCACACGCGCTCCCGCCCCGCGCACGACTGAGCGGATACTCGTGTCCGTACACCACGCCGGCCTGCGAAATGGAGTGCTGCCGCTCATGACTGCGAAGAACACCGGGTTGCCCGGCGGTGTCGCCCTCTCGCATCTGTCGGTGTACGACTGGCCTGCCCCTGACGGGGCGTGCGGAGGTACCCCTCATATGCACCTGGCGTGCTCGGAGGCCTATGTCGTCACTGGTGGCCGGGGTGCCGTGCAGACGCTGACCGCGTCCGGGTACGCGGTCACCCCGCTCCAGGCCGGCACGGTCGCCTGGTTCACGCCCGGCACCATCCACCGGCTGGTCAATGAGGGAGATCTGCGCATCACCGTGCTGATGCAGAACAGCGGGCTGCCGGAGGCGGGGGACGCCGTCCTCACCCTGCCCCCGGAGTACCTGACCGATCCCGAGACGTACGCACGCGCCACCGTCATCCCCGCCGGCGCACCCGGGGAGGAGCAGGAGCGCCTGGCGCGGGCCCGGCGGGATCTCGCCCTGGAGGGGTACCGGGCACTGCGCGAGGCCGAGGGACCTGAGGCGCTGGCCGAGTTCCACCGGGCCGCCGCCGCACTCGTACGGCCGCGCATCGCCGAGTGGCGCGAGCGGTGGCGGCAGGGTGCCGAGGCCGCCGCCGCAGCCACCGGCGTACAACTCGACTCGCTGGAGCGGGGGGAATTCCCCCACCTCGTGGACGCTGCT
The DNA here is from genome assembly GCF_055572275.1 of Streptomyces sp. NPDC030798. Taxonomy (NCBI): domain Bacteria; kingdom Bacillati; phylum Actinomycetota; class Actinomycetes; order Kitasatosporales; family Streptomycetaceae; genus Streptomyces; species Streptomyces sp. NPDC030798. The sequence goes on along the minus strand of NZ_JBVIDR010000001.1, from coordinate 174,406 downwards.
GTGAGGTCGGAGCAGCCCGCTGCCCGGGGGAAGCCCGGGATGTGCGGTCGGCTCGAGGTGTACCAGAACTGAGCGTGTCGCACGTCTCGGCAGGTGCGACGTGCCTCCAGGGTTCGGCGCCCGACCTCGGTGCCTTCGAACGCTGACGCCCGTGACAGGGGAACGAACTCCCCTGTCACGGGCGGCCGTCAGCCGGAGGCCTCACCGCACGTCAGCGTCGGCATCGCCCAGTCACCGTGGTCGTTGCCGTTTCCGTCGCCGGCGTCACCGACCTCGAGGTCGACCACCTGGGCGCCGCTGACGTCGACGTCGATCGGCACCGCGGCCTGTTTGCCGCGGAGCGTCGGCGTGGTCACCAGGGTCTTGCCGTCGGCGGTCACGGAGAACGTCACCGTTCCCGCACCGCCCGTCTCGTCGTCGACGCCGACGTTCGCCGTCAACCGGGAGCACTTCCCGCCGAGGTAGAGCTGGACGTCGCTGACCGCGTTGGTGCCCAGGCCCTTGGCGTAGCCGACACCGGCGACACGGATCGCACGGCCGTCCCCGGCGGCCTGTTCGCCGACGCTGCTGTCACGTTCCACCGGACCCCACCCGTTGGTGGACGACAGGAACGGCAGGTCGCTCACCGCGCTCTTCCCGGCCGGCGGAGCCGGAGGGATGCCGCGGACGACGCGCTCGTCACCCCCGGTGGCCTGCCGTCCCTTCTGCTGGTAGTGCACGGTGGCGGTGAGGGCCGAGGCGGACGGCAGCTTCCCGGCCGGCGGCTGGACCTTCCAGGTGAAGGTGGCCGATCCGCCGGACGGCACGCGCTTGACCTCCGTGGGGCTGGTGGCACTGACGCTCCAGCCGTCCGGCGCGGACAGCGAGGCCGTCAGCCGGGACGCGGTCGGCCGGTCCTCGGGCACCCGCACCGTCGCCTCGGCCGTGAAGGCCTGCGCCGACTGGGCGGTGTCCGGCACGTCCAGGGTGACATCGGCTCCCGGACGCTTCGGCATCGCGTACTTCTCGTCGTCGTAGCGGGGGCTGTCGTTCTGCGCGACGCGCAGGGACGAGGCGTAGCTGCCGTAGTCGGTCAGCGAGACCTTGCCCAGCCCGCCGGTGCTGCCGTCCAGGTTCCACACGGCGATGGCGACGCTGTTCCGGCCGTTCGGGTTCAGGATCCCGTTGGGGACCGGGAACGTGCTCTGCGGGCCGAGGTAGTTGACGTAGTTGCCGACCTGCCAGCCGTTCACGAAGATCGTGGCGCGGTACTTGCGTGACGGGTCGTCGGTGAACGTCAGCCCGAGCGAGGTGTCCTGGCCGTGCGGCAGGTTCAGGTTCACGTCGGTGCGGTACCAGGAGACCCCGGGGCGCTTGTCGGTCGTCGGCAGGGACACCGGGTCCCAGTTCTTGTCCGGAAGGCCCGGCAGGGACCAGCCGGCCCGGTCGCCGTACAGACCGCCCGTGGAGAGCGGGCCGCGCACCGTGTCCTGCGGGTCCTCGCCCCCTCGCACGCCCTGCAGCCGCCAGGTGACGGACGTGAGCGGCGCCCCGACGAGGGAGGCACTGGTCAGACCACGTGCGGTCGTGTTGCCGTTGGTGGAGTTGTAGTCCTCCTCGTGCCCCATGTTCACCGTGAGCACGGAGATCACGTTGTCGCCCTTCGACTTCACCGAACCGTCCGGGAAGGCGAAGTCGGCGCTGCCGGTGGTGGAGCTGCCCAGGAAGGAGCCGTTCAGCCAGGCGGAGAACGCCTGCGCCTTGCCGCCGGAGTCCGACACCAGGTGGATGCCCGACTCCTTGCCGGAGGCGCGGAAGCGGCCGCGGTACCAGGTGTTGCCGGTGTGGAAGCCGTAGTCGTCCGCGTAGAGCACCGGCAGCGAGTTGACGCCGGAGACGCTGTTGGTGGTGGTCTTGTCGGCCACCTGCCAGCTCGAGTCGTCGAAATCGGGGGCGGCTTCGGGAGATTCCTCGGCGTGCTTCCAGTTCGTGAGGGCCGGCAGGTGTATCGCGGCGGCCACCGGTATCTTCCCGGTGAGGCTTCCCGTGTCGGTGGCCCGGGTCTTCAGTTCCCTGCCGTTCCAGGTGACGTGGGCGGCGGAGGTGAACACCTCGATGTTCTTGTCGTCGGCGTTGTCGCCGGTGAGCGCCACGGTGCGGCCGCCGTCCCGGCTGGTCGCCGTCCGCAGCAGGTGGGTGCCGCGCACGAGCACCGGGCCGGCCGCCGTGTCCTGCCGCCAGAAGGTCTTCGCCGTGTCCTTGTCGCCGACGAGCAGTTGCAGCGGGCGCGCTCCGCCGCCGCTGATGGCGATGCGGATCAGGCCCTTGTGCGTGTAGTTCAGCCGCAGGTCACCGGTGGCCGCGTCCCACGTGGTCGTGACCGTGCCGCCGCTGCTGGTCACGGTGGGCTTGGAGGAGTAGCGCAGCACGGTCTCGCCGTCGCTGCCCGGGTCGCCGTAGAGCACGGCGACGTCCCGGTTGCCGATGGCGGCGTGCGTCATGATCTCCGACGTCGAGTACTGCAACTGCGCGTCCCCGAGCCGGTAGTTCGCCACGATCACGTGCGAGTCGCGGCCGTCGAGGGTGATCGCTGTGCCCGGCTGCTGCGGTACGACCGGGTAGGTCGGCTCCGCGGCGGCGGCGCCCGTCGGCACGTCGATGGCGTCGATGGACACGTAGTTGTCCGTCGACCCCGAGCCGTGGTTCCCGTTGACGACGATCTTCAGCGTGTGTGCCCCGGACGACAGGCCGGTCTTCTGGAAGACCACCGCCTGGTTCTCGTTGCCGGAGTCGTCGACCGTCGCGACCTTGGTGCCGTCGAGGTAGACGTCGGCGTTGCCGTGGTTGTCGGTCTTCGAGCCGATCCAGCGGATCGCCGTGCCGTCGAAGGGGACGGTGACCGAGTCACCGGCCTTGTCGGAGAACGACTCGGTGTGCTTGTAGTCGCCTCCGGTGTAGCTCTGGTCGGCCACGTGCGACCACGAACCGGTGTACTGCAGCGCGGAGTCGGGGTCGTCCCAGGTGTAGGTGGTGTCCCCGGACGGCCGGGCGTTGAAGTCCAGCGAGATGTGGGTCTTGTCGACCGCCGTGGACGTGGAGTTCCCGTGTCGCAGGACGTGGAACTGCGTCTTGCTGTCGGGGTTCATCCGGGCGGTGTCGACGACCGCGGAGTCGTCCGGCGGCGTGGCCCTGATCGCCTCGGTCTTGGTCAGCGGGGCGACCGACTGCGTGAGGTACCCGATCAGCTTGTCCTCGTAGTACTTCGGGTCCAACTGGCGGTTCTCGCGGATCGCGGCACCGTAGTCGTAGGACGTGTAGTTCTCCGGCATGCCCAGCCAGCCCCAGTTGGTGCCGCCGTAGGTCATGTAGAAGCTCTGCGCGGTGGCGCCGACGGCTATGTTCTGCTTGTAGAACACGTTCGCGAACTGGTCGTTGATCAGCTGGGCGCACTTGTCGTAGCCCGGCCCGCCCCAGGGGTCGAAGGCGCCGCCCTGGAACTCCGGTGAGTACAGCGGCTTACCGTTCGGGTGGTCGTAGCTGATGTCGGGGACACCGTTCCACTTCGAGGGGTTCGAGCAGTTGAAGCCCTGCGGGTAGGAGTCCGGTCCGTCGACGTCCAGGGCGCCGGTACCGGAGTTGAAGGTGCCGTTGTTGTTGCCGGTCAGCGGCACCGTGATGCCGTCGGCGCGGGCCTTGTCCTCCAGGTGCTTCATGTACGAGCGGCCGGCTGACGAGCCGTTGTAGTACTCGTTCTCGACCTGGTAGGCGATGACGGAGCCGGTGCCGTTGGTCAGTTGGTGACGGGCGATGATCCGGTCGATCTGCGTCAGCCACTCGTCGGCGTACTTCAGGAACTGCGGGTCGTCACTGCGGTTGTGCCCGGCCTTGGTGGTCATCCAGCCGGGCAGGCCGCCGCTGTCGACCTCCGCGTTGATGTACGGCGCCGGGCGGGCGATCACGTAGAGCCCGGCCTCCTGGGCCATGTCGAGCAGCTTGTCGACGTCTCGGACTCCGCTGAAGTCGTACACACCCGGCTTCGGCGAGTGGTACCCCCAGTCGAAGTACAGAGAGGTGGAGTTGAACCCGGCGGCCTTCATCTTCTGGAAGATGTCGCGCCACAGGTCCGGGCTCGGGAGCCGGAAGTAGTGGAACTCGCCGGACCACAGATAGGTCCGCTTGCCGTCGACGAGGAACGAGTAGCCGTCGAGACTCACCGTGTGTGCGCCCGGACTGGCCCCCGACACGCCGGCGGGTGCCTGCCCGCCGGCGTTCTGCGCCGCGGCGGGCGCGGCCATGCCCGCGGCCAGGGCGAGGGCCGCGGCTGTCGCGAGCCCCGCTCTCCACCACCGACGGCGACCGGGTCTTGCAGCCTCTGAACCGATCGGAATACTCCGCACTGCGGCCTCCATACCGCCCGAGCAATCAGTATCAAACAGACTCAGGCAAAGCCGAACAGTAAAGGGGCGCAAGGCTCAACACAATGGGGCCGCAGGCGGCAACCGGTGCAAGTGCCGAGAGGCGCCTCTCAGGCGCAAGAAAACCTTTGCTCCAGGCAAAGATTGCATGGTGCAGGAGGCGGAGCGCGGGTGGTGGCGAAGTGCTTAGGGTATGAAGGTGGATTTGGTTATTTGTCCATAAAAGGTGAGCCTCCGGTGGTGAAAGAGCAGGCGCCCGAGTTGCCCGGCGTACTCGGAGCGGGGCAGGCCGCGGATCTGCCGTACCAGCAGTCCGCTCTCGATGCTGCTCGCGCCGTGGCCCAGGCTGCCGCTCTGCTGGCCGCCGCGCTGGGGGCGTCGGGTCTTGCCGGCTGGATCTTCGGCGTCGACATCCTGAGGCACGTGCCCGGCGCCGATGCGGTCATGGCCGCGAACACCGCCGTGGCTCTGCTGACCCTGGGTGTCGCCCTGTTCCTGCCGGCTCGCCGCCGGGTCGCCCGCTGGGCGATCACCACGGCCCGTGTGACCGCCGCGCCGGCCCTGGTTCTCGGCGGACTCACCCTGGTGGAGTACGGGACCGGGGCGGGCCTGGGCATCGATCAACTGCTCTTCGCGGACCACACCGTGATGGCCTCAGGGACGCCCGGCCGGATGGCGCCGAACACGGCGGCGGCACTCGTGGTCGGGGGCGTGGCGGCCCTGTGCGCGAGCACGCCCCGGCTGCCCGCCTGGACGAGCCAGGTCCCGGGCCTGGCCGTCCTCACGCTGGGGATGCTGCGGCTCTACGGGTTCGCGTACGCCGTGCCCGAACTGGAACGGTTCGGGGCGTACAACGGGATGGCCGTGTACACCGGGGTGGCTCTGGTGCTGCTGGGGATCGCGGCCTTCTTCGCCCGGCCGGCCCGGGGGCCTGCCGGGCTCCTGATGAACGCGGGCACCACGGGTGCGCTGGGGCGCCGGCTGTTCGCCACTGTCCTGGTGGTGCCGCCGCTGCTGGGCGGCCTCGTCCTCGCCGGTGAGGACGCGGGACTGTTCGGAACGCGTCTGGGCACCGCGCTGCTGGTGTGCGGGTGCGTGACCGTGTGCGCCGCGATCATCTTCTCGGCCCTGGCCGTGGGCCGCCGCGTCGAGGTGGCCCACGCCCGTGCCGAATGGCAGGTGCGGCAGAACCAACTGCTGCAGGCGTTCATCGACCACACGCCCGCGGTGGTGTTCATCAAGGACCTGGACGGGCGCTTCCTGGCGGTCAACACGACGTTCGAGGAGAGTCTGGGCCTGCCCCGCGAACGGGTGCTGGGCCGCCGGGACCTGGATGTCATGCCGGCCGACCTCGCGCGTCAGGCGCGGGCCACCGACCTCGCCATGCTGGCCGAGGGCGGCCCCATCCAGCGAGAGGAGCTGCTCGCTCTGCCGGGAGGTCCACGAGACTTCCTCACCAGTCTGTTCCCGCTCAAGACCTCGTCCGGCACGCCCTACGCCGTGTGCGGTGTGGTCATCGACATCACTGATCGCGTCGCGGCCCAACGCGAGGTCCGGCGGGCCAACCGGCGCTTCCTCGCGCTGCTGGAATCGGCCCCCGACGCCCTGCTGATCACGGACGGTCAGGGCGTCATCGTCATGGCCAACGCGCAGGTGCAGAAGATGTTCGGCCATGCGCCGTCCGACCTCCTGGGCACCACGGTCGTCGACCTGGTGCCCGCCGCCCGGCGTGCGAGGCACCGCGCTCTGCTCCGCGCCTACCTGCGCCAGACGGACCCGAAGCCGATCGTCGTGGACCGGGGCCTGTACGGGCTGCGCAGCGACGGCGCCGAGTTCCCCGTCGAGGTGAGTCTCAGCAGCCTCCGGGCCGAAGAGGAGACCCGGGTGTTCCTGACCGTACGGGACATCACCGAACGCAGGCAGGTCGAGGCCGAGCGCGCCGAGCGCTACGAGGAGCACCGGCACATCGCCTACACCCTGCAGCACAGCCTCATGGGTGATCCGGCCCGTCTTCCCCACCTGCCCAGCGCTCACCGGTACCTGGCATCCGTCCGGGACCCCGGAGTGGGCGGTGACTGGTTCGACATCGTTCCGCTGGACCGGGACCGTACCGGGATCGTCGTGGGCGATGTGATGGGACGGGGGCTGGAGGCGGCGGCCGTCATGGGCCAGATGCGCGCGGCCTCCCACGCGCTGGCCCGCACGGGAGTACCGCCCAGCCGGCTCATGGCCGGGCTGGACGCGTTCGTCGCCGATCTGGCGGACCAGCTCGTCACCTGCGTCTATCTGGTGGTGGATCAGAGCGCCCAAGAAGTCACCCTGTGCTCCGCGGGACACCTCCCCGTCATCGTCCTCCCCCCGGACGGACCCGCTCGGCGGCTGTGGACACCGGTCGGAGTCCCCCTCGGCGTCAATGATCCCGGCGGCACCGGGGTGCCCTTCCGGCAGACGACCCAGCCGCTGCCGTCGGGCAGCACTCTCGCGCTCTACACCGACGGCCTGGTCGAGAGACCCGGCACCGACATCGAGGCGCAGATCGACGTTCTCGCCCGCACTCTCGCCCTCGAGCTCAAAGCGGATCGGCAGCGGCTCGAGCAGGCGGCGACCTGTCTGGTCAGAACCCTCATTCCGGACACGGAGGCGCATGACGACGACGTCACGCTGCTCCTCGTGGGGTTGCCCGAACGGGACGCAGAAGGCCGCCGCGGCCTGCCGTCCGCGCAGGCGCGAACGTCCCCGTCGGCCGATGGCGGCCAAAATCGGTAGATTTGGTCAGTAGGTCCCACGGCTGTCCGACATGCGACGGCCGCGCCCGTGCTCATGAACCTCGCAGGCGAGGCACTATGTCCGACCTGAGTGCGCCGATCCTGGCCACGTTCCTCGTTTACGTGGCCGTGATGATCGGAACCGGCGTCTGGGCCTACGGCCGTACGCACACCTTTGCCGACTTCGCTCTGGGCGGCCGTCGGCTGCCGGCGTTCGTCGCGGCCCTGTCCGCAGGGGCCAGCGACATGTCCGGCTGGCTGTTCCTGGCCTTTCCCGGGGCCGTGTACGCGGCCGGTGTCGGGGCGAGCTGGATCGCGGTCGGCCTGGTGGTCTGCACCTATCTGAACTGGCTGTTCGTCGCGCCGAGGCTGCGCACCTACACCGAGCGCGCCGGGAACGCCGTGAGCCTGTCGGCCTATCTGGAGGAGCGGTTCGAGGACCGCACCCGGATGCTGCGGATGGTCTCGGCGACGGTGACCCTGGTGTTCTTCACCGTCTACGTCGCCAGTGGGCTCGTGGCCGGCGGACTGTTGTTCGGGCACATCTTCGGTGCCGGATTCCGGCTCGGAATCTCCCTGACCGCTCTGGTCATCGTCGTCTACTCGTGTCTGGGCGGATTCCTGGCCGTGAGTCTGACCCACGTCCTGCAGGCCACGCTGATGTTCCTCGCCCTGCTCGTGGTTCCCGTGGTCGGTATCGCGACGCTCGGCGGCTTCGGGACGCTTCGCGACTCCCTCAACAGCAAGACACCCGGCCTGCTGGACATGGATGCCAAGGTCGACTTCACGGACGGACGGTGGTCGGCGGCCGGCGGATCACTCGGCGCCGTCGCGGTGATCTCGCTGCTTTCCTGGGGTCTCGGCTACTTCGGCCAGCCGCACATCCTGGCCCGCTTCATGGGTATTCGCAGCACGAAGGCCCTGCCGGCAGCCCGGCGCATCGGAACGGGATGGGTCACCGTCGTCCTCGCCGGTGGCACGTTCGTCGGTCTGCTGGGCGTCGCGCAGTCCGGCACGCCGCTGCACGACCCGCAGACGGTGTACATCAACCTGAGCCGCATCCTGTTCAGCCCGTGGGGTGCCGGGGTGATGCTGATCGCGGTCCTCGCGGCCATCATCTCGACCGCCGACAGTCAGCTCCTCGTCTCCTCCGTCGCCCTCACCGAGGACTTCTACCGCGCGTTCCTCAACCGGCGCGCCTCGGACCAGGCACTGGTGTGGGTGGGACGCGCCGCCGTCGTCGTCGTGACGCTGGTGGCTTCTCTGCTCGCGCTCAGAGGCGGCGGGCTGCTGAGCATCGTGGGCTACGCCTGGGCGGGCTTCGGCGCCGCCTTCGGCCCGGTCGTCGTGCTCTCGCTCTACTGGCCGCGCATGACCTGGGCCGGCGCCATGGCCGGGATCGTCTCCGGCGCGGCCACGGTGCTCCTGTGGAAGCAGGTCAATCCGCTGCTCGGTCCCCCCTGGTCAGGGGTCTACGAGATGCTTCCGGGCGTCCTGGTCGCCACGGCCGCCGCGCTGGTCTTCGGCAGGTTCGTCGGCCGGCCCCCGAAACGCGCCTTCTGGCGGATGCCAGGCGGTGGGGTGAGCCAGCTGACGCTCACTCCCTTCCTCGCCCATGCGCCGGTCGGTATCGCCGTCCTCGACACGGACCTGCGGTATGTCTGGGTGAACGAAGCGCTGGAACGCCAGATCCCGCTGAAGCAGCGGCTGGGCCGGCGGATGGCGGACCTCCTGCCGAAGGCCGAGGCGGAGGCCTTCGAGGAGCAGATGCGCCGCGTCCTGGAGACCGGCGCTCCGGTGATGGACCACGAATACCACGGGGTGGACCATGCGGACCCCGACCGAAGCCGGGCGGTCTCCGCCTCCTTCTTCGCGATGAAGGACCGTCACGACCGGAACGTGGGCGTCTGGTACATGATCATCGACATCACCGAGCGACGGCGGGCTCAGGAACGCCTGGCCTTGCTCAACGATGCCGCTGCCCGCATCGGCAGCACCCTGGACGTGACGCGGACCGCGCAGGAACTGGCCGACGACGCCGTGCCGGCCGTCGCCGACTTCGTCGCCGTCGACCTGCTGGACTCCGTCATGCGGGGCGAGGAACCGGCGCCCGGGCCGGTCGGCATGGCGCCCGTCATCCGACGGGCGGCGCAGCAGTCGGTACGCGAGGGCTGTCCCGAGGCGTCCCTGGCCGTGGGGGAGACGGTACGGCGCGCTCCTTCGTCGCCCGTGACCCGCTGTCTGATGGAGAGCAAGACCCTGGTCGAACCGGTCCTGGACCGCACCGACAGTCCGTGGGTGACCGCGGAGGAGACGCTGGGCGCCACGCTCCTCGACCACGACGTCCGCTCGGTGATGGTGGTCCCTGTGCGGGCACGGGGAGTCACTCTAGGCGCGGCGACGTTCGCCCGCTCCCGGCGGCTCGGGCCCTTCGACGAGGACGACGCACGTCTGGCCGAGGAACTCGTTTCCCGTGCGGCGGTGTGCATCGACAACGCACGCCGTTTCACGCGTGAGCGCACTGCGGCCCGGTCCATGCAGCGCTACCTGCTCCCGCAGGATCTGACCGGAGGATCCGCTCTGGAGGCGGCCTCCTGGTACCTCCCGGCGGATGCTCCCAGTGGTGTGGGTGGCGACTGGTTCGACGTGATCCCGCTGTCCGGAGCGCGCGTTGCCCTGGTCGTCGGAGATGTGGCCGGGCACGGTATCAATGCGGCGGCGACCATGGGGCGCCTGCGCGTCGCCGTACGCACACTCGCCAACCTCGACCTCTCGCCGGACGAACTGCTGGCCCATCTGGACGACCTGGTCATCGGCCTCATGGGAGCCCACACCGATGCTCCGACCGCGGCCGAGGGCGAGGCGACGGGCACCGCGTTCCTGGGCGCCACCTGTCTGTACGCCGTCTACGACCCGGTCACCGGGCGGTGCACCATGGCCCGGGCGGGTCACCTGCCACCGATGATCGTCCGACCCGATGGCGGCGCCGACATCCTGGACATGCCCGCCGGGCCGCCACTCGGTCTCGGCTACCTGCCCTTCCAGGCCATCGAGATCGAGCTGGCCGAAGGCAGCCTCGTCGCCCTCTACACCGACGGCCTCATCGAGTCCGTCGACCGGGACATCGACATCGGGCTCTCCCGGCTGGGCGATGCCCTCACGTCGCCTCTGCCCACCCTGGAGGAGACCGGCCGCAAAGTGATCGACACGCTCCTGACCGGTCCACCGGCCGACGACGCGGCCCTGCTCCTCGCCCGCACCCGCATACTGGCCCCGGACCAGGTGACCTTCTGGAGTCTGCCCAGCGATCCCGCCGCCGTCGCGCACGCCCGCACCCTCGCCGCCCGGCAGCTGACGGAATGGGGTGTCCCCGACCTCACATTCACCACGGAACTCATCGTCAGCGAACTGGTCACCAACGCCATCCGCCACGCGACCGGGCCGGTCGGCCTGCGGCTGATCCGGGACCGAGGCCTGATCTGCGAGGTCTCCGATGCCAGCAGCACCTCACCACGCCTGCGCCACGCACGGACCACCGACGAGGGCGGGCGGGGCCTGCTGATCGTCGCCCAGCTCGCCCACAGATGGGGCACCCGTTACACCGCCGGCGGCAAGATCATCTGGACCGAGCAGGCCATCCCGGCCGACCCGATCGCCTGACCGTGTCGAGGTCGCCGAAGGGAGGCCGGCGCGCGGAATCGTCGGTGCGACGCCCCCGTGCGTGGGGGGTGGCGGGGGCCTGTCGGCGGCCGGCGTCGCCCTGCTCGCGGGCTTCACACCATGGCGCCGTGCGACGTCCGACGGCCGACTCGGACCCCGGGGCAAGTCTTGCATGATGCAAAGGAAGTTTTCCAGCCGCGCGCACCGGATGGGCCGGCCTCAGTCGCCCGCGGCGAGCGCCACGTCACGGGGTGATGGCGTGCAACTCCACATGTGGAGTTGCCTGGTGACCTCGGTCAAGTCGCTGATGAACATCCCCGCGAGCTCGGCCGTGAACCCGGTGCGCACCACCAGACGCAGGACGGAGACGTCTTGGCAGGGAGCGGGGAAGGTGTACGCCGGCAGGTGCCAGCCCCGGGCCCGCATGGCCCGCGAGACGTCGAAGACCGTGAATCCCGCCGTGTCCGGCGCCAGGCGGAAGGCGAACGCCGGGAGTTCGGAGCCGTCGGTGATCAACTCGTAGGGGGGGATGCCCTTGATGCGCGTGGCCAGCGCACGGGCCGTCGCACGGGACTGGGCCGCCAAGTTCCGCAGCCCCTCGAAGCCGTACCGCAGGAAGCTGTAGTACTGCGCGACGACGTGCGCTCCCGGACGCGAGAAGTTGAGCGTGAAGCTGGGGGAGCAACCGCCGAGATAGTCGACCTCGAACACCAGGTCTTCGGGAAGCGCTTCGGCGTTGCGCCACAGGGCCCAGCCGAGGCCCGGGAAGACGTGTCCGAACTTGTGCCCCGAGGTGTTGATGGAGGCGACCCGTTCGAGCTGGAAGTCCCACATGAGGTCGGCGTCGAGGAAGGGAGCGACCAGGGCGCCGGACGCGCCGTCGACGTGCACCGGGATGTCGATTCCCGTGGCGGCCTGGTATCCGTCCAGAGCCAGGCAGATGTCCGCGACGGGTTCGTAGGAGCCGTCGAACGTGGATCCGAGCACGGTCACGACGCCGATGGTGTTGTCGTCGCAGTAGGCGGTGAGCGTCTCGGGCGTGAGGTGGTAGCGGCCCGGTTCCATCGGGACGTAACGCGGTTCCACCTCGAAGTAGTTGGCGAACTTCTTCCAGCACACCTGGACGTTGGCGCCCATCACGAGGTTCGGGCGTGCGATGTCCTTGCCCTGGGAGCGCCGGCGGTCCTGCCAGCGCCGCTTGAGTGCGAGACCGCCGAGCATGGCCGCCTCGCTCGAACCGGTGGTGGAGCACCCGCGCACCTGCTCCGGACGTGGTGCGTGCCAGAGCCGGGCGAGCATCCGGACACAGCGCTCCTCCATGGCGGCGATCTGCGGGTACTCGGCGCGGTCCGCGAGATTCTTCTCCGCGGTCTCCGCCATGAGCTGCCGTGCCTGCGGCTCCATCCATGTCGTCACGAAGGTGGCCAGGTTGAGCCGCGCGTTCCCGTCGAGCATCAGCTCGTCGCGTACGCGGCGGGAGGCCAGTTCCGGCGACGATTCGCCTGCGGGCAACTCGTCGATCGGCAGAAGGAGTCCGTCGGCGGGCTGGCCCGAGCCGGGAGAGGTGGAGAGGGACAGATCTGTTCCGAGCATGACATCGGTGTTCGGGATGGGCATGAGTGCCTCAATGTCTTTCTGGTCCGTGCGGCCCCGTGCATCTCCGACGCTAGATCTCTCCGCGGCACGACATGGGTGCCGATTACACCGATCCAGCGACCGGTTTGCGGACTGATGAACTGGATTTTCCCTTGTACATACTGGTCGTCGGCCTGTCGTCGCTCATGGGGCCGCTACGCCCTCCGCGTGGTCAACACCGTGGAAGGCGACCCGACCGGCGTCGCCGGGGCCGTCGATTCGCTCATCGAGCAGGGGGCGGCTGCACGGCGGGCCGTGAACTGGCCGCCGACGGCGACCTGACCGCGATGTTTGCCTACCGTGGCGCAGGAGGGGCTCAAACGCCTCGTGCACTCCATCGAGAACCCCGACGCGCCCCCCGTGCCGGCCAGTGAACCACCGGTCGACCTGGTGATCCGCGCCTCGACCGCACCCCCGCCGTCCCGGCCCGCCGCTGGGCGGAGCGGCAGATCGCCCCGACCGACAAAGGCAGCTGCACGATCGAGTCCCGCCTGGACGGCTACCGGCTCGACGTCTGGAACAACTCCACCACCGACGGAGGGCTCATCGACGTGTGGCTCCCTGGTGAAGCTGCCCTGACCCTTACGTAGTGAGTCCCGGCGCGGGGCAGGACCGACACCGGCCTGCCCCGTACTGGCATCACCGAGGCAAGTCCGCAGTTCGCCAGGTCAGCGCACCCTTCCCCGCGGTTTCAGGGGGACCGCCGGCAGTGCCGGCGCGGGCAGCGGAGCCCCGTCGTAACCCTTCACCTCGCCGAAACGCGTCCCCTTCATCCAGTCCTCGCGGGCCTGTTCGATCTCCTCCTGCGTACGTCCGATGAAGTTCCACCACATGAGGAGCTCCTCGGCGAACGGCTCGCCGCCCAGCAGCACGAGGCCGGCGTCCGACTCGGCGCGCAGGGGGAGCTCGGTGCGGCCGCAGCCCAGATAGAGCATCGAGCCCGGCAGCACAGGTACACCGTCCACGTGCACCTCGCCGGACATGGCCAGCACGCCGTACTCGAAGTCGGGCTCCAGGGGGAGGCGGACGTCGGCGCCCCGGGTGAGGGCGAGGTCGGCGCCGACGATCGGGGTGAACGCCGTACCGGGTGAGGAGGCGCCGTCGAGGCCGCCGAGGATCACGGTCGCCGTCAGCCCGGGCGCCGTGACCGTGGGCAGCTCCGGGTGGAACTCGAACTTCGGCGCGGTGTGGCGGTGTTCGTCCGGCAGGGCGACCCAGAGTTGGGCGCCGTGCAGGAAACGGGCGTGGGACTTCGGGCTCTCCTCGGAGTGGCTGATCGCCCGGCCCGAGGTCATCAGGCCCAGTTGCCTCGGCCGGATCGTCTGCAGGCTGCCGGTGGAGTCGCGGTGCAGCACCTCGCCCTCGTGCAGCCAGCTGACCGTCTGCAACCCGATGTGCGGATGCGGCGGGACCTGCATGCCGGGCTCGTCGGCGATGTCGTCGGGGCCGTAGTGGTCGACGAACGCCCAGGCGCCGATCATGCGCCGGCCGAGGTTCGGCAGCAGCCGGCGCACCTCGGTGGACTCGCCGAGCCGGACCCGGCGGGGGCTCAGCAGCTCGCGGACGGGCTCGGCGACGACGAATCCGCGTCCGCCGCACACGCTCGGCACGGGCGCGCGGTCAAGGTTGCTCATGCCGCACAACCTAGCGGGACCCCGACCGGGTTGCAGGGGACGAACGACGAAGCGTTGCGCACGGCGGGCGGCCCGGCCCGCGCCGGGCGCCCGGGAGCCCGGGTCACGGGGGCGGTGAGCTGGGGGGCGGCTCGGCCGCGGAGGGACGGGCCGGACCTGGGGAGCGGGCCGGCCGGGCGGGGTGGGGCTCGGTGCCGAGGACGGTGAAGAACGCCGGGGCGGCCGGTGCCGCCGGGCCGAGCAGACCCGCCGCGCCCCGGGCGGACCGGCCCGGCCGGTGGCCGCAGAGCGCAGATCGGCCGGTCCGAAGGACTCTGCAGGCCCTCCGGACGTCGGCCGAGCGCGCCCAGGGCCCCGCCGGCCCTGGACGTGACGGTGCCCCGCGACAGCCCCGGCGTCGCCGTGATCCGGGCCTCGGTCGGGTGCGACCAGCGGCGCCGGACCAGTACCTCGCGCTGCCGCGAGGTCGGCGTCCGCAGCGCCGCCGGCACCTCGCGGTGGTCCGCGTGCAGCAGGACGTCCTGTACCGGGGCGGGCGCGTGCTGCTCCCCTTCGGGGGGTGTGCGCCCGTACGGTACTGCGCCGGCGCAGCACCTGGCGGGCTTCCGTTCAGCTCGTCGACCAGCAGCGCCGCGAGGCGCACCAGGGAGCCGCGGACCTGGTCGGGCCGGGCCTTCGGCCGACCTCTTCGCCGTGCTCACCCGTTCGAGGCACTCGTCGCTGCGCCTGCGTGTGTCCGTGTCGCGGACGCCCGAGTGTGCGCAACGTGCGAGTGCGGAGACGGCAGGACGGTGAGGGCTGATGATCGTATCGGTGGTGTCGATGCCCGAAGGGACCACCACGCGTACGGGCCTGGAGGAGGCAGGGGAGCGCCTCGTCGTATCCGATTTCCTGCTCGTCGACGTCCAACTGCCCGACGGCCAGGCGGCCGACCGGCGGCGGGTGGTCGGCGGTCTGGGTCTGGGCGCCGGGACTCCGGCCTGGTTCGGCACCGCGGGTGAGCCGGCGCGGGCCCAGTTCCTCGGCGACAGCGCCGGTTTCGTCGTACCCGTCGTCGAGGACGGCCGAGTCGTCCACGTCCATGCCCTGGTCACGGAGCGGCACCTGATCACGGTCCACTGGGGGCCGACCGAGCCGCCGGAGAGTCTCCTGCTCAGACTCGGGCAGGAAGGCCCTCCCGACACCGTGGCCGTGCTGTTCCTCCTCCTGGAGGAGGCCCTGGACACCTTTCGCCGGGCCGCGGTGGCGGACCTGCTGGTGGTGGAGGAACTCGAGGACGAGATGTTCGAGCGACGACACCCCGAACAGGTCTATCGTCTGGCCCGGCTGCGGCGGAGGGCCGCGCTGCTGCACCACCACCTGCTTCCTTATCTCCAGGCAACGGACGAGCTGTTGATGCGCAGGATGCTGAACCGGGACTTCCCGGAGGACCGTCACCGTCTGGCCCGGGAGTTCCAGCACACCGGCCGGCTGGTGCTCACGGACATCGAGTCCCTGCAGGAGGCCACCCGGCGGGCTTTCGCCAGCTACTCCTCCCTCGTGTCGGGCGAGCAGAACGGCGTGATCAACCGCCTGGCCATCGTGTCGACCATCTTCCTGCCGCTGACGTTCCTGACCGGATACTTCGGGATGAACTTCGCCTATCTGACGGGGGAGATGGCCGGCAGGGCCGTCTTCTGGCTGCTGGCCGTCGGGCTGCAGGTGGCCGTCCTGTGCGTCGCCCTGTACGTGCTGCACCGCACCCACCTCTGGCGAAGGCTTCGCGACGACGACGGGCTGGAACACGGGTGAAGCGGTGGCTCACTCGTTCGCGAACGAGAAGCTGCGCCACAGGCCGGTGGACCTGACCGCCTCGGCGGACGACGGTCCGTCCAGGTAGACGCTCTCCCCGCCGCGCGGAATCGTGCAGTTGGGGGTCGTATACATGATCAGGCTGCTCGTCGTGTAGTTGGCGACGCGGGTCACGCCCTCGGGGAAGCGGTGGCATCCGCCCATCACCAGGTTCGAGAGGGTCTCCACGTGCCTGACGCCGTGGTGCGCGACGATCTGGCCGTTGGCCTGTTCCTCGCAACCGCTGAGACCGAGGCAGAGCACGGCGATGCCGATGAGCGCGGCCGTGGATCGTGAAGCGGGCATCGTGCCTCCTGTGCCAGGGGGTGGGGGAGCTGCCCGGGACGTCCGCAGGCGGCGCGTTCCGTGCCGCCGGGCGATAGTGGACACGTACCAGTGTTCCACCGTCCCCGCGCAGCGGCCTGTCGGCCGGACCGGCCGACGGTTCCCAGGGGGACGGCACTCCTGAGACCACCGCAGCGGACCGGCTCCCGCTCACAGGAGGGTTCGGAATGGACCTGATCCACTTCCGCATGGTCGTGCCGCCCGCCCTCACCCAGCCGGCCGTCGACCTGCTCACCTCGCACGACCGCGTCCTCAACCTGGTCGTCGTACGAGCGGCTCACGTGCCGGGCGGTGACGCCGTGGAGTGCGACGTGCTCAGGGGCGCCGCGAACGGCCTGCTGGGCGATCTGCGCAAGCTGGGCGTCGACCGCGGGGGATCGATCGCCGTGGACGACGTCGAGACGATGTTCTCGCACCACGCCGAGCAGATGGAGCGGGACCAGCCCCGCGCGCTGGTCCACGCGCCGCTGTGGGCCGCGCTCGAGGCTCACATCCGCAAGGAGGGAACCTATCCGCCCTCCTTCTACCTGTTCCTCGTCATCGCCGGACTCATCGGCTGCGTCGGCATCGTGACCAACTCGCAGATCCTCATCGTGGCGGCCATGGTGGTCGGCCCGGAGTACAGCGCGATCACCAGCATCGCCCTCGGTCTGGACCGCCACCACCGCCGCAGGGTCCGGGAGGGGATGCGTGCGCTGACGGCCGGCTTCCTGCTGGCCATCGTGGTCACTCTGGGTTTCGCCGCTCTGGTGCGCGCGTTCGGCCTGCAGTCCGCCGCGTTCGAACTGGGTCTGCGGCCCGTGTCCCACCTCATCGACACGCCGGACTTCTTCTCCGTGGCCGTGGCCGTGCTCGCCGGCATCGTCGGGATCGTCTCGCTCACCGAGGCACGCGGCAGCGCCCTGCTCGGGGTCTTCATCTCCGTGACCACGATTCCCGCCGCCTCGGACGTCGCCGTGTCGCTCGCCTTCGCCGACGGAAGCCAGGCGTGGGGCTCCCTGCTGCAGTTGCTGCTGAACGTGGTCGTCCTCGTGATCGTCGGCGTCCTCACCCTGCGTCTGCAACGACGCCTGTGGCGCCGCGCGGCCCGCCGTGCCGGCACCCGCCCGCAGCGCTGAGCGCAGGCCAGGACGCGCGGGCCGGACACGACGAGCCGGGGCCGGATCCGCGGCTTACGCTGATCGAGGGGGTGCGTCCGGGTGAATCGCGTACCGGAAGGGGTACCCCGATGGACGACTACCCGCTGATCGAGAACCACGGTCTGCTCGGCGATCTGCAGACAGCGGCGCTGGTGACCACGGACGGGGCGATCGACTGGTTCTGTTCGCCGCGATTCGACTCGCCGAGTGTGTTCGGTGCGCTTCTGGACAAGGGGAAGGGCGGGCACTGCACAGTCCGGCCGGCGCACCCGACCCACGCGACCAAGCAGCTGTATCTTCCCGACACGGCGATCCTGGTGACCCGGTTCATGACCGAGGCGGGCGCCGGTGAGGTGGTCGACTTCATGCCCGTGACCGGTACCACGGTCACCCCCCGTCACCGGCTGGTCCGCCTGGTGCGCTGTGTACGCGGCAGCATGTCGTTCGACGTGGAGATCGCCCCAAGGTTCGACTACGGGCGCAGGACCCACCAGTTGCGCATCACCGAGCACGGAGCGGTGTTCGTCGCGGAGGACGGCACGGAACTGACCGTCCACCCCATCCGCGAACCGCAGGACGAGCGGCTCGCGGACGTCCTCACGGACCGGGATGCCGACCTGCACCTCTCCCTGAGCCTGCGGGCCGGCCAGCAACGCGGGCTGGTCCTCGAGATGGGCGGCGAGGACCCGCCCGCGGAGATCCGCCTCGAGGAATACCAGAGGCTCTTCGAGGAGACCGTGGCGTTCTGGCGCACCTGGCTGGCGCAGTCGCGCTACACCGGGCGCTGGCGGGAGGTGGTGGAGCGTTCAGCGATCACGCTGAAGCTCATGACCTTCGCCCCCAGCGGAGCCGTGGTGGCCGCGCCGACGGCGGCCCTCCCCGAGCAACTGGGCGGCGAGCGCAACTGGGACTACCGCTTCACGTGGATCCGTGACGCCTCCTTCTCCGTGTACGCCCTGCTGGGACTGGGCTTCACCAACGAGGCCAAGGCGTTCATCCGCTGGCTGAGCGACCGGGTCAACGAGCGAATCGGCAGCGTCGGGGACTCCGGACCGCTCAACATCATGTACAAGGTCGACGGTTCCTCCGACCTGGACGAGCAGCTCCTCGACCACTGGGAGGGCTATGCGGGTTCGGCGCCGGTGCGGATCGGCAACGGCGCCGCCACGCAGCTCCAACTGGACATCTTCGGCGAGGCACTGGACAGCATCTACTTCGCGCACCGGCACGGACTCCAGGTCGGGCACGGGGGATGGACCTCGCTGCGCACGGACCTGGACTGGCTGGCCGAGCACTGGGACCAGGCGGAGGAGGGCATCTGGGAGACCCGCGGCGGCCGCCAGAACTTCACGTACGGCCGGGTGATGTCGTGGGTGGCGTTCGACCGGGCCTTGCGGTTGGCCCAGTCGAAGGGCTGGCCGGCCGCGGCCGGACGCTGGCAGGCCGAGCGGGACGCCGTCTACGAGCAGGTCATGGCCAAGGGATGGAACGAGGAACGGCGGGCCTTCGTCCAGCACTACGGCAGTGACGTGCTGGACTCCTCGCTGCTGCGCATGGCGACGGTCGGGTTCCTCACGCCGGGGGATCCGATGTGGGAGTCGACCCTGGACGCCATGGAGCAGGAACTCGTCAGCGACAGCCTGGTCTACCGCTACAACCCGGAGGCCTCGCCCGACGGCCTGCGCGGCTCCGAGGGCACCTTCTCGCTGTGCACCTTCATGTACGTCGACGCCCTGGCGCGTGCGGGACGGACCAACCAGGCACGGCTGGTGTTCGAGAAGATGCTGGGGTACGCCAACCACGTCGGCCTGTACTCGGAGGAGATCGACCCGACGGGACGTCAACTGGGCAACTTCCCGCAGGCGTTCACCCATCTCGCCCTCATCGACGCGGCGCTCACCCTGAACGACGCCCTGGAGGGGCGGTAGTCCGCGCGCTGTTCAACCGGCCGGCGGCGCGGGACCGAGGAGCACGATCCTGTCGCCCTGCGCCGCGGTGGCGGGCGGCGGGCCTTCGGTGACCGGCTCCAGCCGGCCGTCCGACCCGACGACGAACAGCGCGTCGCAGCCGGGCGGGCGGGGCGCCGACGCCGGCTGGAGGCGGAACCGGGCGCCCCGCTCGTGGCGGTCCGCCACGGTATGACGGACCAGCCGCGGGCCGAAGAGGGTGCGGCCGGCGGTGTAGGGGGCGACGACGCCTTCGCTGCCGGGGGGTGGGCCGACACGGTAGACCGGTCCCTCGACGCTGTCCTCCATGACGATCGAGGCGAGCGCGTTGAAGTCGTCGTCGGGGGTGAGCAGGAAGACCGACGTGACCCCTTCCAGCCTGGCCTGCGGATCGGTGGCCGCGGCCATCAGCTCCCCGCTGACCAGTTCGATGCCCGCTTCCTCGATCTGCCTCCTCTCGTGTGCGCCGCCCGCCCACATCAGCACATCGACCCCGGCGGTGCGCAGCGTCCGGGCCAGATCGACGACCCAGGGATCGCCGCCCACCAGCAGCGGTCGCGCCCGCCCCGGGCGCGTGACGCCCACTGTGCGGGCGACCGGTTTCGCCGTGAGCGCGTAGAGCAGGACGGTTCCCACGATCACCAGGAAGGTGACGGGCAGGATCTTCCCGGCGCCCCGCAGCCCGGCGGAGGCGAGCGAGGCGGAGAACGTCGTCGCGGTGGACGCGGCCACGATGCCCCGCGGGGCCATCCAGCCGATGAAGGTGCGCTCACCCGCGGCGAGTTCGGTGCGAAAGGTCGACAGCAGGGCCACCAGGGGCCTGACCACCACGACCAGCACGCCGACGAGCGCCAGGGTGGGCAGCAGCACCGGCAGGAGGGACTTCGGTGTGACGGTCGCCGAGATGGAGACGAAAAGCAGCCCGATGATCAACTGGACCAGCGTCTCGAAGAACGGCCTGCGGGCGGGCATGTCCAGTTGGGGCAGGTTCGCTACGGTGAGTCCGGTGACGATCGCCGCGATGAGCCCGGTGTCGTCGTACGCCATGTCGCAGCCGGCGGCCACCGCGACGACGGTGGCCAACTGGGCGAGCGTACCCAGCGTCTCGCCGAGCCGGAGCCGCCGCAGCACGCACCAGAGCAGCGCGGCACCGATCGCCCCGCCGGCGAGTCCGACGGCGATGCCGGCGAAGAACGCGCCGAAGCGGAAATGGCCGCTCTGCAGTCCCCCGGAGACGATGGAGTGGAAGACGACGGCGCCGAGGATGCCCCCGACGGGGTCGATCAGGGAGCCCTCCCACATCAGCACCCGGCGCACCTGGTCCGAGGGCCGCACATGCTCCAGCAGGGGCCCCACGACGGTCGGCCCGGAGACCACGAGAATGACGCCGATCATGCTGGCCACGGCCACCGGCACACCGAGGAGGGCCGGCGCCGTGCCCACCACGGTCCCCCAGGTGAGCAGCACGCCGAGCACCATGAGCCGGACGACGACGTTGCGTGTGGCGCCCGTGAGGCGACGCAGGTCCAGGCCCAGCCCGGCGTCGTACAGGATGATCGCGACCGACACCGAGACGAGCGGGGAGAACGCCGGGCCGAGGAGCCGGTCGGGGTGGACGTCCTCGGTCAGGGCTCCGGCGGCGAATCCGGCGGGCAGCAGCAGGATCAGGGCGGGGATCCGCAACCGGCTAGCGAGGACCTGGCATCCGACGGCCAGGGACACGGTCAGCCCGATGCCCAGCAGGATGTCGTCCTCGGTCACCCGGTTCCCACCCTCGCGGGCCGGCCGGGGACGTGCGGGTCCGCCATCGGGTCAGCCCTCGTCAGCGGTGGCGGCGCGCTGCAGGTCGGCATCGGTGAGGCTCTCCAGCTCGCCATGGGTGTCCAGCCAGTAGAGCAGGGCGACCGCGGGGACGACGAGGACGAAGGCGACGAGGGTGACGAAGCCCAGCCAGCGCAGCGTGGAGTGCGCGCCGGCGCCCTCGGCGACGGTCAGCGACGTCGGGACGAGGTACGGGCGCTGTGCCATGCCCCAGGCGATGACGGCCGAGGCGACCGTGCCGACCGCCGTGACCCGGGACCAGGCTCCGGAGGAGCGGGTCAGCAGCCAGGCGGTGGCGGCGGTGCACAGCGCGGCGACGACGACGAAGAACAGGCCGACGCCGTGCGTGAGCCCGTGCCACACATGAGGCGCGTCGCCGTGGGTGACGATCAGGGTGATGACGGCGAGGACCGCGAGGCAGGCCAGTGCGCCCAGCGCCCGGCGCCGGAAGTACCCGGCCAGGTCCGGCGCGTCGAAGCGCCGGGCGTCCGCGGCGAGGAAGACGGCGCCGAGCACCGCCGTGGCCGCGATCGCGAGCAGCCCGAACAGCAACGAGGTGGGATTGGCCCACGCGTCCGTCGACGCCGTCGTCCTTGAGGTCACCCGGCCCGAGGCGACTCCACCGGCCGCGGCGCCCAGGAAGAACGGGGTCAGGAGCGAGGCGACGGCGAAGACGGCCCCGTACAGACGCCGGCCGGCCAGCCTGCGGGCGGGCTTGCGCAGCGCGAAGCCGGCGCCGCGCAGCACCGTGCCCACGGCGGCCAGCGCCAGGGGCAGCCACAGGGTGACGAACACCTGTTGGAAGAAGGTGGGGAACCCCGTCCACATGATGACGAGTACGAAGATCAGCCAGACGTTGTTGACCTCCCAGACGGGAGCCATCGCATGGTCGATCAGCCATCGCGGGCGCTTGCCGCGCTCGGCTCCGCCCGCGGTCAGGTCCCAGAAACCGGCTCCGTAGTCGGTGCCGCCGCCGCAGGCGTAGGCCGCGACGGCGAGCAGCAGGACGACGGCGATGACCCCGGCGATCACGACCGGCTCCCCGCGGAGCGCGGCCCGTACGGGGTGTCGGTCTCCGGCGTCTTCAGCGGCGGCCGCGGTCCGCCCGCCGCGTCGGCCTCCCGCCAGCGCGAGCGCATCTTCAGCAGGACCACCAGGAACGAGCCGAAGACGAAGACGTACACCGCGATCACCAGGGCGAACATGAGCCACAGGCTGCCGGCGCGCGTCGACGTCACCGCTTCGGCGACGCGCATGTTCTGGTACACGATCCAAGGCTGGCGGCCCACCTCGGTGGCGATCCAGCCGCATTCGACGGCGACGACGGACGCGAGGCCGGCCAGGGCGGCACCCCGGAAGAACCAGGGTGAGGCGGGCATCCTGCGGCGCAGCAGCCACACCGCGGCGTACCAGAGCGCGAGCAGCACCAGCAGGGAGCCGATCCCGACCATGATGTCGAACGCCCAGTGGGCGATGGTGGCCTGGGTCGCCGTCGGCCGGTCGCTCGCGGGCACCGAGGTCAGGCCGGTCACCTTGGTGTCCGCGTGGAAACCGGCCAGGATGGAGTCGAGTTGGGGGATCCGGATGCCGCCGGAGATGCTGCCGTCGGGATGGAGCCGGCCGAAGAGGTACTCCGGCTGGTGCGTGTCGGTCTTCCAGACGATCTCCATGGCGGCGAATTTCACCGGCTGCTTGTGGAAGACCTGCCGGGCGATGGAGTCACCGAGCACGAACTGCACCGGCGTGCACACCGCCGCCAGCGTGAACGGAATCGTGAAACCGAGCCGGTGGTACCGGTCCCGGCGGCCCCGCAGCAGGCCCACGGCGTAGACGCCGGCCACCACGTAGCCCGCCGTCACGAACATCGCCACGACGAAGTGCCAGTACTGCGGGCCGAACATCGGCGTGAAGACCGCCTTCCAGATCTTCACGTCGACCGGGTTGCCGGCGGAGTCGAGGGTGAAGCCCCGCGGGGTGTTCATCCACGCGTTGGCGGCCAGGATGCCGAAGGCGCCGAGCAGGGCCGCGAGCGGCAGGGGCAGCCCGAGCAGGAAGTGGGTCCGCGAAGGGAGCCGTCGCCAGCCGTAGAGGTAGATGGCGATCAGGACGGCCTCCAGGAAGAAGGCCCAGGCCTCGACCCCGAACCCGATGCCGAAGACGTCGCCCCAGCGGCCCAGCATGCCCGGCCACAGCAGCCCGAACTCGAAGGACAGAACGGTGCCGGTGACGACCCCGATCGCGAACTGGACCGCCATGACGGCCGACCACCGCCGTGCCAGCAGCAGGGCCGTCGCGTCGCCACGGCGCAGACCGTAGCCGTGCATGATGAGCGTGATCAGCGGCAGGGCGACGCCCAGGGGCACCAGGATGATGTGCGAGGCGAGGGTGAAGGCCATCATCGATCGGGCCGGGAGGGTTTGTGCGGGTGGGTCCGCCAGCATCAGGACGGTGTGCATGTGAGCCTTTCCGGGAGCCGATGCGGCCGAGGCGGGTCAGCCGCCGGTGGCGAAGCCGGGGAAGAGGGTCATGCCTCCGTCGACGTACAACGTCGTGCCCACGACGTAGTCCATGAGGTCGGAAGCCAGGCCGACGACGGCGTGCGCGATGTCCTCGGGTTCGCCGATCCGGTCGTAGGGGATCAGCCGCAGGAGGTCCTGCTGCGCCTCGGGGGTCTCCCACGCGTCGCGGTTGATGGGGGTCTTGATGGCTCCGGGGGCGACCGCGTTCACCCTGATCTTCTTCGGGGCGAGTTCCTGCGCGAGGGTCGCCATCATCATCTGCACGCCGCCCTTGGAGGAGGCGTAGTTCACGTGACCGGTCCAGGGGATGAGCTGGTGCACCGAACTCATACAGATGATCTTCCCGGCCGCGCGGGACACCTCCGGGACGACTCCGCGGCGCAGGAACTCCTTGGCCGCCTCACGGGCGCAGAGGAACTGCCCCGTGAGGTTGACGTCGATGACCTTCTGCCACTGGGCGAGGGTCATGTCGGTGAGGAGGGCGTCGCGCTGCAGTCCCGCGTTGGCGACGAGGATGTCGATCGTGCCGAACTCCTGGACCATCCGGTCCGTCATGGCGACGACCTGGTCCTCCTTCGAGACGTCCGCCTCGTAGGCGGCGGCCTTCACCCCGAAGGCGGTGATCTCCTCGACCACCTGCTCCGCCTCCTCGCGGCCGGCCACGTAGTTCACCACGACATCGGCACCGGCCCGGCCCAGGGCGACGGCCGTCGCCCTGCCGATTCCGGAGTTCGCGCCGGTGACCAGCGCCTTCTGACCCGCCAGCAGCTGCGCCGGAACCACGTTCCGCGGTGCGCCCTCGGTGGAACTCACGATGCTCTGCTCCTCCACTCCCTGCCCGGGCCGCCGGGCGCGGCCCGGCGCATTCAGCCGTCAGACAAGCATCGCGGTGGTGCGTCGGCACGCCGGGACGGACGGCGTTGGGCCTCCCGGCTGATGATCTTCGCCCGCTCGGCGGCCCGGGCGTGGCCGTGTGTCAGCTCAGGCGCTCCAGCAGGTGGTCGCCCACCCGAAGGGCGTTCGCGATGGCCGTCAGGGACGGGTTGACCGCGCCGATGCTCGGGAAGAAGCTCGTGTCGACCACGTAGAGGTTGTCCAGGTCGTGGGCCTTGCAGTGGACGTCCAGGGCGGAGGACGCCGGGTCGGTCCCGAAGCGCACCGTGCCGGCCTGGTGGGCGGTGGCCCCGATGGGCATGCCCTTGTGCAGATAGATGCTGCGGGACAGCAGGTGGTGCTCGTGCATGCCGAGGCGGCCGAGCATGTGCTGCAGCTTGTGCCGCAGGCGCCTGAGACCGGCGATGTTGTTGTCCTCGTCGAGCGTGAGCCGGATGCGGCCGTCCTTCTCCAGGGTCACCCGGTTGCCCGGCTGAGGCAGGTCCTCTCCGCACAGCCAGAAGTCGACGGCGTGGTGCGCCATCACCTCGAACGGCATGTCAGGCGTCACCGCACCCGCCCAGCGGGGAGCCTGGCCGTGGATCTGCTCGGCGTCCGACTTGCCGAGCATCTGGATGCCGCCGAGCGGGTACTCCCAGTCGTCGGCGCCCAGATACCAGTCGTGCAGGGCGAGCGTCTTCTGGAACTGGGTGTCGTTGGGCTCCTTCGAAAGGGCCATCAGAGCGAGGTTGTTGTGGCGCATGTAGTACCGGCCGACGACGCCCGAGCTGTTCGCCAGCCCGTCCGGGTGCCAGTCGTCGGCCGAAGCGAGCAGCAGCGCCGCGGAGTTGACGGCACCGCAGGCCACCACCACGACGTCCGCCGAGAACCGGGCCTCCTCGTCGCCCGGGAGCTGGGCGACCACGGTGGTGACACTGCGTCCGGTCGGATCCGTCTCCAGCCTTGTCACCCGGGCGTTGGTGACCATCTCCACGTTCGGGTGCCCCAGCGCCGGCTCCACACAGATCACCTGGGCGTCGGACTTGGCGCGCACCAGACACGGGAAGCCGTCGACGCGGTTGCAGCGGATGCACGCACTGGCGTGGGTGGCCCTGCCCAGCTCGTCCTGGGTGAGGTTCACCCCGATCGGCAGGTGGAAGGGGTGCAGGCCCTGCTTCTCCAGGTCCTGGCTCAACTGCTCGATGCGGGGCTCGTGTTCGACCGGTGGATAGGCGTACTGGGCGCTGCTCGGGCCTTCCCAGGGATCCTCGCCGTGCCGGCCGTGCACCAGGTACAGGTGCTCGGCCTGGGTGTAGTACGGCTCCAGGTCCTGGTAACCGATGGGCCAGGCGGGGGAGATGCCGTCGTGGTGGCGCAGTTCGCCGAAGTCCTCCGGGCGCAACCGGAACAGCGCGGCGCCGTAGAACTTGGTGTTGCCGCCGACGTAGTAGTTCACCTCGGGCGGGAACTCGTTGCCGTGCCGGTCCAGCCAGAACTCCGGGGCCCGGTACTTGGCCTTGACGAACACGGCCGTGGACTCCCAGTTGTCGCGTTCGCGCGGCAGGTAGTCACCGCGTTCGAGGACGAGCACCCGCTTGCCCGACGGAGCGAGACGGTGGGCCAGCGTGCCGCCGCCCGCGCCGGTGCCGATGACAATCACGTCGTAGGAGGGAAGGGTGCCCACGGCAACCACCGTCCTTGTTCGATGCGGTCTGGGACTGTTGCCGGCCCTCCCTTCTACGAACGTACGCGCAGTGCGGTCGTGCGGCACCCGCAGCGGCCCCGGCCCGGCATCCGCCCGTCACAGAACGGCGATCGGGTTCACCGGGGAGCCGGTCGCCGCGGGCAGCCGCAAGGGGGCGACCACGCACAGGAAGTGCCGGCGGCCGTGCTCCTCGCACGCCGTGACCAGCTCCTCGAGGTCCAGCCAGTCCAACAGGTGCAGCCCCATGGCGTTGACGGCCAGCACATGCACGGGGAACGGGACCTCCGCCACGGGGCTCGGGGCCGCGTCGCTGTTGCCGTCCGACCCCAGGACGGACACCTGCCGCTCGGCCAGGAAGTCCATGGCCGCAGGGTGCAGACCCGCCCGCTCCCGTGTCACGTCCCAGGCACCGAGGGTCCGGCGCCGCAGTCGGTGCCCCACCCGCACGAGCAGCAGATCGCCCGGCCCCACCGTCGCCCGCTGTGCGGTCTCGGCGGCGGCCAGGTCCTGGGCCGTCACCTGTTCCCCCGGTTCCAGCCACGGCACACCGCGCAGCCGCGGGATGTCCAGGAGCACGCCGCGGCCGACGATGCCGTCACGGGCCAGGTCGAGCGTGAGCGCACCGGCGCCGTCCGGTGTCACCGTGCTCGCCGGGACACCGCCGTACAACTCGCCGTCGAACATCACGTGGCACAGCGCGTCGAGGTGGCTGTCGACGTCCCCGTGCACGTTCATGGCGATCCGGTCACGGGCGAAATGCAGGCCCGGCTCGTCGGTCTCCCGGTGTGTCGGCGCGGTCATCCGGTGGGTCGCGGGCTCGGGACTGTCCGGGGCGGACCGGGTCTCGACGGGAGCGGCCAGCGACACCGCCCGTCCGTAGCGGACCTCGGCGGCGGCCGCCACGAGCCGTTCCGGCGTGATCCGGTCCAGCGCGCCCCGCGGATGCGCGCCGCCCTGTGCCGCGTGGGCCCGCAGCCGGTCGTACAGGCCACGGAAGGCCGCTTCGGACAGGGGGCGCGGCGCCGGCGGACGCGGCCGCGGTGCCGCGGACTCCGAAGGCGCATGCGGTCGGTGCGAGGTCATCGTCAGCTCCTGTGCGCCGACCCGGGCCGGGCCTCGGCGCTGTCGTCCTGGCCTGCGGCGGGCCGGGCCTGCGGCGGGCCGGCCGGCTTGCCCAGCGGCGGCACGGTGCGCCCGGGCGGCAGCAGTTCCACGGTCACGAAGGCGACGACGGCGGCGAGGATCGCCACGGGGATCATCGCCCCGCTGCCGAGCACCAGGACGACCAGCAGCACACTGCTGACCGGGAGGCGCAGCGAGGCCGCCGTCGCGGCTGCCATGCCCGCCGCCATGCCCGGGACGACGCCGAGGCCGGGCAGCGGCGCGAG
Organism: Streptomyces sp. NPDC030798; assembly: GCF_055572275.1. Lineage (NCBI taxonomy): Bacteria > Bacillati > Actinomycetota > Actinomycetes > Kitasatosporales > Streptomycetaceae > Streptomyces > Streptomyces sp. NPDC030798. Next base: position 146,752 of record NZ_JBVIDR010000001.1, on the reverse strand, counting down.
CAGAACGCCCACCGCGGCGCCGAGGAACAGCGACGGGAAGACCGGGCCGCCCCGCAGGCTGCCGAGGCAGAGCGCGTACGCCGCGCCCTTGCACAGCAGGACGGCGATCAGGGCGCTCACTCCCCAGGCGTGCGGATCCGCGGCCAGCCGCTGCAGCACGGCCTGGCCCGACGAGGCCACATCCGCCGGCGACCGGTCGACGGCCAGGGAGTAGACCGCGGCGCACCCCCCGGCCGCGAGCGCGCACAGGGCCGTGCGAAGCACCGGACCGCCGGCCACGAACACGGCGCACCCGCGCCCCCCGGCCAGCATCAGGTGAACGGCGACGGCGATACCGACGCCCAGCACGACGGACCAGAGCACGTCGCCCGGATCGAGGCGGGGGAACGGGGCGCCCACCTTCACCGAGAGGCTTCCGGTCGGCAGGCCGGTCCAGCGGCCGAGCCCGGTGAAGACCAGAGAGCCGATGCCGCTGGACAGCAGCGCGGGCAGCATGACGGCGAACAGCTGCGGGCCGCCGACACCGGCCACTTCGATCAGGATCACCGCTCCGACCAGTGGATTGCCGAAGATCGCCGAGAGGGCCGCCGCGGCACCGGCCGCGCCCAGCAGGACGGTGCTCTGCGCTGTGGGGCGGACACGGGCCAGGTTCCTGAACCACAGGGCCAGACCGCCACCGAGCGCGATCAGCGGGGCCTCCGGGCCGAGCGTCGCGCCGAGCGGCAGGCTTGCCGCGGCCGCGAGAATCACTCCGGGGAGGGCGGCAGGAGCCATCCCCGCGGCGTGCAGGCCCGTGGCGGGGACGTGCCCGCCCGCTCCCGGCAGATGCCTGACGACGAGACCCACGACGAGACCGGCGAGCGTCAGCAGGGGCAGTGGCCACCACCAGGGCGGTGAACTCAGGCCCACCCCGGCCGGCAGCCGCTCCCACAGCAGATGTTCCAGCTCGTGGAGTCCGGCGAGGAACCAGAAGGCGGCCAGCGAGACCGGGACACCGATGACCGCCGAGAACACGAGCGCCTTTTGATAGCCACGGTTGCGCAACAGCTCCCGCAGCGTGTCCGCCTCTTCCGGCTGCGTTCCGGCAGGGGGTGGATCCGACCGCGTCACGGCACCGTTCCTTCCGTGTCAGCCGGGGATCGTGCGTTGTCGAGCGTCGGACTGTGCGAGCCCCTCCAGTCATTGCAGCATTCGCCCGCGGGTCCCGCACGTCCGCACGGCGGCCCGCCGGATCCCTGCCCCGGACCCGGCTGTCCGGATCACCTCCGGGTGATCGGACAGGACATCTGGTACGCCAGCCGCCGGTCGGCATCCGTACCGATCGTCGTGAGAACCTCGTCCAGCTCCATGAACCACTGCCACACCGGCCGCCCGTCGGCACCGGCCAGCCGGCCGACCACCAGGTCCTCCAGCTCCGCGACGCGCCGGTTCTTCCACACCTTGTCGGCGAGGCTCACCAGCAGATCCTCCACACCGTTCCCGTCAGCGCCCCAGGAGCCGTGGGTCCCGGCGAACCGGGCGAGGCCGGGCTCCACGCCGTGGCTCAGCAGCAACTCCCGCCCCGCCTCCTCGTGTCGCGTGCCCGGACCGGACAGTTCGACCGGATGCAGCGCCTTGCCGATGTCGTGCGTGGCGGCGCCGAACAGCACCGCGTCCGCGTCGAACTCCAGCCGCGGACAGTGCCCGTGGGCCCAGTCGGCGAGCTGTGCCGCCACGTCGTGCACCGCTCTCAGGTGGGCGACCAGCCGGGGCGGGGCGTCGACCCGGGCCAGCAGTGCGGTCGCCCGGTCGGGAAGGGGGCGCAGCGGTGGATCGTCGATGGGGTCCGTCGCAATCGACACTGCACTCAAGGCTCTCACCGTGCCAGAGTAATCACCGGCGTTCTCCCGGCCGTTGATGACGAAAGGACTCCCATGGCGGCAGTGCACACGGCGTTCCTGCTCGGGACGGGGCTCTTCTGGACCGTCGCCTACGTGCTGCTCATCCGGACGGGGCTGCGGGAGCGCACGTTCGGGATGCCGGTCGTCGCGTTCGCCACCAACATCAGCTGGGAGTTCATGTTCGCCTTCGTGCGGCCGCCGTCCGGGGTCATGCACGTGATCAACATCGTCTGGTTCTGCTTCGACCTGGCCATCGGCTACACCGTCGTACGCTTCGGCCGGTCCGAATTCCCGTACCTGCCGGCCCGGTCGTTCCTGCCGGCGCTGGTGCTGCTGCTGGCCCTCGCCTACCCGGGGATGAACTACGCCTCCGAGCAGTTCGACGCGGGCGTCGGTACCATCACCGCGTTCGGCAGCAACCTGGCGATGTCCGGGATGTTCCTGGCGATGCTCGCCGCCCGCCGGGGGACGCGCGGCCAGTCCGTGGGCATCGCCCTGGCCAAGCTGCTCGGCACCGCCTGCGCGTCCCTGTCGATGCTCACCGACCCCGACCGGGCGCCCCGCTACGACAGCGCGCTCATGTACTACCTCTACATCGGCTGCTTCCTGCTCGACCTCGCCTATCTGTACGCCGTGTTCGCCGTGGGGCGGGCCCAGGCCGCCGGGGACCGGCCGGCCGCTCAGGACACCGCCCTCCAGCACTAGGGCCTCTCGGGGCAGGGGCGCCCCGCGGCCCTGGCCGCGGGTCGGCCGACATCGTTGTCCGGCACCTCGAATGGCGGCGCCGACCGGCCGGGACCACGATGGAGGCGTGGGGCACGGCCGCCGCCGCGAGCGCCGGTGCCGTCCGAGGCCGCCGGGGGACGGTGGCCGGCCCCGGCCGTGGTGAGCGGCCGGAAGGGAGGACACCGTCATGCTGGAAGTGAAGACGGTCGACAAGCCCGACGAGCGGCGCGACTTCCCCCGCGGCCACCTCGAAGCCCTCCACCTGACCGGGCTCGACTTCGCGGTGGGCACCTTCGAACCGGGCTGGCGCTGGTCGGAGTGCGTGGGGCCGATCGCGGGCACCAAGAGCTGCATGGTCCACCACAACGGTTATGTGATGCAGGGCAGGATGCACCTGCGCATGGACGACGGCGGCGAGAGCGAGGTCGGCCCCGGCGACGTCTTCGTGTGCCCGCCCGGCCACGACGCCTGGGTGGTCGGCGACGACCAGGCCGTGGTGCTCGACTTCGCCGGAACCATGGCGAACGAGTACGCCAAGGGGTCGTAGCGCGGCGGAGGCGGGCCGCCCCACCGCAGCGCCCCACCGCAACGCCGGGCCGCGCCGAGCGGCCCGGCGCCCTGTCCCGCACCCTCACACCGGCAGCAGCCGGGCGATGAGCGCGCTGAGCTGCCGCGCCGTGCGGCACTCGTGCATCTCCACCAGCTCGGCGTACTCGGGCGCGGCGGAGTCGCCGGTGCCCCACCGGGCGCGCGGCTCGGGGTTCAGCCAGTAGACGCGCCGGGCGGCGCGGGCCAGTTCACGGACGGCGGCCAGGTTCGGGTCGCTCATGTTCGTCCGGGCGTCGCCCAGCACGAAGACCGTCGTGCGGGGGCCGACCGCGCCGCCGTACCGTTCGGTGAACTCGCCGAGCGCGACGCCGTAGTCGCTGCTGCCGTGCCAGCCGGTGAGCGTGGCCTCCGCACGGATCCGGGCGCCGAGCCCGTCCGGGTCGGCGTGGCCGTGCCGGAGCAGGCCGGTCACCTCGTCGAGGCGGTTGACGAAGGCGAACACGCGGATCTTGCTGAACTGGTCGTGCAGCGCCTGCACCAGCAGCATCGTGAAGTCCGAGAAGCCCGACACCGAGCCCGACACGTCGCACAGCAGCACCAGTTCGGGCCTGACCGGGCGCCGCCTGCGCAGCACCGGCCGCATCGGCACCCCACCCGTGGACAGCGAGGAACGCAGGGTGCGGCGCAGGTCGACGGTGCCGCGCGCGGCCCGGCGCCGTCGGGCGGCCAGCCGGGTCGCCAGCTTGCGGGCCAGCGGCTGCACCGTCCTGCGCAGCTCGGCGAGCTGGTCCCGGCCGGCGTAGAGGAAGTCCACCCGGTCGGCGGTCGGGGCGACGGCCCGCCGGGCGATCTCGTCCCGGCCGCGCCGCTCGGCGACCCGGCGCCGCGCCTCGGCCGCCACCAGCCGCCGGAACACCTCGATACGGCGCCGGATCTCGTCGTCCAGCAGCCGGTCGGCGAACCCCCCGCCCCCGCCCCCGCCCCCGTCCCGGCCCCGGACGTCGGCCCGGACCCGGGCCAGCAGGGTCTGGGGGCGCAGCCGGTCCAGGGTCTGGTACGCCGACCAGCCGTCCGACCCCGGTGAACTCCCGTATCCGCCGAAGCCGTCCACGGCCTCGGCCGCCAGCCGGGCCATCAGGGCGCGGTCGTCGGCGGCCAGGGCGTCCGCGAGCCGGTCGCGCAGGGTCTCGCGGTCCGGGGCATCCTCGTCGGGGCCGCCCACGCCGCGCGGGAAGTACAGGTCGAAGACCGGGTCGAACACCGCCCGCTGCCCCGGCCCGTGCAGCAGCGTCGCGGCCAGCCCCTCCCGCAGCAGGACGCGGTCGGCCAGCCCCAGGGCCGCCACCGCCCGCGCCGCGTCGACGGTCTCCGCGGTGCCGATCCGCATCCCGTGCGCGCGCAGTGCGCCGACCAGGCCGGTGATCCGTCCGTCGACACCGCTCACAGGGAGTCCAGGTCCAGCTTGGCGGCGGCCTTCAGCACATCGTCCTGGTGCTTGAGGATCACACCGAGGGTGTCCTGGACGACCGCCTCGTCCAGCGTGTCGGCGCCCAGCGCCAGCAGGGTGCGCGCCCAGTCGATGGTCTCGGCGACCGACGGCACCTTCCGCAGGTCCATCGCGCGCAGCGCCCCGACCACCCGCACCACGGACTCCGTCAGCGCCTCGCCGAGCCCCGGCACCTTCAGCCGTACGATCCGCCGCTCCAGTTCCTCCTCCGGGAAGCCGATGTGCAGGAACAGACAGCGGCGGCGCAGCGCCTCGGACAACTCCCGGCCCGCGTTGGAGGTGAGGACGACGAACGGGCGGCGGGTGGCGCTGATCGTGCCGAGCTCGGGCACCGTGACCTGGAAGTCGCTGAGCACCTCCAGCAGCAGCCCCTCCATCTCCACGTCGGCCTTGTCGGTCTCGTCGATGAGCAGCACGGTCGGCTCGTCGCCGCGGATGGCGGTCAGCAGGGGGCGGGGGAGCAGGAACTCCTCGCTGAAGATGTCGGTGCGGGTCTCGTCCCAGTTCTCCCCGCGCCCGGCGCTGATCCGCAGGAGCTGCTTGGCGTGGTTCCACTCGTACAGCGCGCGGGACTCGTCGACGCCCTCGTAGCACTGCAGCCGTACCAGCCGGGCCCCCGCGACCGCGGCGACGGCCTTGGCCAGCTCGGTCTTGCCGACCCCGGCGGGCCCCTCCACCAGCAGCGGCTTGCCGAGCCGGGCGGCGAGGAAGACGGTGGTGGCGACGGCGGGCGAGGCCAGGTAGCCCGTCTCGGCGAGGCGGGCGGAGACGTCGTCGACGGACGTGAACAACGGGGCCTCCGGCAGGGCGGGCGGCGAACGGGACGCTCACTATCTAAGCGCTTGTTCAGCCCGTCTGTCACTCCTCCTGCCCAGGCCTCCCCCTCTGTCGCTCCTCCCGCCCTCGCCTCCCGTCTGTCACTCCGCCCGCCCGGGCGCTCCGTCCGCTCGGCCCAGCAGCACGACCTCCAGCGTCCGCGGCCCGTGCACGCCCTCCACCCGGTCCAGTTCGATGTCGCTCGTGGCCGAGGGCCCGGAGATCCACGTCAAGGGGCGCGTGGGGTCGAGGCGCTCCAGCGCCTGCGGCACCGAGGACACGACCTGGTCCGGGACACGGACCACGCAGATGTGATGGTCGGGGATGAGCGAGATGCGCCGCCGGCCCTGATCCGGGGAGCCGTCCAGCACGATCGTCCCCGTCTCGGCGATCGCCACCGCGCAGGCGGTGACGACGCTGTCGGTCCGGTCCAGCTCGTGCGCCGTGCTCTCCGCCCGGTCGGCGACCCGCGTGACGTCCGCCTCCGCCAGCCAGCCCGGCTCCAGCCCCGGCGGCACCAGGACGGACGCCGCCTTCCGCTCCACCAGCAACCGGGCGAGAAGGGACGGGAGTTCCGCTTCCGTGCAGCGGTGCACCAGCGCCCGGTAGTCCGCCAGGTTCTCGGCGAGCAGATCCACGGTCTGCTCCGCCGTGCGGTCGCCGTGCACGCGCAGATAGTCCCGCGCGACGGCCTCCTCGTACGGCGTCTCGTCCGGCGGCACATCGGCCAGCGCGCGCCGCACCCGGCCCAAAATCCGTTCCCTGCTGCTCACCTGGCCTCGTCCTTTCCGCCGTTGGTGCGCTGCCACCAGTCCCGGAAGGGTTCGGCGGGTACGGCCGGCAGGTCGCGCGTGCCGGTCCACGCCCGCCCCGGGCCCGGCAGCGTACGGGGGTGCAGCCGGCGGGTGCGGGAGGCGAGGCGCTGGCCGGTGCGCAGGGCGCCGGGGTGGGCGAACGCCCAGCGCGCCGCCCGCATGGCCGCCCGCTCGGCGGCGTGGCCCTTGGCGGGCCGGAGCACCACCTTGTTGCCGTCCCGGACCGTCGTACCGCCCTCGGCGACCCGCTCCCGCAGGTGCACCAGCACCTCGGGGATGTCGATGGCGACCGGGCACACCTCGTAGCAGGCGCCGCACAGGCTCGACGCGTACGGCAGTGAGGCGTCGATCTCGCTCGCCGTCCCGCGCAGTTGGGGGCTGAGGATGGCGCCGATGGGGCCCGGATAGACCGAGCCGTACGCGTGCCCGCCCGCCCGCTCGTACACCGGGCACACGTTCAGGCAGGCCGAGCAGCGGATGCAGCGCAGCGCCTGCCGGCCGACCTCGTCGGCGAGGGTGTCGGTGCGGCCGTTGTCGAGGAGCACCAGATGGAAGGTGCGGGGCCCGTCCTCGTCCGCCGTCCCGGTCCACATGCTCGTGTACGGGTTCATGCGCTCGGCCGTCGAGGAGCGGGGCAGGGTCTGCAGAAAGACCTCCAGGTCCCGCCACGACGGGACGATCTTCTCGATGCCGACCACCGAGATCAGCGTCTCGGGCAGGGTCAGGCACATCCGGCCGTTGCCCTCGGACTCCACGACGACGAGGGTGCCGGTCTCGGCGACCATGAAGTTGGCGCCGGAGACGCCCACCTTGGCCCGCAGGAACTTCTCCCGCAGGTGCAGCCGGGCGGCCTCGGCGAGTTCGCCGGGCGTGTCGGTCAGGCCCTCGGGGGCCGGGCGCCCCCACGCGGCCATCTCGGTGCGGAAGATGTCCCGGATCTCGCCGCGGTTGCGGTGGATGGCCGGGACCAGGATGTGCGAGGGCCGGTCGTTGCCCAACTGCACGATCAGTTCGGCGAGATCGGTCTCGTAGGCGCGGATGCCCTCGGCCGCGAGGGCCTCGTTGAGCCCGATCTCCTGGGTGGCCATCGACTTGACCTTGACGACCTCCGACTCGCCCGTCTCCTTCACCAGCCGGGCGACGATCCGGTTGGCCTCCGCGGCGTCGGCGGCCCAGTGGACCGTGCCGCCGGCCGCGGTGATCGACTCCTCCAACTGCTCCAGATACCGGTCGAGATGGCGCAGGGTGTGGTCCTTGATGCGCCGCCCCGCCTCCCGCAGCTCGGTCCAGTCGGCCAGCTCGCCCACCGCACGCGCCCGCTTGCCGCGGATGGTGTGGGTGGCGTGCCGCAGGTTGCCGCGCAGGGTGGGATTGTGGACGGCTTCGTGCGCGGCCTTCGGGAAGGCCGGCATGCCGACGAACGTTCCGCTCATACCGCCGGTTCCTCCTCCGTGCTCGCCAGGATCTGAGCGATGTGCACCGGCCGCATCCCGGTGCCGAGCCGGGTCATCGTGCCGCCGAGGTGCATCAGACAGGAGTTGTCGGCCGCGCACAGCACCTCGGCGCCCGTCGACTCGGCGTTGCGGATCTTGTCCGTACCCATGGCCGCCGACACCTCGGCGTTCTTCACCGCGAACGTCCCGCCGAACCCGCAGCACTCCTCGGCACCCGGCAGCTCCACCAGCTCCAGCCCCTCGACCGCCTGCAGGAGCCTGCGCGGCCGGTCGCCGAGACCGAGGCCGCGCAGGCCGTGGCAGGTCGGGTGGTAGGTGACCCTGTGCGGGTAGTACGCCCCCACGTCCGTCACGCCCAGCACGTCCACCAGGAACTCCGTCAGCTCGTACGTCTTCGGCACCACCGGCGCCAGCGTCCGGGCCAGCGAGTCCCCGCGCCCCTCGGCCCGGGCCCGCTCGCCCATGCGCGGGTACAGCTCGCGCACCATCGCTCCGCAGGATCCGGACGGGGTGACGATCGCCTCGTACTCCCCGAAGACATCGGAGAACTGCCGGGCCAGCGGCTCCGCCTCATGCCGGTAGCCGGTGTTGTAGTGGGCCTGCCCGCAGCAGGTCTGGGCCATCGGGAAGTCGACCTCCACGCCCAGCCTGGTCAGCAATTTCACCACGGCACGGCCGGTATCCGGGTAGAGCGTGTCGTTGACACAGGTCAGGAACAGGGCGACACGCATCGCGGCTCCTCTGGGTCGGTCATCGGATGAGTGCAGAGTAGTGGGCGGACACCGTCCCTGGGGAGGGCGCCGCCCGGGGAGGTCATCGCTCACCGCGTGGCGAGCCGCGCCGCGGCCTCCCGCCAGGGCCCGATGTCGCCCCGGGGCGTGTACCGGGTCAGCGGCTGGGTGCGGGTCAGCAGCCGGCGCATCTCGGTGAGGTCGCCGACCAGCCCGTGGGCCCGGGCCTGCACCAGCACATTGCCGAGAGCCGCCGCCTCCGTCGCGCCCGCCACCACCGGCAGCCCGCACGCGTCGGCGGTGAGCTGGCACAGCAGGGCGTTGCGGGTGCCGCCGCCGACGACGTACACGACGTCCACCGGACGGTCGGCCAGCCGCTGCGCGTCCCGCACCGCCCCGCGGTGGGCGAGCGCGAGCGAGTCCAGGATGCACCGGGTGACCTCGGCGCGCGTCCGCGGCACCGGCTGCCCCGAAGCCCGGCAGGCCTCGGCGATCCGCTCCGGCATCCGGCCGGGCGCGAGAAACGCCTCGTCCCCGGCGTCCACCACCGACCGCAGGGCCGGAACCCCCGCCGCCTCCCGCAGCAGCAGCCCCACGTCGGGCTCGTCCCAGGCCCGCTGGCACTCCTGGAGCAGCCACAACCCCATGATGTTGCGCAGGTAGCGCACGGTGCCGTCGAGACCGAGTTCGTTGGTGAAGTTCGCCGCCCGGCTCTCCTCGGTGAGCACGGGCGCGTCCAGCTCCAGCCCGGCCAGCGACCAGGTGCCGGTGCAGATGTAGGCGAACCGCTCACCGCTCGCGGGCACGGCGGCGACCGCCGAGGCGGTGTCGTGCGACCCGACCGTGGTCACCGGCACCGGCCCGGACAGGCCCGTCTCCTCCAGCACCTCGGGGCGCAGCACACCCGCCGGATCACCCGGCTGCCGCAGTGGCGCGAACAGCCCGAGGTCGATGCCGAGCCGGTCCGCGAGGTCGTACGCCCAGGTCCGCGTCCGCGGGTCGATCAGCTGGGTGGTGGAGGCGTTGGTCAGCTCGGTGCCCTGCTCCCCGGTCAGCCAGTACGTCAGCAGATCCGGGACGAGCAGCAGTCGCGCGGCATGGGCGAACTGCGCGCCGGCACGCGCGGCCACCAGCTGGTACAGCGTGTTGAAGGGGGCGTACTGCAGGCCCGTCGCCGCGTACAGCTCGGCGGCCGGCACCGTCGCCCAGACCTTCTCCGCGATGCCGTCGGTACGGGCGTCGCGGTAGTGCACCGGGTTGCCGAGCAGGGCACCGTCGGCGTCCAGCAGCCCGTGGTCGACGGCCCAGCTGTCGATGCCCACGGAGTCCACCTGACCCGCGGCCCGCAGCCCGTCCAGGACACCGGCGTACAGGCCCAGGACGTCCCAGCGCAGCCCCTCGGGCAGGCGCACCGGCCGGTTCGGGAACCGGTGCGCCTCGGTCAGCTCCAGTGCGTCGTGCCCGACCCGCCCGACCATGACCCGCCCGCTGGACGCGCCCAGATCGACGGCGGCGTACGACTTCACGCTCCCGCTCATCGCAGGAACGCGGCCGCCACGCCCGCGTCGACGGGGATGTGCAGCCCGGTGGTGTGGGTGAGGTCCCCGCCGGTCAGCGCGAAGACGGCGTTCGCGACGTGCTCGGGCAGCACCTCCCGCTTGAGGATGGTCCGCTGGGCGTAGAACTCGCCGAGCTTCTCCTCGGGCACCCCGTACACGGCGGCCCGCTGGGCACCCCAGCCGCCCGCGAAGATCCCGGAACCGCGCACCACGCCGTCGGGGTTCACCCCGTTGACCCGGATCCCGTGCTCACCCAGCTCGGCGGCCAGCAGCCGCACCTGGTGCGCCTGGTCGGCCTTGGTGGCGGAGTAGGCGATGTTGTTCGGCCCGGCGAACACGGCGTTCTTCGAGGCGATGTAGACGATGTCACCGCCCAGCCCCTGCGCGATCATCACCCGGGCCGCCTCCCGCGACACCAGGAACGACCCGCGGGCCATGATGTCGTGCTGCAGGTCCCAGTCCATCGCGGAGGTCTCCAGCAGCGGCTTGGAGATGGAGATGCCGGCGTTGTTGACCACCAGGTCGACACCGCCGAAGGCGAGCGCCGCGGCCCTGAAGGCGGCAGCGATCTGGTCCTCGGAGGTGACGTCGACGGTGACGGCGACGGCCCTGTCGGGCCCGCCCAGCTCCTCGGCGACGGCGGCCGCGTTGCCCGCGTCGAGATCGGCGACGACGACGCAGGCACCCTCGGCCGCCAGCCGCCGGGCGATCGCCCTGCCGATCCCGCTGCCGGCCCCGGTGACCAGCGCGACCCGGGTGGCCAGCGGCTTGGGCCTCGGCATCCGCTGGAGCTTGGCCTCCTCCAGCGCCCAGTACTCGATGCGGAACTTCTCCGCCTCCTCGATCGGCGCGTACGTCGACACCGCCTCCGCGCCGCGCATCACGTTGATGGCGTTGACGTAGAACTCGCCGGCCACCCGGGCGGTCTGCTTGTCCTTGCCGAAGCTGAACATGCCCACGCCCGGCACGAGGACGATCGCCGGGTCGGCACCGCGCATGGCGGGGGAGTCGGGCAGGGCGTGCGCCTCGTAGTAGGCGGCGTACTCCTCCCGGTACGCGGTGTGCAGCTCCTTCAGCCGGGCGATCGCCTGCTCGAGGGGCGCGGACGGCGGCAGGTCCAGCACGAGCGGCCGCACCTTGGTGCGCAGGAAGTGGTCGGGGCACGAGGTGCCCAGCGCGGCGAGGCGCGGGTGCTCGGCGCGGGCGAGGAAGTCCAGCACGGCCTCTGCGTCGTTGAAGTGCCCGACCTGCGGCTTGTCCGCCGAGGCGAGGGCCCGCACATACGGCGCGAGCGCGGCGGCCCGCTCCCTGCGCCGGTCCTCGGGCAGCGCCTCGTACCCCTCCAGGACGGGACCGAAGGGCTCGGCCTTCCCCTTCTCGGCGAGGAACGCCTCGGCGGTACGGATGATGTGCAGCGAGTTCCGCTCGCACTGCTCGGAGGTCGCGCCCCAGGCGGTGATCCCGTGCCCGCCGAGGATGCACCCGACGGCCTGCGGGTTGGCCTCCTTGACGGCGGCGATGTCCAGCCCCAGCTGGAACCCGGGCCGCCGCCACGGCACCCACACCACGCTGTCCCCGAAGCACTCGGCGGTCAGCTTCTCCCCGTCGGCGGCGCACGCGAGAGCGATGCCCGAGTCCGGGTGCAGATGGTCCACGTGCGGGGCGTCGACCAGACCGTGCATGGCGGTGTCGATCGACGGCGCGGCTCCGCCCTTGCCGTGCAGGCAGTAGTCGAACGCGGTGACCATCTCGTCCTCGCGCTCCACCCCCGGATACACACCGACGAGTGCCCGCAACCGGTCCAGCCGCAACACGGCGAGCCCGCTCTCGGTGAGCGTGCCGAGGTCGCCGCCGGACCCCTTCACCCACATCAGCTCGACGTCTCCGCCGGTGACGGGGTCGACCTCGGTGCCCTTCGCGGACGCGTTGCCGCCGGCGTAGTTGGTGTTGCGGGGATCGGAGCCGAGCCGGTGGGACCGGGAGAGAAGAGCGGCGGCTTCGGGATGGGTGGTCATGAGTATGGGTTCCTTTTCAGAAGAGAGAGGTGACACAGGGGCGCGGGGCTGTGTCGACATGCGGCTGCGCCGCGTGGGCGCGAGCCACCACAACGGACCCGCGCCCCGCGACGGCGCCCGCCCGCCGGACGCTCTACGCCCCCCACCCCGCCTGCTCCCCGCCGACCCGCTCGGCGACGATCTTCTCGGCCCACCCGCACCGCGCGTACGCGGCAAGCGGCTCGGGGTCCAGCCCCATCTCCTGGCGCACCTCACGCAGCAGCGGCCGCACGTCGGTGTTGTACGCGTCCATCAGCACCGCATTGGCGCCGAGAACATCCCCGGACCTCTGCGCGGCGGCCAGCGCGTCCCGGTCGACGAGCAGCGCCTTGGCCGTGGCCTCCTGCACGTTCATCACGGACCGGATGATCGCCGGGATCTTCGCCTCGATGTTGTGGCACTGGTCGAGCATGAAGGCGACCTCGGAGCTGAACCCGCCCCCGCGTACCACCTCGTACATGATCCGGAAGAGCTGGAAGGGGTCGGCGGCGCCCACCATCAGATCGTCGTCGGCGTAGAACCGCGAGTTGAAGTCGAACCCTCCGAGCTTCCCCTCCCGCAGCAGCGTGGCGACGATGAACTCGATGTTGGTCCCGGGCGCGTGGTGCCCGGTGTCGACGACGACCTGCGCCTTCGGGCCGAGCTTCAGGCAGTGCGCGTAGGCCGTGCCCCAGTCGGGCACGTCGGTCGTGTAGAACGCCGGCTCGAAGAACTTGTACTCCAGCAGCATCCGCTGCCCCTCGCCGAGTCGCCCGTAGACCTCGGCCAGCCCCTCGGCCAGCCGGTCCTGCCGCTCTCGTACATCGTCCTGGCCGGGGTAGTTCGTGCCGTCCGCGAACCACAGCTTCAGGTCACGCGAACCGGTGGCGTCCATGATGTCGACGCACTCCAGCAGGTGATCCACGGCCTTGCGCCGCACCGCGGCGTCCGGATGGCAGATGCTGCCCAGCTTGTAGTCGTCGTCCTGGAAGGTGTTGGAGTTGATGGCGCCGAGCCGCACGCCCTGCTCCTCGGCGTACTTGGCCAGGGCCGCGTAGTCCTCGACCCTGTCCCAGGGGATGTGCAGGGCGACGGTGGGGGCCACGCCCGTGAACTCGTGCACCCTCGCCGCGTCCTCGAGCTTCTCCCACGGCGAGCGCGGCACGCCGGCCTGGGCGAACACCTTGAAGCGCGTCCCCGAGTTGCCGTACGCCCACGAAGGCGTCTCGACGGCCTGGGTCCTGAGCGCGGCCTTCACCGCGGCGAGGTCGGTCACTGGGGGCTCCTGTGGTGTCCGGTGGAAAGACTGAGCGGAAGACGGGGTAGTGAAACGATTCAGGACGGCAAGCTATGAGCCTCCCGAGGGGCTGTCAAGCGCTCGGATCCCCTCACTTTTCTGTGACTCCTCCGTGACCTTCAACTCGCGAAATCTTTTCGACACGAACCCATTGACGTGACATGGCCGAGCTGCCTAACGTCCCGGCCATCCAGTTGAAACCTTTCACGACACCGGTGGCGGAGCCTTCGGTGTCGTCGAGGAGCTCCCATGACCCACCCGCCCGACCCGGGACCGGCCCCGGTGCTGGCCCTGAGGGACGTCGCCAAGTCCTTCGGTGCCGTACGCGCCCTGCGAGGCGTCTCCCTGGAGCTGTTCCCCGGCGAGGTGCACGCCCTCGCCGGTGAGAACGGCGCGGGAAAGTCGACCCTGATCAAGACCCTCGCCGGGGTGCACCGCCCGGACGCCGGGCAGGTGCTGCTCGACGGCGAGCCCGTCGTCTTCCACGGCCCCGGCGACGCCCGGGACGCCGGCATCGCGGTGATCTACCAGGAACCGACGCTCTTCCCGGACCTGTCCATCGCCGAGAACATCTTCATGGGCCGCCGGCCCAAGCGGGCCCTCGGCCGCATCGACCACAAGGCCACCCACGCGGCGACCGCCGCCCTGATGAAGCGCCTCGGTGTCGACCTCGACCCCGACCGGCCGGCGCGCGGACTGTCCATCGCCGACCAGCAGATCGTGGAGATCGCCAAGGCGCTCTCCTTCGACGCCCGGGTCCTGATCATGGACGAACCGACCGCCGCCCTGACCGGCAGTGAGGTCGCCCGGCTCTTCGGCGTCGTGCGCACCCTGCGCGACCAGGGCGCGGCGGTGCTGTTCATCTCGCACCGGCTGGAGGAGATCTTCGAGATCTGCCGGCGTGTCACCACCCTGCGGGACGGCGCCTGGATCGCCAGCGAGCCGCTCGCGGGCATGACCGAGGACGACCTGGTCCGCCGCATGGTCGGCCGCGACCTGGACGAGCTGTACCCGAAGCAGGACGTCACCCCGGGCGAGGTCGCCCTGAGCGTGCGCCGGCTGACCCGGGAGGGCGTCTTCACCGACGTCTCCTTCGAGGTGCGGCGCGGTGAGATCGTCGGCCTCGCCGGACTCGTCGGCGCCGGCCGTACCGAGGTCGCGCGGGCCGTGTTCGGCATCGACCGCTGGGACGCCGGGGAGGTCGAGGTCGACGGGTGCCGGCTCACCAACGGCGCACCCTCCACCGCCATGTCCGCGGGCCTCGCCCTGGTCCCGGAGGACCGGCGCGCCCAGGGCCTGGTGATGGACATGTCCATCGAGCGGAACATCGGCCTGACGGGCCTGCGCACGACGGTGAGGGCGGGCCTCGTGGACCGCGGCGCCGAGCGCAGCCGCTCCCTGGACTGGGCGGTGAAGCTCCAGGTCAAGTACGCCCGGATCGCCGACGCCGTCTCCACCCTGTCCGGCGGCAACCAGCAGAAGGTCGTCCTCGCCAAGTGGCTCGCCACCGGCCCCAAGGTGCTCATCGTCGACGAGCCCACGCGCGGCATCGACGTCGGCACCAAGGCCGAGGTGCACCGGCTGCTGTCCCAGCTGGCCGCCGACGGGGTGGCGGTCCTGATGATCTCCTCCGACCTGCCCGAGATCCTCGGCATGGCCGACCGCGTGCTGGTGATGCACGAGGGCCGGCTCACCGCCGAGATCCCCCGCTCCGACGCCACCGAGGAAACCGTGATGGCCGCTGCCACCGGGAGGGCCGCCGCATGACGGTGACCACTCCGAACCCGACCCCGCTCGCCGAGGCGCCCCCGGCCGGCGGCGCCCGGCTGGTGGACCGCGTCTTCAAGATGCGCGAACTCGCCATCCTGGCCGTCTTCCTGGTGATGATCGGCGTCACCCAGGCCGGCAACAGCGAGTTCCTGTCCGAGCAGGGCATCAAGGACCTGCTGCTCAACGCGACGATCCTGGTGCTGGTCGCCACCGGCCAGTCCCTGGTGGTGATCACACGGAACGTCGACCTGTCGGTCGGCTCCACGCTCGGCATCAGCGCCTTCGCCGCCGGCACCTGGCTGCACAGCGGCGGCGACCCGGTCGTCGCCGTCCTCCTCGCCGTGACGCTCGGCGTCGCCTTCGGTCTCCTCAACGGCCTGCTCGTCAGCCTCGGCCAGGTGCCCGCCCTCGTCGTCACGCTCGGCACCCTCTACATCATCCGGGGCGTCGACTCCATCTGGGTCGGCTCCCGGCAGATCACCGCGGCCGACCTCCCTGGCGGATTCGTCGACTTCGGCTCCGGCGGCATCTCGGCGATCCCCTGGCTGGCCCTCATCGCCCTCGCCGTACTGATCGCCACCGCCTACTACCTCAAGCACTACGGCAGCGGACGCGAACTGTACGCCCTCGGCTCCAACCCGGAGGCCGCCCGCCTGGCCGGCATCCCCGTCCGCAAGCGGATCCTGGCCGCCTACACCGTCTGCGGCGGGCTCGCCGGGCTCGCCGGCGCGATGTACCTGGCCCGGTTCGGCAACGTCGACTCCGGCACCGGCAACGGCTACGAACTCACCGTCGTCAGCGCGGTCGTGGTCGGCGGCGTCGCCTTCACCGGCGGCTCCGGCAGCGTCTACGGCGCCGCCCTCGGCGGCCTGCTGCTCACCTCCATCAACAGCGTGCTGCCCGCGCTCGGCGTCAGCTCCGTCTGGGTGCTCGCCATCAACGGTGTCCTGCTGCTGCTCGCCATCGCGGTCGACCGGGTCGTCGCCCTGCGCGTGGCCGCCGCCCTGAAGAAGAAGTCCGCCCGGCGGCGGACCGCCCCGACGAAGGAGAACGCCGGTGCCTGAGTCACTGACCCGCGCCGTCCGCTGGGACACGGTCGTCGGAGCCCTCCTGATCGTGCTGTTGCTGCTCTCCTTCGGCTTCGTCGACGGCTTCGGCAACGCGCTCAACCTGTCCTTCCTCATCGGCAACACCCTGCCGATCGCGCTGATCGCCCTGCCGATGACCCTGCTGGTCGTCTCCGGCGAGATCGACCTGTCGGTCGCCTCCACCGCCGGACTGTCCGGCGCGGTGATGGGCAAGCTGTGGAACGACGGCATGGCCATCGAGACGATCATCCCGCTGTGCCTGCTGCTGGGCGTGGTGTGCGGGCTGGTCAACGGCCTGCTGGTGACCCGGCTCGGGCTGCCGTCCCTCGCCGTCACCATCGGCACCCTCGCCGCCTACCGGGGCATCGCCCAGATCGTCCTCGGCTCCGACGCGGTGACCGACTTCCCCACCCAGTACCTGAACTTCGCGGCCGGCCGCCTCGGCGGCTCCTTCCTGCCGCAGGCCTTCCTGCCCTTCCTGGTGCTGCTCGCCATCGCGGTGGTCGCCCTGCACGCCACCCCGTTCGGCCGGTCGCTGTTCGCGATCGGCGCCAGTGAGGAGGCGGCACGCTTCGCCGGGATCCGGGTGAGGCGCACCAAGCTGATCCTCTTCGTCACCACCGGATTCATGTCCGCGCTCACCGGCATCTTCTGGGCCCTGCACTACGCCAGCGCCCGCTACGACAACGCCACCGGACTCGAACTCTCCGTCGTCGCCGCGGTGCTGCTGGGCGGCATCGACTTCGACGGCGGCAAGGGCACGCTGGGCGGCGCGATCGCCGGCGTGTTCCTGCTGGGCGCGCTGCAGAACGTGATGAGCCTGCTGAACGTCTCCGCGCAGTCGCAGATCGTCGTCACCGGTGTGCTGCTCGTCGTCTCCGTGCTCGGCCCCCGGGTCGCACGGCAGATCACCGTCGCGAGGGTGGGCCGCAGGGCCGCTGCCTCGACACCGACGTCGTAACTCCCGCACCACCCCTCCTTCCGCTCACCCTCGTAAAGGAACTCCGCCATGCGCACGTCCACCCTCCGCCGCGGCTGCGCGGCCCTGGTCGCCGTCACCTCCCTGGCACTCGCCGCGACCGCCTGCGGCGGCACCACCAAGAGCGACGTCAAGGACGACTCCGCCTCCGCCGCCTCGGCCGGCAAGGCCGACCCGAACGCCGGCACCAAGAAGGGCCTGACCGTCGGCTTCCTGCCCAAGCAGGTCAACAACCCGTACTTCACCAGCGCCGACAAGGGCGGCGAGAAGGCCCTGGCCGCGCTGGGCTCGAAGTACAAGGAGGTGGGCCCGAGCAGCGCCACCGACACCTCCGGCCAGGTCTCCTACGTCAACACCCTCACCCAGCAGCAGGTGAACGCGATCGCCGTCTCCGCCCAGGACCCGGGCGCGCTGTGCACCGCGCTGAAGCAGGCCATGACCAACGGCATCAAGGTCGTCACCTACGACTCCGACACCAACCCCGGTTGCCGCAACGCCTTCGTCTCACAGGCCTCCGCCGAGGACCTGGGCCGTACCGAGGTGCAGCTGCTGGCCCGGCAGATCGGCTACAAGGGCGAGATCGCGATCCTGTCGGCCGCGCAGACCGCGACGAACCAGAACACCTGGATCGGCTACATGAAGGACGAGCTGAAGGACCCCAAGTACAAGAACATCAAGCTCGTCAAGATCGCCTACGGCAACGACGACGCCCAGCAGTCCTTCCAGCAGACCCAGGGCCTGCTCCAGGAGCACCCGAACCTGAAGGGGATCATCTCCCCGACCACCGTCGGCATCAAGGCCGCCGCCCAGTACCTCTCGGGCTCCAAGTACAAGGGCAAGGTCAAGCTGACCGGCCTGGGCACGCCCAACGACATGCGCAAGTACGTCAAGAACGGCACCGTCGACGCCTTCGAGCTGTGGGACCCGGCCAAGCTCGGCGACCTGGCCGCCCGCACCGCCGTCGCCCTCAGCTCCGGGCAGATCTCCGGCAAGGAGGGCGAGACCTTCAAGGCCGGCTCCACCACGTACACCATCGGCAAGAACGGCGTGATCAACCTCGGCAAGCCGACCGTGTTCGACGCCAAGAACATCGACCGGTTCAACTTCTGATCCCGGAGCGGTACTTCATGCAGCGCGTCTGTTTCCTGCTCAAGGTCCGCAAGGACCGCATGGCCGAGTACCGCGAACGCCACGCCGCCGTGTGGCCCGAGATGCGCGAGGCGCTCTCGGCCACCGGCTGGCACAACTACTCGCTGTTCGTGCGTGACGACGGCCTGCTCGTCGGCTACCTGGAGACCGAGGACTTCGAGGCGGCCAGGGCCGGCATGGAGGCGACCGAGGTCAACGCCCGCTGGCAGGCCGAGATGGCCCCCTTCTTCGAGTCCCTCGACGGCTCCCGGCCCGACGAGGCGATGAAGCCCCTGACCGAGGTGTTCCACCTCGCCTGACCCTGGAGCCCCGCGACGATGAGACGACGTACTCTGCTGGCCGGCGCACTGTTCAGCGCCGTGGCCGCACCCGCCCTCGGCACCGGCATCGCACGGGCCGCCGATCCCGGACCCTCCGTGACCAAGACCGGCACCACCACGCTCGACTCCCAGGCCATCTTCTTCGTCTCCTACGACGGCCTGGTCAACAACAACTCGTTCCAGAAGAACGGCCTGCTGACCTACAAGGGCTACCAGTACGCCGTCTGGTACACCGCGGCCCGCAACGCCGTGGTCGCGCGCCGGCCGCTCGGCGGCTCCACCTGGTCCACCGTCGCCCTCTCCCACCAGCTCAAGACGAACGACTCCCACAACGTCATCTCCATGGGCGTCTCGAAGACGGACGGCCGCCTGCACCTCAACATGGACTCCCACAGCGACGGCTACTTCTACGTGAAGTCCGTCGCCGGGCTGATGGACAACCCGGCCACCACGGCCTGGACCTCCTCCGTCTTCGGCGCCGTCCAGACCTCCCTGGACGGGCTGGCGCTGACCTCGCAGTTCACCTATCCGCAGTTCATCTCCACGCCCGAGGGCAAGCTCCAGCTCAGCTACCGCGTCGGCATCTCCGGTAACGGCCGCAACGCGCTCGCCGAGTACGACGGCACGTCCTGGACCGACCTGGGCGAGTGGAGCAGCGCCACCGGCACCTACACCAGCGAGCACGGCTCCTCGACCGCCCGCAACATGTACCTGCACGGCATCGACTACGACGTGAACGGCCGGCTGCACGCCTTCTTCACCTGGCGCGAGCAGAACGGCGCGGTGATGTGCAACAGCGGCGGCATCACCAACCACGACACCGGCTACGTCCACTCGACCGACCGCGGCCGCACCTGGCGCAACGACGCGGGCGCGGTGGTCGGCACCACGGGCGGGTCCGACAAGGTCGCCGTGACCGACTCGGGGCTGGTCGTGGACCCGCTGAACCCGGACCACTCCCTGATGAACCAGGAGAGCCAGTTCACCGACTCGGCCGGCCTGCCGCACGCGATCATCAGCTACGTCCCCGGCCGCTTCGGCCAGTGCACCACGAACTACGTCGCCGACCGCACCGCCAACGGCCGCGCCTTCCACGTCCGCAAGAACTCCTCCGGCGCGTGGCAGAAGACGGAGATCCCCGTCCCGCTCAACTCCAGCCAGCGCACCAAGCTGGTCCTCGACAAGTACGACAACGCCTACGCGGTCTTCCCCTTCGGCCGGATCGCGGGCGCCTCGAAGGCCTCCGGCCACACGGACTGGACGCTGCTGTACGACGGCAGCGGCCTGAACGCCTTCGGCGAGGTCGTGATCGACGAGATGCGGGTGAAGGCGGACAACATCCTGTCGTTCATGTACCAGGAGAAGTCCAGCGGCACGACGCCCTCGGCGCTGCACGTCGTGGACTTCGCGCTGCCCGCCTAGCCGGTCGGCCCACGGGGCGGTGACGGTAGTGTGAAGGCCGCCCGCCGCCCCTCGTCTTTCTGGAGGTCTGAAGTCCGATGGCCCAGTCGGTGGGTATCAAGGACGTCGCCCGCGCCGCAGGAGTGTCGGTGGGCACGGTCTCGAACGTCATCAACCGTCCGGACACCGTCGCCGGCGAGACCCGGGCGCGGGTGCTGTCCGCGATCGACCGGCTCGGCTATGTCCGCAGCGAGTCCGCGCGCCAGTTGCGTGCGGGCCGCAGCCGGATCATGGGGCTGCTCGTCCTCGACATGGGCAACCCCTTCTTCGTGGACGTCGCCCGCGGCGCCGAGCGGGCGGCCCGCGAGGCCGGGCTCGGCGTGATGGTCTGCAACAGCGCGCAGAGCGTCGGGGAGGAGGCCGAGTACCTCTCGCTCTTCGCGGAGCAGCGGGTGCGCGGCGTGCTGCTCACCCCGACCGACGCCACCGGCCGCAACATCGCCGCCTTCCGCCGGCACAACATCCCCTTCGTGCTGGTCGACCGCGTCGCCGAGGGCGCCACCGAGTGCTCGGTCTCCGTCGACGACGTGGCCGGCGGCGCCCTCGCCGTGCGGCACCTGGTGGACGCCGGGCACCGCTCCATCGCCTACGTCAGCGGCCCGCCCGGGCTCAACCAGGTCCGCGACCGCCGCACCGGCGCCCTCCATGCCCTCGCCGAGGCCGGGCTCGGCCCCGACGCGCTGCGGGAACTGCCCACCGAGCGGCTCGACGTGGCGGCCGGCCGGGACGCGGGCGCCCGCCTGCTCGGCCTCGCCGACCGCCCCACCGCCGTCTTCTGCGCCAACGACCTGCTCGCGCTCGGCGTCCTGCAGGCCATGTACGCCGCCGGCGTCACCGTCCCGGACGACCTTGCCATGGTCGGCTACGACGACATCGAGTTCGCCGCGGCGGCGGCCGTCCCGCTCACCTCCGTGCGCCAGCCCGCCGTCACCATGGGCGCCCTCGCCGCGGAACTCCTGCTGGAGGAGACCGAGGCGGAGGGCGGGGCCACCGCCCACGAACACCGGCGCGTGGTGCTCCAGCCGGAACTGGTGGTGCGCCGCTCGAGCCTCGGCGCCCGCTGACCGGGGCGGTCCGCCCAGGTCAGTAGGCTGGTCGTCATGCCCGACCAGATAGCCGACCCGTCCGGCCTGCGCGCCGACTGCGCCCAGTGCTTCGGACTGTGCTGCGTCGCCCTGCCCTTCGCCGCCTCCGCCGACTTCGCACTCGACAAGCCCGCGGGCCGGCCCTGCCCCAACCTCGGCGGCGACCACCGCTGCGGCATCCACGCCGACCTGCGCACGCGCGGCTTCACCGGCTGCACCGTCTACGACTGCTTCGGCGCCGGCCAGAAGGTCTCGCAGGTCACCTTCGGCGGACGGGACTGGCGTACCGGCGGCAAGGAGCACGCCCAGCGGATGTTCGAGGTGTTCCCGGTCGTCCGCCAGCTGCACGAGCTGCTCTGGTACCTCACCGAGGCGCTGGGCCTGGAGGCCGCACGGCCCGTCCACGCCGACCTGCGCCGGATGCGGGAGCGCACTGAGCGGCTCACCCTGCAGACCCCCGAGGAACTGGCCGCGCTGGACGTGGCCGCCCACCGCCAGGAGGTCAACGTGCTCCTGCTGCGCACCAGCGAACTGGCTCGCGCCGGCATCGCCGGGAAGGGCGGCAGCGGCGGCGGAAAGGGCCGGGGAAGGAGCCGGGGGAAGGACCGCGGCAAGGACCGGCGCGGTGCCGACCTCATCGGGGCCCGGCTGCGCGGCGCCGACCTGTGCGGGGCCAGCCTGCGCGGCGCCTATCTGATCGCCGCCGACCTCACCGGCGCCGACCTGCGCAGGGCGGACATGATCGGCGCCGATCTGCGCGACGCCGACCTGACCGACGCGGACCTCACCGGCGCCTTCTTCCTCACCCAGCCCCAGCTCAACGCGGCCCGCGGCAGCGCCGGCACCCGACTCCCGGAGTCGGTCACCCGCCCGACGCACTGGACGACGGGCGACTGACCGAGGCCCGCGGCCGGCGGGGGCGGCCGCCGGCCCGCGAGGCGCGGGCGTCCGTGGCTCGCGCGATCCCGACCAGGCGCTGTCGCCGGGGCCGGTGGTCCGCCGGTGTGCCGGGCGGGGGGCGGGTGATCGGGGCGTGGTTCTCTCGCCCGGCCCCGGTCGAACGCGGGCCGGGCAGGGTCGGGACGCTGTCGCCGGGGCCGGTGGTCCGCCGGTGTGCCGGGCAGGGGGCGGGTGATCGGGGCGTGGTTCTCTCGCCCGGCCCCGGTCGAACGCGGGTCCGGCAGCGTCGGGACGCTGTTGACGGGGTCAGTGGTCCGTCCGGTGTGCCGGGCAGCTCTCGGCCGATCGGGACGCGGGGACGACCGGGAGCGGCCGGTGCGAGGCGCCGTCCGGTACGGGAGCGGGTGCCGGGCGACGTTCGAGCCGTAGCCGCAGGCCCTCCGGCATCAGGGTCAGCCGCTCCACGACCCGCAGCCGGTAGTCCGGGTCGGCGTGCAGTTCGTAGCGGCGCAGCAGCAGGCCGAGGACGAGCGTCGCCTCGTGCAGCGCGAACTGACGGCCGATGCAGGCCCGCGCCCCGGTGCCGAACGGCTTGAAGGTGTGCGGGGGACGGGCCCGTACGGCCCGGGCGTCGAACCGGTCCGGGTCGAACCGCTCGGCGTCCTCGCCCCACACCTCGGGGTCGCGGTGCAGCATCGGCGTCAGCACCAGCGCCCAGGCACCGCGCCGCATCGGATGCTCCCCGGCCAGCACGGTGTCCTGACGGGCCTCTCGGGCGAAGGCCGGCGCGGTCGGCCACAGCCGCAGCGACTCGTCCAGCACCCGGCGGACGTAGCGCAGCTTGGCCACCTGCTCGTAGCCGGGCTGCTCGGCGCCGCCCCAGACACGGTCCACCTCGGCCCGGGCCAGGGCCGCGACCTCCGGATGCCGGGCCAGGTAGTACAGGGCGAACGACAGCGCGCCCGAGGTCGTCTCGTGGCCCGCCACCAGGAACGTGATCACCTGCTTGCGGACGTTGCGGTCCGACAGCCGCTCCCCGGTCTCCGGGTGGGCCGTCTCCAGCATCCGGTCCAGCAAATCCCCGTCCCCGCGGCCGGACCGGCGCCGGTCCGCGACCAGGGCGTCGACGGTGCGGTTCAGGTGGGCGATGTCCGCCTCGTTGCGCCGGACGGCACGGCGCAACAGCAGCGGGGCGAGCGGGAGAGGAACGCTGTTCAGGCGCTGGGCGTAGGTGAGCGTGCCGACCATCGCCGTCACGAAGGGGTGCGGCCGGTCCCGCTCGAAGGAGCCGAAGTCGTGGCCGAACCCGGTGCGGGCGATGGTCTCCAGGGTCAGCCGCGTCATGTCGCCGGGCACGTCGACCGTGCGCCCGGCGGCCAGCTCGCGGTCCCAGTGCGCGGTCAGCCGGCCGGCGGCCGACAGCATCATCCCGTGGTAGCCCTCCATGGCCTCCCGGCTGAAACCGGGCGCCAGGACGTCGTGCGCGAGCTGCCAGTTGGGCTCGTGGTTGTACGCCGTGAACAGCCCGTCCCCGGCCACCGGGCGCAGATTGGCGACCCCGAGGCCCACGTGCTTGGCGAACCGCGACTCGTCGGCGATGTCGGCGGCCAGGCGGGAGCCCCACAGGAACACGAACTCGTTCCCGAACGCCCGGCGCCGGAAGATCGGGCCCAGCTCGCGCCCGTAGCGCATCGAGTCCTGGACGGGGCGGCGCCGGTCGACGCCGAGCACATCGCCGAGCAGCGGCACCCGGCGCGGGGGATGCGGGATGCGACGCAACTCGGGCCAGCCCTGCTCGGCCCCCCGGAACCCCTTCGGCAGGCCGCCCCGGGTCGTCTCCGTCGTCTCCGTCGTCTCCGCCATGACGCGATCTCCCTCGATCCAGCGGACGGTTGCCGCTGCGACACGCGCGTGTTGTACGTGAGTTCAATAACGGCGTTCAGTGTGAGCCGCTTGTTGAACCGGCGTCAAGTAGAGGAACCGGCTCAAGTAAAGTGACGCCCATGCCCGCGAACCAGGGGGAGCGCGCCCGGCGCAGACTCAGCACCGAGGAGCGCCGTGAGCAGCTGCTGTCGGTCGGCGCGCGGCTGTTCTCGGAGAGCCCCTACGACGACGTGTGGATCGAGCAGGTCGCCGAGATCGCCGGGGTCTCCCGCGGGCTGCTGTACCACTACTTTCCGACCAAACGGGACTTCTTCGCCGCCGTCGTGGAGCGCGAGAGCGAGCGGATGCTGCGTATGACGGCGGCCGTGCCCGGTGTCCCGGTGCGCGAACAACTGGCGGCGGGCCTCGACACCTATCTCGCCTATGTCGAGGCCCACGCCCACGGCTTCCGCGCCTTCCATCGCGCGGACGCGGCGGGGGACCAGGCGGTGCGCCGGGTCTACCGGCGGGCCCTGGCCGCCCAGGAGCAGCAGATCCTCGCCGCACTCGCGGCGGACCCGGAGTTCGGGCCCCTCCTCCAGGGTGCCCCGCAGCTGCGCCTGGCCGTGCGCGGCTGGCTGGCCTTCACCACGGCTGTCTGCCTGGAGTGGCTGCGCGAGGGCGAGTTGACCCGCGAGCAGGTCGGCGACCTGTGCGCACGCGCCCTGCTGGGCGTCCTCGCGTAAGGCGCCCCCTTTCGGTGGGGTGTGGTTGGCGTGCGTCCGGATCTCCGATAGGTTAGGCAAGGCTTACCTAAGGAGGTCTCGGGATGGGTGACACGCAGGACTGGGCGGCCGCGCCCGCAGCCGCGGAACGGGCGCGATCGGTGCTCGCCACCGCATGGTCGTGCGCGGTGACCGCCGAAGGCGCCCGCGAGGAGTACGTCGGCGCGCACTCCCTGACCGGCGACGGCGGAATCCTGTTCGATGTGCCGGAGGACAGCGCCCTGTCCACGGCCGCGCTGTGCGCCCCGCGCGGGGCGCCGTCCGCCGTGCTGGAGGTCGCCGACGTGGCCCCCGTCCCGGTACGGGAGCGGATCCGCGCCCGGCTCCGGCTCGCCGGCTCCTTCACGCCGACCGGCGGCGCGCTGCTCTTCCGGCCCACCCGGGTGGTGCTGCGGCAGCCGTCCGGTGCCGTGCTCGTCGACCCCGACGAGTTCGCCGCCGCCCGGCCCGACCCGCTGGCCGCCGCCGAGGCCAGGATGCTGACGCACCTCCACGACGCCCACCCCGACGCCGTCGAACGGCTCACCCGGCTCGTGCGGCCCGAGAGCCTGCACGCCGCGACCCGGGTGGCACCCCTCGCCCTCGACCGCCACGGCCTCACCCTGCGCATCGAACGCACCCGCGCCCACGGCGACGTCCGCCTGCCCTTCCACACGCCGGCCGACGACGTCGCCCAGCTCACCGAACGCATGCACGCTCTCCTGGCCCAGGCGACCGCGGCCGCCTGCCCCCGGGCGCCGAGGCACGTCCGGCGGATCGGATCCCAGGGTGGCCACGGCGCCTGACGGGCCGTGAACGCCGGCCCCGGCCCGTCGGCCGGGACACATCGATCTCGACACGTGGCGCGACCGGCTGATGCCCCTGCTCGTGGACCGGGCGAGGACGCTGCTGGTGGCCCGGACGAATCGGGCCGTCGGCGACGGGGCCTACAGAGGCAGCGCGCAGACGGCGACGGGTGAGGCGAACGGCTCGCCGGCGAGGCGGAGTTCGCCGCTGCCGGGGTCCACCTGGAAGACGCTCACCGTGCCGGAGCGCTGGTTGGCCGCGAACAGCAGCCCGCCGTCCGGGGAGAAGGCGATCTGGCGCGGGAAGTCGCCGGCGACGGGCGTGGTGCCGAGCAGCCGCAGCCGGGCGCCGCCGGCCTCGACGGCGTAGCGCGCGAGGCTGTTGTGGCCGCGGTTGGCGAGGAAGGCGTACGCGCCGTTCGCGGTCACCAGGAACTGCGCCGGGTAGTTGGTGCCTCCGCCCGACCCGGTGGACTGCGGGTCGCCGATCGTCAGCCGGCCGGTGGCCGGGTCGTAGGCGCAGACGGACACCGTGTCGTCCACCTCGTTGGCCAGGTACGCGTACCGGCCGCCCGGATGGAAGGTCAGATGGCGCGGGCCCGCGCCGGGCCGGGTGTGCGCCCGGGACGCCTCGGTGAGCGTGCCCTTCGCCTCGTCGAGCCGGTAGGTGTAGACGGTGTCGGTGCCGAGGTCGACGGCGAGGACATGGCCGCCGTCCGGAGCCGTCAGGAACTGGTGTGCGTGCGGACCCCGTTGACCCGGGCCGGGCGGCGGAGCGGAGTGCGTGACCAGGTCGGTGCGCTCCCCGAGGGCGCCCGAGTCGTCCACCGGGTGCACGGCGACACTGCCCGAACCGTAGTTGGCACTCAGCAGCCAGCGGCCGCCGGGGTGCACCGAGAGATGGCAGGGTCCCGAGCCGCCGGTGCTCCGGGTGCCCAGGATCCGCCGGTCGGCGAGACGTACGGCGGTGACGGCACCTTCCTCGCGCTCGTCCACCGCGTAGAGCGTGCGCCCGTCCGGGTGCACGGCCAGGTACGACGGGTCCGGCACTCCGGTGAGCGTGCCCCCGCCGGTGATCCGGCCCGTCGCCGGGTCGTAGGAGGCCAGGCCGATGCCGGTGCCGCCGCCCTCGACGGAGGTGTAGGTGCCCAGGTGGAGCGGGCGGGGGCGGCCGCCCTCCGCGCGGGGCGGCGTGGCGGCCCCGCGCTCGGGGGCTGCGGCCGGAGCCCGGTCCGCGGGCGGGGCCGCCGGTGCGGGTACCGCCACCACGGCGCCCACGCCCGCCACGGCCCCGACGAACCGGCGCCTGCTCCAGCCGCCCCGCGCTCCCTGGCCCTGCGTGCCCATGCCGTTCCTCAGGTGGTCGGTTGCCCCGGTCGTGACAGCCACCTTGGCGTGGATCCACCGTCAGGGGCAAGGAGCGTCATCGGCGTTCCCCCGGCTCTACCACTCCCCGTCCTCGACCGGCTTCCCCGGCGCGTCCTTGAGCGGGATCACCTGGCCCGCCGACGGCTGCTGCCACGGCTCCGGATCGTCCCCGATCCAGTCGCCGACCGGCTTGACCGTCTCCAGGGCGTCGGCGGGGGCGAGATCCTCGGCCTCGTCGTCGTAGTAGTCGTACCAGGGCAGCCCCGCGCGTGTGTACGCCGCCCGGTCCACCGGCGAGGGCGGCGGCGCCTCGCCCGTGATGCGGCGCCACTGCGGAGGCGTGACCAGGTGGACGAAGACCCGGCCGGCGGGCGTCGGCGACCAGTCCTTCAGCCGCCGGTCGT
Source organism: Streptomyces sp. NPDC030798 (assembly GCF_055572275.1). Taxonomy (NCBI): domain Bacteria; kingdom Bacillati; phylum Actinomycetota; class Actinomycetes; order Kitasatosporales; family Streptomycetaceae; genus Streptomyces; species Streptomyces sp. NPDC030798. The sequence goes on along the minus strand of NZ_JBVIDR010000001.1, from coordinate 119,428 downwards.
CCCGGTAGACCTCCTGGCGCATCGACCCACCGACCCCCAGCCCCATGACCGCCGCCCGCCGCGGGGGCGCCGCGCCCGCCGGTGCCGAGGGCGCCGGCGGAGGGCCGCCGGGAGCGGCCGCCGCCATGGGGACGGGTCCGCCGTAACCGCCGGACGGCGCGGCCGCCCCGAAGCCGCCGGTCGGTGCGACCGACCGCAGCCGCTGCCGCTCCCGCTCCTCGCGCCGCCACGCGGTCAGCAGGTCCTCCCGCAGCGGGAACGTCTGCAGCTGGATGCCGCCCCACACCTCCTCACCCGTGACCTGCCCCTCCACGGTCGCCCCGAGGCCCAGCGGCACGGCCACGAACTGCCGGACCGTGCCCCTGCCGGAGTTGATGCCGTCCAGCCAGGGCTGCCGGGGCAGTACGACATAGTTCTGGGGCTTGCGGACCAGCCGGTCGCTCCACGGCTTGCCGGACACGGCGCACACCTTGCCGACGCCGACCTGGAGCGCGACCGGCTCCGCCGTACCGGCGAAACTCAGCCACATCGCCTCGCGCAGATACACCGGCAGCATCACGCCACCGCGCGCCCGCCACTCCGCGGGCACCCGGTCGGCGTAGTCGGACACCCGGCGGACCGGAAACTCGCCCAGCCCGGGCGGCAGCTGATGCGTGCCCGTCTCGGGCAGCCGCAGCGTGCGCACGAAGCGCACCACCGCCCCGCCCGGAAGCCGCAGTGCGTTCCCGTCGATCCGTACCCCGGTGTCGGCCATCGGCCCGCCCCCTCGCCTCGCGGTGCCGGCCCCTGAGCGGCACTCTCTCACCCAGAACGCTCGCCGAACCCCGTACGGTTCCGCCACAGCTCGTCCTGCACCCCGAGCCGCTCGCGCATCCGGGTCATCCGCGGCAGCTTCTCGCGCTGCTCCCGGGACACCCGGTCCAGCTCCTCCAGCAGCCGGCCGGTGCGGTGCTCGGTGTCCAGCTCCGCGATGATCCGGTCCACCTCGGTCAGCACGGCGCCCATCAGCTGCCAGTTCTCCCAGTCATCGCGGATCTCCTCGCGCAGCAGCTCGGCGAGCCGGTCGCGGGTGCCGGCGGCGGTGTGCAGCTCGGCGGTCAGGCGCTCCTCCGCCGACTCGGCGTTCTCGCTCAGATGGGTGGTGACCAGCACCGAGAAGCTGACGATCGCGTCGGCGATCTCGGACAGCAGCTGCTCCACGGCGGCCCCGACCCGGGGCGGGAAGAGGTCCTTCGCGCCGCGGGCCTTGGCCAGGTCCGTGAAGGAGCGGGCCAGTACCCGCAGGACCACCGTGCAGATCTCCAGCGTGTCCAGGCCGGTGCGCAGCACCACCCGGTGCAGCAGGCCCTCCTTGACCCGCGGGTTGAGCCGCAGGCTGTCCTCCGCCTGCCGCAGCGCCGCGTCCACCCGGATGATGTCGTGGTCGAGGCGGCGCGCCTCGTGCAGCCGCTCGGCCGCCCGCTCCCAGGGGATGCGGCCCGCGGCCTCCTCACCCATCCGCAGCATGAGCTGCCGCACCCGCCGGGCCAGGTCCTCGATCGACTGCCCGGCCTCGTCCACCCACACGGGGGGCGGCAGCAGCAGGTTGCAGGCCATGCCGACGACCGCGCCGATCAGCGTCTCCACGATCCGCGCCCAGGCCGTGAAGCCGACGGTGGTGACGCCGAGGACCAGCATGGCGCTGATCGCGACCTCGGCCACGTACTCGTCGACCCGCACCAGGTGCCCCACGGCCAGCGCCGCCACGATCAGCAGCGCCAGGCTCCACCAGGTCAGCCCCACCAGCAGGCTGAACGCGATGGCGACCAGGACACCCGCCACCACGGAGTTCACCCGGCGGATGCCGTTGGTGAGGGTGGCGTAGAAGGTGACCTGGACGACCAGCAGGGCGGTGAGGGGCGCGGTCAGCGGAGCCGGTTCCGGGCTCAGGCGCAGCGCGATGACGTAGGCGATCGTCGCCGCAGTGGCCGACCGCAGGGTCTGGACGACCACCGGTTGCCGGCGGCGCCCCACCAGGCGCCGCAGCTCCACCGTCCACTTCCGTACGTCGCGCATTAGTGGCCTGTTCCCGTTCCTGGCGCGAGTCGAACGTGCCCGAACGGGGACGGGCGGTCGGGCTCAGGCGCAGAGCTTGTCGATGAAGGCGGCCAGGTTGCCGGTCGTCCGGGCGATCTGCTCCTCGAGGGTCAGGCTCTCCTCGAACCGGGACCCGGACTCCGGCACCTTCCGGCCGCGCACATACAGCGAACATGCCAGGTCGGTGCACATGTACAGCCCCACCGAGTTGCCCTCTCGGCCGGCCGCTCCCGCCTTCCGGGCGGTCATCAGCGACACCCCGCCGCCGGGATGTGTCGTCAGGCACACCGAGCACATGCTGCGGTGCAGGAACCCGCGCTGCGCGGGCGGGAAGCGCAGCGCGACCCCGGTGGGACGGCCGTCCCGTTCGGTGACCAGATAACTGCGGTCCGGGGCGCCCGGATCACGCCACCCGAGGAAGTCCAGGTCGTCCCACGGGCGTTCCGCGAGATCCCGGGGCACGCTCAGCCGCTTGGCCTCTCCCTTGGAACAGTTGATGAACGAGTCGCGGATGTCCTGTTCGGTGAGGGATCTCATGGGGGAGTGTCCTTCCGTGATCGGTGCCGTGATCGGTGCCGTGATCGGTGCCAGGAACCTAGAGCCTCTAGGTTTTGGTGGGTCAGCCTAGGCAGCCGAGGGGGAGGTGGGCGAATGGATTTCCGGGCCGCACTGCCGCCGCGTGCCCGCAGGGCCGTGGACCATGTGGCGGGACGTGCGCAGGGGCCGCCGCTCGACCCGGGTGCCCGCATCACCCTCAACTTCCACCCCGACCGGCTCTCCGCCGGACTGCCCCTCCTCGAGGCACTCGCCCGGGACGGCGCCTACCACTCGCAGTTCGTCACCGGCACCAGCAACGGCGGCCTGACCGCCCACCCGGGTGGCGACCGGTGGCGCTGGGAGAGCCGCATCTTCGGCCGTGCGTACGACGACGCCGGCCCGGCGGAGCGCCCGGTGTACGGCGCGCTGAACTTCCGCCGGCAGGTGGTCGGCGCGGCGCCGCGCTTCGGCTCCTCGCACCTGCGGCTGGCCGGGCCGGTCCTGGCCCGGGCCACCTTCTGCTACCCGGACAGCGCGGGCGAGCCCACCGACTTCGGCGTGGCCGCGGCGATGCCGCTCATCGCACTCGCCGAGGCGGACGAGCAGGACGCCCTCAACGACTACGTGGAGAGCCATGTGCACGGCGGGGTACGGCTCGACCGGGACGTCGAGGCGCTCGTGCTCGACGCGAGCTACCGGGGCACACCCGTGGAGACGGCCGCCCGTCGCCTGCCCTTCCCTCTCACCTGGCACCCCGGCTACCGGCTCACGGTCGCGCGGCTGCGCCGCCACGCCGACTACCGGGGCCCCGAGTACGCCGACCTCGGGGCCCGGATCGCCGAGCGCGGCCTGCTCAACCCGCGGATCATCGGCGACGCGGCCCGCACCGGGCGGTACGCGCTCCAGGACCTGAAGATGGTCTGGCACACCCTCGCCCGCTTCGGCCCGCCCGAGGGCGCGGGCACGGCCTGCCGGGAGCCCGGGCAGGCCCCGGCGCCGGCGGTGGTGCCCGGGTCACTCCAGGGCTGCAACGGTGCGCACGGTCGCTGCGGGGCTGCCGTACACGGCGTAGGCCAGCCATGTCGGATCGCCGCCGTGCAGGTCCCGGACGGTCTGCCGGGCCGCGAGTGAGGCCGGGCCGAGCGGCTTTCCGTGGGTGAGCAACTCGTCGTAGAACGCCTCGGCGAACCGCAGGGCGGAGCGGGACCGCACGGGCCAGAGCGTGCCGACGAACGCGCCGGCGCCCGCGTTGAGGAACTGCGGTGCCCAGCCCAGACTCTCCCCGAACCAGTCGATCTCGCCGGCGCTGCGGCAGGCGTTGAAGAACACGAGCGGGTGATGCGCGCGCAGCGTGCGCAACTGGGCCGCCGACGCCAGGTCGACGGGGTCGAAGGGCCCGTCGGCCATGGTCACGCAGGAACCGGTACCCGTGAACGCGTTGTGGCAGGCGAAGTGGAGCAGGCCCGCGTGCCCCGCCTCGATCAGCGCGGTCAGCGCCGCCCGCTCGGTCAGCACCCCGGCGTCGGCCACCCGCGCGCCACCCAACCGCGTCCGCAGCGAGGCCACTTCGTCGTCCGCGTCGGCGGGGGAGCCCGGCGGCACCACGAACGCCACGCCCGGCAGACTGAGACTGCGGACCCTGTCCTGCCCGAACACCCGGCGCACCACGGGGAGCCACTCGGCCAGAAAACCCCGGTCGTCGTGCCGTCCGTCCAGGGGATACAGCAGCTCCCAGGGGACGACGTTCTGCTCCCCGAGGACGGTGAAGGCGGAGATGCGTTCGGCCTCCTTCCAGAACTGCTCCTGCACGGCCTGGGGAACCGCCGTGGTCCACAGCTGCACACCGAGGTTGCGCAGGCGGTCGCGCAGCCTCCGCCCGTCCTGGTCGTCCCCGCCGGCGGTGACGCCCCGGGCCGCGTTCCTCAGCTCGGCGTAGATCTGCTCGGTGGCCTGCCGGGGGTCACCGGCGAAGTGGCTGATCGGGGCGTAGAACGTCTCGCTGATGAGCTGGAACCTGTACGTGCCGGCCGCCTCGTCCCGCAGGACCTGCAGGGTGACCTCCCCGGGATCGAACGCCATCGAGGGCAGCGACGCCTGGCGCTGCACGCCGTCTCTCGTGACACTGCCGTGCCCCACCGAGATCTGGCAGGTGACCTCTCCGAGGTAGGTGCCGCCCCGGAACGCCCGGACCGTCACCCGGTGCAGCCCCGGCGTGGTGGCCTTCAGCCGGAACAGCAGGACGTCGGAGTCCCGGCCGGGCCCGACGTGCAGTTCCTGCTGCAGCTCGTCGAGGACCACGAGGCCGGGGGAGTGGAGGGTGACCAGGACACGGGCTCCGCCTGCAGGGACGGCGAACGGGCGCAGCTCCCCGCCCTGCCCGCCGCCCCGGACGATCTGTACGTGCAGGGGCACCTCCCGCCCCGGCGAGGTCTGCTCGGCCAGCTCCGCGACCAGCCGGCGGGGCTCCATGGGATCAGCGGACGACGAAGCGTCGTCCGCCGGGGAGGACCCGTCGTCTCCGTCCGCGTCCACGCCTGCGTCCAGGGCCCCGGCTGCGGTGACGTCCGCGGGTACAGGCACGTCGGCGGCTCCGGCCGGCCGGGCGTCATGGTCGCCGGTCCGGCCGAGCTGCACCGGCCGATGCCTTCCGCGGCTGAGGGCGTACGCGGAGACGTCACCGTGAAAGGTGAACTGGCCATGTGCGAGGTGGGGCTCCTGCCCGGACACCGCGGATCGGCCGGACACGTGGACCCAGGCGACGACCTCGCCCTCCTTGAGCTGCAGCCGGATCCGGGAGTAGCGCTCCTGGCCGACGAAGCTGCCGCCGAACTCGTACAAGGACTCGGAGACCACCACCACGAGGTCCGCGCCCTCGGCGTCGGGGAGTTGCCGGACGGCGGCGGAGTCGGCCAGGCGGCAGGCCAGGACGACCGTGTGTCCGCTGATGCCCATCGCGTCGTGCAGGACCGGGCCGAGGTGCATGCCGATCCGCAGCCGCAGGGGCATGCGCGCATGGCTGTTCACATTGCGCAGTCGCAGCTGCACCCCGATCATCCAGGATCCGAGCAGCAGGCTCGGTGCGACCCGGCTCGCTACCGACACCAGCACGCTGTCGCCGCGGTCCTCAACGTTCAGGGCGTCCCGGTCCACCGAGGCGTACAGCAATTCCTGCTCCAGCACCTGGCGGAGCAGGAACCGCATCCGCTCCCGTTCGACGTCGTCGTATTCCCCGGAGCGCACGACGTCGACACAGATCACCAACCGGTGGTCCACCTCACTGACTTCGATTCCGCCGTGATCCACCCGTCCCCCCTCGGCGTGACCGTCGACGCCCACCGTACTCAGCAGCGCCTCAGTACGGTGGGCATTCATACGGTCACGGTGGGGGAGGCGGCGGTGGGTGAGCAGGGGTCGTGGGAGCGGGCCCGGCGGGCTCTCGGAGCCGCAGGCATCGCGCCCGCCCGGCTGGACGCTGGTCGAGACCGTCCCCCGGGCGTCCGGCGCGGGCCGTGTCCACCGGGTCCAGGCGGCGGTCGCGCCGGAGCTTCTCGCGGCCCTGGACGAGATCGACCGGCTCACGCTTAGCTCATAGCGTGAAATAAGGGTTGGGAGAATGTCGCTTCCGGCTGCCCGAAGGGGTATGTTGCAGGTCGGGCAGGGTGTGTGAAGGGAGCCAGATGGCGGCGCGGCACGGGCGCACGGTACGCGACCTCAGGAGGGGCAACCGCACGGCCGTGCTGCAGCGGCTGTACTTCGACGGCCCCCTCAGTCGCTTCGAGCTGGGACCGGCGACGGGGCTGAGCTCCGGCTCGGTGAGCAACGTGGTCGCGGACCTGGTCGCCGACGGGCTGGTCGAGGAGGCCGGCAGCGTCGACTCCGACGGCGGCCGCCCCCGCACGCTGCTGCGCGTCGCCCCGCACAGCGGGCAGATGATCGGCGTCGACATCGGTGAGACCCGCGTCCGCGTCGAGCTGTTCGACCTGGCGCTCACCGAACTCGCCCGCACCGAACGCCCGCTGACCCCGCACGGATACGACGTCGACGGCATCGTCGGCCTCGTCCGCGACGGCATCGCCGAGGTCCTCGCCGCCGAGGGTGCCGTGCCCGAGCGGCTGCTCGGCGTCGGCGTCGGCGTGCCCGGCATCGTCGAGCACACCGCGGACCGGGGGGCCGTCGTCCACGGGCAGACCATCGGCTGGGACGCCGTCCCGCTGGAGGAACTGCTCCGCTCCGGTTCCCGACTCCCCGACCACGTCCGGTACTTCATCGACAACGGCGCCAAGACCCTGGGCCAGGCCGAGATGTGGTTCGGCGCGGGGCGCGGTGCGCGCAACGCCGTCGTCGTGCTCTTCGGCTCCGGGGTCGGCGCCTGCCTCGTCACCCCCGAGGTGGAGCACGGGCGGGCCGTCGAGTGGGGCCACCTGACGGTACGGGTCCGGGGGCGCCGCTGCCGGTGCGGGGCCCCGGGCTGTCTGGAGGCCTACGCGGGCGCCGAGTCGCTGCTGGACCGCTGGCGCGAGGAGGGCGGCCGGCCGCCCGGAAACGTCGATGAGGAGACCGCGCTCACCGCGATGCTCGCCGCCGCCTACCCGCCCGAGGGCACCGACCCCGACCCCGTCGCGCTCGCCGTCCTGGAGGAGACCGCCGAGTACCTGGGCGCAGGCCTGTCCGACCTGATCAACCTCTTCCAGCCCGAACGGATCCTGATCGGCGGCTGGGCCGGACTCCAGCTCGGCGCCCGGTTCCTGCCCGCCGTACGGCGGCACGCGGCGACGTACGCCCTGCGCCATCCGGCGGACAGGGTCACCATCGAGCTCGGCCGGCTCGGCCCCGACGCCGTCACCGTCGGCGCCGCGATCCTCCCCCTCGCCGACTTCTTCGCCCACGGCGGCCGCCGCGCCGAACCGGAGGCCGAGACCCGGCACCCGGCCTGGCGCACCGCCCTGGAGGAGCGCATCCCGCGCTGACCCGGGACAAGTCGCTACGCCGGCGGCTCGTCCGGGGTCGGCTGCTCCGGGTTCACCGTGTCCGGGCTCGGCGCGCCGCGCGGGCCGGTTCCGGCCTCGTCGGTGTCGGGTACGTCCGGCTTCTCGTCGCGCGGCCGGCCCTGGGCGGCGTCCCACGGGTCCTGGCCGGGCCGGGCCTGCTGGTCGGGCATGTCGCGCGGGATCGGACGGCCGGTGTGCTCGGGTTCGGGGTTCGGCTGTGCGGTCATGGCTCTCTCCTGGCCTCAATCTGTCCTGGCCACCTCGGCGCGGCTCGGTGTGCTGCCGTCGGCCTCAGCCGACCTTCCGTCCCCGCATCGGCTCCGTCTCCATGCCGCCGCCCTTCTGGAGCCCCTCCAGGAACTCCCGGATCACCTCGTCGGCCGAGCGGCGCGGGTGCCAGCCCAGGTCGGTGTGCGCCCGGGCGCAGTCCATCAGCGGCACCCGCAGCACCGCGTCGAACAGGTGCGGGGAGGCCGGGAGCAGCCGCAGGCCCCACGCCGCGGCAATGGCCGAGCGGGCCGCCGTACGCGGCAGCCGGACCGGGCGGGCGCCGAGCATCTCGCCCAGCAGCGCGGCGTCGACCGGCGGGTCGGCGGCCAGGTTGTAGGCGCCCCGGGCGGTCTCCGAGTGCACCGCGAGCCGGTAGGCCTCGGCGGCGTCGTCGGTGTGCAGCGCCTGCACGCGCAGCCCGGGGATGTCCGGCAGGAACGGCAGCAGGTCGGGCCGCGCCAGCGGGCCGGGCAGGAAGCGCCCGCCGAAGATGCGGCGCTGCTCGCTCGCCGACTCCCACTTGAACAGGAAAGCCGGCCGCATCCGCACCACGCGCACCTCGGGGTGGTCGCGCTCGAAGATGTCCAGCGTGCGCTCCAGGTAGGCCTTCTCCCGGCAGTACGCGGCGTCCGGCCAGCCGTGCGTGGGCCACGACTCGTCCACCGCGTAATCCTTCGGGCCCGGCGAGTACGCGCCCACGGAGGAGGCGTGCACCAGCACCGGCACCCGGGCCGCCGCGACCGCCTCGAACACCCGGATGCCGCCGAGCACGTTCGTGCGCCAGGTGGCCGCCGGATCGTGCGTCGGCTGGAACGCCCAGGCGAGATGGACCACCGCGTCGGCGCCCTCGAACCGCTCGGCCAGGTTGGCCGTCTCCGACCTCAGGTCGACCGCCGACCACTCCGTCTTCGGCGGGTTCCACTCCGGCGTCCGCCGGGCGAGGCCGCGCACCGACTTGATTCCGGGATCCTCCGAGAGCACACGCACCACACTCGTACCGACGTTGCCGGTGGCGCCCGTCACCACGACCCTGCTGCCCGTTGCGCTGCTCACCTTCGGCTCCTCTCGGCGGGGGCTTCGAGGGACCGGCCGGGTACCCGGGCGCGCGGTCCGCACACCCGGCATGACGTGGCAGGTAATCGACCCGGCGGGCGGCTCCCGGAAGGATCGGCACCACAAGGAGGCCGGACATCCCGTCCCGACGGACCTTCCGTCGGCCTCTCCGTCCGACCTTCCCGATCCGCCCACCGATCCACCGACCCATCGATCACCGACCCACCGACCCGTCGGCCCCGAGCCGGACACCTGAGGAGGCCCCCATGCCGCACTTCGAGAGCCCCGTCGACGGCGCCCGTCTGCACTACGTCGACCACGGCCCCGCCACCGGGCCGGTGGCCGTCTTCGTCGCCAGCGCCTACCTCGGGCACGACATGTGGGAGCACCAGATGCTGCCGCTGGCGGAGGCCGGTTACCGGTGCGTGGGGCTGGACCGGAGGGGTCACGGGCGCTCCGAGGACACCTGGGCCGGCTATGACCTCGACACCCTCGCCGACGACCTGCGGGGTCTCCTGGACCACCTGGACCTGCGCGAGGTCACCCTGATCGGGCACTCCGTCGGCACCGCCGAGGTGGTGCGCTGCCTGACCCGGCCCGGCGCCGGCCGGGTGGCCCGGGCCGTGCTCGTCGCCGGCGTCGCCCCGGGCGTCGTCCGCTCGCCGGGCACCCCGGACGGGCTGGACCCGGCGCTCGCACGGGCCGACGACGAGGCGTTCCGACGGGACCGGGCGGCGTACTTCACCGCCGCGGCGGACGACTTCTTCGCCGCGCACCTGCCCGGCAACGAGGTCTCCCCGGCCTACGTCCGCCACCTGATCGACCGCTGCCTGGCTGCCACGCCCCGCGCCTCCAACGGCGTCCGGGCCGTGGTCGGCGCCCTCGACCTCGCGGCCGAACTGCCCCGGATCGGCGTGCCGGTGCTCGTCGTGCACGGCACCCACGACACCTCCGCGCCCCTGGCTCTCACCGGCGGGCGCACCGCCCGGCTGGTGCCGGACGGCACGCTGAAGGTGTACGAGAACGGCGGGCACGGCCTGTTCATGACGCACGCGGCCCGGCTGACGGCGGACCTGCGGGAGTTCATCGACGCCGGCCGGCCCGGTTCGACGCAGGCGAGCGTGGCCTGAGAGAAGCCCCGGCCGTGACGGGGGAATCACGACCGGGGCGGCCGGGTGGTGGGTGCGGACGGCGGTCGCCTCTCGGCGAAAGGCTCCACAGGGCTTCAGCCGAACGATCGTCCCTGTGGGCGAATGGTGAGGCCCGGGGACACTGTCCCATCCGCACCCACAGCTTGTTCAACGGGCAACCACTTCTTGGTGTTCCGCCCGCCGCCGTGACCTGCGTCACGACCGGCGCCGCTCAGCCCAGCGGACTGCGCGCCAGCGACGCGAGCAGGTCCGCGGGGTCGGCGTACACCTCCTGCGCCCCGGCCTCCTCCAGGTCGGCGCGCGGGATCCCGCCGCACAGCACGCCCACGCAGCGCACCCCGGCCTTGCTCCCCGCCCGCATGTCCCACACGGTGTCCCCGACGAACACCGCCCGCGAGGCAGGCACCCCGGCCAGCTCCAGGGCGTGCTCCACGGGCTCCGGGGCCGGCTTGCCCTGCTCCACGTCGTCGGCGCTCGCGGTGGCGGTGATGGCGTCGTCCGCGTCGATCGCCCGGCGCAGCGCGCCCAGTTCGGCGCCGCTCGCGGAGGTGGCGAGGACGACCGTCCAGCCCTCCCCGTGCAGCCGCCGCAGCAGCTCCCCGGCCTTCGGCAGGGCGGGCAGCCGGTCGAAGTACTGGCCGTACAAGGCCTTGTGCGCGGCGCTCAGAGCGGCGTCCTGGTCCCGGTCGCGGTCGTCGCCGAGCAGATGCGCGATCAGGTCGTCGGAGCCGAGGCCCACCGCGCGGTGGACCGCGTGCATGGGCACCTGGTGGCCCGCCTGCCGGAAGGCCTCCCACCAGGTCACGACATGCAGGTGGTTGGTGTCGACGAGGGTCCCGTCGACGTCGAAGACGGCGGCACGGTCCATCCGGGGGTTCCTTTCCTCGCTCTGGTCCTCGCTGTGGCTGCTCTCGGCAGGGGTCGGGTACCACGTCAGGAATCCGCCACGCGTGCGGGCGTACGGCCCTCACGGGTCCAGGCCAGCAGTTCGTCGGCGGACCACGTCGTCACCACCCGACCCGGACTCACCCCGCACTCCTCGGCGCGGGCACAGCCGAGGATCTGCCAGTCGAGCTGTCCCGGCGCGTGCGCGTCGGTGTCGACGGAGAACAGCACCCCTGCCGCCACCGCCTGGCGCAGCAGCCGCCGCGGCGGGTCCAGCCGCTCGGGGCGGCTGTTGATCTCCACGGCCGTGCCCGACTCGGCGCAGGCCGCGAACACCTCCTCCGCGTCGAACTCCGACTCCGGCCGCCCGCGCCCCGTGACCAGCCGTCCGGTGCAGTGCCCGAGGACGTCCGCGTGCGGATTGCGTACGGCGGCCACCATCCGGCGGGTCATCGACCGGGCGTCCATCCGCAGCTTGGAGTGCACGGACACCACGACCACGTCCAGCTTCTCCAGCAGCTCGGGTTCCTGGTCCAGCGAGCCGTCCTCGAGGATGTCGCACTCGATGCCGGTGAGCAGCCGGAACGGCGCCCAGCCTGCGTTCAGCCCCGCGACCACCTCCAGTTGCTCGCGCAGCCGCTCCGGCGACAGGCCCCGGGCCACCGTCAGCCGGGGCGAGTGATCCGTCAGGGCCGTCCACTCGTGGCCGAGCGCCGCCGCGGCCCGCCCCATCTCCTCGATCGGGCTGCCGCCGTCGGACCAGTCCGAGTGCGTGTGACAGTCCCCGCGCAGCAGCTCGCGCAGCCGGGCCCCGGCGCCGGTGCCGTCCTGCTCGCCGGCCTCCGCCTCCAGCCGGCGCAAGTATTCGGGCACCTTCCCGGCCAGTGCCTCCCGCACCACCTGGGCGGTCTTCGGCCCCACCCCCTTGAGCGACTCGAGCGTGCCCGCCGCCGACCGTGAGGCGACGTCGTCGGCGGGCAGCGCGGACAGCACACGGGCGGCCGTACGGAAGGCCTTCACCCGGTAGGTGGGCGCCAGCGACCGCTCCAGCAGGAAGGCGATGCGGTCCAGGGCGGCGACGGGATCCATGCGTACAGGGTTTCCCAGGCGTGCGCCCCCTGCACGGCGACGGTCCCCGGGCCGTCACTCCTTGTTTGCCGACGGCGCCCCCGGGTACTGGCGGTGACGCGCTCACCGGACCCGCACGGGAGGAGGCCCACCCATGTCCAGTCCAGCCGCCGGGCGCCGCACGGCCGTCGTCACCGGCGCCGACTCCGGCATCGGCCGCGCCACCGCCGTACGGCTGGCCGAAGCGGGGTTGGACGTCGGCATCACCTGGCACACCGACGACAAGGGCGCCGAGGAGACCGCGGACGAGGTCCGCGCCCATGGCCGGCGCGCGGTCGTGGCCCGGCTGGACCTGACCCGGCTGCCCGCGGCCGCCGACACCGTCGACGAGCTGTGCGCCGAGCTCGGCCGCCTCGACGTGCTGGTGAACAACGCCGGTACCGGCACCATGACGCCCTTCCTCGACCTGGGCTACGAGGACGTGCGCCGGGTCCTCGACGTGGATCTCGCCGGCCCGTTCCTGTGCGGGCAGAAGGCCGCCCGGCACATGATCCGGCAGGGCGACGGCGGCCGGATCGTCAACGTGACCTCCGTGCACGAGCACCAGCCACGGGTCGGCGCTGCGCCGTACTGCGCGGCCAAGGGCGGACTAGGTCTGCTCACCCAGGTGATGGCCCTGGAGCTCGCCGAGCACGGCATCACCGTGAACGCGGTCGCGCCGGGCGAGATCGCCACCCCCATGACCGGCCAGGAGGACATCGACGTGCACAGCGAGCGCCGGCCCGGGGTGCCCCTCGGGCGGCCCGGCGACGCCCGGGAGGTCGCCGCCGTCATCGCGTTCCTGGCGAGCCCGGACGCCTCGTACGTCACCGGCGCCTCCTGGAGCGTCGACGGCGGCATGCTCCGCATGGGCCCGCAGGCCGGCTCCCATCTGACGAGCGACGACTGGCGTCGTCCTTGAGGCCATGCGACTGCGCACCAGCTCCTGTGACGGCCCCGGCTACCGGCGCATCCGCTGCGGCCGGGGCTTCCGCTACGCCGACGTCACCGGCGAGCCCCTCACCGACCCGGAGGCGCTGGCCCGGATCCGGGCCCTGACCATCCCGCCGGCCTGGCGGGACGTGTGGATCTGCCCCTGGCCCAACGGCCATCTCCAGGCCGTGGGGACCGATGACGCCGGACGCCGCCAGTACCTGTACCACGAGCAGTTCCGGGCCCAACAGGACCAGGCCAAGCACGAACACGTGCGGCAGGTGGCGCGGGCCCTGCCCGAACTGCGCGCCAAGGTGGCCCTCGACCTGGCCGGCCGCGGGCTGAGCCGGCCCCGGGTCACCGCCTGCGCGGTCCGCCTGCTCGACCTGGGGTTCTTCCGCATCGGCAGCGACCGCCACACCCGGAACAGCGAGACCTACGGCCTGACGACCATGCTCCGCGAGCACGTGAGCTGCGGCCGCGGCGAGATCGGCTTCTGCTACCCGGCCAAGGGCGGCACCGAGAGGGTGCGCGCCCTGGTGGACGAGCAGGCGCACGCCGTCGCCCGGGCCCTGCTGCGCCGCCCGCGCGGCGGCGAGAGGTTCCTCGCCTACTGGGACCGCGGCGCCTGGCACGACCTGCACAGCGACGACCTGAACGAGGCGCTGCGCCGGCTGTCCGGGACCGATGTCACGGCGAAGGACTTCCGCACCTGGCACGCCACGGTGCTGGCCGCGGTGGCGGTGGCCGTCACCGACGGCACCGCCCGCGCGACCGAGACGGCCAGGCGCCGGCAGATCACCCGTGCCGTCCGCGAGGTCAGCCATTACCTGGGCAACACCCCGGCGGTGTGCCGGTCCTCCTACATCGACCCGAAGGTGTTCGAGCTGTTCGAGCAGGAGGTGACGATCGCCCCCGCGCTCACCCGGCTGGGGGAGCACGGGGACTTCGGCCGCCCGGCCACGCAGGGGGCCGTCGAGGCGGCGGTTCTCGAGCTGCTGGACGGCGCGTGAGGGGAAGCCGTCCGGGCGTCCGGCGTTCTACGCTCTATTGCATGACCGAACAATCAGCTCCACACATCTCGCGTCCGCGGATCCTGGTGCTCGGTGTGTGCCCGGGCCGGCACGGCGAGCCGCCCTTCCGGATCATGGAGATCGACGGTCAGGTGATCGGTGAGGCCAGGACCGTCACCGACGTGCTGGAGGCCGCCGCCTCCTACGGCATCATCATCCACGACATGGACGACCCGGACGTGGTCCGCTGGGTGGGTGGCGACAAGTACACCTGGACGCTGCGCTGAGCCGCGGGCTCAGCCCAGCGTCCACTTCTGGTTGGCACCGCCCGAGCAGGTCCAGATCTGCAGCCGGGTGCCGTTGGCCGCGTTGTTCCCGGTGACGTCGAGGCACTTGTCCGCCTGCGGGTTGACGATGTCGTGCGCCGCCGAGACGGCCCACTTCTGGTTGGCACCGCCCGTGCAGTCCCAGAGCTGGACGGTCGAGCCGTCCGCCGTGCCGTTGCCCGTGACGTCCAGGCACTTGCCGAGCGCCCTGAGCGTGCCGTCCGGACCCACCGTCCAGGACTGGGCCGCGGTGCCGTTGCAGTCGTAGAGCTGGACGGGGGTCCCGTTCGCCGGGTTGGCACCCGCCACGTCGACGCACTTGCCCGCCAGGCCGCGTACGGCCACCCCGGCCGCGCTGTCGCCCGTCGTCACCGAGACCGAGTCGACGACCAGAGTCTGCGGGAACTGCGTGGAGCCGTCCGGGTCGCCCGGCCAGTAGCCGCCGACCGCCAGGTTCAGGATCAGGAAGAACGGCTTGTCGAACACCCAGGTCTTCCCGCCCAGGTCGGCCGGCGTGCGCCGCTCGTAGACGTGCCCGTCCACCGACCAGGTGATCGAGCCCGGCGCCCAGTCGACGGCGAAGGTGTGGAACGCGTCCGCGAAGGCCTGGCCGTCGGCCAGCGAGTAGGCCGCACCGATGCCGCCCGAGCCGGAGTAGCCGGGGCCGTGGATGGTGCCGTGCACGGTGGAGGGCTCGAAGCCGACGTTCTCCATGACGTCGATCTCGCCGGAGTCCGGCCAGTTCACCGGCGTGCCGAGCATCCAGAACGCGGGCCACATGCCCTGCCCGCGCGGGATCTTCATCCGGGCCTCGACATGGCCGTACCGGGCCGTGAACTTCCCGGCCGTGTTCAGGCGGGCGGAGGTGTACTGGCAGCTGCCGTACCAGCACGGGTAGCCCGCCGGGTTCTCCTTCCGGGCGGTGATCACCAGATGGCCCTGGCCGTCCAGGGCCGCGTTCCTCGTGCCCGAGGTGTAGTACTGCCGCTCGTGGTTGTTGACGTTGTCACCCGTCTCCAGCGTCCACTTCGAGGCGTCGACCGGTGCGCCGGCGGGTCCGTCGAAGGTGTCGGAGAAGGCGGTGACGGCCGCCGCCGGGGCGGCGGTTCCCGCCCGGGCCGGTACGGCGGCGGAGCCGACGAGCGCGGCGGACAGGGCGGCGAGGAGGCATCTGCGGAGCAGGCGTGGGGAGGCCATGGTTCTCCGTTCGGCGTGGGGGGCTCGGATGCCTCTTGATTTAAGAAGTGAGATAAGGGGCCGTCAATACTCTGGTCCGGACCTGTTGCTGACGATCACTCAGGCGTGTCCTGGCGCACGCGGCGATGGACGGCCCGCCCCAGCCGACGCCCCAGCACCACCCAGCCGAGCAGTGCCCCGGCCGTGTTGAGGATGACGTCGTCGATGTCGAAGGCCCGCCCGGTGACCAGCGCGCCCTGGGCCAGCTCCACCATCAGCATCACCAGCGCGGTCAGCGCCAGCACCTGCAGCATCCCCCGGGCACGCGGCGCCAGGACCGGCACCAGCGCCCCGAACGGAACGCCGAGCAGCACGTTCCCGCCGATCTGCCGCACCGCGTCCCGCACCTGCGCGTACTCCACGTACGCCCGCAGGGAACTTCCCGGACGCAGATTGCTGTGGGTCAGCGGCACCGACGCGGGGGACGGCTGCAGGGTGAGCCGGGCCAGGACGACGGCGAACGCCACCATGAGCGCGAACGCCACCAGCATCGCCAGCACGCGGAGCGGAAGGGGCAGCGCGTGCCGGGCGGGACGCTCGGCGGGCGGCCGCTTCCGGGGGAGGCGCAGGGCCGCGGGCAGACGCGGGGCGGTACGGGCCATGAAGTCCTCCAGTCGTCAACGTCCCCGTTTCGTCAGGCGGTTACCCGCGTCGCGGCCCGCGATGCCGCCGCCGGGACGGCGCCGGGGGCGCGCCGGCGGTTTCCGTTCACGCTCCCGGGGCACTGTGCAGGCGGACCCGCGTGCCGCCGCCCGTCACGGGCCCGGCGATGCTTGGATGCCCCAAGCGACGCATCGGACGAAAGCCGCACAACTCTGCACAGCGGACCGAGGAGGTGGCGGATGACCCGGAGTACGGCCCCGCGCACGGCCCTCCTCGCCGTGGCCGAACTGCTGGCGTGGTGGGCCGCACTGGTCGTGCTGTGGCTGGTGTTCATCTCGACCGTCTACACCCTGGAGTGGGTCGTCGGCGCAGGCGCGGCCGCCCTCGGCGCGCTGCTGGCCCGGGCCGGTCGCCGGGCGGTGAACTGGCGGTGAACGGCTGGATCGTCGCGGCGACCGCCGTGCTGGCCGGAGGAGGGGCGGCCGCCCTGTGGGCTGCGGCCACCGGCCCGCTGCCGCGCCGGGTCGTCGCCCAGAACCTGACCACCTCCGTGGCGTGTCCGGTCCTCCTGCTGCTCTCCCAGGGCTACGGCCGCACCTCCTACGTCGATCTCGCGCTGCTCATGGCCCTGCTGGGCCCGGTCGGCACCCTCGTCTTCGCCCGGCTGCTCGCCGACGACCTGAACGACGAGCGGCCCGGCGCCTGGGGGCTCACCTGGGCGGCCGCCGGCCTCGGCGCCGGGGTCGTGATCGCGCTGTGCGTGGCCACCGGTCCCAGCCGGGCGATGGTGAAGCTGCTGGTGATCGGCGCCCTGCTGATCGGCGGCAACCTCACCGCCTCCCGTGCGCTGTCCGGCGGGTTCGGGGAGGTGCGCGGTGGCTGAGGCGGGGGGCCCGGGCGCCCCGCCGGTGCCGGGGAGGTTCTCCACGGCCGCCGACGCCCACGGCCGTCGACACACGGGAGGTGCTCCATGGCCGCTGACGCCGTGATCGTCGTCGCCCTGCTGCTGGTGGCCGCCTGTGCCACGGCTGCCGTGGCGGCCCGTGACCCGGCCCGGCAGGCACTCGTGCTGAGCGTGCTCGGTGTCGTCCTGGCCGTGCTGTTCACGGTGCTCCAGGCCCCGGACGTGGGTCTGTCGCAGCTGGCCGTGGGCTCCGCCCTGACCCCGCTGCTGATCATGCTGTCGGTGCGCAAGATCCGGCGGCCCGGGCGGGCCAAGGACGACGAGCGGTGAGCCGGCGCCTCAGACTGTGGCTGCTGGCCCTGGGCGGCGCGGGCCTGGCCGCCCTGCTGGTGTCCGCCTGTCTGCACCTGCCCGCCTTCGGCGGCCGCTCCCACCCCTACGGCGAGCGGGCCGTGCGCGCCGCCCTCGCCCGGCACACCGCCAACACCGTCGCCTCCGTCAACTTCGACCAGCGCGCCTACGACACCTTCGGCGAGATGAGCATCATGTTCGCCGCCGTCCTGGGCTGCGCCGTTCTGCTGCGCCAGGCCCACGACGAGCACCGGGCCCGGCCCGAACCCGCCGAAGTCGGCGCGGCGGTCCGCCGCTACGCGCTGATCGTGCTGCCCGTCGCCCTGGTCACCGGGCTCTACGTCATCGCCCACGGCCAGCTCAGCCCCGGTGGCGGCTTCCAGGGCGGCGTCGTCGCCGCCACCGCCATCCACCTGCTCTACCTCGGCGCCGACTACGCCGCGCTGGAACGCGTCCGCCCGCTCGGCACGTTCGAGGCCACCGACGCGCTCGCCGTCTCGGCGTTCATCGTCCTCGGCCTCGCCGGGGTGCTCGCGGGCACCGCGTTCCTCGCCAACACACTGCTGCCGTACGGGACCTTCAACACGCTCTCCTCCGGCGGCGCCGTGCCCCTGCTGAACGCGGCCATCGGCATGGAGGTGGCGAGCGCCGTCGTCGTACTGCTCGCCGGGTTCCTGGACCAGGCCGTCGAGATCGAGGAGGAGAACGGGAGTTGAGCGCCGTGATGCACGTCCTGCCCTACCTGGTCGCCGCCTATGTGTTCCTGGTCGGGTGCTACGGCATGGCCACCAGCCGCAACCTGGTGCACGCCGTCGGCTGCCTGGCCGTGTGCCAGGTGGCCACCTACGTCCTGCTGCTCGCGGTCGGCTACCGCGACGGTGCCACCGCGCCCGTCTTCTCCGACATCGAGCCCGGCTCCCGGCCGGTGGTCGACCCGGTCGTGCAGGCCCTCACGCTCACCGACATCGTCGTCGGGGCCACCGTCACCGCCCTGCTGCTCGCGCTCGTGCTGCAGATCGCCAAGCGGCACGGCACGGTCGACCCCGACGAGCTGAGAGAGCTGCGCGGCTGATGCACCATCTGCTCCCGCTGCTCGCCGCGGGGCCGCTGCTCGGCGCCGCCGTGCTGGTGGCCACCGGCCGCCGTCTGCCCCGCCTCGCCGCCGAGACCGTCGGCTGCGTCGTCTCCGCCGGCACGGCCGTCCTCGCCCTGGTCCTGCTGCTCAACTCCTCGCCACCGCTGGTGGAATGGGTCGGCGCCTGGCAGCCCAGGAACGGCGAGAGCGTCGGCATCGTAGTGGTGGGGGACGGTCCCGCGCTCGGCATGGCCGCCGCCGTCTCGCTGCTGACGCTGGCGGCCCTGGCCTACTCCTGGCACTACTTCGACGAGCCGCCGCGCGGCCACGCCGGCTCCTTCCCCGCGCTGATGCTGGTCTTCCAGGGCGCCATGTGCGGATTCGCCATCGCCGGCGACCTGTTCAACGCGTTCGTGTTCTTCGAGCTGATGAGCGTCGTCGCCTACGCGCTGACCGGGTACCGGATCGACGAGGCGAAGGCCGTGCAGGGCGCGCTCACCTTCGGCGTGATCAACTCGCTCGGCGCGTACGCCATGCTGATGGGCATCGGCCTGCTGTACGCCCGCACCGGCGAGCTGGCGATGACGAAGATCGGCCGCGGCCTGGACCAGGCGGCCGCGCACGGCGGAGGGCCGGACGCCGTCGTCCTCGCCTCCTTCGTCCTGGTGCTGACCGGGCTGCTGGTGAAGGCCGCCGCCGTCCCGTTCCACTTCTGGCTCCCGGACGCGCACGCCGTCGCTCCCACACCGGTGTGCATGCTGCTGTCCGGGGTGATGGTCGAACTCGGCGCCTACGGCGTCTGGCGGGTCTACGGCACCGTCTTCTCCGGACCCGGCGGCATCCCGGCCGCCGACCTGGAACGGGGTCTGGTCACCCTCGGCGCGGTCACGGCGGCGACCGGTGCCGTCATGTGCTGGTACCAGCGGCACATCAAGCGGCTGCTCGCCTACTCCACCGTCGCGCACACCGGCATGTTCCTCCTCGGGCTCGGCGTGCTCACCCCCGAGGGCGACGACGGGGTCGCGCTGTACATCCTCGGGCACGCCGGGGTGAAGGCCGCGCTGTTCGCCTGCGCGGGCATCCTGCTGTCCCGGTACGGCAGCGTCGACGAGCACGCGCTGCACGGCAGGGCCCGCGAACTGCGCGGAGTCGCGGTCATGTTCGCGATCGGCGCGCTGGGCCTGGCCGGGTTGCCCCCGTTCGGCACCGCGCTCGGCAAGTCCGTCTCGGAGGAGGCGGTCGGCGGTCCGCTCACCGTGGTGTACGTGGCCGCCTCCGCGATCACCGCCGGCGCCGTACTGCGGGTCACCGCCCGCGTGTTCCTGGGCCTCGGGCCGCGCCCCAGGGACGCCGACGACGAGACCGCCGGCTCCGACGAACAACCCGAGACCGGGCAGCGGCTCAGGCGCGTCCCGGACACCATGCGGACCGTGCCCGCCGTGCTGCTGGCCGCCGCCCTCGTGGTCGGCGTGGTGCCCGGCTTCGGAGAACTGGTCGCTCGCTCGGTCAACGAGGCGGGCTCCGGCGGCGCGCACGCGTCCGTGCACTGGACCGCGCACGGTGTCCTGCTGGGCGTGGCCTCCACCCTGCTGGCCGCCGGCCTGGCCGCCCTCGCCGTGACCCGCCCGGACTGGACGGCAGCGCCCGAGTGGGCCTCACCGCTGCGCCGCCTGCAGTCCGGGCACGTCGGGGACTACGTGGCCTGGCTGCTGGTCGGCGTGACGGTCCTCGGGGCGCTCGCCCTGCCGGGCGGGCTGGGCAGCTGATCAGGACCCGTAGGACACCTGCACCTCCGTGAAGCCGAGCGAGTGCAGCAGACCCTGCAGCATCCCGGTGGTGTTGCTCTCGGCCCGCGCGGTCAGTTCGCTCTCCCGCGCGGCCTCGCCGATGTGCTTCACCGCGAGCTTCTGCACCGCCTGCTCGCCGTTGGGGTTGTCCGAGAACAGGTCGCCGAGCCGGTCGAGCAGGCCGCGCTGCTTGGACACGGCGTAGGAGCGGTCGGGGTCCAGCGCCGGCCGGCCCAGCCGGGCGTGCGGCAGCCGCAGCGTGGCCGAGGTGCGGTCGTCGTTGACCGTCACGTCCTTCTCGCCGACCCGGCCGAGGTCGACGTAGGCGTCGACGGTGCCCGCTCCGACGTACAGGGTGCGGGTGCCGCGGATCGCGTCGGGCAGGTACTTGGCGTCCTTCTCCAGGTCCACGACCACCTGGAAGTTGCCGGACGCCGCGTCGTAGCGGGACATGTCCTGAATGGACTTCAGCAGCGCCGGGCCGGAACGGTCGTGCGACTCGGTGCCGAAGAAGTCCTTGATGCCCGGGAGCACGGCCAGCCGGATGCCGGCGAACAGCACCACAAGGACCAGCACGAACGCGGTCACCACCTTGGCCCAGCCGGGCATGCGGGGCAGGCGCCTGACGGGAGTCGTCATGTCGACGGCCCTCCTTCCTGCTGACCGCATTCCCCCTCAAAGCCCCCGTCAGACCGTCGAGTTGACCGGATGGCATCGCCGAGGTCCGCGCCGGGGCGGCTGCAGCCGTGCCCGCCAGTAGCATGATCGGCGGCATCCCATGCTGATCATGCGAGGAGCGGATCGTGCGAGACATCGCCGTCTTCAGTGGCAGTGCCCATCCCGAGCTGGCCGGGGAGGTCTGCGCCCACCTCGGCGTGCCGCTCAGCCCGGTCCGGGTCAGCCGGTTCGCCAACGACTGCCTGGAGGTACAGCTCAGGGACAACTGCCGGGAGCGGGACGTCTTCCTGGTCCAGCCGCTGGTGCGGCCGGTGCAGGAGCACCTGGTGGAGCTGCTGATGATGTGCGACGCGGCGCGGGGCGCCTCGGCGGCCCGGATCACGGTGGTCATGCCGCACTACTCCTACGCCCGCTCCGACAAGAAGGACGCGCCCCGCATCTCGCTCGGCGGGCGGCTGGTCGCCGACCTGCTGGTGGCGGCGGGCGCGAGCCGGGTCCTCGCCATGACCCTGCACGCCCCGCAGGTGCACGGCTTCTTCTCGGTGCCGGTCGACCATCTGCACGCGCTGCGCGAACTGGCCGCCCACTTCCGGCAGTACGACCTCACGTGTACCACCGTCGTCTCCCCGGACCTCGGCAACGCCAAGGAGGCCGCCGCCTTCGCCCGGCTGATCGGCGCCCAGGTGGCGGCCGGCGCCAAGCAGCGGTTCGCCGACGACCGGGTGCGGATCAACTCCGTGATCGGCGACGTCACCGGCCGGGACGTGATCGTCCTGGACGACGAGATCGCCAAGGGCAGCACCGTGCTGGAACTCCTGGACCGGCTGCGGGAGCGGGGCCCGCGGTCGATCCGGGTGGCCTGCACGCACGGGCTGTTCGCGGCCGGCGCGCTCACGCGGCTGAGCGAACAGCCGGACGTACTGGAGATCGTCTGCACCAACACCGTGCCGGTCCCGGCCGGCGAGCGCACCGACAAGCTGCGTGTGCTGTCCATCGCCCCGGCTCTCGCCGAGGCCGTACGCCGCATCCACAACGGCGAATCGGTCAGCGCCCTCTTCGAGGAACCTCGGGGGGCCTAGGCCGGCGCGGTCCGGCAAGCGCTTGTCACAGCGAGCCGGAGGCCGCCTCCGAGTGTTCCAGGGCCGCGGCCGGTGTCGGGTGCGGGGGCAGCAGCCGGGACAGGCCGGTGACGCGGAAGACGCGCAGGGTCAGCGGGTGGGTGCAGACCAGGTGCAGTTGTCCGCCGCGCTCCAGTACCCGGCTGCGGGCCCGGTACAGCAGGCGCAGCCCCGAGCAGTCGAAGAACTCCACGGACCGCAGGTCGATGACGATCCGGGCGCCGGGCCGGCCGGTGACCCGGTCCAGGACCGGAGTGATCTCCGTGGCCGCCGCGATGTCGATCTCCCCGCGGAACTCCAGCACGACGTGCCCGCGCTCCTCGCGCATGCGCAGATGCCGGGTGAGCGGCGGGGGCTCCGGTCGCACGACGGCACCACCTCCCACCCGCACCCGGAAAACCATTTCCTGACCGCCAAGTTACCCTCGATAGAAGGAATTTGAGCATGTTCGATTGACATATGTCTTCGAGTTTCGCGCGTGTCGCTGCCCTTGGCGTTCCGGGTGATACCGGTGATGCGGCTACGACAGCGCGTGCCAGGCCGTGGACAGTGCCCGCCGGAACTGCTCCCGCTGGTGCGCCGTGAGGTCCTCGGTCATGCGTTCCTCCAGCTCCCGCACCGGTCCCGCGAACCGCGCCAGCAGCTCGCGCCCGGCGTCGGTGAGCAGGATCAGCAGCTCCCGCCGGTTGCGCGGATTGCGCTCGCGCCGGATCAGTCCGCGCGCCTCCAGTGAGCGGACCAGATCGGCCATGGACTGGGCCGTGACGAAGGAGTCCCGGGCGAGCTGGGCCGCCGACAGGCCGTCGTGCCGCTCCAGCACCGTGAGTGCCGTGTACTGCAGCGCCGTGATCCCGGCGGGCTTGACCAGCTCGTCGAGCCGGGCGCGCACGACGAGTTCCACCTGCTTGACCATGTACAGCAGTGACGGGCCTGTCCTTGTGCCGACCATGCGCCCACCCTAGACCATTGACAGGAATCCTGTCTGAAACCACACTGCGGACCAACAGGATTCCTGTTTATTGAAAACTTGGCGACCTACGCTGGGGAGTGGGCAATGACGACCACGGCCGACACCGGTCCGGGACAGCTGTTCATCGGCGGACGATGGCGCGAGGCCGCCGACGGCGGCCGCCGGGAGGTGATCGACCCGTCCACCGGACAGCCGGTCACCACCGTTGCCGAGGCGACCGCCGCCGACGTCGACGCCGCGGTGCGCGCCGCCCGGGAGACCTACGACGCGGGGGAGTGGTCCGGCCCGAGCGGCCGGGAGCGCGGCCGCGTCCTGCACCGCGTCGCCCAGCTGATCCGGGAGAACGCCGAGGAACTGGCCGCCCTGGAGAGCCTCGACGTCGGCAAGCCGATCACCCTGTGCCGGGCCGTCGACGTCACCAACGCCGCCAACGACTACGAGTACTACGCCTCCCTCGCCTTCACCCTCGACGGCGCCACCCGCGACACCCCCCTCAACGCCCTCGCCTACACCCGGCGCGAGCCGCTCGGCGTGGTCGCCGCCATCACGCCGTTCAACTTCCCGCTGATCCTGGCCGGTTCCAAGCTCGGCCCCGCCCTCGCGGCCGGCAACACCGTCGTCCACAAGCCCGCCGATGAGACCCCGCTCAGCGCGCTGTACATGGCCCGGCTGCTGACCGAGGCCGGTGTCCCCGAGGGTGTCGTGAACGTCGTCACCGGCTCCGGCCCGGTGGCCGGGGAGGCCCTGCTCGGCCACCCGGGCGTGGACAAGGTCGCCTTCACCGGGTCGACCGCCGTCGGCCGGCACGTCGCGGCCGCCGCCGGCCAGGACCTCAAGCCCGTCACCGTGGAACTCGGCGGCAACGCCGCCCACATCGTCTTCGAGGACGCCGACCTGGAGAAGGCGGTCGGCGCGATCATCAAGGGCTTCGTCTTCAACACCGGCCAGTTCTGCATGGGCGGCCCCCGCCTGCTGGTCGCCCGCCCGGTCTACGCCAGCCTGCTCGGCATCCTCGCCGAGGCCGTCCCCGGCGTCCCGGTCGGCGACCCGCGCGACGCGGCCACCGTCGTCGGCCCGATGGCGGGGGAGCGGCATCTGCGCAAGGTCGAGGAGTACGTCGAACTGGCCCGCAAGGACGGCGGCCGCGTGGTCTGCGGTGGCGAACGCCTCGAGCTGAACGGCGGCTTCTACTATCGGCCCACCGTGCTGGCCGACCTGCCGAACGACTCCCGGGTGATCCAGGAGGAGATCTTCGGACCCGTCCTGACCGTGCAGCCCTTCGACTCCGAGGACGAGGCCGTCGCCCTCGCCAACTCCACCCCGTACGGCCTCGCCTCGGGGGTCCAGACCGGCAACCTCGCCCGCGCCCACCGCATCGCCGCCCGCCTCCAGGCCGGCATCGTCTGGATCAACGACTGGGCGATGCTCGACCCCGCGGTGCCCTTCGGCGGCGTCAAGAACTCCGGCTTCGGCCGCGAGTACGGCCCCGAGGCGCTGGCCGCCTACACCAAGGTCAAGTCCGTCGTCGTCTCGCTCGACTGAGCGCCGTCGCACCCTGCCGGGCCGGCCGCGAGGCTCCCTCGCCCGCCGCCGGCCCGGTCCCGAAGACCACCGGCCCAGGAGCCCCGTGATGCCCATCCCCACCCGCGCCGCCGTCGTCGAGTCCGGCGGGGCGCCCTTCACCCTCAGTGCCGTCGAGCTCGCCGACCCCGGGCCGCACGAGGCGGTCGTCCGGCTGGCCGCGGCCGGTCTGTGCCACACCGACCTCAGCGTCGCGAGCGGCGCCCTGCCCTTCCCGCTGCCGGGCGTGCTCGGGCACGAGGGCGCCGGCGTCGTCGAGGCCGTCGGCTCCCAGGTGACCGGGATCGCCCCCGGCGACCATGTGGTGCTGTCCTTCACCTCCTGCGGGGACTGCGGCAACTGCCGCGGCGGACACCCCGCGTACTGCGCGACCTGGCTGCCGCTCAATCTGATCGGCGGGCGGCGCGCCGACGGCACCGCCACCGTCAGCCGGGACGGCACCCCGCTCGGCGGCCACTTCTTCGGCCAGTCCTCGTTCGCCGAGCGGGCCCTCGTCGACGAGCGCAGCCTGGTCCGGGTCGACCCGGACGTGCCGCTCAGCTCCCTCGCACCGCTCGGCTGCGGCGTCCAGACCGGCGCCGGCGCCGTGTGGAAGGTGCTCGAACCCGGCACCGGCAGCACGGTCGTCGTGCTGGGCGCCGGCGCGGTCGGCCTGAGCGCCGTGATGGCCGCCGCCCTCACCCCGGCCACCACGATCGTCGCCGTCGACCGGGTCGCCGAACGCCTGGAGCTGGCGCGGGAACTGGGCGCCACGCACACCGTCGACGCGGGTGCGGAGAGCCTCGCCGACGCGCTCGCCCGGATCACCGGCGGCCGGGGCGCCGACGGCATCGTGGAGACCACCGGCAACGTCACCGTGCTGCGTCAGGGCGTCGACGCGCTCGCCGCCCGCGGCACCCTGGTCGTCGTGGGCGCCCCGCCGTTCGGCACCGAGGTCGCGCTGGACGTCAACGGGTTGCTGGCCGGCAAGCGGATCACCGGCCTGACCCTCGGCGACAGCGAGACCCGGACCTTCGTCCCGGCCCTGGTCCAGCTGGTCCGGGACGGCCGGCTCCCGCTGCACCGCCTCATCAGCACCTACCCGTTCGAGGAGATCGACCGGGCGGTGCGGGACATGACCACGGGCAAGGCGATCAAGCCCGTGCTCACGTTCTGAGCCCGTCAGTCCACCAGCAGGACCAGCTTGCCCGTCGTGCGGCCGGTGTCGCCCAGCTCGTGCGCCTTGGCGGCATCGGCCAGCGGGAAGGTTCCCGCGATCGTCGCCCTGAGCTGCCCGGACTCCGCCATCCGGGCGACCTGCTCCATCCCGGACCGGTCGGCGTCCACCAGCATCCGCACCGCCCGCACCCCGAGCCGTTCGGCCTCCTCGGGGAAGTCCTCGCCGCCGACCGGCAGGATCGACACCACGACCCCGCCCGGCCGCAGCACCCGCAGCGACCGCACCGAGGTCTCTCCGCCCAGCGTGTCCAGGACCACGTCGACGTCCCGCACCGCCTCGGTGAAGTCGGTGGACCGGTAGTCGACCGGCTCGTCCACGCCGATCTCACGCAGGAAGTCGTGCTTGCCCGCGCTCGCCGTACCGATCACGTACGCCCCGAGCGCCTTGGCGATCTGCACGGCCACGTGCCCGACCCCGCCGGCCGCCGCGTGGATCAGCACCCGCTGCCCGGCCCGGAGTCCGGCGTGCTCGGTCAGCGCCTGCCACGCCGTGAGGGACACGAGCGGCAGGGCGCCCGCCTGGGTGTGGTCGATCGAGGCCGGCTTGTGCGTCAGGGCGCGGGCCGGGACGGTCACGTACTCGGCGTGCGAGCCGTGGCCGTAGGGGTAGGGCACCATGCCGAAGACCTCGTCGCCGGGCCGGAAGGCGGCCACGCCGATCCCGGTCGCGGCGACCTCGCCGGAGACGTCCCAGCCGAGGACGAACGGGGGCTCGCCCAGGAAGCCGCCGGTCGCCCGGTGCTTCCAGTCGGTCGGGTTGACGCCGGCGGCCCGCACCCGGACCAGTACCTCGTTCGCTCGCGGCGCGGGCCGCTCCAGCCGTACTTCCTTCAGGACCTCGGGCCCGCCGAGGACGTCCTGGCTGATGGCACGCATCGTGTTCACATCGCTCATGGTCACCCAGCCTGCCCGGGCCCGCCCGGCCGGGAAATGGCATGAAGGCCAACATCCGATAGGATCGTGCCATGCGTGGCACAGCGGACACCGCCGGCACGGCGGCCCCCGAGCGGGTGGCCGTCCTGGCTCTCGACGGCGTCTACCCCTTCGAACTGGGTATCCCCAGCCGCATCCTCGGCGCGGCCGGCGGTCACTACGAGGTGCTGACCTGCACCGTCGACGGCGGCCCGGTGCGCACCAACGCGGACTTCAGCATCACTGTCGAGCACGGACCGGAGATCCTGGAAACGGCCGACACGGTGATCGTCGCCTCCGTGCCGACCGCCCGGATCCCCGACGTCCTTCCCGACGAGGTCGCCGCGGCCCTCGCCCGCATCCGCCCGGACGCGCGGATCGTCTCCATCTGCACCGCGGCCTTCGTCCTGGCCGAGGCCGGACTCCTCGACGGCCGCCGGGCCACCACGCACTGGCACGTCGTCGACCTGTTCCGCCGCCGGTTCCCGCACGTGGACCTGGACCCCGACGTGCTGTTCGTCGAGGACGGCCGGATCCTCACCTCGGCCGGGGCCGCCGCCGGCGTCGACATCTGCCTGCACCTCGTCCGCAGCGACCACGGCAGCGACCTCGCCAACTTCGTCGCCCGCTGCTGTGTCGTCCCGCCGTTCCGGGAGGGCGGCCAGGCCCAGTACATCGAGCAGCCGGTCCCCGAGAGCGGCGCCGCGAGCACGGCCGGGACCCGCGCATGGGCCCTGGAGCGCCTGGACGAGCCGCTCACCCTGACCGACCTCGCCCAGCACGCCCGGATGAGCCTGCGCACCTTCGCCCGCCGGTTCAACGACGAGGTCGGGCTCAGCCCCGGCCGCTGGCTGATCCAGCAGCGCGTCGCCCGCGCCCGGCACCTGCTGGAGGCCAGCGACCTGCCCGTGGACCGGATCGCCGCCGAGGTCGGCTTCGCGACCGGCGCCTCGCTGCGGCAGCACCTGCACGCCTCGATCGGTGTGTCCCCGCAGACCTACCGGCGCACGTTCCAGCAGGCCCGCTGAACGTTCCGCCCGGCGACGGCGTCGTAGGAGCACGGACAGGACGGCCGGGGCTGAGGAGCGGGGACGTGCGCGGAGGACTTGTGGCGGTGACGGCACTGGCGGCCATGGCGGTGGCAGGGTGCGACGACGGGGTCCGGCCGGACCTGGTGGTGCGCGGCACCCCGCCGGCCTCCCCGTACAGCGGTCCGCTGTACGTTCCCGTGAAGCTCGTGGACGGGAGCGGCCCGCGGGCCCTGCGCCTGGCCTCGGGGGCGGCCGGCCGGGCCCTGGAGTGCGACGGGGAGATCTTCGAAGGCGCCGGGCCCGACGGCTGGAGCGCCTCCGACGGCGGGGGCACGCCCGAGGAGGGGCTGGACCTCTACTTCGACATGTTCCAGCCCCAGGACCCCGACTACGGCTACCGTGCCGAGCGCCGGGAGAAGGACCGGGTGCTGTACTCCTTCGACGTGGGTGGCCGTACGAAGGTCGCGGTCGTCGTGGCCAAGGACCAGAAGGACCGGCCGGGCTGGGGGCCGGAGACGAGTGCCTCCTGCGACCCGGCCGAACTCCCCAAGGGCTTCACCGACTCGCTGGAGTGGGAGATCTGGCAGGACGCCCACGGCAGGCGGGTTCCGGTCGGCAGCATCAGCAGCTCGGTCGGTCCCGAACACTGTGGCTGGCAGTCGACCCACTTCCTCGGCGTGGACGGCCGCACCTACGTCCGCGATCCCGAGGGCGTGCTCGGCCGCGACGATCTGCTCCGGGCTCCGTACCGCGGCGACGTGCCGATACCCGCCGGCGCCCGCGACACCGGCTACCACTACGGCGACTGGCACCTGTGGCTGACCAAGGACCGGGAGACGGCCTACGTGCGCACCGTCGACGGAGTGGAGGCGTGGCCGCTGACCAGGCGCGGCGTCGGCTGCGGCTGACGGCTCACCGGCTGCGGTGCAGCGCGACCAGCAACTGCCAGACCTGGTCGGCGACTTCGCCGGGCGTGGCCTGCAGCAGCCCGTGCAGCCAGTCCGCGAGGACCCCGGCGAAGGTGGCCGCCACCGCCGAGGCGACCAGCGGGGCGTCCGCCGCGCCCGCCAGCTCCCGCTCGGCCAGGCTGCGGGCGCGCAGGTCCCGGTGCAGCACCCGACCGAGCGGGCCGCCGCCGCCCGGCGCGAGCAGCGAGCGGTACAGGGCCGCGTGCGGGGCGAGGCCCGCGAAGAACGCGTGCAGCGCGGGCGGCGCGTGCACCGGGTCGGGCCGGCCCCGCCAGGCGTGCAGAGCGTCCACCGCCTGCCGTACGACGTCCGCGCAGGCGTCGACCGCCAGCGCCTCCAGCCCCTCGTAGTGCACGTAGAAGGTGGCCCGCGCGACCCCCGCCCGGCGCACCAGCGCAGCCACGCCCACCTCCTCCAGCGGGCGCTCGGCGCACTCCGCGAGCAGGGCCGCGCGCAGCCGGGCGCGGGTGCGCGCGGCCCGTGGGTCCATCCGGGGCGCCCCCATCACCGTGCGGCGAGGACGGCGGCCAGGGCGAGCGCACCCGGCAGTGCCTGGGCGAACAGGATGCGCCGGTTGGCCGTGACCGCGCCGAACACGCCCGCCACCACCACGCACGACAGGAAGAACACCTGCGCGGCGAACCCCGTCGGGTCCGCCGCGACGAGCCCCCACACCAGGCCCGCCGCCAGAAAGCCGTTGTACAGGCCCTGATTGGCGGCCATCGGCGCGGTCTCCCGGGCCATCTGCGGGCCGAACCCGTGCAGCCCCCGTCCCGGCTTCTTCTGCCACAGGAACATCTCCAGCACCAGGATGTACGCGTGCAGCGCGGCCACCAGCCCGACCAGCACCTCCGCCACGAGCTCCATGATCGTGACCCCTCCCCTTCTTCGACAGGTGTCCATGATAGCTGGACACCTGTCCATGAGGTCACTCCGGTGCCCCCAGCCCCCGGCGCAGCTCCCGCGCCCGTAACGCCAGTTGCATCTCGAAGCGGGCCGCCGGGTCGTGCAGCAACTCGCCGAACAGCTCGTCGAGTTGCCGCATCCGGTAGCGCACGGTCTGCGGATGCACCGCGAGCCGGGTAGCGACCTCGGCCACTCCCCGGCCGGACCGCAGCCAGCTCAGCAGGGTCTCCGCCAGCCGCTCCCGCTGCGGCGGGCGCACCTGGTCCAGCGGGCGCAGCCACCGCTCAGCCATCGCGTCCAGCAGCGCGTCGTCGCGCAGGAGCAGCAGCGTCGACAGGTGGTCCTGGCAGCGCACCACCCCGCCGGACGGGTCCGTGCCGGGCAGCACGCCGCGCCGTACGAGTTCCAGCGCCTCCGTGGCCCAGCGCAGGGAGCGCGCGCCCTGGGCCGGCGCCACCGCGGGCCCCATCGCCGCGCGCAGCCCCTGCAGCGCCCCGGCCACCGCCCTGGCCCGGCCCGGACCCTCCGGGTCGGGCACCACCAGCAGCGCCGGCTGCATCTCGAACCGGGTGAGGAACTCGGGCGGCACGATCGGCGCCGCACCGGGCCCCAGGTCCACGGCCACCACCGCCACCGCGCGCGGCACCGTCCAGCGCGCGGCGTGCGCGAGGTCGGCGACCACCCCCGCCGGGGCCGGCGGATCGGCGGTCAGCAGGTCCACCAACCGGGCCCTGCGCTGCTGGAGTTCACCGGCCGCGTGCAGCCGCGCCTCGGTGTACCCGGCGGTCGTCGCGGCCGCCATCCCGTCCAGGTGCAGGAACAGCGCCTCACCGAAGGCGCCCAGCACATGGCGGGGCAGCAGTCCCTCGTCCACCAGCGCGTTGACCCGGCGCCAGGTCACCCGCGCGCCGAGCCGCAGCGCCGACTGGAACGAGTCGAGGCTGCGGCCCTCCTCGGCCTCCCCGCGCCCGATGCGCTCGTACGTCTCCTTCACCGGCTCCCAGTCGGTGTCCGGCTGGGTCATCCGCTCCAGCAACCCGCGCAGCGCGTGGTCCACACCCCGGTGCACGCCCTGCATGTACGTGTCGTCCATCGGGCGCGCGTACTCCGGGATCCCGGTCCCGATCGCGCGGACGACCTCCTCGGTGATCTCGGGGACATACGGTCTGAGGCGGTCGGGGAGTTCGGCGGGCAACGCCTTGAACGGGCCGCCCTTGTCGACACCCACCGCTGCGGCTCTCTTCGGCACGCCGGTGACGATACCCGCGGGTAACCCGCGGCGGCTCATCACCCGCGGACAGTTGTGGGGCCGGGAATTGCGCACCGGTGACAAGCACGGCGCCCCTGCGAGGACACACCTCGATCACCTCCGTGCGGGGAGCGAAGACCTGCCGTCACACTGGACGCCGTTCGCGTGTCATGCCCGTGGAACCGATCCCGAGGAGGCCGTACACCCATGAGCCCGCAGTCCGCCCGCAGCGCCGAGCAGCGCAAGAAGGACACCCTCCACCGGCTGGAGCACGACGTGGACGTCTGGGTCGCCACCGCGGGCGAGGACGGCGGCGCCCCCCATCTCGTCCCGCTGTCCTACGTCTGGGACGGCACCGCCCTGCTGATCGCCACCCCCGCCGCGAGCCGCACCGGCCGCAATCTGCTGGCCACCGGCACCGCGCGCCTGGGCCTCGGGCCGACCCGGGACGTCGTCATGATCGAGGGCACCGCCCGCGCCGTGACGGCCGCGGACCTCCCCGAGGAGGACGCCGAGGTCTTCGCCGCAAAGACCGGCTTCGATCCGCGCCAACTGGCCACCCCTTACGTCTACTTCACCATCACCCCGCGGCGCGTCCAGGCCTGGCGCGAGGCGAACGAGCTGGACGGACGGGAGTTGATGCGCGACGGAGCGTGGCTGGTCGCCGACTGATTCCCCGGTACGGGGATATCCGCACAGGCAAGGACATCCCCCGGGAGGAAACATGCCACTGGTCACAGCGGGCGTCGTGGTGCTCGACTGCGCGGAGCCCGAGAAACTCGCCGAGTTCTACCTCCAGTTGCTCGAGGGCGAGCAGATCGACGCCTCCGCCAACCTGGTGGAGATCCGCGGCGCCGACGGAGTCCGGCTCGCCTTCCGCCGGGACGTCAACGCCACGCCGCCCAGCTGGCCCCGGCCCGAGAACTCCCTCCAGGCCCATCTGGATTTCCTGGTCGAGGACTTGGACGAGGCCGAGCGCCGTATCGTCGGCCTCGGCGGCAGGCCGATCGAGACCCGGGACCCGGCGGGGCCGTACGAGGAACGCGGGTACGCCGACCCCGCCGGTCACTCCTTCACCCTGCGCCTCGTCCCTCCGACGGCACCGAAGCAGGGCTGAACGGGCCTCGTCAGTCCCGGCCGCCCTTGTCGGCGACCGGCCACTGGCCCGTGGACCGTGCGATCGCCTTCGCGCCCGTACGGTCCACGGCGCTGCGCACGACCGCGAAGATGGCACCCTGGACCGCTGCCGCGAGCAGGATCTCGCCCCAGCCGCGGTCCGGGTCCAGCGCGTCCGGCGCGTCGTCCTCGTGCCGGATGGTCTTCCACGCCTTGCGGAAGGCCATGCCCGCCAGCGCGCCGCTCGCCCAGCTGAGCACGAAGCCGACCGGCTGGTAGGCGAGCGGGAGCTTCTTCTTCTTCTTCGTCTTGTTCTTCGCCATGGGTGACTTGTTCCTCGTCAAGCGGCCCTCATGCGGGGCGGCCCGCGGCTGCCACCCGTTCGCCCGGCGGCACCGGACCGGGCGCGGTGCCGTCCCCGAACGGGCGGCCGCCGAGCTCCTCCCGTCCGTGCGGCGCGAGCCAGCCGCCCGCATCCGGCCCGAGCGGCACGATGCCGGTCGGGTTGATGCCGGTGTGGACCTGGTAGTAGTGCCGCTTGATGTGGTCGAAGTCGACCGTGTCGCCGAACCCGGGAGTCTGGAACAGGTCCCGGGCGTACGCCCACAGCACCGGGTTCTCCGCCAGCTTCCACCGGTTGCACTTGAAGTGGCCGTGGTAGACCGCGTCGAACCGGACCAGCGTGGTGAACAGCCGGATGTCCGCCTCGGTAATCGTGTCGCCGACCAGGTAGCGCTGCCCCGCGAGCCGCTCGGCCAGCAGCTCCAGCCGCCGGAACACCGCCGTGCACGCCTGCTCGTACTCCTCCTGCCGCGTGGCGAACCCGGCCCGGTACACGCCGTTGTTCACGTCCTCGTAGACCCCCGCCATCACCTCGTCGATCTCCTCACGCCGACCGGCCGGATAGAGATCGGGCGCACCCGGGCGGTGCAGGGCCGTCCACTCGGTGGCCAGGTCCAGGGTGAGCTGCTGGTAGTCGTTGGTGACCAGGCGGCCGCTCGGCACGTCCACCACCGCGGGCACGCTCACCCCGCCGGGGTAATCCGTCTCCCGCCGGTCGTAGGCCTCGGCGAGATACCGGATGCCGAGCACCGGGTCCCGGCCGCCGGGGTCCAGGGTGAACCGCCAGCTCCGGTCGTCCTGGATCGGATCGGCCACCGCCATCGGCAGCGCCTCCTCCAGGCCCAGCAGCCGGCGCGAGACCACGGCACGGCTCGCCCACGGACAGGCCCGGGAGACCACCAGTCGGTACCGTCCGGCCTCCACCGGCCAGCCGTCCCGGCCGTCGGCGGTGATCCGGTCCCGGAAGTGGCTGCGGGACCGGGAGAACGTCTTGTGGCCGTACGCGCGGTTGCCGTCGCCGCCCATGTCTCTCCTCCTTGCGCACCGGATCCTGCACGGGGACGCGTTCCCCGTTTCACGCTGCCGGCACCGTGTGATCGGCCCCGGCCGGGGCAGTCGGCGAGGGTGAGCCCGACACGACGACAGACAGCCGAGGACAGCACCAGCAGGACAGCACAGACGCACGCGGGGCCGCCGGACACCGGGCCCGCCGGCCCGGGCGGCCGTGAGCGGGCAGGGGCAGGGGCAGGGCCGGAGGCGGGGGCGAAGGGGGGCGCCGGGGCCGACCGGCACACCCGGGTCACCGTGCTCGTGGCGCTGGCCGCGAACCTGGTGATCGCCGTAGCCAAGGCCGTCGGAGGGGTGTTCGCGGGGTCGCCCGCGCTGCTGTCGGAGGCCGCGCACTCGGTCGCCGACAGCCTCAACGAGGTCTTCCTGCTGGCCGCGCTGCGCCGCAGCAGCCGCCCCGCCGACCGGCGCCACCCCTTCGGCTACGGCAAGGAGCGGTTCTTCTGGTCCCTGCTCGCGGCCGTCGGCATCTTCGTGATGGGCGGCTGCTTCTCCTTCTTCCAGGGCTTCGAGGCGCTGAGCAGCGGCACCGAGGAGACGTTCAGCGGCTATGTGGCGGGCCTGATCGTGCTGGGCGTGGCCCTGCTCGCCGAGGCGGGCTCGCTGCTGCGGGCGCTGCACCAGGTGCGCCGGCAGGGCGGCGGGCTGAGCGCCCTGCGCGACCCGGCGCTGCGCACCGTGGTCGCCGAGGACGGCACCGCGGTGCTCGGGGTGACCCTGGCCCTCATCGGCATGGCCCTGCACATGGTGACCGGACAGGTCGTCTGGGAGGCGTCGGCCTCGCTGGCGATCGGCGTGCTGCTGGTCTACGTCGCCTACCGGCTCGGCCGCGACGCCCGCGACCAGCTCATCGGCGAGGCCGCCGACGCCGAGCTCAGCGGCCGGATCCGGGCCCTGCTGCGCGCCCAGCCGGAGATCGACAGCGTGGTCGCGCTGCTCACGATGAAGATGGGTCTGAACTCCACGCTGGTGGCCGCCCGCATCGACCTGATGCCGGGCCTGGACAGCGAGCGGGTGGAGGAGGTCGCCGTCCGCATCAAACGGTCCATCGCCCGCATGTTCCCCGACACCGACCAGATCTTCCTCGATGTGACCGACCGGCCCGCGGGCGAGGCACACGAAAGCCCCGCCGCGACGGGGGAACGCGGCGGGGCCTGACGCACCAGTGCCCGCCCGCCGCCCGGTTCATGCGCGGGCGGCGCAGATTTTTCCAGAAAGGATCCGACGCCCGGCCGGATCAGCTCTCTTCGGGCTCCAGGACGAACACCGGGATCTGCCGCGAGGTCTTCTCCTGGTACTCGGCGTACGGCGGATACGCGGCCACGGCCCGCTCCCACCACTCGGCCTTCTCCGCACCCGTGACCTCGCGGGCCCTCATCTCCCGCTTGTCCGGCCCGTCCTGCAGCTCGACCCGGGGATGCGCCTTGACGTTGAAGTACCAGACCGGGTGCTTCGGCGCCCCGCCCTGCGAGGCGACCACGGCGTACCGGCCCGCGTGCTCCACCCGCATCAGCGGCGTCTTGCGGATCTTCCCGCTGCGGGCACCCAGGGTGGTCAGCACGACGACCGGCAGCCCGGTGTCCCGCAGCGTGGTGCCCTCGGTCCCGCCGGAACTCTCGTACAGCTCGACCTGCTCGCGCACCCACTGCGTCGGGCTCGGCTCGTACTCGCCCTCAAGTGGCATGGGACGTTCGTCTCCTTCGTCGGTCCGATCAGGCTGACGTTGCGGCCGGTACAACACCGGTGGCCGCCCGGATCATCCGTACCCCGCGTGCCTTCCCCCGGGCGGGCGGCGCGCCGCCTCACCCGGGTGACACCGTCATCCGCACCGCGAGCACCATGATCACGCCGCTGGACAGCAGCGTGGTCAGCAGCCGCCCCCGGTGGCCGGTGAGGGCGCGGCCGAGCAGTGCGCCGCTGCCCGCGAGCAGCAGCTGCCAGCTCGCGGAGGCCGCGAACGCCGCCGCGACGAACGCCGTCTGCTCCAGCGGTCGTACGGCCTGCGCCGTGCTGGAGCCGAGCACCAGGGCCGCGAAGTAGATCACCGTGACGGGGTTGAGCAGCGTGATCCCGAGGAGGCCGAGATAGGCGCGTGCGGCGCCGGAAACCGGCCGCTCGGCGCGGGTGGTGAGCCGGTGGGTGCGGTACTGGCGCAGGGCGAGGACCGCGCCCCGCACCGCGAGCACGGCGAGGATCAGGGCGGAGGCCCAGCGCAGCGGGGTCAGCACCGGCCGCAGCGCCGCCGCGAGGGCGGAGCCGCCCACGGTGGCGAGCAGCGCGTAGAGGCCGTCGGCGGTGGCGATGCCGAGCGCTGCCCCGGCGCCGGTGCGCAGAGAGGTGCGGGCGGTGAGGGAGACCAGGTAGGTCCCGACCGCGCCGACCGGTACGGCGATGCCGTAGCCGGCCAGCAGGCCGGCGACGAGCGCGGCCGTCACGGGCGCGCGGAATCGCGCCTTCGGGGACGGCCGGGCTGCTGCTGACCCCGCACCGGACGGACGGCGGTGGCGGCGGTGGTCGGCAGCAGGAGAGCATGAGTGAGTGACATGGGCCGATCCTGGAGCTGCGGCCCTCGTCCGGGCAACCGGATTTCGGCGCGATCCCGCCCCTGGTGCCCCCGGTCGTCGGCCAGATCACGCCGATCGCCGATCTGGCCGAACTTGACGTCGCCGCATAGGTGCCTCGGGCATCTAATGAAGATCGGTACGACGCACCTCTTCGTCTGCGAGGTCTTTCCATGACGGAACTGACGGAACCGACGGCCCCGACGGAACCGACGGCCACCACCGGCCCGGTGACCCCGGCCGACCCCGTCGCCTTCCCGCAGGACCGCACCTGCCCCTACCACCCGCCCACCGGATACGACCCGCTGCGCGACGGGCGGGGCCTGTCCCGCGTCACCCTCTACGACGGCCGCGAGGTGTGGGCGGTCACCGGCCACGCCACCGCCCGCGCGCTGCTCGCCGACCCCCGCCTGTCCACCGACCGCCGCCGCCCCGGCTTCCCCGCTCCCACCGCCCGCTTCGCGGCCGTCCGCGACCGGCGGGTGGCGCTGCTCGGCGAGGACGACCCGGTGCACCAGACCCAGCGGCGGATGATGATCCCGTCCTTCACCCTGAAACGCGCGACCCGGATGAGGCCCACGATCCAGCGGATCGTCGACGGGCTGCTGGACGCGATGACCGAGCAGGGCCCGCCGGCCGAGCTGGTGTCCGCCTTCGCCCTGCCCGTGCCGTCCATGGTGATCTGCGGCCTGCTCGGAGTGCCGTACGCCGACCACGAGTTCTTCGAGGAGCAGTCCCGCCGGCTGCTGCGCGGCCCCACGGCAGCCGACACCGAACAGGCGCGCGAGCGGCTGGAGACCTACCTCGGTGGGCTGATCGACGACAAGGCCCGGCGGACGGAGCCGGGCGACGGCGTCCTGGACGACCTCGTGCACCACCAGCTGCGCGAGGGCGCCCTGGACCGGACGGAACTGGTCTCGCTGGCCGTCATCCTGCTCGTCGCCGGGCACGAGACGACCGCCAACATGATCTCCCTCGGCACCTTCACACTGCTCCGGCATCCGGACCGGCTGGCCGAGCTGCGCGCCGACCCGGCACTGCTGCCCGCCGCCGTGGAGGAGCTGATGCGGATGCTGTCGATCGCCGACGGTCTGCTGCGCGTCGCCCTGGAGGACATCGAGACCGGCGGGGGCACGATCCGGGCCGGCGAGGGCGTCGTCTTCGCGACCTCGGTCATCAACCGGGACACCTCCCTCTACGCCGACCCCGACACCCTGGACCTGCACCGCCCCACCCGCCACCACGTCGCCTTCGGCTTCGGCATCCACCAGTGCCTGGGGCAGAACCTGGCCCGGGCGGAACTGGAGATCGCGCTCGGCACCCTCCTGCGCCGGCTGCCCGGTCTGCGGCTCGCCGCGCCGCCGCAGGAGATCCCCTTCAAACCCGGCGACACGATCCAGGGGATGCTGGAACTCCCCGTGACCTGGTAAGAGGCTCAGGCCATGCACATCGACATCGACAAGGACGTCTGCATCGGCGCGGGCCAGTGCGCGCTCGCCGCGCCGGGGGTCTTCACCCAGGACGACGACGGCTACAGCACCCTGATCCCCGGCCGTGAGGACGGCGCGGGCGACCCCATGGTCCGGGAGGCGGCCCGCGCCTGCCCGGTGAGCGCCATCAGGCTGACCCCGGCCTGAGGCCGGCGCCCGGCCGCCGCAGACGCGTCAGTAGGGTGCCCGGATGACCGAACACGCCGGGAAGCCCTTCCTCTACGTCGTCGTCTGCGGGGCCGGGATCGCCGCCGGGGTCGGCGAGCTGATCACCGCGGCCCAGGAACGGAACTGGGAGGTCGGCGTGATCGCCACGCCGGTCGCCATGAACGGCTTCTTCGACGCCGCCGCCGTCGGGACACGGACGGGCCGTCCGATACGGTCCGCCTGGCGGTCCCCGGCCGACCCGCGCCCGTTCCCGCCGCCGGACGCCGTCGTCGTCGCCCCCGCCACCTTCAACACCGTCAACAAGTGGGCGGCCGGCATCGCCGACACCCTCGCTCTCGGCACGCTGTGCGAGGCCACCGGGCTGGGCGTCCCCGTCGGCGTGCTGCCCTGCGTGGGTGACGCGCTGGCCGCCCACCCCGCCTACCAGGACAGCCTGATCCGCCTGCGCGGCATGGGCGTCCGCTTCGGCGCCCGGTACTCCGGGACGCTCCTGGAGGACGGCACACGGCCCGAGTTCCCCTGGGCGAGCGCCCTCGACCTGCTGGAACGTCAGCCGCAGCCCGGCATGCCGCCGGTGTAGAGTCCCCGGGCCCGAGACGCGGGCAACACCCCTCGGTGGCACGACCCGAGATCCGACCGCTCGCGCGCGGTCGTCGCCGGGACGGCCGCGGAACAGGACGTACGCTCCTGAGTGACCATCGTCGTCGAAGGCGGGAGCAGCAACGATGCAGTACGTGAAGCTCGGTTCGACGGGCCTGGACGTGTCGCGGATCTGTCTGGGCTGCATGACCTACGGCCTGCCCGACCGCGGCGTCCACGAGTGGACCCTCGACGAGGCGGCCTCCCGCCCGCTGATCCGGCAGGCGCTCGAAGCCGGCATCAACTTCTTCGACACCGCCAACGTCTACTCCGACGGCACCAGCGAGGAGATCGTCGGCCGGGCCCTGCGCGACTTCGCCAACCGTGACGAGATCGTGCTGGCCACCAAGGTGCACGGCCGGATGCGCCCCGGCCCCAACGGCGGCGGCCTGTCCCGCAAGGCCATCCTGTCCGAGATCGACCACAGCCTGCGCCGCCTCGGCACCGACTACGTGGACCTCTACCAGATCCACCGCTACGACCACGACACGCCGGTCGAGGAGACGATGGAGGCGCTGCACGACCTGGTCAAGGCGGGCAAGGTGCGCTACATCGGGGCGAGTTCGATGTACGCCTGGGAGTTCTCCAAGGCCCAGTACACCGCCGAGCGGCACGGCTGGACCAGGTTCGTCTCCATGCAGAACCACTACAACCTGCTCTACCGCGAGGAGGAGCGCGAGATGCTGCCGCTCTGCGCCGACCAGGGCGTGAGCACGCTGCCGTGGAGCCCGCTCGCCCGCGGCCGGCTCACCCGGGACTGGGGCACCGTGACCGAGCGCAGCGCGAACGACACCTTCGGCAGCCGGCTGTACCTGGAGGGCGACCGCGCGATCGTGGAGACCGTCACCCGGATCGCCGGCGCCCGGGGCATCCCGCGCGCCCAGGTGGCGCTGGCCTGGCTGCTGCACCGGGACACGGTGGCCGCGCCGATCGTCGGGGCCGCCAAGCCACAGCACATCGAGGACGCGGTGGCCGCCGTCGAACTCCGGCTGAGCGCCAAGGAGATCGAGGAGCTGGAGCAGCCCTACACCCCGCACGCGATCAGCGGGCACTGACGTCCACCGCGCGAGCGATCTCAGTGCAATCCGTGCGGGGCGAACTCCGTGCCGGGTCTTCCGCGCGCGGTACGGAGTGCCGCCGGACGCCTATCGCCTGCATTGACAGAATGTCAAAACGCAGCGCCCGGGAGGCGATGTTTAAAACTGAGAAGATCTCTTGTTCCCCGGCGGGGGCTGTGCAAAAGTGTGCGCTGTCGGCGTGCAGATCATTACATTTCCCGCTGCATGCGCCACAGGCCGCTCCCGTTCGCCCCCCACGCTTCAAAAGAGCTGCCCCAGGCGGACGTTCGAGGTGCCGCATCCCGTGCCATACCCCTTGGTATGGACTAATTCAGTGTTGCGTGTGGAGGAATGCAGCCGTGAATGAGGCAGGTCCGTCGGATTCCGTCCCCACCCCGCGCCGGTTCGATGTCTCGGACGAGCAACTGAGCGCCGAACTGAAGAAGTGGACGGGAACCGCGCCCGCCCTCCATCCGGTCGGTGAACTCCTCGACCGGCACTGGGAAGCGGCCTTCGCCTACGCCCGGCTGTGCACCGACGGTCCCCGTGCCGCCGGCATGCTCACCACCGCCGCCTTCACCCGGCTGTTCGGCGAGTCCCTCCGCCAGGCCGGACCGTCCGCCGCCTGGCGGCCCCATCTCCTGGTCACCGTCCGGCGGATCGCCGCGGAGTGGGACGGTGACGGCCGCCAGGAACTCCTCCACCCCAGCCTGCGCTCCCACTCCGGCAGCGGGCAGCGCGCCTCCGCCCGGCTGCTTCCGCCGTCCGGCCGGCGGCTGCTCTCGCGCGCGTTCCAGCGGCTGCCGCAGTCCTCCCGGGCCGTGCTGTGGCACGCCGAGGTCGAGGCCGAGCCCCTCGCCGTGCCCGCCGCGCTGCTGGGCCTGGACGAGGAGGACACCCGGATCGAACTCCGCCGCGCCGTCGAACGGCTGCGCGAGGAGTGCCTTCAGGCCCACCGTGAACTGGCCCCCGAAGCCGAGTGCCGGCGCTACCAGCGCATGCTGGACGTGACCTTCCGGCGCGGTGGCATCGATGTCGACCCGGACCTGCAGCAGCACCTGTCGGGCTGCCGCCACTGCAGCCAGACCGCCGACCAGTTGGCCCAGTTCAACGCGGGGCTCGGCCTCGCCATCGCCGAGGCGGTGCTCGGCTGGGGCGCCCGCGCCTACGTGGAGTCCCGCGCGACCCGCCCCGAGGAGCCCGCAGGGCCGCCCCCGGCGCCCCCGGCGCCCATGGCACCGCCGGGCGGTGAGCCGTTCACGTCCACGGGCCCGACGCAACCGCCCGCGGGTGACATGCCGTCGACCGGCGGGGCGCCGGGGCCGAGAAGGCGCACGCGGGGTGCGGACGCGGGTCCAGGTGCCGTGCCGGGCGTGCCCGGCGCGGAGGCGGGCCCCGGTGCGGCCGGTTCGAGAAGGCGCACGCGGGGCGGGGACGCGGGCACGGGTGCCGTGCCGCCGATGCCGGGCGCGGAGGCGGGTACGGGGGCCGGGCCGTCCATGCCCGGCGCCTGGGACGCCGAGGCGGCTCTCGGGTCGGCTCGGTCGAGGCGAGGCGCGCGCCGTGCGGAGGCGGGTGCGGGTGCCGGGACGTCGGCGCCGGGCGCGTGGGACGCGGACCCGGGCACGGGTTCCGCGCGGTCGGCGACAGGCGAACGGGAGGCGGGCGCCGGGCAGGGCCCCGCGCGGTGGAAGCGAGCCGCGCGAGGTGCGGACGCGGGCACGGGCGCCGGACGTTCGAGGCGCAACCCCCGGGGCGCCGACGGGCGGCCGGGAGGCGCGGGCGCCGACTCCACCGCGCCCGGGACCTCCCGTCGTTCCGCTCAGCGGGCCGCCCGGCGGGCGCGGCGGCGCAACCTCGCCCTGGCCGTCGCCACCGTCAGCGGACTGGTCGTACTGCCGCTGGTCCTGTGGTCGGTGCTCGGCTCCGGCGACGACCCGGCACCGGCCGGCGGCGCCGCGCCCTCGCGGACGCCGGGCAAGGACTCCCCGACACGGGGACCGTCCTGGGCCGGTGCCGGCCGCACCGCCGACGGGGTGCTGCGCGGCCGGCTGCACAACCTCGCCTCCGGCCTCTGCGTGGGCGTGGTCGGCAAGAAGGCCGTCAAGGGCGCCGAGACCGAACTCGCCACCTGCTCCGCCGTACCGAGCCAGCAGTGGACGTACGAGACCGACGGACTGCTGCGCAACGCCTCCGCGCCGGACCTGTGCCTGGACTCGCGCCTCGGCTACTCGGTCCGGCTCGCGCCCTGCGGCGCCACCGGGAAGGCCGCCCGCAGCATCCGGTACGACTTCACCCTGCAGGGCGCCCTCATTCCGCGCTCGGACCAGGACCTGGCGCTGACCCCCGCCGCCACCGACGGCTCGGGCGCCCTCGTGCTGAAGAACCGCACCACCACGAACGCGCAGCGCTGGACCGTCGACACCGCCAAGCCCGACCTGGAGATGCAGATCGTCAACTGGGACAGCGACAGCACCCCGTCGCCCACGCCGTTCCCCTCGGTGAAGGCCGCGCCCAAGGCGTCGCGGACCCCGTCCCCGACCCCCACCCCGTCGGCGACCGAGGCCGGCCCCACGCCGTCGGGCCACCCCAGCACCGACTTCTGCACGACCCACCCGGACTACTGCAACTGGGGCGGCGGATACGGCGGTGGGGGCTACGGCGGCGGCTACGGCGGCGGCTACGGCGGCGGCTACGGAGGCCGGCACCGCTGACGTCAGGCGTGGTGCGGCGGCGCGGGAGGCATCGTCGCCAGGCCGGGGGCCGCCTCCGGCCACACCAGCAGGACCGGGCAGGGCGCGTGGTCGACGGCGAACCGCGCCGCCGGACCGAGGCTCTTCGGCCCGAGCCGCGACCGGTCGCCGTCCCGGGCCAGCACCAGCAGATCGGCCCCCTCCGCGGCGGCCACCACCTCCCGCTCCACCCGGCCCGAGCGCTCCTCGCGGGCGCAGGGCCGGCCCAGCCGCTCGGCCGCCGCGGCGAGGAGCCCGGCCGCCGAACTCCCGCCGAGCGCCTCGAGCCGGGCCCCCGGATCCCGCTCCGGGTGT
Organism: Streptomyces sp. NPDC030798; assembly: GCF_055572275.1. Taxonomy (NCBI): domain Bacteria; kingdom Bacillati; phylum Actinomycetota; class Actinomycetes; order Kitasatosporales; family Streptomycetaceae; genus Streptomyces; species Streptomyces sp. NPDC030798. The sequence continues at coordinate 77,013 of NZ_JBVIDR010000001.1, read as the reverse complement.
CCCCGGCCCAGCAGCCCAGCGAACGCGCCGTGCGCAACCCCGGGCACCTCGGGGCCGCTCACATGCAGCAGCACCACCTCGGCATCCGCGGGCGCATGCACGCGCACGGCGTCCACACAGGCGGGCCAGGTGCCCTCCACGAGCCAGGCGATCACGCGCATCCCGTCGGCCTCCCCGGACCTCACGACACCCCGTCAGAGCATCTGCAGCGATCCCCACAGTGCCACCACCGCGACCGCGAGGGAGGACGGCACGGCGATCAGACCGAGCCGGGTGAACTCCCCGAGGTCCACGCCGTGCTCGTGCTGGTGCACGATCCGCCGCCACAGCAGGGTGGCCAGCGACCCGGCGTAGGTCAGGTTCGGGCCGATGTTCACGCCGAGCAGCACGGCGAGTACGGCACCCGGACCGGCGGGCGCGGCGAGCGGCAGCAGCACCAGCACCGCGGGCAGGTTGTTGATGAGGTTCGCCAGCACGGCGGCCAGCGCGGCGATGCCGAGCAGCGCCGGCAGTCCGGTGCCGCCCGGCAGCACCTGCCCGAGGACGTCCGCGAGCCCGTTGTCCACGACCGCCCGGACCACGATGCCCAGCGCCAGCACGAACGCCAGGAACGCCGGTGCCGACGCCCGTACGACGGCCGTCGGGGTCGCCTTGCGCCGCACCAGCGCCCGCCCGGCCAGCACCAGCGCGCCCGCCGTGGCGACCCAGGCGGGCTCCACCCCGAACGCCGACGCCACCACGAACCCCGCCAGCGTGCACCCCACCGTCACGAGCGCGAACAGCGGCAGCTCCGGCGCCGGTCCGGTGTCCTGGCCCACCGGGGCCGCCGCCGTGAGGTCGCGGGCGAAGAACCGACGGAACACCAGGTATTCGGCGCCGATCGCGACCAGCCACGGCAGCGCCATCAGCGCCGCGAACCGGGTGAAGCTCAGCCCGCTCGCCGCGAACGCCAGCAGGTTCGTCAGATTGGACACCGGCAGCAGCAGCGAGGCCGTGTTGGACAGATGCGTGCAGGCGTAGACGTGCGGTTTGGGCCGTACGCCGGTACGCGCGGCCGTGGCGAAGACCACGGGGGTCAGCAGCACGATGGTGGCGTCCAGGCTGAGGACGGCCGTGATCGCCGACGCCAGCGCGAACACCGCCGTCAGCAGCCGTACCGGCCGGCCCTCCGCCCAGCGTGCCATCCATGCCCCGCACGCCTGGAACAGGCCCTCCACGTCGCAGAAATGGGCGAGCACGAGCACCGCCGCCAGGAACCACACCACCGGGCCCAGCCGTGCCGCCTCGGCCCGGGCGTGGTCCAGGGAGATCGCCCCGGTGGCGATGGCGACACCGGCGGCCGGTACGGCCATGACGGCCTCCGGCCATCCGAAGGGCCGTACGACGGCCCAGGCGAGCACGGCGACGAGCAGGACGGCGGACAGGGCCTCGGCGAGCGGGGTGTTCAGTGCGGGTTCCTTAAGAATCGTGCAGGTGTGGCCCGCCCATGAAAGCAGACGGTCCTGAGCGCCCTACGAGGAGTGGGTGCCCGCCGCGCCCAGGAACTCCTCCCAGCCGCCCGCCGGTGCCTGACCCGGCGTGAGCGTGCGCAGTGTGCGCAGCACCGCCGGGTCCTGCGCCTCGAGCCAGGCGACGAGCTGCTTGAAGGACACGAACCGCACGTCGTCGTGGCCGGCCATCGTCCCGATCGCCTCCTCGACGGCGTCCATGTAGATGCCGCCGTTCCAGCGCTCGAAGTGGTTGCCGATGAAGAAGGGGGCGCGGTTCGTCTCGTACGCGCGCCGGAAGCCGGCCAGATAGGTGTCCCGGGCCTGCGTGCGCCAGGCGTCGAAGCGGGTGTGGTCGCCCAGGGGGTTCCCGCCGGACTGGTTGAACATCATGTTGTAGTCCATCGACAGCACCTGGAAGGAGTGGCCGGCGAACGGTATGGACTGCAGCGGGAAGTCCCAGAGCTTGCCGCCCTGCACCTTGCCCGGCCAGATCTGCAGGCCGCCGGGGGAGCTGGCGTCGTACGTCCAGCCGAGCGCGGCGGCCGTCGGCAGCAGGTTGGCCTGGCCCTCCAGACAGGGGGTGCGGCCGCCGGTCAGCTCCTTGCGGTAGTCGAAGGGGAGCGGTTCGAGGTCGGTGAAGCCGGTGTTGGTCTTCCACTTCGTCACGAAGTCCACCGCCTGCTCGATCTCGCTGCGCCACTCGGCCGGGGACCAGTTGCGCACGCCGGTCGCGCCGCAGAAGTGCCCGTTGAAGTGGGTGCCGATCTCGTGGCCCTCCAGCCAGGCCGCGCGGACCTGCTGGAGGGTGGCGTGGATGTGCCGGTCGGCGAGGTAGCCGATCGCGGACGCGCCGACCGGGTGCTGCGGCGGCCGGTAGAGGTTCTTCTTGGCCTCCGGCAGCGTGTAGATGCCGCTGAGGAAGAACGTCATCTTCGCGCCGTGGTCGGCGGCCACCTTGCGGAACCGGGAGAACAGCCTGTTGCTGAGCTCTCCCGCGCCGTCCCAGGAGAACACCACGAACTGCGGCGGCTTCTGGCCGGGCTTCAGCCGCGCCGGCTTCGGCTGGTGCGGCTGCGCGCCGGTGTCGGCGGTGGAGCCGTCGCCGATGAGCTTCAGCGGCCGGGCCTGCGCGGTGCCCCGGCCGTCGCCGACCTTGCCGTCGACGGACAGTCCGGTCCCGGAGGAGCACGCGGACAGGGCGCCCAGCGCGCCCGCCGCCGCCCCCGCCGTCAGCACACGCCTGCGTGAGATGCCGCTCATCTTCTCCCCGATTCCCTGGTCACGGCCCCTTCGCGGGGCCTGCTCGCTGTGCGGTCGACGGGTTCGATGAGGGCGGCATCGGGAAAGATCGCGGCGGCCGGGACGTGTTGCCGTCCTGTGACACTTGTGGCGGGCTCATGACGAACCCCGCTGCCCGGGGGCGGACAGCGGGGTCACGGGACGGGGTCGGTCAGGGGCCGGTGCCGGGGCGCAGCACCGTCAGGAAGACGGAGGAGGAGTTCCCGGAGACGGGCACCGCACCGGCCGTCCAGGCCACCTTCAGGTGGTCCCGCTCGTTCGGCGGGGTGACCAGCAGGGCGGCCGGGGTGGCCGTCTTCGCCTCGCTGATCTGCGGGTTGGAGAAGGTCAGTCCCGCCCAGGCGCTCTGCCCCGGCTTCAGCGTGACCGTCACCGGCGAGCCCGACTCGCGCTCGGGGTCCGGGCCGAGCTGGCTGCCGGAGGCGCTCACGAAGGCCGCGCCCGGATAGCCGCGCACGGTGCAGGTCCGGGCGGACGTGTTGGTGAGCACGACGGGGAAGTTCTCCTGGCCCGCGCCCGGATCGTTGCGCCCCACGGACGCGCGCAGCTCCGAGGTGTGGCAGCGGGTGCCGCTGCTGGTCTTCCCGCCGGTGCCGGTGCCCGCGTCGGAGGAGGCGCTCGGCGTCGCCGCGGCGGGCGGCTTGCCCGCCGGCGCCGGGGTGGTCGTGCCGGGGGTGGGGGAGGAGCCCTTCGCGGTCTCGGTCGCCGGAGCGGCCGTACCGGGGGCCGTCTTCGCCGGCTCGACCCGGACGTCGTGCTGGTCGCCGCAGCCGGCCAGGAGGCCCAGTACGGCGACCGCGCCGGCGAGCAGGGCCCCGCGCTGCGCGGACCGGGATGAGTACGCCATGTCGCTCAACACTCCTGGAAGGTCGGGGCACGCAGCGCTGCGCGTGCCGTCGGCGCCGGTTGCGCCGTCACCACACTCCGATGCCCCCGGCGCCGGAAAAGTTCGGGTCGCGCGGGGTTCTTTTCCCCGATTTGCCTTTCGGGCAACGTCGGAACCCGCCGCCGGGCACGTCGGTCACGTGACCCGCAGTGAGCGCAGTATGCCCTCGGTGGCCCCGGCGTCACCACGCTGGCGCACCTGTACGTACACCTGCGGCTCGGCCGCGCCGTCCGCCGGACCGAGCGCGGACTCGGTGACCGTGCCGCCGTCCGGACAGGAGTTCCAGGTCCGGATCCGGCCGCGCCAGTCGCCGCTCGAGAAGGCCCGGCTGCCGGCGTAGTGGCAGCCGGTGTGGGTGAGGGCGGTCACCCGGGCCGTGACGTCGCCGTGCTCGCCGACCCCGACGAACACGCCGTCGACGGCTGCCTTCAGATCGGACCAGTTCGCCAGGTCGTCGGCGACCACCAGACCCGGCTCGTGCCCGGCGGGCAGCCCGAGGGCGTGCGGATCCCAGCCGGAGTCGCGCACCTCCCGCGCCCAGCCGGCCGGCACCTGGACCGCCACCCGGCCGGTGGAGTCCTTCACCACGGCCGGGCCCGCCGTGCTCGGCCGGTTCAGGACCAGCGTCACGGTGACCGCGGCGGCGGCCGCCGTGACCAGCGCCGCCACGGCCAGCGTCACCCCGTTGAGCCGGCCCCGCACACCGTCGAGCCGCCGCTCCGGCCGCGCGCCGGAGGCCGCCACGAGCCGGTCCAGCTCCTCCGCGAACGCCAGCGCGCCGGGCCAGCGCCGCTCCCGGTCCGGCTCCAGGGCGCGCAGCAGCGCCCGCTCGACCGGCTCCCCGAGGTCGGGCCGGAGCCGCCCGGGCGGAAGGACCTTCCCCGGCGGCCCGGGCACGGTCCCGGTCACCAGCTCGTAGCCGACCGCGCCCAGGCTGTAGACGTCGGCGCGCGCGTCGATGCCCTCGCCGGGCTCGGCCTGCTCCGGCGGCTGGTAGCCCGCCGAGCCCGCGGCCAGGGTGAGCACCGAGGCCTGCGCCAGGCTCTTGGCCAGGCCCAGATCGGCCAGCAGTACCCGGCGTTCGCCGTCCGGCGCGGTGTGCAGCAGCACGTTGGTCGGTTTGATGTCCCGGTGCACGATGCCCGCCTCGTGCAGCGCGGCGGCGCTCCGCGCGGCCAGCGCCGTCAGCACCAGCGCCTGGGGCACCGGCAGCGGGCCGGCCGCCAGCAGATCGGCCAGGGTGCCGCCGTCGGCGTACTCCATCACGAAGTACGGCCTGCCGTCGGGCAGTTCCCCGATGTCGTAGACCTGCACCACGCGGCTGGAGCCGGCCCGGCGCAGCAGCCGGGCCTCGGACAGGAACCGGTCCCGGATGTCGAGCCGGTGCGCCCAGTTCTCGGCGAGGACCTTCACCGCCACCGGGGCGTCGAGCTCGTCGTCGTGGGCGAGCCACACCGTGGCGAAGGCGCCGGTGCCCAGGCGACGTTCGAGGCGGTAGCGGCCGATCCGCTCCAGGGAGTGCATACGACTATCATGCCTGCCCTGAGATCGACTCCGAGGGGGACCCTGACGTGCAGGACGAGGTGACGGCCGAAGAGCTCGCGCGGCGTGCCGCGACGGGCGACAGGGCCGCCCTGGACCGGCTGCTGAGCGTGATTCGGCCCGAGGTCGTGCGCCGCTGCGGGCGCTTCCTGCCGTGCCGGGAGGACGCCGAGGAGGCCGCCCAGGACGTGCTGCTCCAGGTGGCCCGGCACATCTCCGCCTTCGAGGGCCGCAGCCGCTTCAGCACCTGGCTCTACACGGTCGTCGCCAACTGCTGCCGGCAGAAGTACCGCGAGCTCAAGCGCCGCGCCGCCGAGCAGCCCGTGGCCGTCCAGCCCGCCGAGCAGATCGACCCGCGCACCACCAGCGTCATCGCCGGCTCCCGCATCGACCTCCTGGAGGCCCTCGACCGGCTGGAGCGCGAGCACCCGCACCTGGTCGCGCCGCTGGTCTACCGGGACATCTGCCAGCTCGAGTACGCCGAGGTCGCCGAGCGCGTCGGCATCCCCCTCGGCACCCTCAAGTCCCGCCTGCACGAGGCCCGCAAGCAGGTGCGCCCCTGGCTGCGCGGATACTGACCCGGCCCCTGCGGGATCCGGACGAGCGGCCCTACAGCCCACCGTCCGCGACCGTCAGCTCCGCCCAGATCGTCTTGCCCTCCGCGGTGTGCCGGCTGCCCCACCGCTGGGTGAGCTGGGCGACCAGCAGCAGTCCGCGGCCGCCCTCGTCGAAGGTCTTGGCCCGCCTGAGGTGCGGGGCGGTGTGGCTGGTGTCCGACACCTCCACGATCAGCACGGCCGCCCCGTGGATCAGCCGCAGCCGGATCGGGTGGGCGCCGTACCGGATGGCGTTGGTGACCAGCTCGCTGACCACCAGCTCCGCCGTGAACGAGGCCCCGGTCAGCGACCAGCGCTCCAGCTGCTCCACCACCTGCTTGCGGACCGGCGCGACCAGCGCCGGGTCGGCCGGGATGTCCCAGGTCGCGACCTGGGAGGCGGGCAGGCCCCGGGTCCGGGCCAGCAGCAGCGCCACGTCGTCGGCGGCCCCGCCGTGCGGCAGCAGCGCGTGCAGCACGCGGTCGCAGGCCTCCTCCAGTGGCCCCGCGTCCCCGCCGAGCGCCCGGTGCAGCAGCTCCCGGCCGGCGTCCCCGCCGCGTTCCCGGGAGGCCACCAGACCGTCCGTGTACAGGGCGAGGACCGTGCCCTCGGTCAGCTCCACCTCGGCCGACTCGAAGGGCAGCCCGCCCAGGCCCAGCGGGGGACCGGCCGGCAGCTCGAGCTGGTGCGGCGTGCCGCCCGGCGGCAGCACCACGGGCGGCGGGTGCCCGGCCCGGGCCAGCGTGCACCGCCGGGACACCGGGTCGTAGACGGCGTACAGGCAGGTGGCGCCCACCTCGCCGGGGCTGCCGCCGTCGCCGCCGGATTCCTCCGACAGCCGGACCACCAGGTCGTCGAGGTGGGTGAGCAGCTCGTCCGGGGCCAGGTCGATGTCGGCCAGGGTGCGTACGGCGGTGCGCAGCCGGCCCATGGTGGCCGAGGCCTGGATGCCGTGCCCGACGACGTCACCGACGACCATGGCGACCCGCATCCCGGACAGCGGGATCACGTCGAACCAGTCGCCGCCCACCCCCGTCCGGGCCGCCGGGAGATAGCGCGAGGAGACCTCCACGGCGGCCGTGCGCGGCAGGTTGCGGGGCAGCAGGCTGCGCTGCAGCGCGAGTGCGGTCTCGCGTTCGCGGGAGTAGCGGCGGGCGTTGTCGATGCAGACGGCGGCCCGGGTGGTGATCTCCTCGGCGAGCAGCATGTCGTCCGTGGTGAACGGGTCGGGGCGGCGGTGCCGGGCGAGGACCGCGACGCCCAGGGTCAGCCCGCGGGCCAGGATCGGCACCGACATCGAGGCGTGGATGCCGAACTCCCGCACCCGCTCGCCGCGCGCGGCGTTCCAGTTCAGCCACTGGTCGCTGTCGCCCGCGGCCGTCGTGGCCCGGATGGTGCGGCCCGCGGTCAGCGCGTCGGCCTGCGGGGAGAACCCCGGGTACACCTCGACCTGCCCCGGCTCGGCCACCGCCTCCGGGACGCCGGGCAGGATCGACCGGTGGGCGACCCGGCGCAGATTGACCGGCGCCGTGATGCGCGCCGGGGGCTCGCCGCCGTACTCCTCCGGGTCCAGCAGGTCGATGGTGACGAAGTCGGCCAGCGCGGGCACGCACACGTCGGCCAGCTCCTGCGCGGTACGGGTGACGTCGAGGGTGGAGCCGATGCGCACGCTCGCCTCGTTCACGAGCTGCAGCCGCTCCCGGGCCCGGTGGTTGTCGGTGACGTCGTGCGCGGCCAGGCACACGCCCCGCACCCGGCCCTCGGCGTCGGTGACGGGGGCCATCCGGGCCAGCCAGGCGCGCGGCCGGCGCTCCGTGCCGCCGGTGCGCAGGGAGGTGTGGACGTCCAGCGGCCTGCCCGAGGTGAGGACCTGCAGCATGCTCTGCTCCAGGTCCTCGCTCTGCGGCTTGCCGCCGATCTCGGAGAGTCTGAGGCCCCGGACGCGCTCCTCGGGCAGGCCGATCACCTCGGCCATCGCCGCGTTCATCCGGCGCAGCCGCAGCGCGTCGTCGTACACGGCCACCGCGCAGGGCGACTGGATCAGGCCCGCCCGGCTCAGCGGATCGTCGTCGACGCCCGGATCCTGGCCGGTCAGCGGGGTGACCACCAGCCAGTGGGAGCCGTGGCCGTCGCCCGGCGCCCTGCGGTGGGCGAGCAGCCACACGGAGACCGTACGGCCGTCCCGGTGGCGCAGTCCCAGCGTGCCCTCCCAGCGGACGCCGTCGGGCACCTCCGGGAAGCCGTCTCCGGCCAGCAGCCGGGCCGCCGGGCGGCCCACCACGGCCTCGGCCGGGTGGCCGAGCAGGCGCCGCGCGCCCTCGCTCCACTCCAGCAGTGTTCCGTCGTCGTCGATGACAGCCCGGGCCGTCGCCGCGTCGTCGAACGGATAGACCCGGCTCATCGTCGCCGCTCCCAAGCGCACACTCACAGTGAACAGGTGGCACCACTCGCGTCCAGCGTAGTGCGTCGCGCACCTCCGTGGACCCCGGCCCCCGGCGGTGGCCGGGCGGCCCCTCGAACGCGGTCAAGGGGGAAATCCGGCCGATGTGGCGACGCGGGCAGGCGGACCGTACCGGACCCTTGACGATCGCGCCTGGCAGCCCGTCAGAATCTGTTTGTTCACGATCAGTTGTGAGTACTTATGGGCCCTGATGAGGGAGAGTCGCCATGACGGTCACGCGCAGATCGGTTCTGGTCGCAGCCACGGCAGCGCCCGCGGCCGGAACACTCCTGGCCGCACCGGACGCCTCGGCCGCGCCGGCCGCAGGTCCGTCCGGCGCCCCGGCCGGGCGCCACACCGTCCCGCTGCGGGACGGCTGGCGCTTCGCGCTGGTCGACCCGGGCGGCATCACCGACCCCACCGGCGCCTATGCGGACGCCGCCGAGCCGGGGTACGACGACTCGGGCTGGCGCGAGGTCGCCGTCCCGCACGACTGGAGCATCGAGCACACCCCCACGACCGAGCACGGCACCACCAGCGGCACCGGCTTCTTCCCGGGTGGCCTCGGCTGGTACCGGCTCTCCTTCACGCTGCCGCCCGCCTGCGCCGGCCGGCGCGTCTCGGTGGAGTTCGACGGCGTCTACATGGACTCCGTCGTCTACTGCAACGGCTCACAGGCGGGCCGCCACCCTTACGGCTACACCGGCTTCGCCCTCGACCTCACCGACTTCGTGCACACCGACGGCAGCACCCAGAACGTCCTCGCCGTCAAGGTCCGCAACCAGCTGCCGAGCAGCCGCTGGTACTCCGGCAGCGGCATCTACCGCGAGGCCCGCCTGGTGATCACGGAGCCGGTGCACGTGGCCCGCTGGGGGACGTACGTCACCACGCCGGAGGTCTCCGCGGACCGGGCGCTGGTGCGGGTCGCGACGACCGTGGTCAACGAGTCCGGCACCGGCACCGACGTGCGGGTGGTCTCCCGGATCACCGGCCCCGACGGCCGCACGGCCGCCCGCACGGCCACCACGGTCGCCGTCTCCGGGCAGGCCACCGAGACCCACGAACTGACCGTGGACGACCCCCGCCTGTGGGACTTCGCGACCCCGGAGCACCGCTACACCCTGCACACCGAGCTGCGCGTCGGGGGCCGCACCGTCGACACCTGCCGCACCCCGTTCGGCATCCGCACCTACCGCTTCGACCCGGACGAGGGCTTCTCCCTCAACGGCGCCCACACCAAGATCAAGGGTGTCGACCTCCACCACGACCAGGGCGCACTCGGCGCGGCCGTCAGCATCGACGCGGTGCGCCGGCAGATGACCCTCATGAAGTCGATGGGCGTCAACTCCTTCCGCACCTCGCACAACCCGCCCTCCCCGCAGATGATCCAGGTCTGCGAGGAACTGGGCATCGTGATGATGGTGGAGGCCTTCGACTGCTGGCGCACCGGCAAGACGAGGTACGACTACGGCCGCTTCTTCGACGAGTGGTGCGAGAAGGACGCCACGGAGATGGTGCTGGCCGCCCGCAACTCGCCCGCCGTCGTCCTGTGGTCCATCGGCAACGAGATCCCCGACTCCACCACGACCGCCGGTCTCGCCATGGCCGACCGGATCATCGGCGCCATCAAGGCGGCCGACGCCACCCGCCCGGTGGTCATCGGCTCCAACAAGTACCACGGGGTGCCCGCGACGGGGTCCGCCGCCGACCTGATGCTCGCCAAGCTCGACGGCCTCGGCCTGAACTACAACACCGCCAAGTCCGTCGATGCCCTGCATGCCACGTACCCGCACCTGTTCCTCTTCGAGTCGGAGTCCTCCTCCGAGACCTCGACCCGGGGCACGTACCAGGAACCCGAGCACCTCAACACCGGGGAGAACCACACACCGGGCAGGCGGGAGGTCTCCTCGTACGACAACAACCTCGCCTCCTGGACGATGAGCGGCGAGTACGGTCACAAGAAGGACCGGGACCGCAAGTGGTTCGCGGGGCAGTTCCTGTGGTCCGGCATCGACTACATCGGCGAGCCGACGCCCTACGACGTCTTCCCGGTGAAGGCGTCCTTCTTCGGCGCGGTCGACACGGCCGGCTTCCCGAAGGACATGTACCACCTGTTCAAGAGCCAGTGGACGAGCGATCCCATGGTCCATCTGCTGCCGATGAGCTGGAACCACCAGGAGGGCGACACGGTCGAGGTCTGGGCCTACGCCAACGTGCCCTCGGTCGAGCTCTTCCTCAACGGGAAGTCCCTCGGGGTCAGGGAGTTCGACGTCAAGAAGACCACCGACGGCCGCACCTACCTGGAGACCACCGAGGCCACCGGCGACGACAAGACCTTCACCGGCGGCCCCTACCCGGGCAGCTACACCAGCCCCAACGGCAGCGCGGGCAAGCTGCACCTGACCTGGAAGGTGCCGTACCGGCCGGGCGAGCTGCGCGCGGTGGCCCGGCGGGACGGCAAGGTGGTCGCCACCGACGTCCTGCGCACCGCGGGCGCCCCGCACGCCGTGCGCCTGACCGCCGACCGCAGGTCCCTCGCCGCCGACGGCCGTTCGCTGGTGTTCGTCACGGCCGACGTCGTCGACGCGCACGGCGTCGTCGTGCCCGACGCGGACCACCTCATCCGGTTCGACGTGACCGGCGGCTCGCTGGCCGGGGTCGACAACGGCCGCGAGGAGAGCGCCGAGCGCTACCAGGCGAGCACCCGCACCGCCTTCCACGGCAAGGCCCTCGCGATCGTCCGTGCCGGTACCAGGCCGGGCACGCTCGAGGTCACCGCCAGGGCGGACGGCCTGCGCCGGGGCACGGTCGGCGTGCACACCACCCCGACGCGCTCCGCCGCCACCACCGCCGCGCCGGACTTCCGGCCCGACCACCCGACACCGCCCCACTACCCGTACGCGGACGCGAGTTACTCCGGCCGCCCGGACACCCTGCCGGCCGCGATGCTGGACGGCGACCCGGCCACCGGCTGGTCCAACGCCTTCGTCAAGTCGGCCACGGCCCTGCTGCCGTCCTTCAGCGGGGCCCGCGCCGAGGACTGGGTGTCCGTCGACTTCGGGCGGGTGCGCGGCATCGACCGGGTGGCGGTCTCGTTCACCGTCGACGGCACGCACACCCTGCCCGCCGCCGTGCAGGCGGCGGTGTGGGACGGCCGCGGGTACGTACCGGTGACGGGTGCCGCGGTGGACTGGGCCACCGCCTCGGACAGCCCCACGGTGATCACCTTCGACGCGGTGCGCGGCTCGCGGCTGCGGCTGACGCTCACCAGCGCGCACCCGGGCGAGGCCAGGGGGGCGGTGCGCATCAGCCGGCTCGACGTCTGAGCGTCCGGCGCGGTCCGGACGGGGACGCCTCGCAAGGCATCCCCGTCCGGACCGTTGACGGGGTGTCATGTTTGGAACAAGCATGGTGCGCGTCCGCACTTGGGAGCGCTCCCATGCCGAGGAAGTGCCACCCGAACTCCCCCTGAGGAGTCCAGACGTGAAACGACGCAGAACCGCTGTGCTGTCCCTCACCGCCCTGCTGGCCACGGCGCTCACCGCGCTGCCGGCCGCCCCCGCCGGGGCCGACGAGGTCGAACAGGTCAAGAACGGCACCTTCGACACCACCACCGAGCCCTGGTGGACGACCGGCAACACGACCGCGGGCCTGTCCGAGGGGCGGCTGTGCGCCGACGTGCCCGGCGGCACCGCCAACCGCTGGGACGCGGCCGTCGGGCAGAACGACCTGACCCTGGTGAAGGGGCAGTCGTACCGCTTCTCCTTCAAGGCCTCCGGCTCCCCGCAGGGCCATGTGGTCCGGGCGATCGTCGGGCTGCAGACCGCGCCGTACGACACCTGGTACGAGGTCAGCCCGGAGCTGAGCGTCTCCGGGGACAGCTACGCCTACACCTTCACCTCGCCCGTCGACACCACCCAGGCACAGGTCGCCTTCCAGGCGGGCGGCGCCGCCGACCCCTGGCGGCTGTGCCTGGACGACGTGTCGCTGCTCGGCGGCGTCCCGCCCGAGGTGTACGAGCCGGACACCGGCCCCCGGGTCCGCGTCAACCAGGCCGGCTATCTGCCCGCCGGACCCAAGAACGCCACCCTCGTCACGGACGCCACCACGCCGCTGCCGTGGCAGCTCAGGAACGCCGCCGGCCGGACGGTCGCCCACGGCCGGACCGTGCCGCGCGGCACCGACGTCTCCTCCGGGCAGAACGTGCACACCATCGACTTCGGCGCCTTCCGGGGCCGCGGCACGGGCTACACCCTGGTCGCCGACGGCGAGACCAGCCGCCCCTTCGCCCTCGGGACCGGCGCCTACGAGCAGCTGCGCCTGGACTCGCTGAAGTACTACTACACCCAGCGCAGCGGCATCGCGATCCGCGACGACCTGCGCCCCGGCTACGGCAGGCCCGCCGGCCACCTGGACGCCGCCCCCAACCAGGGCGACGCGAACGTGCCGTGCCAACCGGGCCTGTGCGACTACACGCTGGACGTCACCGGCGGCTGGTACGACGCCGGCGACCACGGCAAGTACGTCGTCAACGGCGGCATCTCTACCTGGGAGCTGCTGAGCACCTACGAACGCTCCCTGCTCGCCCGCACCGGGGAGCCGGGGCGGCTCGGCGACGGCAGCCTGGCCCTCCCCGAGAGCGGCAACAAGGTGCCCGACGTCCTCGACGAGGCCCGCTGGGAGCTGGAGTTCCTGCTGAAGATGCAGGTGCCGGACGGGCGGCCGCTGGCCGGCATGGCCCACAGCAAGGTGCACGACGCCCAGTGGACCGGCCTGCCGCTGCTGCCCAGTGACGACCCGCAGAAGCGGGAGCTGCACGCCCCGACCACCCAGGCCACCCTGAACCTGGCGGCGACGGCCGCGCAGGCGGCCCGCCTGTACCGGCCCTACGACCGGGCGTTCGCGGCCCGGGCCCTCACGGCCGCCCGCAAGGCCTGGGCCGCCGCCCTGGCCCACCCCGAGCTGTACCCCGACCCGGACGACGGCACCGGCGGCGGCGCCTACCCCGACGACAACGCCTCCGACGAGTTCTACTGGGCGGCCGCGGAGCTGTACCTCACCACCGGGGAGCGGCAGTTCGCCGACCACATCCTGTCCTCACCCGTCCACACCGCCGACATCTTCGGCCCCCTCGGCTTCGACTGGGGCCGCACGGCGGCGGCCGGCCGCCTCGACCTCGCCACCGTGCCCAGCAAGCTGCCCGGCCGGGACAAGGTCCGCAGATCCGTGATCAAGGCCGCCGACCGCTACCTCGCGACCGCCGGCACCCAGCCCTACGGCATGCCGTACGCCCCCGACGGCAACCTCTACGACTGGGGCTCCAACGCCCAGGTCCTGAACAACGCGCACGTCATCGCCACCGCCTACGACCTCACCGGGGCGGCCAGGTACCGGGACGGGGCCGTCGAGTCCATGGACTACGTCCTCGGCCGCAACGCGCTGAACATCTCGTACGTCACCGGCTACGGCGAGGTCAGTTCTCACCACCAGCACAGCCGTTGGTACGCCCACGAGCTGGACCCGAACCTGCCGGACCCGCCCCGGGGCACGCTGGCCGGCGGACCGAACTCGAGCATCCAGGACCCGTACGCGCAGAGCAGGCTCAAGGGCTGCACGGGCCAGTTCTGCTACATCGACGACATCCAGTCCTGGTCCACCAACGAGACGGCCGTCAACTGGAACGCGGCGCTGGCCTGGATGGCCTCCTTCGTGGCGGACCAGGGGTAGGGCCCGGCTTCGGCGTCCCCGGTCACTTGCGGTACCCGAGGATGGTCATCATGCCGCTCTCCGAGTGGTACTGGTTGTGGCAGTGCAGCATCCACAGGCCGGGGTTGTCGGCGTCGAAGTCGAAGACCAGTTTGCGGTGGGGGAGCACGATGGAGGTGTCCTTGCGCGCCCCCACCGCGTCCAGCCCGGTCAGGGCGAAGGTGTGGCCGTGCAGGTGGATGGGGTGCCACATGTCGGTCGCGTTGATCATGGTCACCCGTACCCGCTCACCGGCGCGGACCGGGTGGCGTTGGCGCACGTCGTACGGACGGTGATCGAAGCCCCAGTCGTACTTCTCCATGCTGCCGGTGATCCTGATGCGCAGCTGCCTGTCGGGCTTGCGGTCGTCCAGGGCCACGGAGTCGTCCGGGACGAGGCGGCGCGCGGGCAGGATCCGGCCGTCGAGTTCGTCCGGGCGGACGCCGGGAGCGGGAAGACTCCGCCCCTTGTCGGTGCGCAGAACGGCGAGACCTCGGCCCGGCTTGCCCTCGGAGAGGGCGACCAGCGGGAAGACGCCGTCCTTCGCGGTGACGAGCACGTCGTACCGCTCGGCCATGCCGACGAGGAGGGCGTCGGTCCGCTGGTGTCTCACCGGGTAGCCGTCGGTGTGCGTGACGGTCATGGTGTGACCGCCCAGCGCGACCCGGAAGGCCGTCTCGGAGCCGGCGTTGATGATGCGCAGCCGTACCCGGTCACCGGGGCGGCACCGGAACGTGGAGGGGGCGGCGGGCAGGCGGCCGTTGACGAGGTAGTAGGGATAGGCGACGCTGCCGCCGTCCCCGTGCAGCAGACGGCTGTGGGAGTCGTGCAGGATCCGGGACGGACCGGCCGACCGGTGCGAGGCCGTCGGGTGCGGGCTCGCCGTGCGGCCGGGGTCCGGACGGCCGTGCTCGGGTCCCATGGCCATGCCGGTCATCTGCATGGAGCCGCCCTTCGGCAGCAGCTGGGTGAGCACCCGGTCGGGGGTGGAGCCCTGCACGCCGTCCAGCCAGTCGTCCAGGAGGACGATCCACTCCTTGTCGTAGGCGAGCGGCTCCTTCGGGTCGTCGACGATGAGCGGGGCGTACAGGCCGCGGTCCGGCTGCATTCCCACGTGGGAGTGCAGGAAGTAGGTGCCGGGGTGGGCGACGGTGAACCGGTAGGTGAAGTCGGTCCCGGCCGCGATGCCGCGCTGGGTGAGGTCCGGCACCCCGTCCATGTCGCAGCGCAGGCGCACGCCGTGGGAGTGCAGCGTGGTGGTCTCCGGCAGCCGGTTGGCCAGTGTGAGGCTGAGGACGTCACCGGCGGTGACGCGCACCAGCGGGCCGGGCACCGACTCGTGGTACGTCCACGTGCGCACGGTCCGGCCGCCGAGGTCCACCAGGGACTCGGTGGCCGTCAACCGGGCCATGTGCACTCGCCCGGAGCCGCGCCGGCGCTCGGCGGCGTGCACCTCCGGGCCCGACGGGTCGACATATCCCTTGGGGCCGGGGGGAACGAAGCCGCCCTGGCCGGTCGTCGTGGCCCCGGGGCCGGGGGAGGGACGGGGGCCGTCGCGGGTGCAGGCAGCCAGCAGCCCCGCGCCGGCGGCAGCGATCGGAGCACGGAGGAGAGTACGCCGCGAAGGTGTGTGCATGTAGGAAATAAGACACGTTTTGTGCTCATATCTGATGGATCTGGGGCGGCGCGTCCGCTGGTGTCGGGTGCCGCGGACCCGGCCTCGCATCCCCGTAGGTACCGTAGGAATGGGCGGGTGACCTGCGGATATTTACGCGTGAGTACCCGCGCGGTACCGTGAGGGCATGCCAGCTCTCAACGTGGAGTTCAGCGAACGCGAACTAGAGGACCTGCGGCAGATCGCCAAGGAGCGGGGTACGTCGATGAAGGCCCTCGTGCGGGAGGCCGCCGCCGCCGACATCGCGCGGCACCGGGCGCTGCAGGAGGGCGCCGAGGCCTTCCGGAGCTTCTTCACCGCCCACGCCGAGGAGTTCGCGGCCGCCTTCCCCGACGACGAGCCCGCCGCCAAGGGCGAGGCCGCCTGAGTGATGCCCTCCGTCATCCATATCGACGTCCCCTGGCTGCTCCAGCGGCACGAGGAGCTCCTCCCCGACCAGCCCACGGTGGACGACTTCTCCGCGCTGGTCGCCGCCGTGGCCCGGCACCGCGTCGACCCGCCCCGGCTCGGGGTGGACTCCGACCCGGCCTGGCGGGCCGCCGCGCTGCTGCACACGCTGGCCCTGCTCAAGCCGCTGCCCGCCGCCAACGCCCGCTTCGCCTGCGCGACCGCCGTCGCCTACATGTTCGTCAGCGGTGTCGGCATCGACCCGCCCTACGGCGCGCTCGTGGACCTCGCCCGCGACCTGATCTCCGGCAAGACCGACGTGTACGGCGCGGCCGACCGGCTCCGCTCCTGGCAGCTCTGACCGCCCGGCCGGCGGGGAAGCAGCCGGGGCGGCCGGCCGGGGGAGTCCTCCGGACGGGGCCGCCGGCCGAGGGCAGGAGGAACGGGGCCGGCGGCCGGTTTCGCGCAGGAGAGCTGCCGTCCTGTGCGGGGCCTTCCGAGGTGGCCGGACCCCAGTCCACTACCGCCCCGCGCACCCCGGGAGCGTGCGCGGCCGCCCGGTGCGTGCGCACTCTTCACACGGGGCGCGCGGAAAACCTAAAGAGGGCGTGGGGAACCGGCCGGAGGGCCGCTTTCTGACTTTCTTTCAAACCTGTCGATGTGTCCCGAGCGCCTTGTTGCATGTGTGGAAGTTGTGCAAGGGTTGAAACACCCGTGCGGGGGGTAATCGCCGAGCTTCTTTGGCAGTTGGGGAACCGGGCCGGTACGGAACCGCCACATTTCCCGCTCCCCGCGCGCATCCCAGAAATGGCACCAACGCACCATTCACGCACCAAAGGAATCCGCTCAGTGCCCACCCCCCACCCTCCTCGTCCTCCCTACCCGCCCTCCGGCGGCGATCCAGGGGAGTCCGACGAGTCCCTCACCGGCCCCCTGCGTGCCGGCTCGGACGCGGAGGCCTCCCGGTCCGCCGCCCTGCTGATGGCCCGGCACTGGCAGCCGGCGCAGGACTACGCGGTCATCTGCCTGGCCGCCCCCGGGCCCCTCGCGCACATGGTCACCGCCACCGCCTTCCACCAGGTCCTCGGCCGGCTCGCGCTCGGCGAGCCCGCGGACGCGCTGCGGCCGCGGCTGCTGGTGGCCGTCCGGGACACGGTCGTGAACTGGTCCACCACGGACCGGATAACCGTCGTGCTGCCCGGACTGCAGAAACCCGCCGGGGGCCGCGGCATGCGCAACGCGAAGACCCTGATACCGGAAAACCGCGCTCTTTCCGAACGTTCATTCCATGGCCTTCCCCGGCTCGAACAGGCGTTGCTGTGGCATGTCGAGGTCGAGGCCGAGCCGATAAACATCCCGGCCGGGCTGCTCGGCATGGACGCCGCCGGCGCGGCGGCCGCACTCGAACAGGCCCGCGACAAATTCCGGGAAGGGTGTGTCCGCGCCCACCGGGAACTGGCGCCCAGTACCGACTGCCGGCACTACAACCGCCTCCTGGACGTGCCGATCCGCCGGGGCGGCGCCCTGCTGCCGGACGTCCGGCAACACCTCGCCGGCTGCTCCTACTGCCGGCACGCCGCCGAGCAACTGGGCCGGATCGAGGCAGGGCTGGGCGTGCTGCTCGCCGAAGCGGTCCTCGGCTGGGGCGCCCGCCGCTACCTCGAGTCGCGCCCGGGCCGCCGGCGAACGGACACCACCCCTCGCGCCGCTGCCCGGCGCTCCGGGGGCCGCAGCCGCGGCGGCGGAAGGCCCGGGCTGCTCTCCCGGTCGGCCGGCACCGGGGGCCGCCGGCGCGCCGGCGGCGAGCCGGGTGCACTGGCCCGGGTCCCGCTGCCCGCGCCCGTGCGCCGCGCGGCCGACGCCGGCTGGTCGTCCCGGACGCTGCTCACCGGGGTCGGCGTGGCCTCGGCCGGGCTGCTCGCGACCGTGCTCGTGCTCAGTGTGCTGCCGGACGGTGGTGACGGCACGGCCCCGGTCGCCTCCACCGGCGCCGGCACCGCAGGCCCGTCGCCGTCGGTCTCCGCCACGACCCCGGGCACCGCGGCCCTGCCCTCGGCCGGCCGGCCGACCCGGCTGCGCAACGCCGCCGCCGAGCTGTGCCTGGACGTCAAGGGCAGCCCCGAGGCCGGCGCGGCCGTGGTCCTCGCCGCCTGTTCCTCGGCGCCCTCCCAGCAGTGGACGTACGACGCCGACGGGCAGCTGCACAGCGGGGCCGACTCCGGCCTGTGCCTGGACTCGCACGCCGACGCGGGCGTGGTCATCCTCGGCACCTGTGCCGACGCCGGCGCGAAGCGCGGCGACGACGTGCGCTACGACTTCACGGTGCAGGGCGAGTTGCTGCCCCGCTGGGACGACACCCTCGCGCTCGCCTCGGCCGGCGAGGACACGGGCGCTGACATCGTCGTCAAGGTCCGCGACCACTCCACCGCCCAGCGCTGGCTCACCGACCCACCCCCCACCACCCCCGGCTCCCTCTCGATAGCGGGCACCCAGACCTCCTCCGCCCACCCGGCCCGACTCCCGGGCAAGGGTACGTAGGGGCGTCCTGGCCGGGGCGCAGAACGGGCCCCGGCCTCGGCCCCGCGGCGCGGACGGCGGCGGGGGTCAGGCCTCGGCGGGCAGCAGGTCGGAGCGGCTGACGGTGTGGGGGGTCGCGTGGCCGGAGAGGGCGAGGGTGAGGTCGAGTTCCGCGAGGAGGCAGCGGACGACGTGTTCCACGCCGGGCTGCCCGTCCAGGCCGAGGCCGTAGACGTAGGGCCGGCCGAGCAGGACCGCGCGGGCGCCGAGAGCGAGGGCCTTGAACGCGTCGTCGCCCGTGCGCACCCCGCTGTCGAACAGCACCGTCAGCCGGTCGCCGACCGCGTCGGCGACCAGGGGCAGCGCGTCGGCCGCCGCGACGGACCCCGCCACCTGCCGGCCGCCGTGGTTGGAGACCACCACCCCGTCCACCCCGGCGTCCGCGGCGAGCCGGGCGTCGTCCGGGTGCAGCACGCCCTTGAGGACGATCGGCCCGTCCCAGTGCTCGCGCAGGAACGCCAGGTCCGGCCAGGTGTGGCTCGCGTCCCCGAAGAGGCCGAGGAAGTGCAGCACCGCCGCGTTCGGGTCCTCGTGCACCGGCTTGGCCAGACCCGCCCGGAACGCCGGATCGGTGAAGTAGTTGGCGGTGCCCACCCCGCGCAGGAACGGCAGGTACGCCTGGTCCAGGTCGCGCGGCCGCCACGACAGCAGCGGCGTGTCCAGGGTGACGACCAGCACCGAGAACCCCGCCGCCCGCGCCCGGCCGAGGAAACTCCGCGTCACCTCGCGGTCCTTGCCCCAGTACAGCTGGAACCACCGCTCGGCGTCCCCCATGGCCTCCGCGACCTGCTCCAGGGGCGTACTGGACGCCGAGGACAGGATGTACGGCACCCCCTGCGCGGCGGCGGCCCGGGCGGCCGCGCACTCGGCGTCCGGATGCATGATCGACAGCACGCCGACCGGCGCCAGAGCCAGCGGCGCCGGCAGGACCCGGCCCAGCACCTCGACCGTCAGATCACGCTCGTGGACGTCGCGCAGCATGCGCGGCACGATCCGGTGCCGGGCGAGGGCCGCCCGGTTGGCGCGCGCGGTGCTGCCGTCGCCCGCGCTCCCCGCCACATAGCCCACCGGGCCGGGTCCGAGCCGGTGCTCGGCCAGCTCCTCCAGCCGCGTCAGGTCGGTGGGCAGCCGGGGGACCACACCCGTCATCCCGTTCAGATAGATCTCGTACTGGAAGTCGGCCCAGTGCTTCGCCATCCGTCCCTCCCACCGGTCGTCGCGCCGCGTCGCGCTGCGGCCCGACCATACCGACGGGTAGCCGGGGGTCCTCCGCGGGGTCCCGCGGGCCCGCCACGGTGCTTCGCAACGCGACGAGCGGAATGTTTCAGGCCTATTAACGAAGCGGTGGTTTTCGGCCATCCAGCCGCTTGAATCGATCAAGAACCGCTCAGTTGCACGGCCGACCTGTTCAAATTCCGTGACTTCGCGCCACTGATTCAACACGCAAGGTTACCGAAAGCCGTGGGGTCGATGTGAGTTTCCCCGGCGGAGTCGGCAGAGTGGCGCTCGCCGCTCCGGCGCCGACCGGCCGGAGCCGGCTCGTCTCTCGAGCGGAAGGATGCACACAATGCGGAACACCGCGCGCTGGGCAGCGACCCTCGGCCTCTCGGCCGCCGCCGTCTGCGGACCCCTGACCGGGGGCGCCGCCGCTGCACCGGACGCCGCCCCGTCGTCGCTCTACGCCCCCTCGGCGCTGGTCCTCACCATCGGACACGGCGACAACGCGGCCACGGCCACTCCGGAGCGCGCCGTCACCCTGAACTGCGCCCCGACGGCCTCCGGCACCCACCCCGCCGCGGCCCAGGCCTGCGCCGAACTGCGCGGCGTCGGTGGCGACTTCGGCGCCTTCAAGCCCCGCGACAACGTCTGGTGCACCAAGCTGTACGACCCGGTCGTCGTCACGGTCCAGGGCGTCTGGCAGGGCAAGCGCGTCTCCTACGAACAGACCTTCGGCAACTCCTGCGCGAAGGACGCGCTGAACAGCAGCGTCTTCGCGTTCTAGGACCGGGATCGCAGACGGTCCCCGCAGCGCCGGATCAGGCTCGCAACTGGGGAGTGCGGCCCCTGCAGCGGGGATCTGCGATCTCGCACCGGGACCGGACGGGCGGAGTGGGGCCGCCCGCCGGCCCGGGCACACAGCCGCTCCCCGGACAGGCCCGTGGGGGGCCCGACCGGGGAGCGGCGAAAAACAACCGGTTTCAACCAGCGAACTACGCCTTGCGGCGGTGGCTCGTGTCGCACCAGGGATAGCGGCGGCTGCGGCGGCAGGTGCACAGGGCGACCCGGAAGCGGTCGGAGGACACCGTGGTGCCGTCCTCCAGTTCGATCTCCACGGGGCCCTCCACGAGCAGCGGCCCCCGCCGCTGCATCCGGATCCGGCGCGGCCGGTCAGCAAACTCGTTCGGCACGGATGACCACCAGCTCTTCCTTGTCGTCGGCGGCCGACAGCAGACCGCGCTGCCGCAGCCAGCCCTCCCGGGAGCGCAGCACCGGACCGAAGGCGATCCAGCGCCGCCGGACCACCGCGGCCTTCAGGCCCGCCGTGCGCAGCAGTTCCAGGCTCCGCTCGGGACCGCTCAGCGCCGAGTGGACGACCAGCAGCACACCCCCGGGCCGCAGCAGCCGGGGCGCGTCCCGGCAGATCCGGTCCAGCAGCAGCCGCCCGTCCCCGCCCGCGTCCCAGGCCCGCGACCGCCCGTGCGGCCGGCGGCCCGCGTCGGGCGCCGGGACGTAGGGCGGATTGGCGAGGATGACGTCGTACGACCGGCCGCGCACCGGGCCGAAGAGGTTGCCGCGCCGGATCCGCACCGGCAGCCGGGCCAGCCACGCGTTCAACCGCGCGGTCCACACCGCCCGCCGCGACACGTCCACCGCGGTGACCTCGGCGCCGTACCGGGCGGCCACCAGCGCGAGCGCACCGCTTCCGGTGCCCACGTCCAGGACGCGCGCGCCGGGCGGGGGCGCCTCCTCCCGGAGGGCCTCGGCCAGCAGAGCCGTGTCGTCCTGAGGGGCGTAGACACCCGGAAGCACCAAAGCGATCACATCGCGCGGGTACCCTGGCATTCAGGATGTATGGGTCATCACGGCATCAAGCGGGGCGTGCAGCGACGACCGTCCCGCACGCCACTCGGTGAGCAGGTGCCGCGCCAGCCGGCCCTCCAGGAACTCGGTGGCGTCGATGCCGAACGCGATGTCGTCCGCCAGCTCCGGCTCCTCCTCGAGCAGCCCGCCGATCACCTCGTGCCGGACCACCTGCTCGTGCACCGCATCCGCCTCCACGTGCTCGTCGTAGAAGAACTCCGCGGCCGGCCCGGCACCGGTGCGGCGCATCGCCTCGGCGAGCCGCCGGGATCCGGGGGAGGAGGTGATCTCCACGTCGGCGAAGTGACCCACCAGCGCCCCGCGCAGCTCACGGTGCAGCCCGAGCAGGGACATCAGGTTGACGACCGCGAGCATCTCGGCGCAGCCCGCGTCGAGATGACGCCCGTACGTGGGGTCCAGGCCGAGGTCGGTCATCAGGTCCGCGAACAGCCGGGCGTGCACCCGCTCGGCGCGACCGCCGCCGAACTCGTCGTACTCCACCGCCGCCATCGCCGCCTTCGCCCGGCCCCACAGCCGCGGCAGCACCCAGGCGTGCGGGTCGGCCTCCTTGAGGTGGTACAGCGAGCGCTGCGCGGCGTACTCGCGCAGCTGCCACAGCTCGCCCTCGTCCCGCAGGAAGTGCGTGACGCCCGTGCCCTCGGCCGGCTCGACCAGGAGGGCGCCGAGCGCGTCGTCGACACTGCCGTGCCCGGGCGTGTCGGCGCGCAGCGCGGACAGGAACCGCCGCTCCAGCGCGCCCCGGACCCGCAGCAGCTCCGGGTCCCACTCGTGCTCGGGGGGCACGCCCGCGAAGCCGCGGTAGTGCAGCTCGTAGCACACGTACAGCGCGAGCTGGAGGTCGTCGCCGTAGGGGTCGGCCGCCTCGGCGTCGGCGGGGTGGGGCAGCGGGCCGGTGCCGCGCAGATACGCGGCGACGGCAGCGGAGAGCGGCCCGCGCGCGGCGGGCAGCGCGGGTCCTCGCAGGTGGTGGTTCATGCGGCTCGGGTACCCGGAGCCGAGGCGAAAGCACCCGTGGCCGCCCGCACCTCATGCGAGATGCCGACCGAGGTCACCGGCCGGCGGGCGAGGGGCGCCCGCAGATGCGCGAAGGCAACGGGCCCGGCCGTGCGCGCATGCCGGCCTCGGGCGGCCGGGCTCCGCCGCCGGGAGGAGAAGCGAGGCCGGTGCTACGGCACCGGTGGCGCCGGCCGCCCGGGTCCCGGCGGAGCGTTCCGTGGGCGCAGCGGGCGGCCGTCGCCGTTCACTCGCCGTCCGCCTGCTTCTGGGCCCCGGTGTTGGGGGTGATGGCGTCGCCCGCCTCGCCCTCCGTGTGCGTCTGGTCCTCGTGCGTCTCGGCGTCCTCGATCTCCCGGAGCACCTCCTCCAGGGCCGTCTCGGGCCGTTCCTCGCGCTCGTCGGCGCCCGACATGACGTCTCCTTCCGTCGTCGTCCGGACCACCGCGGGTTACCCGCCCAAGCGATCTCAAGCGTGCCGCACGGACAGTGGGAAGGGGCCGCCGTCTCCCTGCTGACGGCGGCCCCTTCGGCTCGGTGGTGCGGGTCGGTCACATGTGGACGACCGGAGCGGCCCCGGCGTCCTGCTGCGGCACCCCGCGCCGGTAAAGGAGGAACGCGATGACCGCGCCGGCGGCGAAGAAGCCCGCCGACCACCAGAAGGCGGTGGTGTAGCTCTCGATCGTCGCCTGGGCCCGCACCAGCTTGCTGGTGGCGTCCCGGCCGGAGATGTAGTCGGTGGCTGCGCTCGCGGCCAGGGTGTTCAGCAGCGCCGTACCGATCGAACCGCCCACCTGCTGCATGGCGTTGACGGTCGCGGAGGCGACACCGGCGTCCTCGGCCGCCACCCCGCCGGTGGCCAGCTGCATGGCGGTCGGCATGACCAGCCCGAGGCCCACACCGATCACGATCAGCTGCGGCAGCACATCACCGGCGTAGTGCGAACCCAGGCCGATGCCGGTCAGCCAGGCCATACCGGCCGTGGCGATCGCGAAGCCGAGCGGGATCACCGCCTTGGGGCCGATGCGCGGCAGCAGGACGGTGGTGCCGAGCTGCGCGGTGACCATCAGGGCGCCGACCATCGGCAGGAACGCCACACCGGTTCTCGTCGGGCTGAAGCCGAGGTTCAGCTGCAGGTAGTAGGTCAGGAAGAGGAAGACGCCGAACATGCCCGCGCCGGTGATCAGCACCGCGACGAACGAGGCTCCGCGGTCGCGGTCGAGCAGAATGCGCAGCGGCAGCAGCGGGTGCGCGGCGCGGGTCTGCCACCAGGCGAAGGCCGCCAGCAGCAGGCCGCCCGCGAGCAGGAAGCCCCAGGTCAGCGGCGAACCCCAGTCGTGCGTCTCGGCGTTGGAGAAGCCGTAGACCAGGGAGAACAGACCCGCGGCGACCAGGACCGTGCCCGGCACGTCCAGCTTGGCGGTCGCCGCGTCGCGGTGGTTGCCCAGCAGGATCCAGCCGCCGGCGAAGGCGACGACGGCGATGGCCACATTGACGTAGAGCGTCCAGCGCCAGTCCAGCGCGTCGGTCAGCACACCGCCGAGCAGCAGCCCGACGGCGCCGCCGGCACCGGCGATGGCTCCGTACACGCTGAACGCGCGGGCCCGCTCGCGGGCGTCGGTGAACGTCGTGTTGAGCAGCGACAGGGCGGCCGGCGCGAGCAGCGCGCCGAAGGCACCCTGCAGGGCGCGTGCGGCGACCAGCATGGTGAAGCCGTTCGCGGCACCGCCGAGCGCGGAGGCCGCGGCGAAGCCGACGACGCCGGCGAGGAAGGCGGGCTTGCGGCCGAACAGGTCGGCTGTGCGGCCGCCGAGCAGCAGCAGGGAGGCGAACGCCAGCGCATAGGCGGTCACGATCCACTGCCGGCTGCCGTCGGAGAAGCCGAGGTCGGCCTGGGCGGAGGGCAGGGCGATGTTCACGATGGTGGCGTCGAGCACCACCATCAGCTGGGCCACGGCGATGACCGCGAGGATCCACCAGCGCTTGCCGGAGACATCGGCGGCGGCCTTTTCGGCGGCCCCCGCGCGGGAGCCCTCGGCCAGGGTCTTCTGGGACATGGGAACCACTCCAGGGAAGTCGTTCACGTTCGCCGGCGAACTCGTAAACGAAACGGTTTCGTACGCTTGGAGGCTAGACGACTTGGAGCGAAACGGCAACGTTTCGTTTTCTGGAAGGGTGGGACGGGCGCGGGGCGGCCGCACGCCCGCTTCCCGGGGTGCGCGGAGTTTCAGCCTGTGGCGCCATGGATACTCCATGCACCCACGGCGCCGGACGTCACCCGCCCGCGCCCACCGTCGCAGTGAGGTCGGTGACCATGTCCGCTTCGTCCTCTTCGCTCAGCCCCGCAGGAGCACCCGGCCGCGGTCTGCCCCGGACGGCGTCGCTCCCGGAAGCGGGCCCCGCGCCCCGGGCCGTTCCCGGGCGCACGGCCCTCGTGACGGGTGCCTCCTCCGGCATCGGCGCGGCCGTGGCCCGCCGGCTGGCCGCCGAGGGGGGCTGGCATCTGGTGCTCAGCGGGCGTGACGTCACCCGGCTGGAGCAGATGGCCGCGCGGTTGCCGGCCACGGCCTTTCCCGCGGATCTCAGCCGCCCCGGCGCCGGCCGCCGGCTGACCGGCCACGTCCTGGAGCAGGTGGGCAGCCCCCGTCTGCTGGTGGCGGGGGCCGGCGTCGGCTGGGCCGGTGACTTCACCGCGATGCCCCGCTCCCGCATCGACGAGGTCGTCGGCGTCGACCTGCTGGCCACCCTGCACCTGGTGCGCGACCTGCTGCCGCACATGGTCGCGGCCGGCGGCGGACGCGTGGTGCTGATCGGCTCCCTCGCCGGCAGCGTGGGTGTGCGCGGCGAGGCCGTGTACTCCGCCGCGAAGGCCGCGCTGGCCGCCTTCGCCGACGCCCTGCGGTACGAACTGCGCGGCACCGGCGTGGGCGTCAGCCTGGTGGTCCCGGGCGTGGTCGACACACCCTTCTTCGAACGGCGCGGTGCCCCCTACCGGCGGGCGTGGCCCAGGGCCGTGCCGCCCGAGCGGGTGGCCGACGCGGTGTGGAGCGCCGTCCGGCACGGCAGGGACGAGGTGTACGTCCCCGGCTGGCTGCGGCTGCCCGCACGGGTGCGCGGGACCGCGCCGGGACTCTACCGGCGGCTCGCCGCCCGCTTCGGGTGAGCGGACGGCGCTCCGTTCGTGCCACGCAGGTGTCGGTCTCAGCAAGGAGGCGAGTCATCGATGGGGTCCTCGTCCGGCCGGCCATGGCGGACCGCGGCCGTCGTGCTGCCGCTGACCGCGGCCGGCGCGCACATCGGACCGGCGGCCACCTGGCTGCCGACCGTACGGCGCCTGCTGTTCCCCCGGCTCTCCGGCACCGGTCACCGCCGGCACATCGCGCTGACCTTCGACGACGGGCCGGACCCCGTGTCGACGCCGCTGTTCCTCGACGCGCTGGACGGCCTGGGCGTGAGGGCGACGTTCTTCCTGCTCGGCTCGGAGGTGGTCCGGCATCCCGACCTGGTCCGGGAACTGGTCCGGCGGGGGCACGAACCGGCGGTGCACGGCTGGACCCACGACCGCCCGTGGCGTCCCGCCCCGGCCCGTGACCTGGCGGAGGTACGGCGCGCCGTGCGCGTCGTCCACGACACCGCCGGCCGGCGGCCCCTGTGGTACCGGCCGCCGTACGGCATCCTCACCTCGGGACGCTGGATCGCCGCCCGCCGGGCCGGACTGCGGCCGGTGCTGTGGTCCGCGTGGGGGCGGGACTGGACGCCCGACGCCACCGCGGCCTCCGTACGGGCCCGGGTCGCGGCGGACCTGCGCGGCGGCGGCACCGTCCTGCTGCACGACTCGGACCGGGCCGCCGCCCCCGGCTGCTGGCGGGCCTCCCTCGCCGCCCTGCCCGGCATCGTCGCCGGCTGCCACGAGGCGGGCCTCACGGTCGGCCCCCTGTGCGAACACGGCCCGGGGCCGGTGCTGCCGGCCGGGCCGACGCCGGAGCCGCTGGGCGTCTGAGGCACGGTGGGGGAGGGGCCGCGCACCGGGGAGCGGGGCCTTCGCCGGACGGCCCCTGGTGCAGGGCGGCTGTCCGCCGAGTCGGCCGTGCCCGTCGGCGGTACGGGTGCGGCAAGCCGTGCACCGCGGGTGCGGTCGGCCACCGGAGGCCGTCAGGTGCAGGGCGGTCACGCGCTCCGGCGCAGCGTCCTACGAGGCCCCCTCCGCGAGTCCCGCCACGCAGGCCAGCGCATCGCCTCGGAACAGGGCGCGGCCCCGCGCCGCACGGGCCGCGCGCTCCGGGCCGCAGTCCGAGAGGCGGGCGAGTGCCGTCAGCAGGGCGGGGCCGTCCGGGGCGTACTCCGACAGGCCGAGGCCCGCCATCTGCCGGACGCCCTCCGCACCATGGCCGGGCAGGGGACGGTGGCCGACCACGGGAAGCCCCGCGCCGAGGGCCTGGACGGCGGTCTGCCCGGCGGCGTTGTCCACCAGGGCGTACGCGGCGCCCATCAGCCCCGGCACGTCGTCGACCCAGCCCAGCGCCAGCGCACCCGGCACCCGGGACATCCGGCCGAGGAGCCGTTCGTTGCGGCCGCACAGCAGCACCGGCAGATAACCGGCGCCGTGCAGCAGCCCGGCCGTGTCCGCCGGGCGGGACGCCGCGCCCCAGGCGCCCGCGGAGAGCAGGACCGGCGGCCGGCCGGGCGCGTGCCCGGCGAACCGTTGCCGCCAGTGAGCCGCTCCGGGGGCCGGCGCCAGGAAGCCGGGCGGCACCACCGGGCCGGTCGTCACCACCGGGGTGGGCAGGGAGCGCCCGACCTCGCGCGCCGCCGCCTCCGTCAGGCACAGGTAGCGGTCGTTGCCCGGGTGGAGCCACTGCCGGTGCACCGCGAAGTCGAGCAGGAAGACGGAAGCGGGCACCCGCAGCCCGCCCCGCGCCCTCAGATCGCCGGTGAGCTGCGCGGCCAGGTGGAAGACGGACACCACCACATCGGCGCCGAGCCGGTCCACGAGGCCGGTCAGCCGGTCACCGGCGAGCCGGGCCAGGGGCACGCCACTGGGCCGGGGCCCCGCGCCGCCGCGCATGAACGCGCCGTACAGACCGGCGTACACCCACGGGACGTGCCGTACCGACGCCTGGTAGAAGCGCCGCAGGCCCGTGCCCAGGCCGTGGGGCAGCAGCTCCAGGACGTCGGCGAGGTGCGGCTCGAGTCCGTGGACCTCGGCGCGCCGGGCCAGTTCGGCGGCGACGGCGTCATGACCGGCCCCCATGCTCGCGCTGAGGATCAGCATCCGTCGCCGGCGGCCGGTCGACGCTCGCTCACCCCGGGGCACTCCCGCAGAAGTTCGCACGGATTCCGATTCTCCGCCGCCCCCCACCGTAAACGGGGGAACCCGGCCGGCCCCGGCGGCCGTGTCGCGGCTCCCTACGCCAGTTGCCGCCGCACCAGTTCGTGCAGCCGGCCGCCCGTGTCCGCGAGGAGCTGCGCGGGCGGCCCCTGCTGGATGATCCTGCCGTCCTCCATCACGATCACCCGGTCCGCGTCCAGCACCGTCGACAGGCGGTGGGCGATGACGACGCGGGTCGCGTTCAGCTTGCGGGTGCTCTCGATGACGACGCGCTGGGTGTCGTTGTCCAGGGCGCTGGTGGCCTCGTCGAAGAAGAGGATGCGCGGGCGCCGGATCAGCGCCTGGGCGATCATCAGCCGCTGCCGCTGGCCGCCGGAGATCGCGCCGTTGCCGGCCACGATCGTGTGCAGCCCCATCGGCATCCGCCTGATGTCCTCCGCGAGACCCGCCATCTCGGCCGCCGCCATCGCCTCCTCCGGCGTGTACGGCTCGGTGCCGCAGATGACGTCCAGGACAGAGCCGGTGAACGGCTGCGCGTGCTGGAGCACCACACCGCACTGGCGGCGCACCGCCGACTGGTCCAGTGCCGCCAGGTCCTGGCCGTCGTACAGGACACTGCCGGAGACCGGCTTGTCGAAGCCGATGAGCAGGCGCAGCAGCGTGGACTTGCCGCAGCCGCTCGGGCCGACGACCGCCACGAACTCACCCGGCCGGACGGCGAAGGACACGTCGTCCAGGACGAGCGGGCCGTCGTCGGCGTACCGGAAGGACAGCCGGCGTGCCTCCAGGGCGCCCGACAGCGGCCCCGGGCGGGTGCTGCCCGTGCGCACCTCGGGCGTGGCGTCCAGGACCGGCCCGATCTCCTCGAACAGCGGCAGCGCGGCCACCGCCGACACGAACGCCCCGGTGAGCTGGGTGACCGAGGTCAGCACCATGGTCACCGAGGTGTTGAAGGTCAGGAAGGCCGCCGCCGACATCGCGCCCTTCGCCGGCCCCGCCAGCAGCATGAACATCAGCAGCGTGCACACCGGCAGGTAGACCGCGCCCAGCACCGAGGTGAGGTTCTTGATGCGGCCCACCTTCTGCTGGAGCTCCCGGCTGCGCGCGAACTCCCGGGCCCAGGCGGCGTACGCGTAGTTCTCGGCCGCCGCCACCCGCAGCTTCGGCAGGCCCCGCAGCGTCTGGAACGCCTGGTTGTTCAGCTTGTTGCCGAGCACCACCAGCCGCCGCTGCCGGCGCACCTGCCACAGCCCGAGCCCCAGGAACACCCCCGCTATCACGACGAGCATGCCGATCGCCGCCAGCGCCATCGGCACGCTGTACCAGAACAGCAGTCCGAGGTTCATCGCGCCGACGGTGACCGACTGGGCGACCACCGGGCCGACGCCGGCCAGCAGCCGCCGGATCGCGCTGATGCCCATGGCGGCGCTGGCCAGTTCACCGGTGGAGCGCTGGGTGAAGAACCGGGTCGGGAGCCTGAGCAACCGGTCCCACACGGCCGGCTGGAGCGCCGCCTCGATACGGCCCTCCAGCCGCAGGATGGTCAGGTTCTCCAGCAGCGTGAACGCGGCCGCCACCACGCCGCTGACCATCACCGCCAGGCACACCTGGACGATCAGGCCCTCCTCGGCCCGCGGCACGTACTCGCCGAGCACCTTGCCGGTCGCGACCGGCACCAGCGCGCCGATCACCACCGTCACCAGCCCGGCCAGCAGCAGATTGACCAGGTCGCCGCGGGTGCCGCGCAGGCTGAAGCGGAGCAGTCCGAGCGGCCCCAGCCGCTTGTCGGGCAGCGGCCGGTAGAACATCACCGCGCGCGGCTCGAACTCCTCCGCGTTCGCCTTCTCGATCGGCGTCTCCCGCCCGGTGCCCGGGTGCACGGCCACATAGCCGCCGCGCCGCCACAGCAGCGCCACCGGCGCCCCGGACAGCGCCCGGTGCCCGACCAGCGGGCCCACGTCCTCCCGCCACCAGCGGCCCTCCAGGCGTACCGCCCGGGTGCGCACGCGGGAGGCGAGTGCCACCCGCTCGACCGGGTCGAGGCGTTCGCTCTCGGTGCCGCTCTGCGCGGGCTCGGCCAGCCGGATCCCGGCCGCCTCGGCGACCAGCCGGCAGGCCGCGTAGCCGGCGTCGGCGTCGGCGGCCGTCGTACGGCGCGCCGAGCGCCGGCCGATCGAGGCCAGCAGGGTCTGGTCGGCCTGGGCGCGCACCGCCTCACCGGCCTTGATACCGGCGGCGGCACGTGTCTCGTGGGTGCGCTCCAGCTGCTCGATCCAGCGGTCCAGCGCGGTCAGCAGCCGGTACTGCTGGTCGACCAGGGACTGCCACAGCGCGGGGTCCATCAGCAGGTCGGCGGCGGCCTCGGCGCCGTACAGGGAGCCGTACTGCACGCTGCCCGGTGGCACCTGCATCCAGAACACGTCGTCGTCGGCGGGCGCGGCGAGCCGCTCCTCGGCCATCGGCGCCTGGAAGAGCACGGACAGCCCGCGCCCGACGCCCAGGGCGACGGCGTACTCCAGGGGGCTGGTCGTGGGTGGCACGTACTGCGGGTTGCCGTACGCGTCGTAGGACCAGGTCTGGGTGTGGGCCGGCTGATGCAGCTCGCGCAGCGCCACGCGGTGCACCACGCAGTCCCGGACCGGCCGCGCCACCAGGGTGTGCTGGGGCCCGGCGACCGGCCCGAGCAGCAGCGTGCCCGCCTCCAGCCGGCCGAGGTGGTGCCAGTGGCCCTGCTGCGCGGCGTCCACCGCGAACAGGTCCAGGGCACCGGCCGCGACCAGCCACAGCACCTGCGGATCCTCGAGGTCCAGCCGGTTGAAGCCGGCGCAGTCCACCCGCGTGCCCAGCGAACCGAGCGCCCCGAGGACCAGGTCGCCTTCCGGTACGGACGTCATCTCACCGCTCCCTGACCAGCGCGGCGTACGCGCCGCCGCGCGCCACCAGCTCCTCGTGCCGCCCGCGCTCGACGACCGTGCCGTGCTGCAGGACGACGATCTCGTCGCTGTCGCGGACCGTGCTCAGCCGGTGGGCGATCACCACGCAGGCGCAGCCGCGCCGGCGCAGGTTGTCCATCACGACCAGCTCGGTCTCCGCGTCCAGCGCGCTGGTCACCTCGTCGAGGACGAGGATGCTCGGACGGCGGACCAGCGCCCTCGCGATCTCCAGCCGTTGGCGCTGCCCACCGGAGAAGTTGCGGCCGTCCTGCTCGACCCTGCTGTGGATGCCGCCGGGCCGGCGCATCACCACGTCGTACAGCGCCGCGTCCTTCAGCGCCTCCACCACGGCCTCGTCCGGGATGGACGGGTCCCACAGGGCGATGTTGTCGCGGACCGAGCCCTCGAAGAGGAACACGTCCTGGTCCACGAAGGACACGGAGGAGGCGAGCGCGCCGCGCGGGATGTCCTCCAGGCGGCGGCCGTCGATGCGGATCACCCCGTCCCACGGCGCGTACAGGCCCGAGATCAGCCGGGACACCGTCGACTTGCCACTGCCCGAGCCGCCGACCAGCGCCACCTGCTGCCCGGGACCCACCGTCAGGTCGAAGCCGGTCAGCAGCGGCTGGTCCAGCGGGCTGTAGCCGAAGGTGACGTTCTCCAGCTCGACGTGCCCGTGCAGCCGGCGGGTCGAATCTCCGGCGCCGGGGCGGGCGTAGAGCGGGTCGGCCTGGAAGTTCTCGACGTCCTTCAGCCGAGCCACGTCGGCCGCGAAGTCCTGGATCCGGCCCGCCACGCCGTTGAGCCGGGTCAGCGGCGCGGTGAAGCGGGTGACCAGCGCCTGGAAGGCGACCAGCAGGCCGACCGAGAGGTGCCCCTCGACCGCCCGCAGGCCGCCGATCCACAGGATCAGCGCGCTGTTGAACGTGGCGAGGGTGGGCGCGACCACGCCGAGCCAGGCGCTCGGCACCCCGAGGCGCTGCTGCTCCTCCAGCGTGGTGGCGTGCTGCCCGGCCCACTTGCGGAAGTAGCCGTCCTCGCCGCCGGTCGCCTTCATGGTCTCGATCAGCTGCAGGCCGGTGTACGCCGTGTTGGTGAGCCGCGCGGTGTCCGCGCGCAGCTTGGCGGTGCGGGTCGCGCGCAGCCGCACGACCAGCCGCATGGCGACCACGTTGAGCAGGGCCACGCCGATGCCGAGGAACGTGAGCTGCGGGTCGTAGGTGTAGAGCAGGACGGCGTACAGCACGACCACGATCGCGTCCACGCCCGCCGCCGCCAGGTCACGGGCCAGGGTCTCGGCGACCTGGTCGTTGGACTGCAGCCGCTGCACCAGGTCGGCGGGGGAGCGCTGGGCGAAGAAGGTGACCGGCAGTCGTAGCAGATGGCGCAGGAAGCGGGCGCTGGAGAGGGTGGAGGAGATGATCCGGCCGTGCAGCAGGTTGGCCTGCTGCAGCCAGGTCAGCACCAGGGTCAGCAGCACGCAGGTCGCCATGGACGCGAACAGCACGCCCAGCAGCGAGGTCTGGCCGCCGATGAGGAACATGTCGATGTACGTACGGCTGAGCGCGGGCACGGCCGCGCCGACGGCCACCAGCAGCAGGCTGGCCAGGACGGCGGCGGGCAGGGTGCCCGCGGTGCCGCGCAGCCGGGCCGGCATCGCGCCGAGCACGCCGGGCTTCCGGCCGCCCCGGGTGAAACCGTCGCCGGGCTCCATCACCAGCACGACCCCGGTGAAGCTGCCGTCGAACTCCTCCATCGGCACGAACCGGCGGCCCTTGGCGGGGTCGTTGACGTACACCCCGCGGCGACCGAAGCGGCGGCCCATGCCGTCGTAGACGACGTAGTGGTTGAACTCCCAGAAGAGGACGGCGGGCGCCCGCACCTCGGCGAGCGCGGCCAGGTCCATCTGCATGCCCTTGGCGGTCAGGCCGTAGCTGCGGGCCGCCTTCAGCAGGTTGCTGGCGCGCGAGCCGTCGCGGGAGACGCCGCAGGCGATGCGCAGTTCCTCCAGCGGGACGTGCCGGCCGTAGTGGCCGAGGACCATCGCGAGGGAGGCGGCGCCGCACTCGACGGCCTCCATCTGCAGCACGGTGGGCGTACGGACCGTGCCGGTGCGGGACTTGGGGACCGGCCGCTTGGCGGGGGCGGCGCGTCGGCGGCCGCGGGTCTCCTGTGCGGTGGGGCTCACGGCAGCAGCCAATCGACGGGACGCCGGCCGGCCAGCCGGACCGAGGCGGAGGCGAGGGTCATGGAGTCGAGCCGGAACGGCGGGCCGTCGGTGGTGGACCACCGGTAACCGCTCTTCGTGGCCGTCGACGGGTCGAGCTCCACGGTGACGGCCACCGGGCGGCCCTTGCGGGTGAACTGCTCGCCGAGCTGGCTGTCGCCGAGGAACGCGGCGATCGACCGGGCGGACTGCGCGGTGCGGTCGACCGACTTCACTCGGCCGCGCAGCACGCCGTACTTCTGCGCGGGTACGGAGGACACGGTCAGGTCGACGGCGGCGTGCGCGGGGATGGCGGCGGCGTTCTCGGCGGGGACGTACACCGTCGCGTACAGCGGGTCGGTGGCGTGGGCGGCCTTCTCCACGGCGGCCACGTCCGTGCCGGTCTGCACGATCTGCCCGAGGGTGGCGGCGAGCGCGGTGACCCGGCCCGCGGCGACCGTGCGGACCACCGAAGTGCCCTGCGCCGTGCGCACCTTGAGGACGGGCGCCCCCGCCGGCAGCCGTTGCCCCTGCCGGGCGAGCACGGTCGTGACCTGGCCGGCCACGGGGCTCTGCAGCACGTAACTGCCCTGGTCGTGCGTGAGGATCGCGGGCGCGTCGACCGTGGAGGCGACCGAGCCGGTCACCGCCCACACGGAGGCGGCCGCCATCACGAGGACCGTCACCCCGAGCGCGAGCCAGCCCTGGGGGCGGGCGAGCCGCACCGGAAGGTCCAGCTCCTCCGGCGACTGGAGCTTGGCGAGGGCCTGTTGGCGGAACTGCACGGGACTTCCCTCACCTGGGGGTCGGACACATGTGGTTCAGGGCATCGATGAGTCCCGGAACCGAGGGACGGCTCCGGGACTCGTCGGCGACGCCGGTGCGATCAGAGACCGGCGACCAGGTTGGTGACCGGCTGGGTGTTCAGGCCGGTGACACCCTCGACCGTGCCGATGGCCGTGTCGGCCAGGCCGGAGACCGGGGCGACGCCGTTGACGGCACCGGTCACGGTGTTGAGGGCGTTCAGGGAGAGGCCGCCGGAGACGTTGTCCAGCTCGGCGTCCGAGATCTCGACGGTCTCGACCTGGGGGGTGGAGTTCATGGTGGAACTTCCCTTCGTATGGATATTCACAAGGGGGGAGCGGCCCCCTCTGGGGACAGACGGACGGCCGCGACCGCGGGCGCCGGGCACCCGTCTCCGGGACCCCGGGGCGAGCCCTGCGGTGCGATGGATCAAAGCACGCACGCGGCGCGGGCTTCCAATCAACCAGGCCTCTCACCAGGCGATTTGGTCCACGCACCGGTGCAACCGTGCAGGTGTGCGCACGGCATGTCGGCGACTCCTTCACATGCCGCACGGCATCGGCGCATCCGCACCCTTGCCCGGGCCCGCGAAAATCCGGCACTCGGCGCCAAAGGCGTGCCGGGGGGCGCGCGGTTGTGCAGATCCGCGGGCGGCGGTGACCCGCTTGGGCATTCGATGTGCAGATTCCCTGAAGCAAGGATTCCGGTACGTGTGGGGAACCGACCGTTACTGATCGGTAGCTGACCGTGTCGAGCGTTCCGCGGGGCGTGGCGGCACTCTGGCGCAAAGGAACCGCCCCTGGCCGATTCCCCGTCGTGCGGCGGAAGTTGCCAAGCGGAATTGAACGCACCGCCTGAACCTCCCGTACCTACAGCCATCCAGGCGCCCCCCAACGACTGCCCGACAGCGGCAGACCCCCGTACCCAGGAGGTCGAGAAGTTGAGTCACAAGCGAATGCCCAAGCGCAAGGCCGCGATAGCGGTGGGCGGTGTCGCGGCGCTCGGAGCGGCGGCCCTCCTGCTGCCCAACGCCAACGCGTCCCAGGACAAGGACCAGGCCGCGGGTGCCGCCGGCACCGCGAAGACCCTGAAGGCCGCGGACGCCTCGGACCTCGCCGCCCAGCTGCAGAAGGCGCTCGGTGACGCCCTCGCCGGGTCGTACTACGACAGCTCGCGGCAGCAACTGGTCGTGAACGTCGTCAGCGGTGACAGCAATGTGATCGTGCAGGCGAAGAAGGCGGGTGCGGCCGTCCGCCAGGTCAAGAACAGCACCGCCGACCTCAAGGCCGCCGCGAAGACGCTGAAGACCAAGGCGACCATCCCCGGCACCGCCTGGGCCATCGACCCGCGCACCAACAAGGTCGTGGTCAGCGCCGACTCCACCGTGACCGGCGCCAAGTGGAACCGGCTGCAGTCGACGGTGCAGGGCCTCGGCTCGGGCATGGCGACGCTGAAGAAGTCCGCCGGTACCTTCAAGACCTTCGTCTCCGGCGGCGACGCCATCTTCTCCCAGGTGCAGGGCGGCAGCGTGCGCTGCTCCCTCGGCTTCAACGTCACCGCCTCCGACGGCAGCCCCGCCTTCCTGACGGCCGGTCACTGCGGCGTCGCCGCGAAGGACTGGTCCGACTCCGAGACCGGGCAGCCGATCGCCACGGTCGACCAGGCCACCTTCCCGGGCAGCGACTTCTCCCTCGTGAAGTACAACGACGCCACCACGCAGGCGCCGAGCGAGGTCAACGCCGGCAACGGGCAGACCGTGCAGATCACCCAGGCCGCGGACGCCACCGTCGGTGAGACAGTGTTCCGGATGGGCTCCACCACCGGACTCCACAACGGCCAGGTGACCGGCCTCGACGCCACCGTCAACTTCCAGAGCGAGACCGACCCGAACGGCGTCGACACCGTCAACGGCCTCATTCAGACCAACGTCTGCGCCGAGGCCGGGGACAGCGGCGGCTCGCTGTTCACCCAGGACGGCGGCGCGGTCGGCCTCACCTCCGGTGGCAGCGGCGACTGCACCAGCGGCGGCGAGACCTTCTTCCAGCCGGTCACCGCCGCCCTCCAGGCCACGGGCGCCACCCTGGGCGACGGAGGCAACGGCGCCGGCGACCAGTCCGGCGCAGGCGCCGGTGACCAGGCGGGTGCCGGCGACCAGTCGGGTGCCGGTGCGGGTGACCAGGCGGGCGCGGGCGACCAGTCGGGTGCCGGTGCGGGTGACCAGGCGGGTGCGGGTGACCAGAGCGGCGCCGCCGACCCGTCCGCCACGGCCGGTGACCAGAGCGGCGCCGGCGACCAGGCGGGCACGGGCGACCAGTCCGGCACGGGCGACGGCTCCTCGGTCGACGGCTCCAACTGACGGGCCGCTCCCCGGCGTTCACCCACTCCGAGACTCCCTGACCGGCCCACAGCGGTTCCGGCCGGCAGGGACGGTCCGGCCCTCCGGCGGGAGGGCCGGACCACGGCCGTTGCCCTCGATCCGCCGTCCCGGCCCGGCACCTCACCCCTCCTCCCGTGCCCGCAGCAGCAGTACCGCCACGTCGTCCACCCGCTCGCGGGCCGCCGCGCTGTGGCGGACGAGTTCGTCGGCGAGGGCTTCCAGGGGCTGGTCGCCGGATTCCGCGAGGAGGGCGCCGAGGTCGATCAAAGAATCCTCGATGTCGATGCCGGGGGATTCCACCAGGCCGTCGGTGTAAAGGGCGAGGACCGAGCCGGGGGCGAGGGAGACCTCGGTGGTCGGGTACGTGGCCGACGCGTCGATGCCCAGGAGGGGGCCACCGGCCAGGTCCAGGACGCGCACCCGTCCGTCCGGGCGGCGGAGCAGGGGCGGCGGGTGCCCGGCGCGCGCCATCACCGCCCGGCCCCGCGCCGGGTCCAGCCGCAGGTACAGACAGCTCGCGAACAGCTCCGCGCCGAGGTCGATGAGCAGCCGG
This sequence comes from Streptomyces sp. NPDC030798, assembly GCF_055572275.1. Lineage (NCBI taxonomy): Bacteria > Bacillati > Actinomycetota > Actinomycetes > Kitasatosporales > Streptomycetaceae > Streptomyces > Streptomyces sp. NPDC030798. The sequence continues at coordinate 40,079 of NZ_JBVIDR010000001.1, read as the reverse complement.
TTGGTGCTGCGCATCACCTCCTGCGGCGCCTGACCCACCGTCGTGTACGCCCGCACTCCCGTGCGGATCTGCCCCATCAGCGCCGCCGCCGTCACGTTGTGCCCCTGCACGTCCCCGATCACCGCCGCCGCCAGCGGCCCGCTCGGCACCAGGTCGTAGAAGTCGCCGCCGATCTCCATCCCCTGAGTCGCCGGCAGATAGCGGGCGGCCGCCTCGATGCCCGGCAGCGGCGCCAGCGAGTGCGGCAGCAGCGACTCCTGCAGCCCCTGCGCCAGCCCGTGCTTGGCGTCGTACAGCTGCGCCCGCTCCAGCGCCTGCGCGATCAGCCCGCCGAGGCTGGTGAGCACCGCCCGCTCGTCGGCCGGGAAGACATGCGGCTCCGTGTAGGCCAGCACGCACGTGCCCACCGGCCGCCCGGACGCGATCAGCGGCAGATACGCCCAGGCCGCGAACGGCGTGTTCCAGAACCGGTCGGGATACAGCCGCTCCAGTTGCTCCCGCGAGTCGAAGAAGGCCGGCACCCCGCTGTTCAGGGCATGCGTACCCGGCGTGCGCTCGGTCAGCGGCAGCCCGTCGAACCGCTCCACCAGCTCCGGGTCCGGATACCCGCGGTGCCCCAGCACGTGCAGCCGGCCGCCCCGGGAACCGAGGATCACCAGCCCCTGACTGCCCACCGCCGGGGCCACCTCGTCGGCGACGAGCTGCACCACGTCCTGCACCCCCACCGCCTCCGTCAGCGCCCCGGCCAGGCTCAGCACCTGCGAGATGGTCACCAGCCGCGAGGGCCCGGACCCCGACTGCGGCGCCGACCGCCCCATCTCCGCCACCGCCCGCGCCCGGCTGATCCGCACGCTCAGCCCCGTCGTGCTCGGATACAGCCGGAACGACAGCCACTGGCCCGGCGGCCGCAGCGCCACGAACGAGGTCACGTGCTGGCTGATCAGCGCGGCCCGGTACCGGTCCTCGTACATCGGGTCGTTCAGCCACGGCACCGACACCCACGGCAGCGTGCCCAGCAGCTCCCCGGCGGGCCGGCCGAGCAGCTCGGCGGCAGCCGGGTTGGCGAAGGCGATCCGGCCGTGCAGGTCCAGCGAGATCAGGCCGTAGGGCAGCCGGGCCACCATCCGCGCCGCCTCCACCGACCCCAGGGTGCCCGACACGCCGGACACCGGCGCCGCCAGCAGGTCGGCCTCGGGGCCCAGCGGCTGGTTCTCCCTGGCGGCTCGCGCCAGCCGCAGCGCCAGCCGGTCGCAGCCGGCCGTCAGACACTCGCGCTCCCGGTCCGACAGCTCCGGCGGATGCGAGCCGGGCCAGGTCACGAACACGGCGCCGTACACGGTGTCCGCCGTCGCCACCGGCAGCGCGGCCAGCGCGAACGGGTACGGCAGCACCACCGCGATCCGCGGATAGCGGCGCGCCATCTCCTCCTCGCCGCCCACCCACACCAGGCGCCGCTCCCGGGCCGCGTCCGCGACGGGGATCGGCGCGCTGAGTCCCACTCGCTCCCAGGGTGCCGCGAACGCCCGGGGCATGCCGGCCATCACCGCCATCTCCAGGACCGGCTCCTCGGGGTGGAGCAGATAGACCGCGCCGGAGTGCGCGTGCACCTCCTCGAGCATGCCCGCCAGCGCCAGCGACAGCAGCGGCAGGCCGTCCCTCACCGCGCCGGCCGCCGGCGCCTGTCCGGACCCTGCCCCGTCTGACACGCCGACCACCTCCTCGTACGGCCGCGCGTCGCATCCCGGGGTCAAGGCTCCCTCGTGGGGACGCCCGGCGCACGGCGAGGGCCGCTCCCGCGCGCCCGGTGGCACCGCTGACCTGCGCACGAGTCCCGTGGCGGCGAAACCGTACGGATACCCCGTCCGGCCGGTCCCATGCCCCCGCACCGGAAGCGCGGGGCGGCGTACGGGCGCCCTGTGTGCGCCCCCGCGCACCTTGATGGCCGGATCTTCGCGCCCGCGAGCGGTGACGGCGCCCAAGAATGGGGCACGCGCTCACCACCCGGTGGCGGGGCTACGGCGGCACACCCTGTTGACGGGGCTCACGGCGATGCGGCCGGCCGACGGGGGTACGGCGATGCACGGCGACGGACGGCCGACGGGAGGGGCGGGCAGTGATCCGGGTACTTCTGGTGCACGACGCGTGTCTGGTGAGATCGGTACTGGCCGAATGGCTGCGGCGGGAACCCGGTCTGCACGTGGACGACACGCCGTGGCGCGGCGCGTCCGCACGGGTGCGTTCCTTATGCCCGGACGTGTGCGCGGCCGATCTGGAGCGAGGTGACGGGCCCGGGGTGCCGCCACTGGGCGACCTGTGCCCGCCCGGCACCGGGGGCCGGCCGCCGGCGCTGGTGGTGCTCGCCAGTGCCAGCAGGCCGGGCCTGCTGAAGCGGGCGGCCGAGGCGGGCGCGCTCGGCTTCGTCGACAAGGCCGGCTCACCGGACCGTCTGGTGCGCGCGATCCGCTCCGTCGCCGAGAGGGAACGTTTCGTCGATGCCTCGCTCGGCTTCGGTTTCCTGAAGGCTGCGCAGATGCCGCTGACCCGGCGCGAGCTGAGCGTGCTGACCTTGGCGGCCGACGGGGCGTCCGTCGCGGAGATCGCCGGACGCCTGCACCTGTCCCACGGCACGGTGCGCAACTACATGGCGGCGATCACCCGCAAGACCGGGGCGCGCAACCGCATCGACGCGATCCGGATCTCCCGGGGCGAGGGCTGGCTGTGACCGCCGCTCACCGCACCGGCGTGGCCGGCCGGGGCGTCCAGTCGCCGACCAGGTCCCGGTAGAGGGCCGAGGTCCGCAGCAGCTCCTCGTGGGTGCCGCAGGCGGTGCGCGGCCCGTCCAGCACCAGCACCCGGTCGGCGCGGCGCGCGGAGCTGATGCGGTGCGCGACCACCACCAGGGTGCCGCCGGGGCGTGCCGCGAAGGCCCGCTCGGCCCGGGCCTCCGCCGCCGGGTCGAGATGGCAGGTCGCCTCGTCGAGCAGGGCCAGCGGCGCGGGGGACAGCCAGGCCCGGGCCAGCGCGACGAGCTGCCGCTCGCCGGCCGACAGCGCGGCCGGGTCCACCCGCCCGCCGGGCCCGCCCAGCGCCTCCAACAGCGGGCTCAGCCCCACCGCCTCCGCCGCGGCCAGCAGCTCCGCCTCGGGCACCGGGTCCCGGCGGAAGAGGCCCAGGTTCTCGGCGAGGGTGCCGCCATGGACGTATGCCTCCTGCGGGATCAGCACCCGCAGGGCCGACGCCTCCGGCCCGGGCACGTCCCGCCCGTACACCCGGATCACGCCCTGGGCCGGCTCCAGCAGCCCCGCGACCAGCCCGGTGAGCGTCGACTTGCCGATCCCGCTCGGGCCGACGACGGCGAGGTGCGTGCCCGCCGGCACGGTGAGGCTCAGCCCGTCGAGGACGGGTTCGCTCGCGGGGCCGTAGGCGAAGGTGACGCGGGAGAGGGTGAGGGCGGGGGCGGACGCCGGGGCCGGCGCGGGCGCGGTTGCGGGCATGCTGGGGGCTGCCTCGGCCCGCGTGGCCGGCGGGGACAGGCGGCGCAGCACCACCGTGAGCCGCGAGCCGCTGGTGCCGAGGCCGTGGATGAGGTTCTGCAGGGCGGGGAGCAGGGACTGCGTGACATAGGCGAGGGCGCCGACCAGGGCGCCCGGGGTGACGCCGTGGTCGAGCAGCCGGGGCGCGGCGATGAGCAGCAGCACCACGGGCAACTCGCCGCCCACCGCCAGCGCGGCCACCCGGGCCACGCTCCAGCGAGCCGAGGCACGTGCCGCTCGCTCCTCTGCGGCGATCAACTTCCCCGTACTGGCGGCCACTTGGGCCTCGGCGCCGGCGGCCGTGATGTCCCGCAGCCCCGGGCACACCGCACCCAGGTCCTCGGCGAGCGCCTCGTCGGCGGCGAGGAAGGCCTCCTGCCGCCGGGCCAGTGGAGGCAGGGTTGCCGCGAACAGGCCCACCCCGGCCAGCAGCGGCGGAAGGACGACCGTCAGCAGGACGGGGGACAGCGAGAACAGGCCGATCAGTGCGCCGGCCGTGGTGAACAGGAAGGAACGGGAGACCAGCACGAGCCCGGCGAGGGTGTCCCGGGCGAGCTCCACCTGCTGCGTGAGCCCGGACAGCGTCCCGGCGTCCGCCTCCCGCACCCCGCGCGCGACCACCCGCTTCACCAGCCGGTCCCGGGCCGGCTCCACCAGCGCGGCGACCACGCCGTACACCCGCCCGGTCCCGTACGCACCCGCGCACACCGCCAGTCCGGCCGCCCCCAGCCACAGCAGCCCGGAGCCGGTCCGGCCGGCCAGGAACCCGGCGTCCAGCGCCCGCGCGAGCGCGTGACCGAGCAGAAAGGTCTGGCCCGCCTCCAGCACCGACCAGCCGCCGAGCCGCAGCAGCACCCGCCACCGGGCCCGCAGAAACCGCAGCGCCTGCTTCCGCAGTGTCACCGGCGGGCCTCCTTCTGGGCGGGGGCGTGGGCTCGGGGCGCTTTCCCGGGGCACCGTCCGGCGCTCGGGGTCCCGCCGTGGCTCACCGGCCGCCGTGCCCGCGGTCCCTGCCTTCGCAGTGTCACCGGCGGGCCTCCTTGTCGGCCGGGGGCGTGGGCTCGGGAGCTTGGCCGAACACCGCCCGGTATTCGGGGTCCCGCCACAGGTCGGCGTGGCGGCCCACCGGCCGCATGCGCCACCGGGCCCGCAGAAACCGCGGTGCCTGCATCCGCAGTGTCACCGGCGGGCCTCCTTGTCGGCCGGGGGCGTGGGCTCGGGGGCTTCGCCGAACACCGCCCGGTATTCGGGGTCCCGCCACAGGTCGGCGTGGCGGCCCACCGCTCGTACGCGGCCGCCGTCCAGCCAGGCGACCGCGTCGGCGCGGGCCGCGGTGGCCGAGCGGTGGGCGATGAGCAGGCGGGTGGGGCCCGCGCCCGGGGCGAGCAGGGACTCGGTGATCTGGTGCTCGGTGACCGTGTCCAGGCTGGAGAGGGCGTCATCCAGGATCAGCAGCCGGCCGCCGTGGGCGAAGGCGCGGGCCAGGCCCAGACGCTGCGACTCCCCGCCGGAGCGGGGCGCGTCGGCACAGCGGGTGGCGTAGCCGTCGGGCAGCCGGCGGACGTAGGCGTCGGCGCACGCGGCGCGCGCGGCCGACCGGACGCGGGAGGCGGCGGGGGCGGCGAGACCGAACGCGATCGTGCCCTCGACGGTGCCGCCGAGCAGGGCGGGCCGCTCGAAGGCGTAGGCGACCGCGCGACGCAGATCGGCGTGGCCGAGCTCGCGCAGCGGGACGCCGTCGAGGAGGACCTCGCCCGCGTCCGGGTCGGTCAGCCGGCCCGCCACCTGAGCGAGCAGGGACTTGCCGGTGCCGGACCGCCCGACGACGGCAAGGGTCGTGCCGCCGGGGACGACCAGGTCGACACCGTCCAGGACGGTCCGCCCGCCACGCCGGGCCGTCACGCCCCGCAACTCCAGCCGCCCGGGGCCGGGCGGCAGCGGCCGGGAGCCGTACGCGGGCGCCGGCTCGGCCAGCACCTCGGCGAGCCGCCCGGTCGCCGCGCGCGCCCGGGAGAGCGCCGCCAACTGCCCGACCAGCACGCCGACGCCGGCCGCGAGCACCGCGTACCGGGAGGCGGCCAGCACCTCGCCGACCGTGATCCGGTGCCGGGCGAGCAGCAGCCCGGCCACCGCGACCACGGCCAGATTCAGCAGCGGCGCCACGGTGACCGCCTGCGCGGCGGCCCGGCCCTGCACCCGCCACATGCGGTGCCCGGCCCGGGACAGCTCGGGCAGCGGCGCGAGGACACGTGCCGTCTCCCGCTCCTCGGCGCCCGCCGCGCGGACGGTGCGGTGGCCGCCGACGGCCTCGGCGAGCGCGGCGGCGATACGGCCCTGCACCCGCTGGTAGTCGGCCGCACAGGCCGAGGTGTCACGGGTGAACGCCCGCAGCAGCAGCGCGAGCACGGGTGCCCCGGCCAGGAACACCGAGGCGAGCCAGGGATCGATGAGGCCGAGCGCCACCACACCCCCCACCGGCCCGGCCAGCGCCGCGACCAGCGCGGCCCGCGCCCCCGGCGCGGTCCCGGCCTGGGCCGCGCCGCCCACCAGCCGTGCCACCAGATCCCCGGCGCCGAACCGCGCGCCCGCGCGCGGGCCCACGCCGAGCACGTGCCCGACGACCCGGTGGCGCAGCCATGCCGTGGACCTCGCGTCGACCGTCCCGGTGACGACGCCCGCGCAGCCGTCCAACACCGCCAGCAGCAGCACCAGCCCCGCGCAGCCGAGCACCCAGCGGCCCGCCGGGGCCCGCGCCAGCAGCAGGTCCAGCGTCCGGCCGAGCACGGCGGGCAGCAGCAGCGCGGCGCCGGTGGCACCCGCGCTCACGGCGCACAGCACGGCGCAGCGCACCCCGCCGTGCCGCACCACGGCCCGGGACAGCGCGTCACGGCCGCGGGGCACCACGGCCTCGGGGGCGGTGTCGGAACGAGTCGTCATCGGCAGCGGGCCTCGCCTCGGGATGGGGGTGCCCCGGTCGGAGCGAACGGGAAGGCCCCGGACAGCCCCTCCCCGCGAGGGAGAGGGCTGCCCGGAGCCGTGAGCGCATCGGCTCGGTCAGAGACAGAGCAGAACGCTCGCCGCCGAGACGCAGGACAGCAGGCTCGCGGTGCTGGCGCCCGTGTGGGTGTGCTCGTCGGACTCGAGGGTCTGCAGGTCGAGAAGTGCCATGGTGATGTTGTCCTTTCCCTTGATTGGGGACGGGGGTTGAGTCACGACTCCGTCAGTTCGCGGAGCCGCGTGCGGGGGCCGCCGGTGGCGGCGGGAGGAAGGGCAGGTGAGCGCCGGCCTCGGCGTCGAGTGCCGCCGCGAGGGCGAGCAGGCAGCCTGCCGTTCCGGTGGCGAGGTCCATGGAGAGCCGCATCATCTGGTGCCCGGGGAAGGCGAGTTGGCCCTGATAGGCCATCGCGAACCAGCCGAGCCCGGCGATCTGCTGCTCCAGCCGCTCCCGCCCGGCGCCCGGTGCGCCGCTGCGGGCCAGGTGCAGGACCATGCCGGCGCGACCCTGGAAGAGGCCGGGCTGCGCGTAGAAGCGGGAGGTGGCGGCGGTGAGGATACCGGCGCGGGCCTGCTCGAACTCCGGTACCGCGTCGGCCGCGTGCGTGAGGAGCACCGGCTCCCGGCCGTCGTCCGCCGCCCGGGCGAGCGCGCGGAACGCCGCGCCGCCGGGACCCGCCTGCGCCAGGTAGTCGTCGAGGACCAGCCCGATCCCCACGCTGCCGTCACCGAGGTAGGGCAGCGTCCGCCAGCCCTCGTCGACCTCCAGGCCGCCGCCCGCCTCCTGCACGACGCAAGCGGCCAGGTCCCGGCGGAGTGCCTCGGCGGCGGCCACGGCCATGCGGGCGTCGCCCGTCGCGGCGTGGCGCCGCAGCAGGAACAGCGCGGGTCCGCTCGCGCCCCGCAGCAGCCCGGCCCGCCGCCGGGTCGTGTCCGGGACCGGTTCGGCGAGACGCCGTACGAGGATGTCGGCGGCCTGCGCCGCGCACTCGCGCAGCCGGGGTTCGCCGGTCGTGGCCGCCAGGTGGTCCAGAACCAGGCCCAGTCCGGCGAGACCGCCGTGCAGGTCGGAGGACAGGCTGTGCCAGTTCTCCCGCAGGATGCCGTCGAGCAGGTCCAGGGCGCGCTGCCGGTGGCCGAGCCGGTCGAGGACCAGGGCGACGCCCGCGAGCCCGTCGTACAGGCCGAGCGGGGTGCCCGGGGGCGGCGGGACGGTGTGGCGCAGCAGCCAGCGTTCGCCCTCGTCGTACCGGCCGGCGCCACAGGCGTCCAGTGCGTAGAGCACTCCGGCGGCGCCGTGCGCGAGGCCGAGTCCGCCGCCGTCGGAGAACTGGGCGATGTCGCCGGGGAAGAGCCGGTCGTCGCGCTCGGGAGTCGCGGAGGCGAGGATCGCCTTGACCATCGAGTCCCGGCTGTAGGGCCAGTCGCCCGGCACCACCGGGGGCGCGGACGCGCGCCGGGCCGGGCCGCCCGCGGTGTCCCGGGTGATCTCGGCGACCGCCTCGTCCAGGAAGGCGCGCGGCACGTCCGGGAACTGCTCGGCGATCACCTCGGCCAGATGCGCGGCCTTCCCGCGGTCCACGACGAACAGCGTGGTCACCGGCAGGAACAGGGCCAGGCGCAGACAGGCCAGTGCGTACCGGTCGACGTCCTTGCCCCTGCGGTCCGGCGGGGCGAAGAAGCCGGGGTGGGCGACGGTCTGCCGGCCGTTCTCCGCCGCCGGTGCGGCCGCCTCGAAGTCGATGAGGTGCACCGTCTCCTCGTCAGGGGCGACCATGACGTTGAAGACGTGCAGGTCGTTGAAGACCAGCCCGCGCGCGTGCACCGCCTCCACCGCGCGCTCCACCGCCCGGTGGATGCGCAGCGCCCACGCGGTGTACGCGGCCACCTTCGCCGGGTCGGGGTCGGGGGTGAGCAGCGGATGCCGTTCGGCGAAGAAGGAGTTGAGCGTCCGGCCCTCCAGGAAGTCCATCACCAGGAACCGGTGCTCGCCCAGCGTGAACCAGTCCCGCACCTCGGGCACCACCCCGGTGCCGGCGACCCGCTCCAGGGCGGCCTTCTCCCGCTCCAGCCGGGCCACCGCGTCCGCCCCGTCGGCGGCCAGCCCCGCGTGCGGGCGCCCCTCCTTCAGCACCACCCGGCGCCCGTCCCGCAGATCGGTGCCGGCGTAGACCCCGCCGCCGTTGGAGAAGTGCAGCGCCTTCTCGATGCGGTACGGCAGGTCGCCCACCGTCGTGGTGTTGCGGGCCCGCAGGTGCGGCTCGAGGAACTCCGGCAGCGTCACCCACTCCGGCACCTGGAACGACGGGTCCCTGCGGTCCGGCACCAGGCGCCCCTCGCCGTCGGCCACCGCCAGGACCAGCGAGCCGCGCTCGTCGACGACGTACCGGCGGGCGAAGGCGCCGTAGCGGACGTAGAGCGGACCCTCCCCCCAGCGCAGGTCGGTCAGGATGTACGGGCCCGCCAACCCCTCGAGCAACGCGCCGAGTTCGCGCAGCACCCGGTGCAACTGCTCCTCGTCGGCCGGGTACACGGTGACGAACTTGCCGCTGGTGTCGCGGCCCGCGTACTTGGCGTTCCGCAGGTGCAGCAGGTGCGGGCCGGGCACGAACTTGAACGGAATGCGGCGCGGCACGCAGTAGTCCCACACGATCCCCGCGATGCGCTCCGCGTTGTCCGCCGTGGCCGAGGAGTGGATCTTCCAGCCCTGGGCCGGCGACTCCAGCGGCGCGCCGTCCGCGCCCAGCGGGGTCAGCGTCAGCCAGTCGCCGGTGCGCGCCGCGTGCCAGCCGTCCGGAACCGTGCGGCGCGCCGTCGGATACAGCGGCGCCGGCTCGGCGCCGTCCGCCGAGAGCCGGTCGGGCGTGTCGTAGAAGTGCCCGTCGGCGAGCGCGTACACCTCGTACCGCTTGTCCATGCCCCTCCCTCTCTGTGGCCCACCCCGACACTGTCAGGAGGCGCACGGGTGCGGACAGTCACGGCTGTCACGAGAACACCGTGCGGAACGCACGCGTAAAGATGTGTTCGGCAACGTTCGAGCCCGCGGGGCCCCGCGCCGCGCCCGGAGCCGTCACAGGGGCTGCGCGGGCGGCTCATACGCGCTGTAATGGCCAAGTGGCCAGTGAGGGTGCTGCGGTGCGCAGAACGAGAACGGAGCGTGCCGAAGTTGCCCTCGCGACCCTGACCGCCGCACCCGCGTCCCCCGACCGGCTGCGCCGCGTCCTGGAACAGGCACTCGTGTTCGCAGGAGCCGCGTTCGCCGGGGTGTACACGCCCGGCGACGACCCCGGGGTGCTGCGGCTGGCCGAGTCGGCCGGTCTGCCCCGCACCCTGTACGGCCTGCGCGACGGCTACCCGGCGACGAGCAGCTCCCCGGTCGCCGAGGCGCACCGCACCGGGCGGGCGGTGTGGCGCAGCCCCCAGGAACTGGCCGCCTGCCCCGAGTCGCGCCGCACGCCGTCCCCGGACTTCTCCCTGGCCGCCCTGCCGCTCGGCCCGCCCGGCCGCGGCTGCCTGCTCGCCGTCAGCGAGCACCCGGGCGGCTTCGGCAGCGACGACCGGGCCTGCCTGGAACTGATCGCCCGGGTGGTCGACGTGCCCGCCCCGGCCGGCCCGGCCGCCGACACCGGGGAACTGCCGCCCGACGCCTTCAGCCTCGCCATGGACACCGGCCGGGTCGAGGTGGGCGACGGCATCCTGCGGCTGTTCGGTATCGGCCGGGAGGAGTTCGACGGCCGGGTGGAGACGCTGCTCGGCCTCACCGTGCCCGAGGACCTGCCCGCGCTGATGTCGGTGGTCGAGGCCGACCACATGTCCATCGGCGACCGCGAACTGGAGTTCCGCATCCTGCAGCCCTCCGGCCCGCCCAAGTGGCTGCGGCTGCGCGGCCGGCTGCTGCCCGGCGGGGAGGGCCGCCCGGCCCGGCTCGTCGGCACCGTCGCCGACGCCTCCACGCTGCGCTCCGACGTCACCGACGTGGCCCGCGTCCAGCGCCTGGCCGCCGCCCTGGCCACCGCCGGAACCGTCAAGGACGTCGGGCAGGCCGTCGTGGCCGCCCTGCGCAAACCCCTGCGGGCCGACCGTATCGCCCTGGCCGAACTGGAGAACGACCGCCTTGTCGTCACCGTCCTCGACCCGCCCGAACCCGAGGCGTGGCCCGAGCTGTGGCGCAGCGAGTGGCGCACCGAATGGCCCGACGCGCCGGTGCGCGCCATGCCCACGCTCGGTGCCGCCCTGCGCGAGGGCCGCTCCCGCATCTGGCCCGCCGGCACCCCGCTGGAGCCCGCCCTCGCCGAGGTCGGCCCCGGCGGCCTCGCCGTGCTGCCGCTGCCCGCCGGCGGCCGCATGGCCGGGGCCTGCCTGATCGGCTGGGACCAGCCGCACGAGTTCGCCCCCGACGAGCGCGCCCTGCTCACCGCCTGCGCGGCCCTCGCCGGACAGGCGCTGCTCCGGGCCCACGCCTTCGACGCCGAGCACGAACTCGTCGGCATGCTCCAGCGCACCCTGCTGCCGCGCCGGCTGCCCCGGCTGCCCGGCGCGGTCGCCGTCGCCCGCTATCTGCCCACCACGGCCGGGCTCGAGGTCGGCGGCGACTGGTACGACGTGATCCAGCTCGCCGACAACCACGTGGCCTTCGTCATCGGCGACGTGCAGGGCCACAACGCGGGCGCCGCCACCCTCATGGGCCAGATGCGCACCGCGCTGCGCGCGTACGCCGCCGAGGGCCACGCGCCGGACGTCGTCGTCGCGCACGCCAACCGGCTGCTGCTCGACATGGAGACCGACCTCTTCGCCACCTGCGCCTACGTCGACGTGGACATGGAGCAGGGCACCGCCTGGTGCGTGCGCGCCGGGCACCTGCCGCCGGTGCTGCGCCATCCGGACGGCAGCACCGAGATCGTCACGACCGAGGGCGGTCCGCCGCTCGGCGTGCTCACCGGGGCCGAGTTCCCGATGACCCCGCTGCGGCTGCAGCCCGGCACCGTCCTCGCGCTCACCACCGACGGGCTGGTGGAGTCCGCCGACGAGGACATCGACGTGGGCATGGACCGCCTCGCCCGCGAGCTGGCCGCCGCCGACCCCGGCCACCTGGGTCTGGTCGCGGACACGCTGCTCACCGGGGCGCACCGCAGCGACGACGTGGCGCTGCTGCTGGTGCGCTACGACGGTATGGCGGTACGGCCGCTGCGCGAGAGCTGGACCGTGTGGCGGGTGCCCGAGGCCGCCCGGCACGCCCGCCGCTTCGCCCGGCGCACCCTGCGCACCTGGGGCGTGCCGCAGGACACCCTCGACGCGGCCCTGCTCGTGGTGTCCGAGCTGGTCACCAACGCCCTGGTGCACACCGACGGCCAGGTCCGCCTCGACCTCAGCCTGGTCAACCACCGGCTGCGGCTCGCCGTCGCCGACGCCTCGCCCCGCACCCCGTTCAAGCCCACCCACATCGGCTGGGAGGCCACCGGCGGCCGCGGAATCCTGCTGGTCGAGGCGGTGTCGGCGGCCTGGGGAACGGTACCGGTCAGCGGCGGCAAACAGGTCTGGGCAGAACTGACCCCCCACACCTGAGTGCGCTTCGCGGCGGGCGGCGGCCGGGAGTTGTGCGGGGGAGGGGGGCGCGTCCGGCCGCCCGTGCGGACGTGGCGGGTCGCCCCGTGGGTTCCCGACCGACGGACGGCCGCCCCCGCGCACCTCGCGGCGGCGGCGGGTGCCCGCTCGTCCGTGGCATGCGCGTGCGGTGGGGCCGGTGGGTGGCCGTGGCGCGCGGCCTGCGGGTGGTGCCCGGCGGGCGGCGGTCGCGTTCGTGTGCCGCCGACGGGGGTGCGTGGCCGGGGTCGTCCGGTGGCCGTCGTGGCGGGGCAGGTGGGAGCGGTCCTTTGGCCTCCACTCGGGTGCTTCGTGGCGGTGTGGAGAGGCGGGGCCGGGCGCCCGTGCCTAGGGTCGGTTGATGTGGCACACACCTTCGAAGAACTGGTGCAGAAGCAGCGCGCGGCCGACGCGGCCCACACCACGGTGGAGGACCTGCGGGACGCCTACGGACCGCCCGCCGATCGGCGGATGACGGGCGCCCAGTCGGGCACCTACGAGACCGCCCTGCGCGCCTGGCGCGACCTGGCCCGGGACGTGCAGACGGCGGTGAGCGAGTACGCCAAGGAGACCGGGCGGCCCCGGGCCGAGATCGAGTCCGAGGTGGAACGGGCGGCGGCGAGACCGGAGGACACGTGAGGCGGGGTGACCCGGACGCGGCATCCGCCGACGGCGGCTCCGCCGCGGGGCACCGCGCCGCCAGGGCCGCCGACACCCTGGACGCCCGGCTGCCGGTCGCCGAGGCCGGCTCCCTGCTGCGCAAGGCGTTCCCCGAGCACTGGGCCTTCCTGCTGGGCGAGATCGCGCTCTACAGCCTCCTCCTGCTGATCCTGACCGGCGTGTGGCTGACCTTCTTCTTCCGCCCGGACATGGGCGAGGTCGTCTACGACGGCTCCTACGTCCCCCTGCGCGGCATCCGCGTGTCGGCGGCCTACGACTCCACCCTGCGCATCAGCTTCGACGTGCGCGGCGGACTGCTGATGCGCCAGACCCACCACTGGGCCGCGCTGGTCTTCGTCGCCGCGATCGGCCTGCACATGCTCCGGATCTTCTTCACCGGCGCCTTCCGCCGCCCCCGCGAACTCAACTGGATCATCGGGGTCACCCTTTTCGCGCTCGCCCTCGCCGAGGGCTTCGCCGGCTACTCGCTCCCCGACGACCTGCTCTCCGGGACCGGGCTGCGCATCGCCCAGGGCATCATGCTCTCCATCCCGGTGGTGGGCACCTACCTCGCCTTCTTCGTCTTCGGCGGCCAGTACCCGGGCCACGAGATCATCACCCGGCTCTACCCGGTGCACATCCTGCTGCTGCCCGGCGCCCTCATCGCCCTGGTCACCGTGCACCTGTTCCTGGTGTTCCACCTCAAGCACACCCAGTGGCGCGGCCCCGGCCGCACCCACCGCAACGTCGTCGGCAAGCCCCTGTTCCCGCAGTTCACCGCCTCCTCCGTCGGCCTGTCCCTCACCGTCTTCGGCGTCCTGGTGCTGCTCGCGGGCGTCGCCCAGATCAACCCGATCTGGACGTACGGCCCCTACCGCCCGGACCAGGCCTCCACCGCCTCCCAGCCCGACTGGTACGTCGGCTTCCTGGAGGGCTCGCTGCGGCTGATGCCGGCATGGGAGACGAACGTCGCCGGGCACACCCTCATGTGGAACGCGCTGCTCCCGGCCGTTGTGCTGCCCGCCCTGCTGTTCGCCGTGCTCTACGCCTACCCGTTCGTCGAGCAGCGCCTGACCGGGGAGTGGCTGCGCGAGCAGCATCTGTGCGACCGGCCGCGCGAGCGCCCCGTCCGCACCGGCATCGGCGTGGCGGGCACGGTCTGGTACGGCGTCCTGCTGCTGGCCGGCGGCAACGACGTCCTCGCCCAGACCTTCCACGTCTCCGTCAACGCCATCACCTGGGTGCTGAGGGTCGCGTTCGTCGTGGCGCCCCTTCTGGCCTTCCTGGTCACCCGGTGGGTGTGCCGGGCGCTGACCGAGGCGGAGAACGAGCGCCTCGCCGAGGGCGTGCCCACCGGCGAGATCAAACAGAGCGTCACCGGCGGCTACGACACCGATCACGAGCCCGTCGAGTCGTTCCGGCCGGGCGCCCCGCGCAGGCCGCTCACCGGTGCGCGAACTGGAACACCATCCCGAACACCCCGCGCGCCAGAACGGCCAGACCGATGAGGAACAGCCACAGCCCGTAGACCACGCCGCCGGCCGTCACCGCGAAACCGAGCGCGGTGACGATCGGCCACACGCTCTCGTCCGGGAAGAACGCCACGGGCCCGGCCGCGTCCGCGATCTCCGCGTCGCTGCGGTCCTGGGCCCGGGTGCCCCGGCGCCGGTACTGGATCAGGCAGAAGAAGGAGATCAGCGCCGCCATCGCGAACGCGACCACCAGCGCGGCCGTGCCCGCCTCCTCTCCCGACCACACCCCGTACAGCGCGGCGGACCCGGCGAAGAACAGCGCCACGCCGCCGAACAGGATCGCTTCCGCCTTCATCGCACGATCTCCTCCCCGGGCGGGCTCTCCACCTCGGGATGGTGCAGGTCGAAGGCCGGCGATTCCGACCGCACCCGGGGCAGCGCCACGAAGTTGTGCCGCGGCGGCGGGCAGGACGTCGCCCACTCCAAACCCCGCCCCCACCCCCACGGATCGTCCTCGGTGACCCGCTCGCCCCTGCTGCGGGTGCGCCAGACGTTGTAGAGGAACGGCAGGGTGGAGGCGCCCAGCAGGAATGCGCCCACCGACGACAGGGTGTTGAGCAGCGTGAAGCCGTCGGCGGGCAGGTAGTCCGCGTACCGGCGGGGCATGCCCTCCTCGCCGAGCCAGTGCTGCACCAGGAAGGTCAGCTGGAAGGCGGGGAACAGCAGCCAGAAGTGCACCTTGCCGAGCCGCTCGTCGAGCATCTTCCCGGTGAACTTCGGCCACCAGAAGTAGAACCCGGCGAACATCGCGAACACCACCGTGCCGAACAGCACGTAGTGCAGGTGCGCCACGATGAAGTACGAGTCGGTCAGATGGAAGTCCAGCGGCGGCGAGGCGATCAGCACCCCGCTCAGTCCGCCCAGCAGGAACGACACCAGGAAGCCCATCGACCACAGCATCGGCGTCTCGAACGACAGCGACCCGTTGACCATCGTCCCGATCCACGCGAAGAACTTGATGCCCGTGGGCACCGCGATCAGGAACGACATGATCGAGAAGAACGGCAGCAGCACCGCGCCGGTCGCGAACATGTGGTGCGCCCACACCACCGCCGACAGCATGGTGATCGCGATCGTCGCCCCGATCATCGGCACATAGCCCCAGAGCGGCTTGCGGGAGAACACCGGCAGGATCTCCGAGACGATCCCGAAGAACGGCAGAGCCACGATGTACACCTCGGGATGCCCGAAGAACCAGAACAGGTGCTGCCACAGCAGCGCGCCGCCGTTCGCCGCATCGAACACGTGTGCCCCGAACTTCCTGTCCGCCTCCAGTGCCAGCAGGGCCGCCGCGAGCACCGGGAAGGCCGGCAGGACCAGGATCGAGGTGAACAGCACGTTCCAGGTGAAGATCGGCATCCGGAACATGGTCAGGCCCGGCGCGCGCAGGCACATGATGGTCGCGATGAAGTTGACCGCGCCCAGCGTCGTCGACACACCGGTCACCACCAGCCCCATCACCCACAGGTCACCGCCCGCGCCGGGGGAGTAGTAGGCACTGTTCAGCGGCGCGTACGCGAACCAGCCGAAGGCCGCCGCACCGCCCGGAACCAGGAACCCGGACACCACCATCAGCCCGCCGAACAGGTACATCCAGTACGACAGCGCGTTCAGCCGCGGGAAGGCCACGTCCGGCGCGCCGATCTGCAGCGGCATGACCGCGTTGGTGAACCCGGCGAACATCGGCGTCGCGAACAGCAGCATCATGATCGTGCCGTGGATGGTGACGAACTGGTCGTAGCCGTGCTTGCTCAGCACCTGCAGCCCCGGCCGGGCCAGCTCGGCGCGCATGCCCATGGCCAGCAGCCCGGCCAGCAGGAAGAAGGAGAACGCCGTGACCATGTAGAGGCGCCCGATCACCTTGTGGTCGGTCGTGGAGATCCAGCGCAGCAGGGCCCGGCCCGGCGGTGGGGCAGGAGTCGTGTACCGGGCGCTGATCTCCCTGATCCCTGACATGTCGGGTGTTTCGGTCATCGCGGGCGACGCTACCCCCGTACGGCCGCGGGCCCATCCGCGCCACGCCCTGCACGCCCACCCCGGGCCCGCCGCCCGCTGCGCCGATCGGCCGATCGGCCGAACCGGAGCCCGTGAGGCATCCGCCGCGTGCCCCCGGGTACCCGGCGACCATGGACACTGCCATGTACGAAGCAGCCGCGGGCGGTCAGGTGTTCGGATACGTCCTCATCCTCGTCGCCGGCGTCGCCATCACCGCCGGCCTGGTGTGGGCGGTCCGGCTGGGCATGCGGGTGCGCGGGCGCGAACCGGCGACTCCCCGCCCCCACGAGCACCCGAAGCTGCCGCCCTCCGGCCCGGTCCACGAGAGCCAGGAGATCCGGGAGCCCCACGAGGTGCCCCGGGCCACCGACGAGAGCGAACGGCTCACCCCCCACCAGCTCGGCAACGTCGGCACCAAGCGGGCCGACGACCAGCGCCGCCCGCGCTGGTCGCCCGGTTCCAGCGGGTCCTTCGGGGGCGGGGGCGGCGGCCGCACCTGAGCGGTCCCGCCCGCCGTGCCCGGGTTTGCGTGCCCCGCGGTGCGGGGACCCGGGCAGGCACACACCGGACACGGGTCGCGACAGGCGCCGCAGCAGCCGCCGGACCGGCCCCGGGGAGCAGAAGGAAGATGAGCGCCGTGACCGCGCAGACCAGCGACAAGCCCGCCGTGCCCCACACCGGGACGGGCTGGGAGAAGGCTCCCCGAGGGCGGGGCAAGCGCATGCGCACCTGTCTGCCGGCCGTACTCGACCGGGATGCCCAGCCGGACGCCTGGGCGGACCCGGAGGGCAACATCGTGCGGGGCGAGGACTGAACGGCGGGGAACCGCACAGCGACACCGTCCGCGAGTGAACCGGGAACCAGAGCCTGCCGGAACCCCGGAGCCGCCGTGAAGAACCGGCGTGACAAACCGGCATGAACAAGCCGGTATGACAAACCCGGGCCGGATCCGGTCGATCGCCGTTAAGGTATGGCCAATGAAGGCTCTGGTGCTCTCCGGTGGTTCCGGCACCCGACTGCGGCCGATCACCCACACATCGGCGAAACAGCTCGTGCCGGTGGCCAACAAGCCCGTGCTGTTCTACGGCTTGGAGTCCCTCGCCGACGCGGGCATCACCGAGGTCGGCATGATCGTCGGCGACACCGCGGCGGAGATCGAGGAAGCCGTCGGCGACGGCTCCAAGTTCGGCCTCGACGTCACCTACATACCCCAGGAGCGCCCCCTCGGGCTCGCCCACGCGGTGCTGATCGCCCGCGAGTTCCTCGGCGACGACGACTTCGTCATGTACCTCGGGGACAACTTCGTCGTCGGCGGCATCCGCACCCTGGTCGAGGAGTTCCGCGCCACCCGCCCCGACGCCCAGATCCTGCTCACCCGCGTCCCCGACCCGCGCGCCTTCGGCGTCGCCGAACTCGACCCGGACGGCCAGGTGATCGGCCTGGAGGAGAAGCCCGAGCACCCCAAGAGCGACCTCGCGCTCGTCGGCGTCTACCTGTTCACGCCCGCCGTCCACCGCGCCGTACGCGCCATCCGGCCCTCCTGGCGGGGCGAGCTGGAGATCACCCACGCCCTGCAGCACCTCATCGACCACCGGGCCGACGTGCGCTCCACGGTCATCCAGGGCTACTGGAAGGACACCGGCAACGTCGACGACATGCTGGAGGTCAACCGGACCGTCCTGGAAGGCATGCAGCGGCGCATCGACGGCGAGGTGGACGAGACCTCCGAGACCGTCGGCCGCGTCGTGGTCGAGGAGGGCGCGCGGATCGTGGGCTCCCGGATCGTCGGACCGGCCGTCATCGGAGCCGGAACGGTCGTCACCGACTCCTACGTCGGGCCCTTCACCTCCATCGCGGAGAACTGCCGGATCACGGACAGCGAACTCGAGTTCTCCATCGTGCTGCGGGACTCCTCGATCGCCGGGGTGGGCCGGATCGAGTCCTCGCTGATCGGCCGGCACGTCGAGGTCACCCCGGCGGCCGGAGTTCCCAGTGCCCACCGCCTCGTCCTCGGAGACCACAGCAAGGTGCAGATCCGTTCATGAATCTCCTCGTCACCGGCGCCGCCGGGTTCATCGGCTCCCACTACGTCCGCATGCTCCTCGCCGACGACTCACCGGACGCCCCCCGCATCACCGTGCTGGACCGGCTGACCTACGCCGGCACACTCACCAACCTCCCCGCGAGCCATCCCCGGCTCGACTTCGTGCACGGCGACATCTGCGACGCCGGCCTGGTCGACAAGCTGATGACGGACGCCGACCAGGTCGTGCACTTCGCCGCCGAGTCGCACGTCGACCGGTCGATCGACGGGGCCGGCGAGTTCGTCCGCACCAATGTCGTCGGCACCCAGACCCTGCTGGACGCGGCCCTGCGGCACGGCGTCGGCCCGTTCGTGCACGTCTCCACCGACGAGGTCTACGGCTCCATCGAGTCCGGCTCCTGGCCCGAGACCCACCCCCTCGCGCCCAACTCGCCCTACTCCGCCTCGAAGGCCTCCTCCGACCTGCTCGCCCTCGCCCAGCACCGCACCCACGGCCTCGACGTCCGGGTCACCCGCTGCTCCAACAACTACGGCCCGCACCAGTTCCCGGAGAAGGTGATCCCGCTCTTCGTCACCAACCTCCTCGACGGCCTGACGGTCCCGCTCTACGGCGACGGGCGCAACGTCCGCGACTGGCTGCACGTCGACGACCACTGCCGGGGCATCGAGCTGGTGCGCACCGGGGGCCGCCCCGGTGAGGTCTACAACATCGGCGGCGGCACCGAGCTGAGCAACAAGGAACTGACCGGATTGCTGCTCGAGGCGTGCGGGGCCGGCTGGGACCGGGTCGCGTACGTGCCCGACCGCAAGGGGCACGACCTGCGCTACTCCGTCGACTGGAGCAAGGCCCGCGACGAACTGGGCTACCGGCCCGGCCGTGACTTCGCCACCGGGCTCGCCGAGACGGTCGCCTGGTACCGGGACCACCGGGACTGGTGGGAGCCCCTGAAGCGGCGGAGCGCGCGATGAGATGGCTGGTCACCGGCGCGGGCGGCATGCTCGGCCACGACACCGTCCAGGAACTGCGGGGACGCGGCGAGGACGTCACCGGCCTGGACCGGACGACGCTCGACATCACCGAACCCACCGCCGTGCGGCGGGCGTTCGACACCCACCGCCCCGACGTCGTCGTCAACTGCGCCGCCTACACGGCCGTGGACGACGCCGAGACCGACGAGGCCCGCGCCCTGCGTGTCAACGGCGACGGCCCCCGGCTGCTGGCCCGCGCCTGCGCCGCACGCGGCGCCCGCCTGATCCACGTCTCCACCGACTACGTCTTCTCCGGCGAGACCCGCGCCACCCCCTACCCCGAGGACCACCCGCCCGCCCCGCGCACCGCCTACGGCCGCACCAAACTCGCCGGGGAGCAAGCCGTCCTCGCCGAACTCCCGGGCGCGGCGCTGGTGCTGCGCACCGCCTGGCTGTACGGCGCCCATGGCCGCAACTTCGTGCGCACCATGCTGGAGCTGGAGATGCGCCGGGACACCGTGGACGTCGTCGACGACCAGCGCGGGCAGCCCACCTGGAGCGCCGACGTGGCCGCCCGGATCGCCGCCCTCGGCAGCACCGAGGCGCACGGCGTCCTGCACGCCACCAACTCCGGCGAGGCGAGCTGGTACGAGCTGGCCCGTGAGGTGTTCCGGCTGGCCGGCGCCGACCCCGGCCGGGTACGCCCGACCGACAGCCGCTCCTTTCCGCGGCCCGCGCCCCGCCCCGCCTACAGCGCCCTCGGGCACGCCCGCTGGCGGGAGGCCGGTCTGGCACCCCCGAGGGACTGGCGCTCCGCCCTGTACGAAGCACTGCCTCACATCCGCAAGGAGATGTCCCAGTGAAACGGCACGAGTTCCTGCGGGAGCTCCACAAGGTCACCGCGAACCGCAACTACCTGGAGATCGGCGTCAACGACGGCCGCAGCCTGACGCTGTCCCGGGTGCCCAGCATCGCGATCGACCCCGCGTTCAAGGTGGTCACGGAGATCCGCTGCGACGTGCACCTCGCGAAGGCCACCAGCGACGACTTCTTCGCCCGCGAGAACCCCCTCGCCCACCTCCGGGGCGGTCGGCACCCGCTGCGCAACCTCGCCCGCAACCGCAGCCCGTTCGGCTACTGGCGCCGCACCACCCTGGACCTGTCGTTCATCGACGGCATGCACCTCTTCGAGTACGCGCTGCGGGACTTCATCAACATCGAGAAGCACGCGGACTGGGCGAGCGTCGTCGTCTTCGACGACATGCTGCCGCGCAACGTCGACGAGGCGGCCCGGGACCGGCACACCAACGCCTGGACCGGCGACGTCTACAAGCTGATCGAGATCCTCGGCCGGCACCGTCCCGACCTGTCGCTGGTCCTGGTCGACACCGCGCCCACCGGACAGCTGGTGGTGTTCGGCGCCGACCCGGACAACACCGTCCTGAAGGACCGGTACGACGACGTCGTCGCGGAGTTCGAGGTGCCCGACCCGCAGAAGGTCCCCGAGTCGGTCCTGGAGCGCACCACGGCCGTCAAGCCGGAGGAGTTCCTGGCGGCCGGCTTCTGGAAGCCGCTGGTCGCCGCCCGCAACCGGGGCACCGGGCGCGCACGCGGCTGGGAGCCGCTGCGCCGCGCGGTGGCCCCGTACGCCGTCAGCCGCTGAACCCGCGCGGGTTCAGCCGCGCAGCCGCTCGTAGTGGGCGGAGCAGTCCGCGTGGGTGGGCAGCAGCCCGGACCGCTCCGCCTCGGCGAGCGTGGGCGCCGCGGCGTCCTTCTCCGACAGCACCGGCTCGATGCCCTCGGGCCAGGCGATGCCGAGCGCCGGGTCGAGGGGGTGCACCCCGTGCTCGCGTCCCGGCGCGTAGCCGGCCGAGCACAGGTACACCACGGTGGCGTCGTCGGTCAGCGCCATGAAGGCGTGCCCGAGGCCCTCGGCGAGGAACACCGCGTGCCGGGTGTCGTCGTCC
Organism: Streptomyces sp. NPDC030798; assembly: GCF_055572275.1. Classification (NCBI taxonomy): domain Bacteria; kingdom Bacillati; phylum Actinomycetota; class Actinomycetes; order Kitasatosporales; family Streptomycetaceae; genus Streptomyces; species Streptomyces sp. NPDC030798. Next base: position 18,805 of record NZ_JBVIDR010000001.1, on the reverse strand, counting down.
AGCCGCACCGCCTCCCACCGCCCGAAGGTGGGGGAGCCGACCCGGATGTCCACCACCACGTCCAGCACGGCACCGCGCACACAGGTGACGTACTTGGCCTGCCCGGGCGGTACGTCGGCGAAGTGGACGCCGCGCAGCACGCCCCGCCGGGACACCGAGCAGTTGGCCTGGGCGAGCGCCAGGTCGTACCCGGTGGCCTCGCGGAACTCCGCTCCCCGGTACCACTCGTGGAAGCTGCCCCGCTCGTCCGGGAACACCTTGGGCTCCAGCACCCAGGCGCCGGCTATCTCCAACTCCCGCATTGTCTCAGGCCTTTCCGGTCGTCGTGGTCCGTCCGAGCACGGTGGCGAGCGCACGCCGGGCGCGGCCCGCCAGCCGGCGCAGCAGTCCGCGCGGCGCCGCGCGGGTCACCTGGACGTCCGCCCGGCCCGCTGTCAGCAGCAGCGGCAGCACGAGACCGCGGTCACCGGGCGGCCGCAGCTCCGTGCGCCAGACGGCGTTGCGCACCTCGCGCAGCGGCACCGCCGCCTCCAGCAGCGCGTGGGCGCCGTCGACGGGGGTGAGGACGGCCGCCCGGTCGAGCCTCCGCCCGGTGGCGGTGCCGGTCAGCCGCAGCGTGACCTCGGTGCTGTCCGCCACGTACAGCGGCAGCGCGACGGTGAGCACCTCGCTGTCGGAGACCGCCGCGTCGGCCGGGGTCAGCCGGTGCAGGCCGAGGGACTTCACGGCCCGGTCCACGTCCAGGGACAGGTTGCGGTGCTGTTTCGTCCAGTACGGCAGCACCACGCGGCCCGCGACGATCCCGGCGGTCGGCAGGGCGGGGCCGGGCGCCGGGGCGGGACCCAGGCGGCACTCCTTCGTCCAGCCGCCCAGCACGACCCGGACGTGGGCGTCCCACAGTCCGCCGGAGAGCGGGTCGCCGCCCGCCGCGACGGCGGGGTCGACCGTGGCCGTGCCCCGCAGCACCAGCCGGTTCCGGCCGTCCGCGGCCGGGACCCGCTCCCGGGCGACCTCGACCGGCTGGAAGAAGGACGCCCCGGTCTCCCGGTCGCGCAGCACCAGGTCGCAGGTCGCGTCCCCGAAACCGTCGTCGGCGGCCCCGGCCAGCCAGGCGGCCGCCTCGTCCGGGCCGGCGGGCGCGCCGTCGGCGGGCGGACGGGGGCCGGCCGGGTCCACCGTCAGCGGACCGTCCGTGTCGTGGTACTCGGCGTCGAACCGCACGCGCAGCGCCCCCTCGTGCCAGTCGACGCCCGTCGGCGTGGCCCGGGGCCGCACACCGGCCTCCCACTCGGCGTAGGCGACGAGGTCCTCGTAGCGGTCCTCCCGGATCAGCGCGGCGGTGATCCGCTGGCCGGGGCGCAGCCCGGGGGCGACGCCGGGGCCGAAGCGCTCCACGACCACCGCGTGCATCTCCCGGAACAGCTCGCGCCGGTAGTCGTCCGGCATCGCCAGCAGCCGGCGCCCGGTCATCCGCTCGACCATCTCCACCCGCAGCCAGCGGCGCAGCAGCCGGTCGCGCAGCGGGCCCGGCTCGGTGTACCGCTCGACGACGTCCAGGGCCTCGCGCAGGTTCTTGAAGTAGCCGACCGGGTCGAAGCGCTGGAACCCGGCGTTGGAGGCGTCCTCTCGGGCCACGTGGTAGTAGCAGACGTAGTCGGCGAGCACGGACACGTTGTCGGCGCGCAGATACGCCTCGGTGACGAAGACGTGGTCCTCCAGGCGCCGCCGGCCCTCCGGGAAGCGCAGCCCGGTGCGGTCCAGGAAGGAGCGCCGGACCATCTTGTGCGGGGTGAGGCTGTCGATCAGCGGGGCGTTCGCCACCGTGGCGTGCGGGCGGTTGCGGCGGAACAGCTCCACCGGCACCGGGCGGCCCTTGCCCGCCATCTTCCCGACGACCACGTCGGCCCCGTGCGCGACGCCGTACGCGTACATCCGTTCCAGGGCCTCGTCGCCGAGCCGGTCGTCGTTGTCGACGAACATCACGTACTCGCCCCGGGCGGCCTCGATGCCGACGTTGCGCGGCTTGCCCGACCAGCCCGAGTTCTCCTGGTGGACCACCCTGATGTGCGGATGCTCGGCGGCGAGCGCGTCGAGGCGGGCGGGAGTGGCGTCGGTGGAGCCGTCGTCGACGAAGATCACTTCGTACGCGTCGGGGGGCAGCGACTGCCGCAGCAGCGAGGCGATGCAGTCCTCGATGTACGGCCCGGGGTTGTAGACGGGTACGACGACGCTGACCTTGACCGGCATCCGGTTTCCAAGCCCCCTTGGTTCGCTTTCCGCAGCCTGGGTGGCGCGGTGCGCGTGGCCGCATGTTAACGCGGTCCCCGGTGCGGCCGTTGTGCCGTCCGGGGACCGCCGCGGTCCGTCAGGAGTGGGTAGGGCCCAGCAGTTCCAGGATCTCGGTCGTCGTACCGGACTCGCCGAGCCGGGGGAAGATCCGCTCGACGCTGCCCGCGTGCGCCGCGGGGTCGCTGTCGGCCATGGCGTCGGTGGCCAGGCTGACGTGGTAGCCGTGGGCGTAGGCGTCGCGGGCGGTGGACTCCACGCCGATGCTGGTGGCGATGCCGGTCAGCACGATCTGGGTGACCCCGCGGCGGCGCAGCTGGACGTCGAGGTCGGTGCCGTGGAAGGCGCTCCAGTTGTGCTTGGTGACACGGATGTCGCCGGGGTGGCCGGACAGCTCGTCGACCAGGACGTCCCAGCCCTCCGGGAACGCGAGTCCGCGCGCCTGGCGCTCGGTGCGCCCGGGCACGGCGTCCGCCCAGTCGGCCGCGAAGGAGACCCGCACCAGCACCACGGGCAGCCCGCGCGCGCGGAACGCGTCGGCGAGCTCGGCCGTGCGCGAGACGACATCCTTCGCCGGGTACGGCTCGGTGGGCATGCCCACGATGCCGTTCTGCAGGTCGATCGCGACGAGAGCGGTACGGGGGTCGAGAGTGGTCAGCGCCATGATGCGGTCAGGCCTTTCGAGGGAATCGTCGGTGGGGGAGTCGCTCGGGTCACGGCCGCGAGAGCCGTTCCATCAGCTCCAGCGCCCGCAGGACGGCCGCCCGCTCCTCCTCGGTGAAGCGGTCCTCGAAGGCGCGGGCCAGCCATTCCTCGCGCAGCTGCTTGTTGCCCTCGACGCGGGCCCGGCCCGCCTCGCTGAGGGTGACCAGCTGGCGCCGGCCGTCGTCGGGGTCGGGAGCGCGCCGGATCAGGCCGTGCTGCTCCAGGGCGGCCAGCGTCGTCGCCATCGACTGCGGCCGTACGCCCTCCTCGGCGGCCAGCGCGCTGGCCGTGGCCGCACCGTGCTTGCCGACCAGGGACAGCGCCGACTCCTGGGACGGCGTGAGATCGGCGTCCTGCGCCACCTCGCGGATACGGCGCCGCAGCCGGCTGAACACCACGCGCAGGTCGCGTGCCGCACGGGCGGCGGACTCGGAGATCTCGGGCATGGCGCCCACCCTAGAACCAGCAGCCGGAACTGTCCAGTTGCAACTGTTCAGTTTCAACTGTCTACGGGGGCCGCAATTCCCCTCCTCGGCGCCGTTGCACAGAGCAAGGAAGGGGTACCCGCAGGTCCTGGAAGAGCAAGGATGTCGGTGATCTCAGGGAGCGCAGATGACCCCACCGGACAGGTCCGGCCTGGAGGCGGCGCTGCGCGCCGAAGTGGACGGCGAGGTCCGCTTCGACGCGGGCAGCCGCGGCGCCTACGCCACGGACGGTTCCAACTACCGCCAGGTCCCCCTCGGCGTCGTCGTGCCCCGCACGGTGGAGGCGGGCGCGCGGGCCGTGTCCGTGTGCGCGCGCTTCGACGCCCCGGTGCTGTCCCGGGGCGGCGGCACCAGCCTCGCCGGCCAGTCGACCAACACGGCCGTGGTGATCGACTGGAGCAAGTACTGCACCAAGCTGCTGTCCGTCGACCCCGACCAGCGCACCTGCGTGGTCGAACCGGGCATCGTCCTGGACGAACTCAACCGCCGGCTCGCCGTCCACAAGCTGCAGTTCGGGCCCAAGCCGTCGACGCACAGCCACTGCGCCCTCGGTGGCATGATCGGCAACAACTCCTGCGGCTCCTCGGCCCAGGCCTACGGCAAGACCGTCGACAACGTACGCCGCCTGGAGATCCTCACCTACGACGGCCAACGCGCCTGGGTCGGCCCCACCTCGCCCGGCGAACGCGCCCGGATCATCGAGGGCGGCGGCCGGCTCGGCGAGCTGTACGCGGGCCTCGACCGCATCGCCACCGAGTACCTGGCCGACATCCGCCGCGGCTACCCGAAGATCCCGCGCCGCGTCTCCGGCTACAACCTCGACTCCCTGCTGCCCGAGAACGGCTTCGACGTGGCCAGGGCGCTCGTCGGCAGCGAGGGCACCCTGGTGACCGTCCTGCGCGCCGAACTCGACCTCGTGCCGGTGCCGCCGTACCAGTCCCTGCTGGTCCTCGGCTACGACGACATCTGCGCGGCCGGCGACGACGTGTCCGCTCTGCTGGAGCACTGCTCGCCGAGCCAACTGGAGGCACTGGACGGGCGCATGGCTCAGCTGATGCGCGAGGAGGGCGCCTACCTGGACTCGCTCGAGGTCCTGCCCGAGGGCGACAGCTGGCTGATGGTGCAGTTCAGCGGCGACAGCCAGGAGGACGTCGACGAGCAGGCGCACGCGCTGCTGCGCGCCGTCGGCCGCCACGAGAAGGACGCCGACGTCACCTTCTCCGACGACCCCGAGCGCGAGCAGAAGATGCTCAAGGCCCGCGAGGCCGGACTCGGCGTCACCGCCCGCCCGCCGGACGACCGGGAGACCTGGGAGGGCTGGGAGGACTCCGCGGTCCCGCCGGAGCGGCTCGGCGACTATCTGCGCGACCTGAAGAACCTGTTCCAGGAGTTCGACTACGACCACCCCTCCCTGTACGGGCACTTCGGGCAGGGCTGTGTGCACACCCGCATCCCCTTCGGGCTGAGGACCGCCGAGGGCGTCGCCGACTTCCGGCGGTTCCTGGAGCGCGCCGCCGACCTCGTCGCCTCCTACGGCGGCTCCCTGTCCGGCGAGCACGGCGACGGCCAGTCGCGGGGCGAGCTGCTCACCCGGATGTTCGGCGAACGGCTCGTGACCGCCTTCGGCGAGCTGAAGGCCCTCTTCGACCCCGGCAACCGGATGAACCCCGGCAAGGTCGTCCACCCCAACCCCGTGGACGGCCAGCTCCGCCTCGGCCCCGGCTGGACCCCGGACACCCCCGCGACCCACTTCCAGTTCCCCGAGGACGAGCACTCCTTCAACCGCGCGGTGATGCGCTGCGTCGGCATCGGCAACTGCCGCGGCCACTCCGGCGGCGTGATGTGCCCCTCGTACCGCGCCACGATGGAGGAGGAGCACTCGACGCGGGGCCGGGCCCGGCTGCTGTTCGAGATGCTCGACGGGCACGCGGACTCGGCGGTCAAGGACGGCTGGCGCTCCACCGAGGTGCGCGACGCGCTGGATCTGTGCCTGGCCTGCAAGGGCTGCAAGTCCGACTGCCCGACCGGGGTCGACATGGCGACCCTCAAGGCGGAGTTCCTGTCCCATCACTACGAGGGCCGGATGCGCCCCATGGCGCACTACTCCATGGGCTGGCTCCCGGTGTGGGCGCGGCTGTCCCGCGTCGCTCCGTCCCTGGTCAACTCCGCGCTCCACGCGCCCGGTCTCGCCCGCCTCGGCAAGCGCCTCGCCGGCATCGACGAGGCCCGCTCCGCCCCGGTGTTCGCCGGGCAGTCGTTCCTCCAGTGGTGGCAGGAGCGCGGCACCGAGGAGCCCGATCCGGCCGACCCGCGCACGGTCGTGCTGTGGCCCGACACCTTCAGCAGCTACTTCCACCCGTCCATCGCGATCTCCGCCGTACGGGTCCTGGAGGACGCCGGATTCCACGTGGCCGTCCCCACCAAGCCGGTGTGCTGCGGCCTGACCTGGATCTCCACCGGTCAACTGCCCGTCGCGAAGAAGGTGCTGCGCCGCACCCTCGGCGTGCTGCGGCCCTACCTGGAGGCGGGCACCCCGGTGATCGGACTCGAACCCTCCTGCACGGCCGTCTTCCGGGCCGACGCCCCCGAACTGATGCCCGCCGACCAGGACGTGCAGCGGCTCGCCGGACAGTTCCGCACCTTCGCCGAGCACCTGGTCCACCACGCGCCCGACGACTGGCGGCCACCGCAGCTCGCGCGGCAGGCGACCGTGCAGACCCACTGCCACCAGCACGCCATCATGAAGTTCGACGCCGACCGCGAACTGATGCGCCGCGCCCACCTGGACGCCGAGGTCCTCGACGAGGGCTGCTGCGGCCTGGCCGGCAACTTCGGCTTCGAACGCGGCCACCACGAGGTCTCCATGGCCGTCGCCGAGCACGGCGTACTGCCCGCCGTACGGGGCGCCGCCCCCGACAGCCTGGTCCTCGCCGACGGCTTCAGCTGCCGTACCCAGATCGAGGAGGGCGGCACCGGCCGCCGCGCCCTGCACCTCGCCGAGGTCCTGGCGCTCGGGCTCGACGGCACCCTGCCCAGCGACCACCCGGAGCGCCTGGCCACCCGCCCGTCCGAGCCGACCCGCACCGCCCGCTGGACGACGACCGCCTCCGCCGCGGCCCTCGTCGCGGCGGCCGGGGCAGGCGCGGCGCTACGGCTGCGCAGGAGGCCCTGAGGCCCGGCCGCACCAGCGAAGCGAGAACCAAGAGAAACCACGGAATCACCAGCACCACCAACCACGAGCACCACAAGAGCAAGCCGACACGTCCCAAGAGGAGAGGAACATGCCCGCCACCGTCGTCATCACCGGTGCCAGCGCCGGAATCGGCCGCGCCACCGCCCGCCTGTACGGCCGCCGCGGTGCGAACGTCGTGCTGGTCGCGCGTGGGGAGGGCGGCCTGCGGGCGGCCGCCGACGAGGTCGCGGCCCTCGGCGGACGCCCGCTGGTGCAGCCCGCCGACGTGGCCGACCCGGCCCAGGTGGAGGCCGTCGCCGAGGTCGCCGAGCGGGAGTTCGGGCCGATCGACATCTGGATCAACTGCGCGTTCTCCACGGTGTTCGCGCCGTTCGAGGAGATCACCGCCGAGGAGTTCCAGCGGGTCACCGAGGTGACGTACCTGGGCTTCGTCAACGGCACCCGCACGGCCCTCAAGCGCATGCTGCCCCGGGACCGGGGGACGATCGTCCAGGTCGGCTCGGCGCTCGGCGAACGCTCCATCCCGCTGCAGTCGGCGTACTGCGGCGCCAAGCACGCGATCAACGGCTTCACCTCCTCCCTGCGCACGGAACTTCTGCACCGCGGCAGCAACGTGCACGTCACGGTCGCCCAGATGCCCGCGGTCAACACCCCCCAGTTCGACTGGGTGCGCTCCCGGCTGTCCAAGCACCCGATGCCGGTGCCGCCGATCTACCAGCCGGAGGTGGCGGCGCGGGGCGTGGCGTACGCGGCCGACCACCCGCGACGCAAGCAGTACTACGTCGGCGCCACCACCATGGCCACCATCTGGGCCAACCGCTTCTTCCCCGCGCTGCTGGACCGCTACCTGGCCCGCACCGGGTACGACTCCCAGCAGAGCGACGCGATCCCGCCCGCCGACCTGGACAACCTCTTCGAGCCGGTCGACCGGGGTCCCGCCGACGACCACGGCGCCCACGGGGCCTTCGACGACCGCGCCCACGCCCGCTCCTGGCAGGAGACCCTCGCCCGGCACCCGGCGGCCACGGCGGTCGGCGCGGGCGTCGCCGTCCTCAGCGCCGTCGGCGGCATCCGACGGCTCGCCTCCTGACCGGCCTAGGCTGGAGGAGTGCGCCTGCTCCTGATGTCCGACACCCACCTGCCCAAGCGCGCCAAGCGGCTCCCGGAGGCGCTGCTCGCCGAACTCCCGCGCGCGGACGTGGTGTTCCACGCCGGTGACTGGGTGGACACGGCGACGCTCGATCTGCTGGAGAGCCGCAGCCGCCGGCTGGTCGGGGTGTACGGCAACAACGACGGCCCCGAACTGCGCGCCCGGCTCCCCGAGGTGGCGTACGCCGAGCTGGGCGGCCTGCGGTTCGGCGTGGTGCACGAGACCGGGCCCGCCCAGGGCCGCGAGGCGCGCTGCGCCGCCCGCTTCCCGGACCTGGACGTGCTGGTGTTCGGCCACAGCCACATCCCCTGGGACACCACCGCCCCCGGCGGGCTGCGCCTGCTCAACCCCGGCTCCCCGACCGACCGCCGCCGACAGCCCCACTGCACCTACCTCACGGCGACCCTCACCGACGGCACGCTCACCGAGGTGACCCTGCACCGCCTGCCCCGGCGATAGCGCCTGTGGCACGATGCCGGGATGATCTCCGGCTCCGGCATACCCGACGTCGTCCCCGCAGGCCGCCTCGCCGAGGGCCACCAGCCCGTACTCGGCCTCACCGGCGGGCTGGAGCTGCGGCCCTGGCGCCTGGACGACGCCGACGCGGACGCCCTGCTGGCCGCGGGGCAGGACCCGTCCATCAGCCGGTGGAACCTCTTCACGGTGAGCAGCCGGGACGAGGCCCGCGCCCGGATCGAGCGCCTGCACGCGCGCCGGCGCGCGGAGACCGGCGTCATCTGGGCCGTCGCCCCGGCCGGCGGAGCGCCTCTCGGGCTCGCCGGCCTCAACGACGTCGACCTCGCGGGCGGCTCGGCGGAAGTCGTCTACTGGGTGCTGCCCGAGGCACGGGGGAGCGGCATCGCCGTCACGGCGGCCCGGCGCCTTGCCCGGTGGGCCCTGGACGACCTCGGCCTGCACCGCCTGAGCCTCTACCACGCGACCGCCAACCCCGCCTCCTGCCGGGTCGCCGAGAAGGCCGGCTTCTCCCACGAGGGCACCCTGCGCAGCGCCCAGCTCCAGACAGACGGCTGGCACGACCTGCATCTGCACGCACTGGTGGGCACGGGGGTGTGAGCGGAGGGGAGAGGCATGGCGGATGGCCACGGGGGTGTGAGGCGGAGGGGGACGGCCGACGTGGTTGACCGAGGGGCCGGGGGAGATGACCGGGGTTGGTCGAGGGGCGGCGACTGAGGGGGCTCCGGGGACGGCCTGAGGGTGGTCGAGGGGCGGCGACTGAGAGGGCGCCGGGGGACGGCTGAGGGGTTGGCCGAGGGCGATTCGCCGGGGAGACGGTTGGGGCGGCGGTCGGGGGTGGCTGAGAGGCGGCGTCCGAGGATGGGCTGGAGGGTTGCCCAGGGGGGAGCCCGGGGGACGGCTGAGGGGTTGGCGGAGGGCGATTCGCCAGGGGACGGCTGGGGGTGGCTGCCCAGTGGATTGGCCGGGGGAGGGTTGGGGCGGCGGTCGGGGGTGGCTGAGAGGCGGCGTCCGAGGATGGGCTGGAGGGTTGGCCCAGGGGGGAGCCCGGGGGACGGTTGGGGCGGCGGCCGGGGGTGGCTGAGAGGCGGCGTCCGAGGATGGGCTGGAGGGTTGGCCCAGGGGGGCGCCCGGGGGACGGCTGAGGGGTTGGCGGAGGTCGATTCGCCAGGGGACGGCTGGGGGCGGCTGCCCAGGGGATTGGCCGGGGACGGCTGGGGGCGGTGGCCGACTGGGGTTGCCGTCGGGGATGGCGGAGGGCGGTGGCCGACTGAGGTTGCCGTCGGGGATGGCGGAGGGCGGTGGCCGAGGGGTGGGGCGAGGCGTCTGGGGACTCTACGCCCGGATGACGGCGCCCGGCTCGGGAGGCTTCCAGGCGGATGACAGGGCCCAGCCCGAGCACCGTCCGCGCCGACGACCGTGAGCAGTCGGCGTGGACGGGCCGCCCGGGAGACGGCCGGGCGGGCCGGCGGCCGGCATCCGGCACAGCCGCCGCAGATGCCCGCGCCCCGCCCCTCAGGACCGTCCCCGGGGGTGAATCGCCCCGTGTGTCTCCGTCAGGGGCGCCCCGCTGCCTCCCCAGCGCAGGGCGACGATCTCCGCCGCCACCGACACCGCCACCTCCTCGGGCGTCCGGGCTCCGAGGTCCAGGCCGACGGGGGAGCGCAGTCGGGCCAGTTGGCGGTGCGTGAGGCCCGACTCGGCCAGGCGGCGCAGCCGGTCCTCGTGGGTGCGGCGGCTGCCCATCGCGCCGATGTACGCCGCCGGGCGCCGCAGTGCCTCCCGCAGCAGCGGCACGTCGAACTTCGGGTCGTGGGTGAGCACGCAGATGACGGTGCGCGCGTCGGTCTCCGTCCCGCGCAGATAACGGTGCGGCCAGTCCACGACGACCTCGACCCCCTCGGGAAACCGCCGGGGCGTGGCGAACACCGGGCGGGCGTCGCACACGGTCACCCGGTAGCCGAGGAAGTCACCGATGCGCGCCACCGCGGCCGCGTAGTCGATCGCGCCGAACACCAGCATCCGCGGCGGCGGCGCGAACGACTGCAGGAACACGCCGACCTCGTCCTCGCGCCGCTCGCCGTGCGGCCCGTAGTGCCTGAGACCCGTCGCTCCGAGGGCGAGTTCCCCGCGCGCGTCGGCGGCCACCGCCGCGTCCAGGCCCGGCGCGCCGAGCCCCCCGGCAGCCGCCCCCGGCCACACCGCCAGGGTCGCCCCGCACGGCGCCGGCCCGTCCACCACGGTCGCCACGGTGACCGGCTCACCGCCCGCCACCGAGGCGGCGACCGCCCCGAAGGCGGGATCCCGGGCCGGGGTGACCGGCCGTACCAGCACGGTGATCTCGCCGCCGCAGGTCAGCCCCACCGCGAACGCGTCCTCGTCGCTGTAGCCGTACGTCGCCGTCCGCGCCTCGCCGCTCGCGAGCACCTCCAGGGCGAGCTCGAACACCGCGCCCTCCACACAGCCCCCGGAGACGCTGCCGACGACCTCGTCGTCGGGTCCGACCGCCATCGCGGCGCCGGGCCCGCGGGGCGCGCTGCGGCTGACCGCGACCACCGTGGCCAGCGCGAACGGCACATGGGCGGCGTACCACCGGTCCAGCACGGCGAGAATCTCACGCATCGTCCGCTCCTCGGTCACGCCTGCCGCGACAGGTAGTTGAACATTAATCCGTTGGCGCGCCGGCCGTCGTTCTGCTGCACTGCACCGGTCGAGTCCCCGGAAAGAGCCAGGAGCGATCATGCGCGCACCGTTCATGTCCATCCAGCAAGGAATCGCCCGCTCACACAAGGACATGACGCTTCGTGCACTTGCTCAACCTGGGAATCCTCGCGCACGTCGACGCAGGTAAGACCAGCCTGACCGAACGGCTGCTGCACACCGCCGGAGTCACCGACGAGATCGGCAGCGTGGACGCCGGAAACACCCGGACGGACACCCTCGCGCTGGAACGGCAGCGCGGCATCACCATCAAGTCGGCCGTCGTGTCGTTCCCGCTCGACACGGTGACCGTCAACCTCATCGACACCCCCGGTCACCCGGACTTCATCGCCGAGGTGGAACGGGTCCTCGGCGTGCTGGACGGCGCCGTCCTGGTCGTCTCGGCCGTCGAGGGCGTCCAGGCGCAGACCCGGATCCTCATGCGCACCCTGCGCCGGCTGCGCATCCCCACCCTCGTCTTCGTCAACAAGATCGACCGGCGCGGCGCCCGGGACCGCGTCCTGCTGGCCGAGATGGCCCGCCGGCTGGCCGTACCGCTGGTGCCGGCCGGGACGGCGGCCGGGCTGGGCACCCGCGACGCCCGCTTCGTCCCCGGGCTCGGCCCGGCGGCGCTCGACGCGCTCGCGGACCACGACGACGACCTGCTGGCCGCCTATGTGGCCGGCCGTCTCCGCGACGACCGCCTGCACACCGCCCTCGCCGCCCAGACCCGCCGCGCCCTGGTCCATCCGGTCTACTTCGGGTCCGCCCTCACCGGCGCCGGGGTGGACGAGCTGGTCGTCGGCATCGAACGGCTGCTGCCCGCCGCCGAGGGCGACCCGGACGGCCCGCCGGCCGGCACGGTGTTCAAGGTGGAGCGGGGCCCCGCGGGGGAGAAGATCGCCTACGCGCGGATCTTCACCGGCACCCTGCGCGTGCGCGACCGCATCCCGTTCGGGGACGGCCGCGAGGAGGGCAGGGTCACCGCGCTCGCCGTCTTCGACCACGGCGCCGACGTCCGGCAGGAGAGCGTCGGCGCGGGCCGCATCGCCAAGGTGTGGGGCCTCGGCGGCATCCGGGTCGGCGACGCGCTCGGCACGCCGGGCAGGGCCTGCGAGCACCACTTCGCGCCGCCGACCCTGGAGACCGTCGTGGTCCCCGGCCCCGGCACCGACCGGCGCTCCCTGCACCTGGCGCTCACCCAGCTCGCCGAGCAGGACCCGCTGATCGGCGTCCGCCACGACGAGCTGCGCGGCGAGACCTCCGTCTCCCTCTACGGCGAGGTGCAGAAGGAGGTCCTCCAGGCCACCCTCGCCGACGACTACGGCCTGGACGTCGGCTTCCGGGAGACCACCACCCTGTGCATCGAACGGCCCGTCGGCAGCGGCCGGGCGGTGGAGTTCAACAAGAAGGACGCCAACCCGTTCCTCGCCACCGTCGGTCTGCGGGTCGACCCGGCCCCGCCCGGCTCGGGCGTCGCGTTCCGCCTGGAGGTGGAGCTGGGCTCCATGCCGTACGCCTTCTTCAAGGCCGTCGAGGACACCGTCCGCGAGAGCCTCGGCCAGGGGCTGCGCGGCTGGGCGATCCCCGACTGCACGGTCACCATGACCCACTCCGGCTACTCGCCCCGGCAGAGCCACGCCCACCAGGGCTTCGACAAGAGCATGTCGAGCACCGGCTACGACTTCCGCGGCCTGACCCCGCTCGTCCTGGTCGAGGCGCTGCGCCGGGCGGGCACCCGGGTGCACGAGCCGATGCACCGCTTCCGCATCGAGGCCCCGGCGGACACCCTGGGCGCCCTGCTGCCGGTGCTGGCCCGGCTGGGCGCCGTACCGGAGACCACCGCGGCGCAGGGCCCGGCCTGTGTCCTGGAGGGGGCCGTGCCGGCCGCCCGGGTCCATGAGCTGGAGCAGCGGCTGCCCGGGCTCACCCGGGGCGAGGGCGAGCTGGAGACCGCCTTCGACCACTACGCGCCCGTCACCCGGGGCCCGGTCCCCGAGCGGCCGCGCACCGACCACAACCCGCTCAACCGGAAGGAGTACCTGCTGAACGTGACGCGCCGCAGGGGCGACTGAGCTGACTCATAGTCAACTTACTCGCGAGTCAGAAGTATTGACGCTGTCCGGAAATCGCCGGACTGTGGTGTACATGTCGAATATCAGGACGCGATTGCTGCTCGCGCTGGTCGTCCTCTGCGGATTCCTGACGGTGGCGGGCGCCCGGCCCGCCACCGCCGCCACCCCCACCGACTCCCTCTGGTTCGACAACACCCCCCTCACCGTGCGCGGCGGCCGCTTCCTCGACGGCCAGGGCCGCGAGGTCGTGCTGCGCGGCTACAACGTCTCCGGCGAGACCAAACTGGAGGAGAACGGCGGCCTGCCCTTCGCCTCGGTCGCCGACGCCCAGAAGTCCGCGACCGCGCTGCGCGCCCTCGGCGGCGGCAACGCCGTCCGCTTCCTGCTCTCCTGGGCGCACGCCGAACCCGCGCGCGGTCAGGTGGACACCGCCTACCTGGCCGCCGTCACCGAGCAGATGCGCGCCTTTCTCGACGCGGGCATCCGGGTCTACCCCGACTTCCACCAGGACCTGTACTCCCGCTACCTGTTCAACAGCGGAAGCTGGTACACCGGGGACGGCGCCCCCCCATGGGCCGTGGACGCCGGGAGCTACCCCAAGGAGTCCTGCGGCATCTGCCTGTTCTGGGGCCAGAACATCACCCAGAACGCGGCCGTGCAGCAGGCCCAGTACGACTTCTGGCACAACGCCCACGGCGTCCAGGACGCCTTCCTCACCACCGCCCAGTCCGTTATGACCTACCTGCGGCAGCACCTGGGCGAGAGCGAGTTCGCGGGCGTCGTCGGCTTCGACCCGTACAACGAGCCGTACGCCGGCCGCTACGACTCCGGGCAGACCTCACGCACCTGGGAACGCGACCTGCTCTGGCCGTTCTACGTCAAGTTCCGTGCCCGCATGGACGCCGCCGGCTGGCAGGACAAGCCCGCCTTCGTCGAGCCGAACCTCTTCTGGAACGCCAACATCTCCACCCAGAAGCAGGAGGGCGGCCTGCTGGACGCGGGCACGCTCGGCCCGGGCTATGTCCTCAACACCCACTTCTACGACCAGAAGGCCATCTCCGGCATCCTGATGTGGGGCAAGGCGGCCGACGGCCAGTACGCCTCCGACTTCGGCGCCGTCCGCGACCGCGCCTCGGCCGCCGGAACCGCGGCCATGGTCAGCGAGTTCGGGCACCCCCTGTCCGGCACGGTGTCCGACAAGGCGCCGACGGTCCTCAAGGCGATGTACCAGGCACTCGACTCCCGTGTTCCCGGCGCGCGTTGGTGGACGAACCCGGCCGCCTCCGGTCCGGTGCTGTCCGGGTCCCAGTGGCAGTGGGACCTCTACAACGGCCGTCACCACGAGCTGATGAACGGCAACCCCGACAAGGTCCTCACCAGCGGCGACGGCTGGAACGACGAGGACCTGTCCGCCGTCGCCCTGGACGGCTCGGGCAAGGTCGCACTGCGCCAGGACGCGCGGCTGCTGGACCGGATCTACCCGGCCGCCACCGCCGGCACCCCCCTCGCCTTCACCTACGAGGACCGCTCCCGCGACGGCTCCACCACCCTGACCTGGAACCCGGTGCCGAGCTCACTGCCGAACGTGGCGCGCCTGGTGGGCTCCGGGCAGTACGGGCTGCTGGTGTGGCGCTCCGGCAGCGGCGGCGCGCCGACCGACCTGCACCTCCCGGCCTCGTTCCCCACCTCCGCGACCACCGTCGTCTCCGACCTGGGCACGGTCTTCGGGCCGCCCGCCCACTCCGCCTCGACCCCGGTCGGCGTGGCTCCGGAGCCGGGCGGCACCGGCAGCCGCCGGCTGCTGCTCAGCGACACCGACTCCGGCGTCCTGCACTACGCGCTGGTGACCAACGGCGCCACGGCACCCTCCGCGGACCTGCTGAGCGCGGCCGGGTCCGAGCTGGCCGCGTGGGCGGCGGCACGCTTCTGAACCGGAGTACGGCCTCCGGGGGACCGTTCCCGGAGGCCGTACGGCTCGACTGCCCGACCGCTCAACTGCCCGACGGGCCCGTCCAGTCGGTCTGCACATGCCCCAGCCGGACGCGCTGCGGGTGGTCGCCCACCGGGACGGACGTGACCTTCTTGCCGGTGGCGAAGTCGATCGCGGTGACCTGGTCGGCGCCGCTCTCGGAGATGATGCAGTCCTTGCCGTCGCCGCTGACCGTGGCCCAGTACGGCTTGGAGGCCGGCACCAGCGGACCCTCCTGCAGGCCGGCGCGGTCCACCACGGTGGCGTAGTCGTCCATGGTGCCCGCGACGCACAGCTTGGTGCCCTCGGGGTTCATCGAGATGCCGTGGTGGCGCGAGTCGTTGACCCAGGTGGTGCGGTCCTCGCTGGTCGCCGGGTTCTTCGGCAGCGTCTTCATCCGGGTGATCTTGTCGGCGGCGACGTCGTACTCGAGGAAGCCGTTGAAGAACGACACCTGGAAGTACAGCTTCGACTCGTCGGGGGAGAAGACCGCCGGGCGGACGGCGTCGGAGAAGTCCTTCAGACCGAACGCGTCCAGCCGCTGCCGCATGTCGATGACCTTGACCTGCTTGTACGTCGTCGCGTCGACGACCGTGATGTGCCGGTCGCCCTTGGTCCAGTCCCAGCCCGGGTCGTCCAGGGAGGTGTTGACGTCCCCGATGGACATGTTCCAGATGTACTTGCCGTCCTTGGTGAAGATGTTCTCGTGCGGCTTGTCGCCGGTCGCGAACGACCCGAGCTGCTTGCCTGTGGTGATGTCCAGGACGTGCACCGTGTTCGCCGTCGAGGCGGAGACG
This sequence comes from Streptomyces sp. NPDC030798, assembly GCF_055572275.1. Lineage (NCBI taxonomy): Bacteria > Bacillati > Actinomycetota > Actinomycetes > Kitasatosporales > Streptomycetaceae > Streptomyces > Streptomyces sp. NPDC030798. Next base: position 2,971 of record NZ_JBVIDR010000001.1, on the reverse strand, counting down.
GCCACGCGGGTGCCGTCCGGCGAGACCGCCATGTGGTCGGCGCGGTAACCGGCCACCGGGAAACGCCAGTTGATCTTTCCGGTGGCCAGATCGATGGAGACCACGTCCGCGAAGCTCGGCCGGGAGACGACCACCGACCTGCCGTCCGGCGTGGAGTACATGTCGTCGGCGAACTGGTCGTGGCCCTCGCCGACGCTGTTGCGGATCGCCTGGAAGTAGATCCACTTGATCGGGTCGGCGTTGATCTCGGCCATCCGCTGGTCCTTGTCCGGGATGACGTTGATCCGGCCGATCTTTGCGAAGTCTCCGGAGGACTTGATGACATCGGCGGTGCCGTCCCAGTTGTTGCCCACGAACAGCACCTCCCGCAGACCGGAGGTCCCGGACGCGGAGGACGCGGCGGAGGCGGCCGTCGCCGGGGCGGCGACGGTCAGGACAAGGGCGGCGGCCACGGAGCAAAGGTGCCTGGATCTGGAGGCAGACATGACTGCTCTCCTTCCTCGGGGAAATCTGAACACGGGTGCATTCACAGTGAACTTACTGAAAAGTAAGGAGGGGGTGGCCTTCTCGACAAGATGTGTGCACGACAAGATTGGGAGACCGGTGGGGCGACGGAGGGGGAAAGCGTGACGGGGAGGCTCAGGGCGCCGACGGGCCGCTACGGCGGCAGGTCCGCCGAGGAGCGGCAGGCCGAGCGGCGCCGCCGCTTCCTGGCCGCCGCCCTCCAGCTGTTCGGCGACAGCCCCGGCTACCGCGCGACGACCGTCGCCGCGCTGAGCCAGGCCGCGGGCCTGTCCACCCGCCAGTTCTACGAGGAGTTCCGCACCCTCGAGGACGTCCTCGCCGCACTGCACCTGGAGGTCAACGGCTGGGCGGAGCGGGCGGTGCTCGACGCGCTCGCGGAGGCGGAGGGGCTGCCGCTGGCCGAACGGGTCGCCGTGCTGTTCCGCGCCTACGCGCGGGACGTCACCTGCGACCCGCGCCGCATCCGGATCACCTTCGTGGAGATCATCGGGGTCAGCCCCCGCCTGGAGGAGCAGCGGCTCGCCCGGCGGGCCCGCTGGGTCGACCTGATCCGCGCGGAGGCCGACGCGGCCGCGGCGCGCGGAGAGGCGGCGCCGCGCGACTACCGGCTCGCGGCCACGGCCTTCATCGGGAGCGTCAACGGCCTGCTGCACGACTGGAGCGCCGGCTGGGTGGACGCGAGCCTGGACGAGGTCGTCGACGAGCTCGTCCGTCAGCTCCTCGGCATCCTGCGCCCGCAGGGCTGGCGTCCCGGAGCCTGAGCAGGGCACGTCGCGCCAGGTGAGCGGGTTCGGCGCGCGCGATCGGCCCGGAGCTGGTCTGCTGGTGCGGGGGGTGTCGTACTGTTTCGCACCCGTTCTCCGGAGCAACGCATGAGCACGTATCGAGTCGCGCAGGTGACCGCAGCGGGCGGCACGTTCGAACTGGCCGAGCGGGAGGTGCCGCGGCCGGCCCCGGCCACGTGCGGATCGACGTGGAGGCGTGCGGGATCTGTCACAGCGACGCCCTGTTCGTGAGCGGGGCGCTGCCCGGCGTGTCGTTCCCGCTGGTCCCCGGGCACGAGATCGCCGGGCGGATCGAGGAGCTGGGCGAGGGTGCCGAGGGCCGCGGCCGGCAGGTGGGCGACCGGGTGACCGTCGGCTGGTTCGGCGGGAGCTGCGGCCACTGCCGGCCCTGCCGGGAGGGCGACTTCATCGTGTGCCGGAACCTGAAGGTGCCCGGCTGGGCCTACGACGGCGGCTTCGGCGAGCAGGTGATCGCGCCCGCCGACGCCCTGGCCCGGATCCCCGACGCGCTGGCCGCGAGCGATGCCGGGCCCATGGCATGCGCCGGCGTGACCACGTACAACGGGCTGCGGCGCAGCTCCGCCCGGCCCGGAGACCTCGTCGCCGTACTGGGTCTCGGGGGCCTCGGGCACCTCGGGGTGCAGTACGCGGTCGCCATGGGCTTCGAGACGGTCGGGATCGCCCGCGGCGCCGAGAAGGCCGACTTCGCCAAGCAGCTCGGCGCCCACCACTACGTCGACAGCACCTCCGGCACGCCGGTCGCCGAGGCGCTGCAGTCCCTGGGCGGCGCCAAGGTGGTGCTGGCCACCGCCGGCAACTCCGACGCCATCACGGCGACCGTGGACGGGCTGGCGCACCGAGGGGAACTGGTGGTCATCGGCGCCGACACCGCGCCGCTCGGCATCAACCCGGCCCAGCTGCTGATGAGCGGCCGCGTGGTGCGCGGGCACCCGTCCGGCACCGCGCAGGACGTGCAGGACACCATGGCCTTCAGCGCCCTGCACGGCATCTGCCCGATGACCGAGACGGTGCCCCTCGACCAGGCGGACGAGGCCTACCGGAAGATGCTCTCCGGCAGAGCCCGCTTCCGCATGGTCCTCACCGGCACCGGCTGACGGAGCCGGCGACCCCTCCGACGGCACGTTCACCAACGTCACCGCGGGCCTGTGACGGGACGCCCGTCGACGCGGCCCTACCGGGCGGCGGCGAGCAGCAGCAGGCTCGCCGCCGCCGGCAGGGCGCCGGCGAGCAGGCACCAGGCGAGGAGCCGCTGGCGGAGCATTCGGTAGCGGGCCTCGTACGCCTGTCGCAGTTCCGTTGCGCGGTGGGCGGTGCGGTGCCAGGAGGTGCGGGCCAGGGCGAGGTACTCCGCCTCGAAGTGGCGCTCCAGCTCGTCCCGTTGGGTGTCGGTGAGCCAGCCGAGGTGTGCGGCGACGCGGGCCGCCGCCGTGCGGCCCTCCTCCCGGGTCGCGGCGAGCAGCAGGTGGCCCTCGATCTCCTGGACGAGGGCCCGTTCGTCGTGGGCGCTCACTGCGCGGTCAACTCCCGCTCGGGCGCTGCGGAGTTGGGGTGGTGCAGGTCGAACGCCGGGGACTCGGAACGGATGCGGGGCAGGGTCACGAAGTTGTGGCGGGGCGGCGGGCAGGAGGTCGCCCACTCCA